>DYCR01000019.1 GCA_019418025.1 Clostridiales bacterium | reverse complement strand
AAGGCAAAACACGGTAATATCATTATTTTTTTCATTTGTTTCAACCGATCCTTCCCGACGCTGATATGAGAAATTTTTTATACATGTAAAAATATTGTTTCCCTCTTTGCTTCTGTTTAACTACTATGTTTATAAGATCCTAGTATTTGAAAAGTAATTATTAAAACAACTGAATTCAATTAACATCGTTGCTGCAACAATAAAATTGTTTTGTTATGTATCCTTTACGACAAAATCTATCGGTAGAGAACAGGATAAATCACCGAAATGGTAAACTTACCCTGACTTCGCTGCTCCATAATGGAGGATAGTTCGTAAGCGTACATAGGTTTTTTCGATAGGAATGCAAGAACAACCAGAGGACTGGCAGCCCGTTTGAAATAGCCGCTGAAAGAATGCCCTGTATCGTTAGTGGCGGGCATATGGTCCTATCCTCACCATATAGTTTGATGTCTACCTGAAATATAACATGTATTTCTTGCGGTGTCTATATATAGCATTGACATATAAAAAAATGTGATATCCTTGCATTGCGAAAAAATGCATAATAATTCGAAAAAGTTTTTTAAAATTTAGATAACATGACGAAATTGGGCGGTGCCAATGAAAATGGGGCTGCTGATTTAATGAAATTTTCTAGAGGTTTCACTTATTTGATAGACGTATGTTGGTAGTTGCCTTTGTTTGTTAGATATCATGTACACGATTTCTCTTCTTGGCAGAGTATATCCTCGACTCATAGATGTACATGATACACATAAATAGGCTCCGCTCTGATTGGGAAAGGTGGAAATTGTGATGGAGAATTCTGGACCTATTTTCTTTGCGTTAATTATTTCTCTGGTTGTTGCAGGCTTTTTATCCGTTGGATTTATTTTGATATATCGAGCTGTTTGGAAAATCCATATGAGTTGGACACTCAAGGGCTCACTTAATCAGTTACCATGCTCATGTCATTAACATCCGGGGGCCTGCTGTCTTAGAGACCGATTGAAAGCCGGAATCCAGACGGCTCCACCGACCCAGATTGCAGCCGAACCGTAACCGGCGGTAAGAATTCCGGTGTTTGCAATGTTGGCAATTGGGTCAAATTCTGCCCGACTTTTTAGGTCGTTTACATTCCGGCCTTGACACTATTAATGGTGTTTTTGTATAAACTTAAATTGACAAACGCACTGATTTAGTATATAATGATGAAAACGGAATAGTTGGACTGTAACTCTTACGGAGGCATCACCAATCTTTGATTAGGTAGTGTCTCTGTATTTTTTTATTAATGGCGTATGATGCTAGAGTCAATACGGTAATTTTTAAGCTTGGATGTTGAAAATATTACATATCGAGGCCGTGGGTTATCACCGGTAGTCTGCCCGTGAAAAGGGGGAACAAGGGAGATAAAGTATCATGACTGTAATCTTAGAAGAAAGAGTGGTTAGAGATGAGGCTTCTGAAAAAGATTAACAACAATTATGCGTTGGCGTTAGATTCTCAAGGTAAGCAGATTATTGTGGAGGGGAAAGGGATCGGTTTTCGGAAAATGCCATGTGAATTGACCAACCTAGCAGAAATATCCAGGACCTATTATGATTTGGAAGGACATGAGGCATGTCTGCTTCAAAGTTTGCCAACGGAGATTCTGGATATATCCGGTGAAATTTATGAATATGCCTTGCAGTATATTGCAGCGAAATTGAATCAAAATCTGATTTTGACGCTAGCGGATCACATCCAGTTTGCTCTGGAACGACAGCAAAAAAATATCCAGATCAAGATGCCAATTTACTATGATGTAGAGCATCTTTATCCACAAGAATCTCAGATCGCTGAATACACTATGTACTTGATCAATGAAAGACTGGGGATTTTGCTGCCTGAGTCTGAGAAAACGGGAATTGCATTAAATATAATCAATTCTGAATTGATTTCTGATTATACGGGGGATGCGGAGAGTGAGCTTGTGGAGCTTTGCTCGTTGGTGATAGAAAATATGATGGATATTTCTATTGATACAACCTCGTACAGTTACTCCCGATTTGTTTCCCATCTGGTCTACTTGCTACGCAGAGCAAATCACAGTGAGCCGGCATCGGAGCAAAGTATCCAGATGTATGTGTCCCTTGTGCAAGATTTTCCTGAGATTTCATCCTGCGTAAACCGTATCGAGATCCTGTTGGCCCAGAAGCATTACTACTTAAATGAGGAAGAGAAAATGTATTTGATGCTGCATGTTAATCGTCTGTGCAGCAGAGGGAGGTATGAAGTGGAAGAGTAGAAATAGGGGAGAATTGGGGCGGTTTCTTGGCTTCGGTATGATGCATATGGAAAATGGGATCTTTTGTATTACAAACAGAAAAGGAGAAAAGAAATGCAATCAAAAGAATTGGCAGAAAGAATTTTGGAACTTGTAGGTGGAAAAGAGAATATTTCCTACGCTACATACTGTATGACCCGGCTGCGTTTGAATCTGAAGGATCGCGGAAGATTACAGGATGACGCAATCAAAACATTGAGCGGCATTATTGGTACAAGATATGTGGGGGCACAATATCAGATCATCATTGGACCCAATGTAGATCACGTGTATAAGGAATTTTGCAAAATAACAGGATTGGAAGGTAACAGACAGATTCCTGAGTCAGATACATCGGCACCGGTCAAGGAGAAGATGAGCGCCAAAAAGATAATGGACAATGTCATGGATGCCATTGGTGGGTGTGTTGCCCCTATGCTTCCAATCATCACAGCTGCGGGTTTATTAAAAATGTTTGCGGCCTTACTGGGGCCAAAGATGCTAAATATATTACCTCTCACCAGTGATCTGATGCGTCTTTTGACTTTTGCAGGGGATGCCGGATTTTACTTTTTCCCTATTTACGTGGCATACGGCGGAGCCAAAAAATTCAATGCCAATATTCCGATGTCGCTGTTTATTGCATGCATCTTGATGCATCCCTCACTGTTGGGAATTGTGCAGGAGGGGGAACCATTTACTGTTTTTGGGATACCCATGGTGCTTACATCCTACGCAACATCCTTCATTCCAATGATTCTAATCACTTGGGTGATGTCTTATGTGGAGAAAGGAATTAATAAAATCATTCCGAACAGCTTGCGCACGCTGCTTTATCCGTTGCTGTTGACTATTATTATGCTTCCGCTGTCCTTGTGCGTCCTGGGACCAGTGGGTACTTTAATGGGGCAGGGGATCGCAAAGATGATTATGGCTTTACATAGTGTTATGGGTCCTGTTGCAACGGGGGTGATTGCTGCGGTATGGCCTCTGCTGATTGCAACCGGTATGCATCAGGCATTGATCGCAATTGCGCTAACACATATGGGGTCAGTAGGATATGATGTCAATATTCTAGTCGGCGGAGGAATATCTCTTTACTGCCTCATGGCGATTGCGTTGGCATTCATGTTAAAGGCAAAAAATGCAGAAGACCGAGGGTATGGAAGTAGTAGCTTTATTACCATTTCGCTGGGAGGAATCAGTGAGCCGACCATTTTTGGCATTCTTCTGCGGTACAAGCGGGCGATTCTCTATTTAGTTGCTGGCGGCTTTGTGGGCGGTGTGTATGCGGCTGTGATGCATGTGGCTGTGTATTTTGTCAGTGCGGGTAATCTTTTAGCGGCCTTGTGTTTTGCTGGAGACAATCCAACCAGTCTGCTGCATGGGACAATCGGTTGTGCGATAGCCTTTGTGATTTCGTTTGTACTTGCTATGATGTTTGGATTTGACAGCAAAAAGTCTGTCCGCACAAAGAAAAGAGTATCCGTTGATCTTGCGGAGCAAAATGGAGAAAAAATATGAAAAAATTATTGTTTCAAAGTGATGACTATGGTATTTCAAGAGGCGTGACTGCCGGTATTCTAGACGGGATCGCAAATGGGATTATTAAAAACACGGGATTATTTGTAAATATGCAGCACTCCGATGAAGCGGCTGCAAAAATCAGAGATATAGATGTCTGCTTGGGGATTGATATTAATCTGGTGGCAGGAAAGCCGGTTTCTGATCCGGCACTTGTACCCCATTTGCTTGACGAAAGTGGAAATTTTAGGTCGTCAAAGCAGATTTTGCAGCAGAACCGCCTGATGTATTCGGAGGGATTTATATCCAGATTTGAAGATGATCCTTATCCCTATGAGGAGGTCCTTATTGAAACAGAAAATCAGTTAAAGAAATTTGTGCAGTTGGTTGGCAGATTGCCTGAATATTTTCATGCGCACTCACTGTGCACCCCCAATACTGATCAGGCGGCTCGAAAGGTAGCGGAAAAATATGGAATTTATCGCTCTTTTCAGATGATTAACGATCTGAACTGCGATCATCTTCCTTGCAGCGTGGGGGCAATTAAGGGTGCGTCATTAGAGGATCAGTTGGCTATGGATATTGAGCAGGATCTGCTTTCTGTATCATTGCCCAGCCTGAAAGAAAACAGGGTGGGGTATTATGTGTGTCACTGCGGATATGTTGACGATGAGCTTTTCGACCATACCTCCCTAACAGTGAGAAGGCTGAAGGATCTAGCGGGTGCCATGAGTCCGCTTGTAAAAGAATATATTGAAGCAAATGGGATTCAGCTAATCACCTATCGAGACTTGCAATAAATATCTTTTACGAAAGAAAAATACGGGTAAAACGGACGATGTACAAAATTCCCCTCGTGTAGGCTAATAACTACACGAGGGGAATTTATAAAAAGAAAATATAAGAAATTTCAGGTATTTTTTAGTAAGCGTCAAATCTCCCTACGGCTTGTGGACGGCCTATAGACCTGAGACAATATCCCCAAGTGCCAGATTTCTCCCAAAGACCCTAATGGAGCAAATCAGCATACAGGGAGATGGTCAAACATGGAGCAAAGTCTGCAAGCGTTGTCAAAGCATGAACGGTTAGACGCATGGACATCCAGAATTCCAGAATTATGGATTGCCATAGCAGCGGAGATTATTCCAGGCACTGCCTGCACAGCAAGAATGTGCAGGCAGCTTCGCCGAAATGACGCAAGTGACGAAGTGTTCCGTGGGTGTAGCGGTTACCGTCCGAATGAAAAACGATAATAGATAAGTTCGCCATTGACAGTCTCGGCTGCACGGTCTCGGATATTATTCGAAATGCGGTAGGTATCGGAAGCTGCGCAAGAGGTCAAATCTCTTCATCACGGATGAAACCTTGGTGTTTGGTATAAATACTGGGATTTCTGATCTTGGACATGAAGGGGAGAAGCGGCCATATGTGCATATCTTGGAGGGGATATTCTGGGAGTGTGTGGATGAGTTTCGGTTGTAGATGGTCGATATACATGATATTTTGTAGATACCATCACATAAATGCACATGCAATCTTTGAAAAGGATACACTGAATTATGTATATGTTATGCAGAAAGAATACTTGCTCTATTTTTGGAAATCTGTTATAATTTAGGTGGATAATCTATGGATAAATGACGCATATGAGGTGATTTTGTGTCTAAATTGTTTTCGCCGGATTCTCCGGCGATGGAAGCGCTCAGCAGGCTTTGGGATTTGATTATGTTAAATCTCTTGTATTTTTTTACATGTATTCCGATTGTTACAATCGGAGCGGCGACCACTGCGCTGTATGATGTGTGCTTCCGGCTGCGTGAAGAACGGGATCATGGATTGCTTCGGCAGTATTTTCGCGCCTTTTCCGGAAACTTCAAACAGGCAACCATTGTTTGGGTCGTTCTGCTGGCCTTGTTTGCGGATATTATCTGGGCGATTTTTCTGGCCCTCGCCCAAGTGGGGGTGCTGCGTATTGTTGCGCTGCCTGCAATTGTAATGCTGGCGGTGCTGGCCATGACGGGGAGCTATATCTTTCCGCTGATCAGCCGTTTTTCCAGTAAGACATTGTTGCTTGTAAAAAATGCTGTTATTTTGAGCATCGCATACCTCCCAAGATCTTTGCTTATGGCCGTGCTGAATTGCTTCCCTATATTTTTACTTGTGGCATATCCGGGGGACTTCTTATATTTGGGGTTTTTCTGGTTTACATTTTATTTTTCTGCAACGGCTTACTTTCATTGTTATTTACTCAAGAAGGTATTTGAGCCGTATCTTGATGATGCCAAAGAGGATGAAGAGGCATGATCCGGTTTTAGAAGGGGAAATGAAATCATATGGCGTGCTTTTTGGCGTAATATGAGCCATCGGGCAACAGAAAATGCGTGGATTTAAAAATCCACGCATTTTTTTATGATTGATTTTTTGGGATATAAAGATCCAGTGTGCCGCAGCAGTTTTGCAGCTCCTGCTTGTGAATAAATCTTCCGCTTTTTCGGTAGGGGTTGCGGACGGCATCGGATGGAACCAAACGACCGTTATCCATGACAGAGCCGTCTTGGTCCTCGATAAAATGATAATGGAATGTGATCATCTTATCAAAGCAGCAGAATCTGAACTGCAAGCCGTCCAGAAAAGCGGGAAGAACAGGGTCGACGGTGATTCCGTCAGAACAGAAGCGGATGCCCAGAATGTTTGAAATCAGCTGCTTGAGATAGATACCCGGTCCGCTGGAGTAAAGGCGCCAGCCACCCTTGACATCGATGCTGCCGTCTTTTAGCTTGTCAAAGTGAGCGTCATATTCGTATCGATCGTGGAAGTCGCCTTCAGAAGAGCTGAAATACATGTTGCTCTGACGAAGCATAGCATTTGGCACGCTGTTCCGGATCAAAATTGGGTTGATCACGAACAGTGCATTCCATGCCTTCTCGCAGCTGCCGAGCTTTGCCATTGCCTCGATATAGCGGATATGGGCGTGGGTATATTGCAGGCTGATCTCCCGGCCTACGTTAGCGGCCTGCTCAGCGCGCTTGAAGAACACGCTGTTGCCGCCGTTATAAGGGGCAGGGTGATCCATGAGACGCACACCATCAGGGAACATCAGGTGATCATCAATGATTTTCTGGTTTTTATGAGCCTGCTGGGGATCGGCCAGTTCTGCGATGATGCTTCTGGTCAGCGGCAGCAGACGATAGTGGATGCCGGATTCGTTATCACTGGGGTGGAGCATGTAGCGATACCCCTCGCGGCAGTCAAGGAAACCTGCGATCACATCGTCCTTCAACAGGGTGTCATTGAATGCACAGTGGATCTTGTTTGTCAGAATATTTAGGGTGTCATACATTTCTTGTGATATGGGCTTGAGTGCGTGTGCCAATGCAGCAAAGGTCTGGTAAGCAAGGGCCACGGTCCAAGAGCTGACAAGGTATTTTTTTGAGGCTTCATCAGCCGGCTGCAAGGTGTCGTCCCAGTCACCACCGGCATATGTAATCAGACCGGTGTCGCCGATCATGCGGGTGTTCACGATGGTCGAGAGCGCAAGCTTGACATGCTCAAGCAGAGATTCGTGCCGCTGGGGCTGATCTGCATATGGGATCACTTCTGACAGGATTCCGAAATCTTCGGTGTCGTTCAAGTAATCTGCCACGCATTTTAATGGCCAGAAAATGACATCGCCGTGGCATTCGCCTGCGGTGGTGTCGTAGCCGTCGAACATGAACCATTGGGGCCATTCTCCGTTTCGTGTATCCTGATGCGCAAAGATGTTTAAAAGAATGCTGCGGACCAGTTCTGGATGCTGCGTTGCAGAAAACAGCTCGATGGGGCCTTGGCAGATGTCTCTGGTACCCCAGGCTGCGCCGCCGGGCTGCTCAAGACCGTGGGGCATGGAATAGTGAATCAAAGCGTTATGGCAGTACCACCAGGCAGTCTCGTTCAGGATCTGGATATGTTCCGTTTCCTGCGGACAGGATAGCTTGAAATACCGCAGGAACTGATCGTAGTAGTCGTAAACCTTTGATTTTTCCGCTTCAAAGTCATATGAGTCCGGACGGCTCGGCTCCTCGCCGGAGAGATAGCCCTGCAGCACCATTTTCAGTGTGCTGAGGCTTCGGAAGGACAGGGTCATAAAGGTTGGATCGAAACAGGTGTTTTCCTGAAAGAAAATTCTGTCGTCGCTGAGTTCAAAAGAATTGTCGGAGAACTGCATTTTATAGTGGAGTCCGGGATATTGCGGGGTATCAAGGGGAAAGACGAGGGAGTCCTCGGTTCGGGTAAAGCAAAGCTCGTGGGTGTATTCCTGCGCGCCGTATGTCAGCTGATTTGTCAGAATAAAATCATAGCGTTTTCCGGCCGTGCTGTTGATTTCCAAAATGACATCCGGATTTTCTGCGGCACAGTAGGAGGTGATGACCAATGTATCATCGAGGATCTTATAATACCATCGGGAATAATTCATCCCCATTTCATAAATGCCGGGCAGCGTCAGCAGATGGTATGTGCCGTCCCAGCGGACATACAGCCGTTGACCGCTGTTTTTCAGAAGATTCAGGGTGTTTCTGGGACTTGATATCAGCTTGTGCGCATCGGTATTTCCGATAACCACATGACTGTTGAAGATGCCGTTCATATAGTGGGTGCTGGCAATTAAATTGGAGTTAACATTCTGCGTGTCTGGCGGAGTGATGATGATTGTTCCGTGAGGACGCAGCGTTTTTAGCTCCTTTTCCTTTGTGACAACATGGGCATGGGAAGGGGTGAAGAAAGAGTAGACCTGATGGTCCGCCTCCTCAACCAGAAGCTGACTGGGGTATAAAGCGGATAATTCCTGAGATGTGAAGCTTGGGGAAGCATAGGGTGCGCCAAATGCATTTGAATGGGAAATGGACGGCAGCTCGGTGAAGGAAATATCCTGAAAAGACAGTGCTTCGTAAGCATTCAAGAGTGTGTCCTGATATTCAACGCTTGTGACTACCTCGGGGTGGTCAGAAACGAAGATCCCATAGAAAGCAAACTCTGTTTTCTTTTGATTCAGCGTGAAAACGGGGGTTTGCAAAGCGGTGTAAGCAGACTCGTATTGCAAGTTTACATCCGGAAGATCGGCGTAAAGTGCCTCGGGAAATCCGGTTTCCTTGCAGGAAAGTCCGTAAAACTGCATGGCATCTGTGGAGTAATGAATCGCAGTTGTGCCGATCACGCCTTGTTGGATATATGGGGTTCTGGAGTCAACAGGCATATTTTGGCGAGAGCAGATGACATAGCCGCGCTCGTCGGAAAAAACAGTATGACCGAGGTACTGTGATACGTAAAGCTCGTTAGAGAAAACGGCCCCCTCGCTGGAAATGCCCAGATCCTGACCGTACACCAGATCGACCTTTTCGCCGTTTCCGGTCAACTGAACATACCAGAACCATCTGGAGTCCTGGGGAACAAAGGTGACAGAGTAAGCAATCCCGTCGATTTCGCCGGATTGCCGCAGGGCGCAGGGGGAGCAGCTGATTCGGCTTTTGGAGTTTGTTCCGAGCAGGGGGAAGATCCTCAGGCTGTCATTTTTGTATATTCTGAGGTAGAGGTTATTTAAAGAACCGTCTTTCGGGTTTCCCCGCAATTGATTTATTAGAATCCCGCTGTCAGAAAATGAGAAAATGTCACCGGTTTTTAAGAAACGATAGGTGCTTTTGTTTTTCTGGAAAGATATGAATTGCGCTTCATTCATAGACATTGCCCTCCGTAAGTAAGTAAGGATCAGTGAACTTCAAAGTGGAAACGTTACCATATTTTAAGAGTGATAGATAGAAATATGTGGCATGGCGACTATTATAAGGGAAGCTGAAAGAAAAGTCAATATGTCCTATTGTATAAATAATATGCACAAACAACATGCTATAAAATACACAACAATGACTAAATTATACAAAATCGGAGCAAATGTGGATTGACAAAGCGAAAATCTGATGCTATCATATCTACAAATCATTCGCGATGAATGGCGGTTAAGGTACGGATAAAAATGGCAACGTTTCCATAATAAGATGGGGAGAAGGGACGACGAACCGGTTGCTGTTTACTCCTGATGATGTGCCGGACCCCGCAGATATCGTTTCGTTGGTGGCGGAAGCCTTGGGATGATATATGTGCGTGAAATTACAATACATTTACGATAGAAAGAAGGAGCATAATGAATCGTTTGAAAACACATACAGGCAATTTTGTACATGAGCTGCGTAAAAAGAAAGTATTATTTTTGATGCTTGCGCCTACCATTCTTTTCTTTGTTGTGTTTGCGTATATTCCGATGCCAGGTGCCTATGTCGCATTTGTTGACTATAATATCGGCAAGGGGATATTCGGAAGTGAGTTTGTGGGACTGAAGCATTTTGAATTCCTGTTCAAGTCCGGTGACCTGTGGAGAATCACCAGAAATACGTTCCTATATAATCTTGCATTTCTCGGGATCGGCAACGTTGTCCAGATCCTGTTTGCGGTGATGATCTCTGAGATCCGCTGCAAGTGGTTCAAGAAGGTATCGCAGTCTGTGATCCTGCTGCCGTACTTTATTTCCATGGTTATCGTGGGATTTTTTGCGTATAACCTGTTTAACTATCAATTTGGCTTTGTAAACAATATCTTGACATCCTTGGGGCTTGAAAGGCATGACTTTTATGCCGATCAGGGAATTTGGAAGTACATTATTGTGTTTTTTAATATTTGGGCAGGCACCGGCTATGGTATGATCGTCTATATGGCTGCAATTACAGGCATCGACGGCGGCATTTACGAAGCGGCACAGCTGGATGGCTGCACCTTGCTCCAGAAGATTCGCTACATTACGCTGCCCATGCTGAAGCCGACGGTGATTTTGCTGTTTCTGTTTGGCTTGGGTGGTATCTTAAAAGGCTCTTTCGATCTTTTCTATAATTTGATTGGTAATAACTCTGTTTTGTTCCCCCAGACGGATATTATCGATACCTTTGTTTTCCGCAGTCTGGTTGGCCAGTTCAACTTCTCGCAGGGAGCGGCAGTTGGTTTTTATCAGTCTGTGTTTGGGCTTGTCTTTGTTCTGACGATCAATGCAATCGTGAAGAAGATCGAGCCTGACAGTGCGCTGTTCTGAGAGGAGGCTGAAGAAAGATGAATGAAAGCACGACGATCATGATGAGTAAAGGTGAAAAAGCCCTTAAAGTGGTTTTTTATGTTGTAATTACACTGTTTTCCTTGGTGTGCCTGTTTCCGTTTGTGTTGATGATTGTCTCCTCGTTTATGAACGAAAAAGAGATCCTCACAACAGGCTTTACCCTCTTCCCAAAGGAGTGGAGTACGAGCGCCTATGAATTGCTGTTCAGAAGCCCCAAAAAGATTCTCAATGCTTACGAAGTTACGATTTTTACAGCAGTTGTGGGCACCGCGCTTGGACTTTTCTTCATGTCTATGGCCGGATATGCATTGTGCCGCAATGACTTTAAGTACCGAAACAAGATTGCGTTTTTTATCTATTTTACCACACTGTTCAGCGGAGGACTGATCCCGTCCTATATCCTCATGGTAAAGATTTTGGGACTGAAGGACAGTGTTTGGGCAATGATCCTGCCTGCGATCATGAGTCCGTGGTCTATTTTTCTGATGAGAAATTTTATGAAGGAAATCCCGAGTACGCTTTATGAGGCGGCTACGATCGACGGAGCCGGTGACTTCCGGATCTATTGGCAGATCTTCCTGCCGCTGGCAAAGCCGGCACTGGCGACCATCGGCCTGTTTCTTGTCCTTGGATATTGGAACCAATGGTATAACGCGATGCTGTATATTCAGACCCCGGAAAAGTACCCTCTGCAATATTTCCTGCAGAGAGTCATCAGTCAGGCGAACGTACAGATCCTCATTCAGCAGGGGGTTACGATCGATGTATCCAATCTCCCGTCCGAATCGATCAAGATGGCAACAGCGGTGATTGCGACCGGTCCGATCATTCTTGCATATCCGCTGGTGCAGAAGTATTTTGTGAAAGGCCTCACAGTTGGTGCGGTGAAAGGTTAATTGCTAGAGCTATATGCCGATACGGTTTATAGATATAAAAAGGAGGAATAAAAATGAAAAAAACATTCGCGGTTTTATTGACAGTCGTCATGATGGTCAGCCTGTTTGCCGGATGCGCAGGAACCAACACCGATGGTGACCGGGCAGCCGGAAACAACGATGTTGTCACGCTGTCTATGTACCTCTATGGTGCCGAGGGGGCTGTCAATAAGGATGTCCTGAAAGAATTGAACAAGATCCTGTCTGAAGAGGTGGGCGCAAATCTGGAAGTGAAGTACATTGACTGGGGCGATGTCGCAACGAAGTATCCTCTGCTTTGGGCGGGCGGTGAACAGTTCGATATGGCATATGTTGCCTCTAATACCGGTGTTCCGTATGCAAACCTTGCAAGACAGGATGCCTTGGTGGATATTACGGAATTGGTGGATGAGTATGCACCTAAGCTGAAGGAAGAGCTGCCGCAGGAGGCTTGGGAGAGCATGCGTGTAGATGGAAAAATCTACGGTGTTCCCACTGCGTACAGTGAATTTACGGCTTATGGCTTCGTTTCCAGAAGGGATCTGATGGAGAAGTGTGGTCTGGATAAGATCGACTCGGTTGAGGACATGGAAAAGTATATGGATACGGCGCTGCAAGAGGGCATCGTTCCTTTGAACGGCAACTCGATCCTCGCCAACAACCTGTACCGCATGTATGTTGCGCTGACCGATGACTGGCTGGATGCTCCCGGAATTCCCAACAGTGAGATGTATCTGTGCGGCAGCGCTGCTGACCCTGAGAATATCTTCCATCCTGCATTTGATGATAGCTTTGTTGATTTGGCGGTTAAGCTTAGACAGTGGGCAGATAAAGGCTACTGGACAAGAGACATTCTGGCGGCAGCGCAGACAGATAAGGATAATTTCCTCAATGGAGCATCTGCTTCCTACATTGCCCATCAGCCTGACTGGACCGGCACACACGGTGCAATGGTTGAAAAGCTGCCCGGCATGGAAACAGAATTTTACTGCTTCGCAGAGGGGCAGAACAAGATCGTACGCAAAGCGGGTGTGGAAAACGCAACAGGCATCAGCGCAAATTCCAAGTATCCTGAAAAGTGCCTGCAGGTCATTGAGATGCTGATGACGGATGAGAGATGCTACAATCTGTTCCAGTATGGCATTGAAGGCAGATCCTATGAGATCGTTGACGGCAAGACAACGCAGCCCGAAGGCTTTGATCCGGAAAAGGATGGCGGCGGATTCTCCGGTTGGGCCCTCCGCAATGATAAATACAACATTCCTGCCGATTTTGAGGATGAACGCAGATACACGCTGAACGATGCATGGAATGAGGTTGCCATTGACAATCCCTATGTTGGCTTCAATGTGGACACCAGCAAGCTCACCGCAGAGCTGTCTGCGATCGCTAATGTCAATTCTCAGCTTGGAATGCAGATCATGGTGGGCAAGACTGCTGATGATCCCAAGGCTGCAGTAGAAAAGTACCGCGAACAGCTGAAGGCTGCCGGAATCGATCGTGTGATCGAAGAAGTAAAGGCACAGTATGTTGACTTTCTGGCAAGCCAGAAGTAAAGCACCCGACACAGGGGATGTGCAGAAGGAAAACAATTTCATTTTGCGTATTGCCTAACGAATACAGCAGGACCGTTCTGTTTCGCTTGGTCCTGCTGTATTGCTATCTCGAGCTTTGTTTTCCCTGATGCGGGTGTGTTTCCGGGATGAATGGCTTTACTTTCTCTTGACAGATAAAGGATATATGATTAAATATAATAAAAAGGGTCATATTGGGGGAAATGGAGAAAAATGGGTGTAACAATAAAAGATATTGCCAAACGATCCGGTGTGGGGATCTCAACTGTTTCAAGGGTCTTGAACGGGAGCGGTCCAACCAGTTCAAAAACAAAACAACGTGTCATGGAAGTGGTTCGTGAACTGAATTATATCCCCAACACCAATGCCAGAAATTTAAAACTGGGGCGTTCCAATACCATCATGATACTGGTCAAAACGATTGCCAATGCTTTCTTTCAGCAGCTGATCGATATTGTGGAGCAAATGATTACGCTGAGGGGGTTTACCTTGGAGATCCGCAATGTCAATTTTATGGAAGATGAAATTGCGATTGCAAAAATGGAGGCACAGAACGCCAATCTTGCCGGTATCGTGATCTGCGGCGGTGTGTACGGATACTCAAACGAAGATTTTCTGGAAATCGGTATTCCCTGCGTTCTGGTTACGATCAAAGCCTCGGATGATGTGGATTGCGAGTTGTATTCTTCTGTGCTGATCGATGACAGGGCTGAGATGATGCGTGCAACGGAGCATATGATCAAGCTGGGCCATCGCAGAATCGGCTGTATTTACAGCAATGTGGGAGCCGCTGTGACGCCCAACGTGCTGCGGTTTGAAGGATATAAGGATGCGCTGCGGAGAAATCAGATCCCGTTTGATCCCAATTTGGTTTCGCCGGCGTTGGATTTCACAGGCTCTGGTTTTGCCTTCGGTTTTAAAATGATGAAGCTTCTCATGGAAAAGAACCCTGATATGACAGCGGTGGTGACGATGGCGGATATTATGTCCATCGGTGCGGCGAAGGCAGCCCTGACTGCCGGACGCAGTATACCCGAGGATATTTCTGTTATAGGATTCGATGGAATTGAGGCGGCAGAGTATTACAGTCCGGCGCTGGATACCATTGCACAGCCTGCACATCAGATGGCGCAGGGGGTTGTGGATGCGCTGATCCAGATGATCCACAATGGGAAAACTAGCCACATTATATTGAAATCAGATCTGATCGAGCGTGGCTCCTCTGCTAAGGTAAAGTGAGCATATCGCAGATGATCAAGGATAAGGCGCTTGCAAAACGCTATGGAACGAAATGTGCGAAATAAGGAGACAGACAAATTGAATATCCGTGATTTACAGGAATTATTAAATGATATGTCCCTGGAAGAAAAAATTGGGCAAATGGTTCAGATCACCGGGGGCTCTTTTGAAAATGACGGTCTGATTACCGGACCGGAAAAGAAGAACGGTCTTGGAGCGTCGGAGATCCGGCTGGCAGGATCGGTCATTGGCTCCAGTGGTGCAGATAAGCTCAAAAGGATTCAGCAGGAGTACATGGAAAACCATCCGCACCGCATTCCGCTGTTGTTTATGTCCGACGTGATCAACGGTTATCGGACTATTTTCCCGATTCCGCTTGCACAGGGCAGCTCGTTTGACCCAGAAATGTCCGGCAGAGCAGCCCGAGTTGCTGCAAAGGAGGCTTCTGTCTCCGGATTGCATTTGACATTTTCTCCTATGGCAGATTTGGTAAACGATGCACGATGGGGCAGGGTCATGGAATCCACAGGGGAAGACCCTTGGCTGAACAGTCAGTTCGCCGGAGCGATGGTTGAGGGGTATCAAGGAAAGGATGCGCAGTTTGGAAAAAATCAGATTGCAGCCTGTGTCAAGCATTTTGCGGCATATGGCGCCCCCTTGGCCGGACGGGAATATAACACGGTAGAGCTGTCGGAACGGACCCTGAGAGATGCTTATCTTCCTTCTTATCAAGCGGCGGTGGATGCAGGGGTCTCAATGGTCATGACCTCGTTTAATACGCTGAATCGCATCCCTGCCTCTGGGAATAAGCAGCTGATGAGACAGATCCTGCGGGATGAGATGGGGTTTGAAGGTGTTGTGATATCTGATTGGGGCGCCATCGAGGAGCTGATCCCTCATGGCGTTGCAGAGGATGGGAAGGAAGCAGCCAGACTTGCTGTGGATGCAGGCGTCGATATTGATATGTGCACAGCATCCTATGCCCATAATCTTAAAAAGCTTGTGGAAGATAAAGTCGTTTCGGAAGATCTGATCGATGAAGCGGTCATGCGGATCTTGAAGCTGAAGAATCAACTGGGATTGTTTGAGAATCCGTACAGGGATGCAGATGCACTTGATGAAAAGGAATGCATCCTCTGTGAGGCGCATCGTCTGGAAGCCAGAAAATTTGCAGGTGAAACATTTGTGCTGCTGAAAAACGAGAATGTGCTGCCTTTGAAAAACAAGGAGGAAAAAACGGCGTTTATCGGCCCACAGGTCTATAATCATGAAATTATTGGCAGCTGGTCTATTTTTGGGAGAGCGAAAGACACGGTCTCCATAGCGGATGCTCTGAAAAAGCGTGTGCCGGGGGCAGTGTTGGCAGAGGGAAGTGCCTTTGCGGATGGACGTCCCGGTACCGGCGTTATGGCGGCACGTGCAGAACTGCATAAGGAGGATGCGGAGGCTGAAAGGCTTTTGCAGGATGCAAAAAGGATAGCTGCCGAGGTGGATACGGTGGTGCTGGCGCTGGGGGAGCATCAGGCATTCAGCGGAGAAGCGAAAAGCAGAGCGGATATCTCTGTTCCGGATTGCCAAATGAGGCTGTTCCGGGAGGTACAGGCAGTCAATCCCAATGTGGTTGTGGTCCTGTTTACCGGGAGACCGTTGGATATTCGTGAAATATCCCAAAAGGCCAAAGCGATTCTGGTGGTGTGGCAGCCCGGTACAGAAGGCGGCAATGCCGTAGTTGATGCCTTGTATGGAGATGTGAATCCTTCCGGCAAATTGGCTATGAGCTTCCCGTATTGTGTGGGTCAGGTTCCGGTTTTCTATAATGAAATGCGGACAGGCAGGCCGTATGGTCTGGCGGAGGAGGCATATTCTTCTACTTACTTGGATATCCCCAATAAGCCGCTGTATCCTTTTGGATTTGGCTTGAGTTACACAAGCTTTGATATTTCACCTGTGGAGCTTGATGGAGCTGTTATGGGTAAAGACGGTGAGATCCGCGCTTCTGTCCGTGTAAAAAATACAGGAAACGCCAAGGGAAAGGAAGTTTTGCAGCTCTATATCCGGGACCATGTTGCGAAGGCAGCGCGGCCGGTTCGGGAACTGAAGGCGATTCGGAAAGTGGAGCTGAATGCCGGAGAGGAGAAAATCGTCACATTCTCCATTACCCAACAGATGCTGAAGTATATTGGTCAAGATATGCGGTATGCGGTGGATCAAGGAAAATTCAGTGTATATATTGGAAACAGCAGTGACACACAGAATGAGCGTGTTTTTGAAGTCGTGTAAATACGGTGCTGTGAGATGACCCGATCAGCTGCGGAGGCTTTTCCTCCGCAGCTGATCGGGATGCAAATTCAAAGGAGAAGGTGTAGGCCGTGACTTTTGAAAAATTTAAAAAGCTTCCATGGAGGAAAAAGGTAGAGCATCTTTGGGAATACTATCGTTGGAGCGCGTTGCTGGTGCTTGCCGGGGCGGTGATCGTTGGCAGCTGGATCAGTACTTTTTTGTCTCAACCGAATCCGCAGATGGTCATAGAAATGATCAATTCAGAGAAAAAAGCACCCAATACCGAGATGTTCCGAGAATTTTTTGAGCAGGAAATCGGGCAGTTTGATGAAAGCGATATTCAAATCAATCAGAATGTCCGAATGGATGAAATCGTATCCCCGATTGATGCGATATCTGCTCAGAGACTGGTTGTCACATTGGCAGCAGGAGAAACGGATTTGGTTTTCTGGGACGGACAGGAGGAGCTTCCGATTTTGGGCAATGGGGCGATGCAGGATCTGCGGGATGTTTTACCGAAGGAAGTGTTGACGGCCCATCAGGATGACTTGGTCTACACGAAGGATCAGGATACAGGAGAGCGTTATCCCTGCGGCATTTATCTGAAAGAAAATGCGTGGATCATACAAAATGGATTTTATATCAATTGCACAGTGGGGGTGTCGGCAACGGGTGAGCATAAGGAACTGGCCGCTGATTTTTTGCAGTATCTTTTAGCATTTTGAGTGCTGTATATTTGGTGAAATGAAACTATAAAGGGTACATTCTAAAGGGGAATCGATAGATGGTAAAAATACTGTTTGTCTGCCATGGGAACAAAGTATAAGAAACAGCCCCCCTCTAGAGTTGCAACGGATTTTTGGCTCGAATATGCCCTGTTTATATCACTTCTACACCATTTAACCGCTGAACCCTGATTTGATATGGATGAAAATTGCCCCCATCTGTTAGATCACATGATGTGTTGTCTATCAGGTGGGGGAATTTTATTCTTGTAGATGGTAACGGGATCAAACAGTTGATTTATGGATTTATCTTCCGATCCACGCTCCCCGTGTGGGGAGCGACCCTGCGCCCTTTTCTGCATTTTTGGACAGATCCGATTTCAATCCACGCTCCCCGTGTGGGGAGCGACAAGCGGACTTTATCCGGCGGCTATAATTACACCTATTTCAATCCACGCTCCCCGTGTGGGGAGCGACAGCAAATATTCACAAAAAAATTATTGTGAACTAGCAGAATTGTACAACTTTAGATGGTAGAATTCTGCTTAATAGAAGATTCGAAAAAGCAAATACAGGTTTTGACTGGGGAAAATGCTTGATTTATGGTGCGAACCCCCTGGTAAAAAACGGATCGCTTTTGCTTCGCACCAACTACAACAACAGAGGCTCTTCGGGTATGCATATTTCCTTTAATGAACAGGCGGAGCAGGCCCTTGAGGGTTTCACCTTGGGGGTGTAGCCGCGATGAAATAGCTGATGCATTTCTTCCAGATAGGATCGCACCGTCAGTCTGAGCTTTTCGTCAAAGGTTACGCAGAGCCGGTGCTTGGTTTCACCGTAAAAGAGTGCGCCATCCGTGATTTGGCAACACAACATTTCTTCCAAACACATCGCTTGGGCGCAAAGCTGAAGGATATCGGATTTATTTTCTTTTGGGGCACCACGCTTATATTCTATTGGATAAGGCGTCCACAGTCCGGTTTCTCCGAAAATAGGAACACCGGCGGGGTCATGGTGGAACTCTACCACATCGCACTGCCCGGAAATCCCCAGTGCATGAGAAACCACGGACAGCCCTCGAATGGTCAATATATTTCCACGCATTTCACGGCTCCCAACATCATGGGCACGCTGATGGAAAATTTGTCCATCTGTTGTATAGAGATTTTCTGCCCACTGATGCTCGATATGGATCAGTGCCCACTGCCTTCGGCAGAAGGCGAAATGCTGCAATCCTGCTAATTGCAGCATTTCTTCGTCAGAATAAATCACCCCATACGCGTACAACAAATGCCATCGGGCAGGGCGTCCTGATCTACGGTGACCACATAATCGGAGTAAGCTCTGGCAGGAGCTGCGTTGGATTGGTCTTTGCGAGTAACTTTGACTGAGTCAAATAGCTTCCACGCAGGGGCGTTGCCGAGTTCACTGCTATGTTTAAAGACAATCAACTCACGGACTGCCATTTTACCTCGAGCTGCTGAACGATCATGCTCGAACATGTTCAGGATTGCATCCCATAACAGATTCAGGTCATCTTCTGAGAACCCGGTGGACTTCCGCGCCAGATTGGCAGAAACAAAACCTTCACATCGATAGAGTCCGTATGGCACAATGTATTTCCGGCCCATCTCAGTGCCCTTTTTTTCGGCATCAGCCTCAGTTGTAATTGCCACACGAGTAATCGTGACCTCCTGTGGATAAATTGGTTCGACGCTGCGAGCGAATCCCAACTGCACCGGACCGCGCACCTGTCCGCAGTTGAGTGCCCCCTTCACAAAGGTGGTCATAACGGCACCGAATGTGCGGATATCATAAAAATTCGCACACATCCAATCGCGAACTTTTGTATCGAGGTCTGGATCGTTCTTTTTTTGCTCTTTCAATTTCTTTTCTTCAATATTCAGTGCGACATAGGCTTCGTTATCACTGCGGTTCAGCGGAACGCCGTCCTTAACATAAATCCGATAGCCTGTACAATCCTCCTTGACAGTTTCTACATAATTGCGGATTTTCCGCTTCAGGCAGACGTCGGTAACCAGTCCCAGACCTGTATCCGGATCAACCCGAGGCATATTGCCTGCATCCGGATCTCCGTTGGGATTTCCGTTCTCTACATCGAAGAGAACCACAAATTCATAGCGATTTTTGATTGGATCAGACATATCAGTTTTCCTCCTTATTTTTGCGAATATAGCGTTCTTGTGTCTGGTGGTAGTAGCCCAGTTGGAATGCGCCTTGCTGAGGGATGCTTAAATGGGAGGGGTAAGCCTCACCAAGATTGGAAAGCAGCTGCGTCATCTGCTTATCATAATAGGCAGACAATCCTCCATCCAGCTTTTTCATGTGTTTTTGAGCCAGATTGATCAGTGTGGGGAATACCTGTGCGGGAGTGGCAGAGGCTGAATTAAAATATCGATCCTTAATGGTGGTATTGATATTGGGATTTGCAGAGGATTGAATTGTCTCCAAAACGGAAAACAGGCGTCCTAATGTGTACGGGATATTTGTGCTATCGGGATTAAGTGACACGGTTAAAACCTCCTTTGGGATGTCTTTGTTTGGATTTTTAAGATAATAAGCTTTGATGATAGCGGCTCTGCCGCGGGTGATGTTACGCTCTGCGCGAATGCGAAGATTTGCAGCATGGAGCAGCTGCGCCGGATACTGCGTGTTTTCAAGGATTGCTCTCAGGGTTTGACCAGATAAGTTTGGGATCGGAGATTTGTTTCTGGAATTCTGATTTACAGTTTCATCCAAAACTTTCCAAAGTGGGAGTGTTTCAAATCTATCGAAAGAGGGGCGGATGATGTTCATACGATTATGGTGATCCAGAATGTTTTGCAAAAATGCACCAAAGCTGTTTTGAAGGAAAAAGCGAACAGACAGACGGGCAGCATTGGGGGCTAAACCCAGTATATAGAATTTCATATCCGGGTTGAGCCGATTGTTTTCAAAAATCACCTGCTGTCCGGCGCATAGCTGCTTCACCAATTGAATCAAGTCAGCTTCACTGTAATCAGAAGGAGCGTCAAAAGCAAAGCAATCCATGAGGTTCTGGTATGCGGTTTCACCGTTTTCGGCCCAGCAGACAACAGTTGCATCCCCTATGTGAAATACATGTTCCCGGTCTGCCAGCAGATGGTTCAGTGCGGTGGTATATGCAAATGCAGCATATCTGCTGACAGGTGCATTCAAATTTTGCTCTTTGCCATAGGAACAAAATGCAGGAGCATTAAAGGAAACCAAAGCAGCTCCCATGGATTGTGCATCCTTGACCCCCTTGATTGCAGGATGAATGGATTCGACAGAACCGGTTTTCCCGGTGACCAGACAGGTCATTGATGTATCGGCCTGGCTGTTAGCGTAATGCAGATCCCATGCTTGACGGATTTGTGGGTCCTCGTGCACATAATCCGTGTTGAAGCGAAATACCAAATTTGCTCCATTCATCATATCTTCCAGATAATCCTGCAGTTGTTGATTTTTAGCGGCATCATCCGGATTCCAGGATGCAAAAAATGCCAGCAGAGCCTTGGCTACAGGGGTATCTACATTGGCTAGGAGTTCCTTGTGGAGTTTCGCGGCTGCTTGAAAACAATTCTTGGCTCGTTTCGGATTTTCCTTTGCATCGACACCCAGAAAATAGGCTGTGTTGTCACATAGGAAATTAGAAGAAACTCCACTGGAGCGCTTTACTGGAGCAGGAATGATCATATTTTGGGGAATCATGCTATTTCGCTTCCCGTTTTGTGGCTGCGTTTTCAAGCACACGACCTGCTTTAAGGTTCCGTCGCAATCAATACAGAGGGCATACGAAACTTTACCATCGCCCCATCCAAACGGAGGGATCTGTGCGCCTTGCGCAACTAGGGATTCGTAGTGGTGCACAAGTGCCTGTAGGATCATCCTCGCACCTCCTCGCTATCCCATGACGGAATATCAAGCACGCCATCGTGGAGAACGCCCCGAAAAAAGCGTGGCTGAATATTCTCAGGATCGGAGTAGTCCATGTCGTAGAGCATCCATCCGAGATCTCTCTGCCCCAACAGTTCCGGCGGGCAGGGGGGAATCTCTGTGCAACTTTTGAAGTGGGCAGGAAACTCGCGGCAGCCAAAGTAAGGCTGGTGGAAACATTGCCCGCGATTGAGGCGGCGCGTTACAATATCCTGAAATTTTCCGGGATTGTCACCCGGTGCAGCGTTTGGTGTCATTTCAAAGTGTGCCTCAATGACATAGTGTACATTTTTTAGCAGCAATGCTGCGCGCTGTTGGATTTCCTGTGTTGTGTCCAGATAAAATTCGCCAGTTCCGCGATTCATAATTGTTTTTGCACTTCGAGTGCTTGCCACTGCCTTTACCTCGTTGCGGCGCAAGTTGGTGAACTGGATGGGGGAACAGATATGTATGCGGTCAATTTGCCACCGTAGACCCGGGTGATAGTATATTGACTCCACGATGCCTCGGGCAGCGGATGGTGTCATTACATCATAGCTGACCCGTTCTACCTTCATTTCGGGTCTGGAAAAACATGCGTAATCTCCCCAGACCTCCATACAAATAGCCATTTTTACACTTCCTTCTGCATAAAATCTCAAATTATATAAAAAATGCATTCCCACTGTCCTGACAGAATGCCAATCCTTGCCGGGGGTCGTAGACGGATGTGTCTAACAAAATGGCGGAACCATCCGACAGCAGTTCCAAGGCACCGGCACGATCCAAAGCTTCGAACTGAGGCTCATAGACTTCAACGCCGTATTTTCCGAGCTTACGATACAATTGTTTGCTATACTGCCCCTTTCGGTGTTGGTCGATCAGATCAGCGCCCTCTTCCAGTGGGATATAAATCCTTCGAGTGGGACTGTCAATCAGGTGAAATCTTTCAGCGATTTTACGGAATGGGAACAATTCGCTTTTCATCAACGGCAAAATCCCCTGCTGATCCTGTGCGGAAGCTCCCTTCAAATCCAGTAACCGGTGAAAATAGTCAGCAACTGCATCTTGACTGGAAATGTCCTCATATTGCTCTATAACCTCACTGCCGGCGCATATGGGAATGGAAAAAATCGCAGGAGGTTTTGCTTCTGCCTGAAAGATGGTGACAATGCTGTCAGACGGGGTTCGACTTCCTTCCCGGTTGCATCGCCCGGCTGCTTGGAGGACAGAATCCAGACCGGCTTCCTCTCGATATACCTCGGGAAAATCAATATCTACGCCGGCTTCGATTAAGGATGTTGAAACGACCCGGCATGATCGGTTTTCTTGGAGCCTTTTGCGTATTTCTGCCAAGACCGTTTCACGATGAGCCGGATACATCAAGGTCGATAAGTGGAAGCATCCTTCGCCGGTAAGACGGCTGAAAACCGCTTGCGCGCCTTTGCGACTGTTGACGATGCACAGGACCTGCTGCTTTGCGTTCAGCTCGGCTGCCAACTGGTCCCAGCTTAACCGTCCGGCTTTCCGGAATGTGACCCGCCGAAATGCAGATGATTGAAATACTTCTTCGGGACATAGTTCTACCGGTGATACGCCGGGCAAAAATTCCTGAAATAAGGCTTTCAGCGCTGGCTGGGTTGCGGTGCATAGCACAGCCGACGAGTGGTAATGAGCTACAAGCTGTGAGATCGCATGGATGCATGGACGAAGGTACGGAATGGGCAGCATTTGTGCTTCGTCGAAAATAATGACACTGTTTGATAAATGATGCAATTTGCGGCACTTGGAGGAGCGATTGGAAAAAAGAGAATCAAAAAACTGAACGGCAGTGGTGACAATGACCGGAAGATCCCAGTTTTCGGTGGCTTGTGCCATACGCATGGAATCCGGATTCGCTTCTTGATCCAAATCGTAAAGCACACCACTATGATGCTCCAGCACCGCGTTCTCTCCCAGGATTTCGCGGAACACTTTTGTGTTTTGCTCAATGATAGATGTATATGGAATGACATATACGATCCGTTTCAGACCATTCACCCGTGCGTGGGAGAGTGCAAAGGCTAAGGACGATACGGTCTTTCCGCCACCTGTTGGGACGGTGAGCGTGAAAAGACCGGGTTTCTGGTTCGCCCCTTTATCTCGGCAGCGATCTAAAATTGAACAGCGCAGAACATTCAGTTCACCTTTTGGCGGGTACCATCCGGAAATGTATTGCCGGAGCTTTTGCTCCAGATCAACCATTTTGAGGTCGGGTTTAAAACGCTCATGCCCTAGCATAAAAGCCTCAGTACACAGATAGTCGGCATCCACCAGACAGGAAAAGAGCATTCTTGTAAAAAATACCAAGTCGTAGGGAGAAGGGCTGCGGCCTTGTAAAAAATCAGGAACAGACGATTGTGGGAGTTGGATTTCATTCACCCAATCGGCATATGATTCCAACATCCCTTTTTGCGCACGGTTTAACCGTCCCCACATGGTAGGCTGGTCGACATGATCCGTTCTGCTGCCGCCATCGGGTAATCCGCCATGATGACCTGCGATGGAAATGGCGGCATAGATTTGTCGTAGTTTTGCGCATTCAAAGGCTCCGGCAGTAGAGTGATCTACCCGATGTGGGTCTCCTGCCAACCGCTGTTGAAATGCCACGCTGAATTTGCCGATATCATGGGCCAATCCGGCCAAATATCCTTGATCCTGTGCATCAAAGTCAGATGCAAACTGGGCGGCTAGTTGGGCGGTTTCGGTCAGATGCTGCTGTACCGTTTCGGTTCTCCCGTCATCTGCTAGGTGGGCCCAAAATTGTGAATGGTTCAAGAGATCACCTCCCGTACAAATAAAACTGATATTTCGGATGTACTTCATATCATACACTGCAATATGTCCGATAAAACGACTATATAAGGGCGGCCAAATCAGAATCTTCATAGAAATTATATGTAAAATACACAAAAAAGTCAAACAAGATTAGAAATAAATGGTTGAATTTAACATTAAATTGAAAAAGGGACACACCATAAGCACGGGCGACAAATCAAACCAATTGATTTAGAGAGAAAACTCAAGCGCTGACTGAAGATCTGAGTCAAGGGAGTGGGGTGAGCGCAGATCTCTTGCTTGGCAGATTGAAACGGCGTGTACTATTTGAAGAGGGATGGATTGGGAATAGCCAAACGCGCTTTGGTGTGATACAATCACAGTATTGCCCAAGGCGCTTTTGAAAAAACGGGCTTTGTCCGGTGCGTGCCGGGGATACAACGAATAGAAGATAAAGGAAGTAAGCCGATGACGAAAATACTGTTTGTCTGCCATGGGAACATCTGCCGCAGTCCTATGGGGGAGTTTATTTTTAAGGATATGGCAAAAAAGGCGGGGGTGGAGGACCGGTACGAGGTGGCCTCGGCGGCGGTCAGCACCGAGGAGCTTGGAAACGGCGTGTATCCTCCGGCGAAGACAGAGCTTGCAAAGCACGGCATCGCCTGCGCAGGCCATCGCGCTCGACAGATCACCGAGGCGGATCTTGAGCACTACGACCGGATCTATTACATGGACAGCAGCAATCAGAGGTGGCTCCGACGGATGTTCCCGGAGAAATGGCAGGAAAAATGCCGCCCTCTGCTGGACCGCGACGTAGCAGACCCTTGGTACACAGGGGATTTTTCTGCCACGTGGCAGGATATCTATGCCGGATGCCGGCGGATCTTGGAGGAGACAAGCCGATGAATCAGGAATTACTGGAGCAGCAGCTGGCGGAATTGCCGCTGTATGCGTATGCGTTTCTTGACCCCATGCAGCTGGAATTTTCTGAGCGGGTCCGCTGGATCTGCCAGCACGAATGTCCCATGTACGGCAGGAGCTGGGCATGTCCCCCGGGGGTGGGCTCGGTGGATGCCTGCAAACGCAAGTGTCAGGCCTTTGAAAACTGCCTGATGATCTCCACGATCACCGAGGTGAGCAGCATTGCCGACATTGATGAGACACTGAAAACACGGTTCGACCACGAGAAAATCACCAATCAGGTGCGGGATCTGATCCGTGGGCAGGGGGTGGAGCCGTATATCCTATCCACCGAGGCCTGCGCCCAGTGCGAGCGGTGCGCCATTTTGGACGGGGAGCCCTGTCGGCTGCCGGAGCGGATGCACCCCTGTGTGGAAAGCCATGGGATCAATCTTCTGGGTGTGATCGAGGAGCAGGGGCTTGCCTTTCAGTATGGTGAGAACGTGGTGACGTGGTTTTCCCTGCTGTTTTATGGTGCGGCCCGCTGATTGCATCACGGGTCTATACATTATAATATAGAGAAACGAACAAAAGAGAGCCTCTGACGCGTAACGCGCCCTGAGGCTCTCTTTTGGTGCCGCTGACGGGAGTCGAACCCGTACAGTATTTCTACCGGGGGATTTTAAGTCCCCTGTGTCTACCGATTCCACCACAGCGACTTATCACCAGAGATTCTATCATATTTGCAGGAAATCGTCAAGGGAAAAGCCGGATTCTTTGGGGGCGGGGAATCTGCCGGATTCGTTGACAAGGAAATTGATGCGTGATATACTTTTCAAGGCAAAAACGAAAAAATGGAGGAAGTTATGGAAAAGTTTTTTAGACTTTCTGAAAAAGGCACCACGGTGCGCACGGAAATTGCGGCCGGTGTCACCACATTCATGGCGATGGCCTACATCCTGATGGTCAATCCCGGCATGTTCTCTCAGCTGGAGGGGGTATCCTTCGGTGCGGCGTACATCGCAACGGGTGTCCCGGCGGTCATCGGCACACTGCTGATCGGTCTGATGGCGGGTCTGCCTCTGGCTCAGGCACCGGGCATGGGTCTGAATGCCTACTTTGTCTACACGGTATGTCTGGGACTGGGCTTCAGCTATGCAAACGCACTGCTGTTCGTTCTGGCAGACGGTCTGCTGTTCATCATGCTGACGGTCACGGGTCTGCGCCGCATCATTTTTGATGCCATCCCCGATGCAGTCAAGCATGCCGTTCCGGCGGGCATCGGTCTGTTTATCGCATTTCTGGGTCTGCAAAATTCCGGTCTGGTGGTCAACAACTCGGCGACCTGCGTGGGCCTTGCGTCCTTCAACGTACTGGGCAGCGCAAGCTGGGCCGATATCATGCCGCTTCTGGTGACGGTGGGGGCGCTGATCGCCATTGCGATCATGTCCAAAAAGAATGTTCGGGGTGCGATCCTGTGGGCGATTCTGGGCGGCACCGCTGTTTACTATGCACTGGGCTTTACCATCCCCGGCTTTTACGACGGTTTCCTTGCCGGTGCTTCTCTCAATCCCCTGGATGCGTTCAAGGCATTTTTCAACGAATCCTTCGGCGTGGTGTTCACCAAGGGCTTTGACTTCTCCGGCTATCTGAGTGTGGAGGGGCATACCATGGGCGGTATGATCCTTGCGTTCATCACCTGCGCACTGGCGTTCTGCATGGTGGACATGTTCGACACCATGGGCACCCTGTACGGCGCATGCCGTGGCGGCAACATGCTGGTAAAGGACGAAACCGGACGGGAAGAGGTCCCCAACATGAACAAGGCCATGATGGCCGACGCCATTGCCACCTGTACCGGTGCAGTCTGCGGCACCTCGACGGTCACCACCTTTGTGGAGGCCTCTGCCGGTGTGGCGGCAGGCGGCAGATCCGGCCTGACCGCAGTGGTCACGGGTGTGCTGTTCTTTGTGGCGTTGTTCCTGTCTCCCATTGCGGCGCTGATCCCTGCGTGCGCCTATTCTGCGGCACTGATCTACGTGGGTGTTCTGATGATCGGCTGCGTGCGTGACATCCACTGGGATGACTGCGCAACGGCTGTCCCCGCATTTCTGACCATGAGCATGATGCCCTTTACCTATAACATTTCCTTCGGCATCGGATTCGGCATGATCTCCTATGTGATCATCCAGATCTTCACCGGAAATATCAAGAAGGTCAACGTGGGAACGTGGGTTGTGACCGCACTGTTCACGGCGATGTTCTTCCTGACACATTGATCGAGCCTGCAAAGGAGCCGCCTGCAAGGGCGGCAAGCTCAGCTTGTCAAAATAGTCTGCCCGAGTTTGCCGCTTCAGCGGCAAATAAAATAAAAATCATTTTCCACGGGGGCGTGTACCTCGGGGAAAATACTGCTCTGCCTGAGAGTGTGGAATTTTTCCGTCAAAGACGGAAAAATTATGCGCGGGTCAGGCTGCAAAAATTGTTCGAAAGCCCTGAAAGGGTTTTCGGACAGTCTCAAAGGAGCCGCCTGCAAGGGCGGCTCTTTTTGTATGCATCGGATGATGCAGGGACGTGCGGCTTGAGGCGGACAAAAAGGGTCGAATTGTGTGCCTGTCGGGGAATGAGGGAGAAATGGCCCTCCGGGAGGGGGAGAATCGGGGGAATCTGGTATGAAAAATATTAAAAATGCAAGAAGAGAATGTCTTGAATTGCAAAAATGTATTTTTGACACGGACAAATGAATGCAAAATGGATTGCCCTTGCAGACGATACCAAAAAAATCTCTGTTTTGCAGGATTTTATGTAAAATGAAGGGATCGGATTTTCAAATTCAATTCATAAAAAAAGCGTATAAATGCACATTTTCCGATGGAAAATTCATAAAATAAAGATAAGATTGAAAAAGATATACGATTTAACTAAAAAGGTGCGTGCAATAGACGGCTCTTTCGTGCAAACAAACAAGTTCGCAATTTTTAGAAATAAAATTGCAAAAAGTCATTGATTATGCCTTTGTAATATGGTATAGTAAGTTCAATTCAAAGTTGGGTGAGACCTACACCGGCAGGCAGGATTTTTCTCTGCTCCGGCAGGCGCCGCCTGAACAGATCGATCCGCATCGGCTCGGCCGGTCCGGCGGTCAGATTGCAGGGGAGCAGATCCCCTGATGCACACATGCCCGGCAGAATCCATTTGGGCAGAGGGTGCTTCGTACGTTAATAATTTGATGGTGCAATGCACGACCAATTATTATAGCAGGCCGGATTCCGGTCAAGAATGTTAAGGAGGAAATGAAAATGAAAAAACTCATTGCGTCGCTGTTGACTGGCGTTATGGTTTTGGGAATGGCTGCCTGCGGCGGCAACACCGATCCTGCAACCACAGATCCTTCAGCGTCTACCCCCGATGGCAGCGTAGCTGCTCCTGTACACACTGAAAATAAGCTTGTTCTGGGCGATTCCACCGAGCTGACCGGTGACTTCACCGGCGGCGTAGTCACCAACGGTGCTTCCGATATGATGGTTGACAAGCTGGTCAACGACTACGGCACCATGGTCATGAATCGCGACGGTATCTATGTAGATAACCCCACCGTTATGAAGGAGTGGAAGCGTACCGACAACGAGGACGGCTCCGCTACCTACACCATTACCATCAACGAGGGTCTGAAGTTCAACAACGGTGATCCCATCACTGCTGCTGACTACGTGTTCAAGACACTGCTGCAATGTACTCCTGCTGCTTCCGGTCTGCAGTTCAAGACCGCTTCTCAGGATCAGATCGTTGGCGCAGCTGCTTCCTATGCCGGTGAAACGCCTTATGTTTCCGGTCTGCGTCTGATCGACGACTACACCTTCAGCCTGACCATCGTTCCTGACTATGCTCAGTACTACTATGCTGACACCTATGCCGGCGTATCTCCTTGGAACGCTGAGTTCTGGATCGGCGAGGGCTACGGCGTTGCCGATGACGGTCAGGGCGCTTACATCACCAAGGACGGTGAGGCTGTGACCCTGCAGGCTGCTGACATCGAGGCACACTTCCGCAAGTCCATGGCTGCGGTTGACGGCTTTGTTTCTGCCGGCCCCTACCAGATCACCAAGTATGATCCGGCTACCAGCCAGATCACTCTGGACATCAACCCCAACTATGCCGGCAACTTCGAGGGGCAGAAGCCTTCTATCCAGACTCTCGTTATCGTCCGTGCAATGCCCGCAACTTGGGCCGATAACCTCAAGACCGGCGGCATGGATATGTACGCAAACCTGTCCGAGGGTAAGGAAATCAACACCCTGATGGATATGATCGAAAACGGCGCTCCCTTCACTGCGCTGAAGTTTGACCGCGCCGGTTACGGCAAGCTGCAGTTCCTGTGCGACGTGGGCCCCACTCAGTTCGTTGAGGTCCGCCACGCTGTTGCTCAGCTGCTGAACCGTGAAGAGTTCGTACAGAAGTTCTGCCAGGGCTGGGGCAGTGTTGTGAACGCTCCCTACGCAACTGCTATGCAGATGTACAAGGACTCCAAGGACTTCCTGGCTGACAACCTGAACAGCTACGCTTACGACGTTGACGCTGCAAACGCAGAGCTCGATAAGGGCGGCTGGACCCTGAATGAAAAGGGCGAGCAGTGGGACGGCAACGGCCTGCGCTACAAGGATGTCACCGATCTGGACGTCAACAAGGACGGCGCCATCGATGTGGGCGGCAAGAAGCTGCTGCCTCTGCAGATCGACTGGTTCAGCACCGACAACAACCCCGTGTCCGACCTGCTGTCTATCATGCTGTCTGAGTCTGATGCAGTGAAGAAGTCCGGCATGGAGATCGTTAAGACCACCGGCGACTTCAGCGGTGTTCTGAATGCCATCTACCACAGAGACGGCGACGGCAAGAAGGTTCCCCCCGAGTACGGCATGCTGAACCTGGCTACCGGCTGGAACTCCTCTATCTATGACTATGCCTTCAACTGGACCGATAAAGAAGAGTACGTCTCCAAGGGTGTCAACGGCAACTACCTGTTCGACATGGGCGAAGGCGGTCTGGATGACCTGTCCATGAGAATGGTCTATGATGTCAAGCCCGGTGACTACGACAGCTATCTGAAGCTGTGGCAGCAGTACATCGTTCGTTGGAATGAGATGCTTCCCGAGATCCCCCTGTACAGCAACATCTATGTTACTGCAGTGCCCACTTGGCTGGAGGGTTATGAGCAGAACTCCTTCTGGGACTTCGCTCGTGCAATCGTCTATGCATCCATCCCCAGCGCTCAGTAATTTGATCCCTGTGTAACCGGATGGGGACGGGCCAAAAAGTCCGTCCCCATTTTCGTACCGCAGGTGTCTCTAAGGGATTTGGAGGCAGCTGCGGTATGAAAATGGGACCCATTCGAAAGAGATAACCATGACTCGGTCCAGACTGATTTGGTTTGGGCCGTATTACACCGAAATGGAAGGTGATTCGTTTGACTAAATATGTTTTGAAGCGTTTGGCATACATCGTGGTGGTATTTTTCATCACTTCTTTCTTAATGTATGGCTTGTTCAGCCTCATCCCCTCTGACCCGGCTCGTGCGCAGCTGGAGCCTCTGAAAACTTCCCTGAAGCCCGAGGTCTATCAGCAGAAATATGAAGAGCTGCGTGATAAGATGGGTCTAGATGATCCTCTGGTGATCCGCTATGCCCGTTGGATGGGCTTTGCCAAGGATAAGGAATCCGGCGAGTTCGACGGCATGCTGCAGGGCAACTTCGGTTACTCTCTGCTGCGTCAGCGGGACAACATCGATGTGATCAAGACCCCCATGGGCAACACCATCATGTTCAATATCTTTGCCACAGCACTGACACTTCTGATCACGATCCCCGTGGGCATCTGGTGTGCAGTGCATAAAGGCAGTCCTATGGATCAGGGTATTCAGGCCTTTACGATTCTAGGCTACTCCCTGCCTCAGTATATCATTGCACTGATCTTCATCTTCGTGTTCGCAGTGGTCCTGCGGTGGTTCCCTGTTGGCGGCGCGGCGACACCGGGCAGCACCTACACCGGTCTGCGGGAGTTCACTGACCGCCTGTACTACATGAGCCTGCCCATTCTGGTCAGCGTTTTTGGTGCATTGGGCGGCATGAGCCGTTATGTCCGTGCGGCCATGATCGATGCACTGAGCATGGACTGCATCCGCACCGCCCGTGCAAAGGGCGTCAAGGAGCGGGTCGTCATCTACTCCCACGCATGGCGCAATGCCCTGCTGCCGGTGGTCACCTCGATCATCGGTTGGTTCCTGAGCGTTTTCTCCGGCTCTCTGATTCTGGAGAACGTGTTCGGCCTGAACGGTATGGGCGCACTGTACATCAAGGCCCTCAACGGCAACGATGCAGAGCTATGTCTGGCGATCCAGATGTTCTATACCGTCATTTCTCTTCTGGGCAACCTGATCACAGACCTTGCATACGGCCTTGTTGATCCCAGAATCCGTGTAAATAAGTAAGGAGGTGCCGAGAATGTCTAAAAATAAGAAAACCAGCACCATCGGCGCAGCCTTTGCCCGCATGTTCGGACTGAAAAAGCAGGAGCGCAACTTCATGGAGGAGGAAGCACTCCAGAGCCCCGGCCGTGTTGCCGTGCGGAACTTCTTCAGCCGCCCCACCGCCGTGTTCGGTCTGGTGGTATTCGTTGCCATCTTCATTCTGGTTATGGTCGGCCCCTATTTCATGCCCATCGATCTGGGCCATGCCGACTCCAACCTTGCAAACGTGGCCCCGGGCTACAATATGACATCCATCCCCAAGCAGATGATCAAAGAGGGCGTCACCGATATCGCTGCCGGTTCCACCTATGGCATCGGTCTGTCGGATGCCGGCAAGGTCTACACTTGGGGCTACACCAGAGTTTCTGACACCATCGACCTTGAGAACGTTCCCGAGGAACTGACCACCGGCGAGGTGGACGTAGAGTTTATGGCAGCAGGTCTTGACCATGCAGTTGCCATCGACAACAAGAACAACTTCTATTTCTGGGGCAACAACCGTCTGTTCCAGGATCAGTATGAGCAGAATGCCGACCTGACCCGGGCCCTGATGATGGGCAACCTGAAGGTCAAGCAGCTGGAGGCCGGTAACCAGTTCACCGTGCTTCTGGACGAGGAGGGCAATGTCTACCTGTGGGGCAACAAGTCCGTTGCAGATCTGGACACCCGTAACTCCGAGCGTGAGGTCGAGGGCATGGATCACAAGCCCCGTAAGTATCAGGGCAACATCGACAAGATCGCCGTGACCTCCAATTCCTACATCGCACTGCTCAAAGACGGCACCGTTGCCTACACCGGCATGAAGTCTGAGTCTCCTCTGGCGGCAAACCTGCCTCAGGAGCTGACCAACGGCTCTGTCAAGATCGTTGACATCGCAGCATCCTCTCAGGCCGTGGCTGCCGTGGACGATACCGGTAAGGTATGGGTCTGGGGCGTTGCCACCAACGGCGAAAAGAATGTTCCCGAAATGCCCGCAAAGCCCGTAAAGCTCTATGGCGGACGTTTCCACTTCACCGCACTGCTGGAAAACGGCGACATTATGGCTTGGGGCGACGATATGTACGGCCAGACCGATGTCCCCGCAGCAGTCAACGATGCACAGATCGCCGAGGTTTACAGCGGCGGTTATCAGAACTATGTAATCACCGACGAGGGCAAGATCGAGTCTTGGGGCCTGAAGGGCTTCCTGTGCGGCACTGACGAGCAGGGCCGTGACCTGTTTGCCCGTATCGTCAACGGCGGTAAGACCACCATGACCGTCGGCGGCATCGCCGTCGTCATCTCCACCATCATCGGTGTGGTTCTGGGCGGCCTTGCCGGATATTTCGGCGGCAACGTGGACATTGTCCTGAGCCGTGTGGCAGAGGTTCTGGGCGGCATGCCCTTCCTGCCCTTCGCGCTGATCCTTTCAGCCATCATTCCCAAAGAAGTTACCGTCACTCAGAGAATGTACATCATCATGTGCGTTCTGGGTGTCCTCAGCTGGGTCGGCACCTTCCGTCTGGTTCGTGCCCAGATCTTCAGCCAGAGAGAGCAGGAGTATGTTACCGCAGCCAAGGCGCTGGGCGTGTCCGAGGGCACCATCCTGCGCAAGCACATCATCCCCAACGTGATGAGCGTGCTGCTGGTTTCCATCACCCTGTCTTTTGCAACCTGCATGCTGACCGAGTCCAGCCTGTCTTATCTGGGCTTCGGTATCACAGCCCCCACCCCCACATGGGGCAATATGCTCAACACCGCCAACGACTCCATCGTGATTCAGCAGTTCTGGTGGCGCTGGGTGTTCCCCTCTGCAATCTTCGGCCTTTGCACCATCTGCATCAACCTGATGGGCGACGGCCTGCGTGACGCACTTGATCCCAAGAGCAATGGTCGTTAAGGAGGTAGAATCATGGCTTTACTTGAAACAAAAGATCTTCATACCTTCTTCACCACTCGCCGCGGCATCGTCAAGGCAGTCAACGGTGTGTCCTACTCCATCGAGCCCGGTAAAACACTGGGCATCGTTGGTGAGTCCGGCTCCGGTAAGTCCGTTTCCGCAATGAGCATCCTGAAGCTTCTGGACGGCAACGGCTATGTGGATTCCGGCGAGATCCTGTTCGACGGCAAGGATATGACCAATATCTCCGTCAGCGAGATGAACCACATCCGCGGCAACGATATCTCCGTCATTTTCCAGGAGCCCATGACCGCCCTGAACCCCGTGTTCTCCATTGAGCGCCAGCTGTCCGAGCCCTTCATCATCCACCGGGGCATGAGCAAGAAGGAGGCAGCCGAGGCTGCCGTGAAGATGCTGGCAGACGTGAAGATCCCCAACCCCGAGGTTGTGGTGAAGCAGTATCCCCATCAGCTGTCCGGCGGTATGCGCCAGCGTGTCATGATCGCCATGGCACTGGCCTGCGAGCCCAAGCTGCTCATCGCCGACGAGCCCACCACCGCACTGGACGTTACCATTCAGGCGCAGATCCTGCACCTGATGAACACCCTGAAGGAGGAGCATGGCACCGCCATCATGTTCATCACCCACGATCTGGGCGTTATCAACCAGATGGCCGATGACGTTGCGGTTATGTACTGCGGTCAGGTGGTGGAGCATGTCCCCGCCAGCGAGCTGTTCAGCGGAGAAGGCAAGTTCTCCCACCCCTACACCGAGGGTCTGCTGGCTTCCGTGCCCAAGCTTGACACCACGGTGAAGCGTCTGGACGCGATCCCCGGCGCAGTTCCCCATCCTCTGGATCTGCCCAAGGGCTGCAAGTTCGGTCCCCGCTGCAAATACTGCACCGAAAAATGCAGAGAGCAGGAGCCTGAGCTGGTCAGCGTAGGCGATGGACACGAGGTCCGCTGCTTCTACCCGGATAAGGAGGCCCGCAATGGAAAATAAAGAAAAGAAGCTCCTGCTGCAGATCAGCAACCTGAAGCAGTACTTCCCCGTTGGTCAGAAGGGCATGTTTGTCAAGGCCAACGACGGGATCAGCATTGATATTTACGAGGGCGAGACCTTCGGTCTGGTCGGCGAGTCCGGCTGCGGCAAGTCCACCCTCGGCCGTTCCATCCTGCAGCTTTACAAGCAGACCGATGGACGGACCATGTATTTCGGCCGCTCCATTGACGAGGTGGCCCCCAAGTACGCAGAAAAGACCTTCCGCACCCTGTCCAAGCGCCGGGAGCAGATGAAGGTGACCCGGGAAAAGTACGAGGCATTCCAGACCGAATACGACAGCAAGCCCGAGACCGAGCAGTACGCCATGCATGACGAGTTGATGCGCCTGAGAAAGGAAGCAACAGACGCCATGCTGGACGTGACCACCCTCATCGGCGGCCTGATCGTCTCCCCCGACCTGAAGGCGGTGGAGCAGGTCTGTCTTGAAGAGTACGGCATTTCCAAGGAATTGGTCAAGGCCAATAATCAGCGTCAGGATGTCCAGCTGGACGCCGATGACGCAGCCTATGCTTTGAATAAGGCTAAGGAGGCAGGCAAGTCAACGGCTTCCCTGCAGGCCAAGCTTGACAAGGCGAACGCAAAGCTCAAGGAAATCGATGCCCAGATCGTATCCATCAACAAGCGCCTGGACGAGGTCCACGCAAAGTTTGACGTGATGCGTGAGGCATGCTGCAATGAGCCGGGCTATGAGGAGTATGAGAGCTACCACAGCAAGGGTATCGATCTGGCCCGCCTGACCTATACCGAAATGAGAAATCTGCGCAGCGATCTGCAGCTGATTTTCCAGGACCCCTACTCCTCTCTGAACTCCCGTATGACCGTCGGTCAGATCATCGGCGAGGGCATGATCGCCCACAAGTACTTCCGCCGCAACGACGACCGCATGAAAGACGAGATCGTTCGTGTCATGGAGGAGTGCGGCCTTGCACCCTACTTCCTGCACCGCTACCCCCACCAGTTCTCCGGTGGTCAGCGTCAGCGTATCGGCATTGCCCGCAGTCTGGCTCTCAGACCCAAGTTCGTGGTCTGTGACGAGGCAGTTTCCGCTCTGGACGTTTCCATTCAGGCGCAGGTCATCAACCTGCTGCAGGATCTGAAGGAAAAGCAGAACCTGACCTACCTGTTCATCACCCATGACCTGTCCGTTGTCAAGTATATCTCTGACCGGATCGGCGTTATGTATCTGGGCAACATGGTGGAGACGGCACCCTCTGACGAGATGTTTGCTCATCCCCTGCACCCCTACACCGAGGCACTGCTCAACGCCATCCCCACCACCGATGTGAAGATGGCAGAAGGCCCCGCCATTCTGGAAGGTGACATCCCCAGTCCCGTCAATCCTCCCAAGGGCTGCAAGTTCCATACCCGCTGCAAGTACTGCACCGAGGTATGTAAGCAGGTCGTGCCCCAGATGCAGGAGGTCCGCCCCAACCACTTCGTTGCATGCCATCATATTCTTGAGGCAAATAAGGACTAAACCATGTTTTTGCAGCGTAAGATTGATCGGGCCATGAAATGGTCCCGGGAACGTCGGATGCGTCAGGACGGCCGTGATCCGGAGCAGGAGGCTCTGGATGCCGAGGTGGCTGCCCGTGGCAAGGGCAAGGGAAAAGACCTGCCCTCAATGGAAGAACTCCGTGCCGAGGAGCTGAAGCTGCTTCAGGAGCAGCCCATCGAGAAGAAAGACGTCTGGGCCATGATTTTGTCCGGCATGATGACGGTCTTTCCCATCTGTCTGGCTCTGATCGCGGTGATGTGCCTGCTGACATGGCTGTTCTTCTTCCGATAAAAATCAATTCATAGATAAAACGCTGCCCATTGGAACGGAATTTCCACAGGGCAGCGTTTTTGATTCATTTGCAGGGAGGGATATCGTGGCAAATTTATTTGACTATCTGGACTGGCGCGGGGATCTGGATTTTCGCATGATCCCGCCAAACCCGGTGGATGCACTGGTGTTTTCCACCTTGGCCTATATCAACTTCTCCGGCATCGTGCCGGAGGCAGTGGATGGATGGGTGGGACTGCAGGAGGCGGCAAAGGGGCTGTTCGTCGTGCCCAACGTGGAGGGCAGACTGCGAATCCGCAACGATCTGGAGCTTTTGCGGCGGTGCGCCGGAACCAAACGCTTCGGCTCCTGTAAGCTCGGGTTTTATCGGGACGTGCTGATCCGGGAGCAGGAGACGCAGTTCGCCGCCATGACCTTTTTGCTCAGTGACGGCAGTGCCTTTGTGGCGTTTCGGGGGACCGACTACACCATGACGGGGTGGAAAGAGGACTTCAACATGAGCTTTCAGGAGGTGGTCCCGGCGCAGCTTGCGGCGGAGGCATATCTGCGGGAGTTTGCCGAGGTCTGCACCAATCCGCTGTACATCTGCGGACACTCCAAGGGCGGCAATCTGGCGGTCTTTGCCGGAGCAAAGTGCGGCGAGTCCATCCAACGGCGCATCGTCGGGGTGTATAACAACGACGGCCCGGGCTTTCAGCAGTCGATGATGGTGGATGCAGGGTATCAGGCGATCGTGCCTCGGATCTTCACCTATGTGCCCCAGTCATCGGTGATCGGCATGCTGCTGGAGCATGAGGAGCCTTTCATTGTGGTGAAAAGCACGCAGGTGGGACTGATGCAGCATGATCCGTACAGCTGGAGTGTACTGGGCGGAGACTTTGTACAGCAGGAGGAAGTGACGGCCGAATCCCGCTTCATTGACCGTGCGCTGAAAAACTGGCTGGCGGATATGTCCATCGAGGATCGCAACACCTTTGTGGATACGGTCTTTGAGGTCATCGAGACCAGCGGCGTGGACAGCACCAGAGATCTGTTCCGGCTGAAGGGGATCGCATCCCTGCTGAAAACCCTGAAGGCAGACGAGGGGGCCAAAAAGCTGATCTATGAGGAGCTTTCAAACCTGTTTCAGGCGGCCCGAAGAGGATAACGCAGAAAAAACACACCCCCCCTGCATTGGCAGGGGGGGTGCTTTGTTGGGCGCTTTAGCCCAATAAAACCCCCGGTTTTACCGGGGGTCAATAAAA
>DYCR01000018.1:21244-38284 GCA_019418025.1 Clostridiales bacterium | reverse complement strand
TTATTAGGCGTGGGTCAATTTCTTCCCGGCCGCCGTAGGTCAATTATACCTCGGCTGTGACACAATGAATTTATTTGCTTATTTATCACTAAATCTGTATGCGGTAAGCAGTATGACAGTCCTAGAATACACGCAAGTTCTAGAAGTAAACGCTCAAGTCTGTTCCTCCTTTTGAGATTGTACCATGTTTTAATTTTGCATTACTATATCAAAAATAAAGTCCATGGTATTGGATATTTAACAGCGTGTAGTTAAGTTCCAAAGCACGGTTGCTTGTAAAAGTGAACATCATATCTTGTGCAAAACTTATTCTCATTCCATTTTCACCTACAAATTTCTTATTTTATGAGCTTCAAACCTTGTATATATTCTATGAACGAATTATAATTTATTCGAGAGTTTGGGAACATAGTAGAATTACATGCAGCATTTTCAGCAATTGAAATACAGGCATAGGGTGTAACCGGACCAGATAACACGCAAGAAAACACTCAATTCACATAAGGTGCGGTATAGGAATCTATCAGCTGCCATTTCTGGAGAGATACCAGTCTCCGTTTACGAATACGAATGAAATTCTATCCCTTGCTTCATCTATTTCTAAAAAAGTTGGCAGAATTTCAGCCATGTATAATCTGGAAATCCATGCCACAGCTCCAGAAGGATATTCGGATTCAGTCTATTCATTCTTCTCTGAAAATCGATTCCAATTCCCTTACCCGTAGGCAGGTTTGCGATGTGATTAACGGAAGAAGTGTATCGGGGGAACAAAAAGAAATCCAAGAAGTAATGAATACCTACGCTGCATATGAGCAACTATCGGAACTTGATCCTTAGTAGCGTGTTTCACTACGAATTTATATGCCTCCATCCATTTACGGATGGGGATGGTAAAATAGCACAACTCTGGCAGACTGCTAACTTATCAAATTGGAATCCGATTTTAGAGTATATTTCAATTGAGCGTCAAATTGAGATGTACCTTGATGTGTATTACAAGGCCATCGAAAATGCTATATTGGTGGTTCATCGCCCCTCTTTAATTCATTTATGTTGACCCAGCTTGATCATATTCTGTATGATTTTGCGGCGCAACTGAATAACACAGAGCACCTGATTAAGTATCTTCATAAACTCTTGAGCGTTATGGAATACGATATTCCCTATACAGCCGATGACCTCATAGCGAAACCTGATATGAAGTCCAAGGAATCTTTCCGGAAGAATTACCTGCACCCAGCTATGGGACTAGGGCTAATTCAAATGACTCTTCCGGATAATCCCAATAGCCGTAACCAAAGATATATCAAAGTGTAAAACTTCAGTAGCACTCGTTCGCAGAACTCAACTAATCTCTACCCCTTTAGTGTAAGTCAATGATTATACAAGTTGATGCTAGGTACACGAAAGTATAATCTTATAGTCAACCAATCCCACAAACAAAAAAAATCCTCGAGCCACTTTAATGGCTCGAGGATTTGATCTTATATCAAGCACAACCTTTACACATTGTACTTAAGCTAGTTTTTAATAAACGCTCTAAAAATTACATAATGTTTCAAAACGTGTTTCTCTAATTTGGTCGTAACTCGGTCGTAAGTCTAGTGATCAGAAACAATTTTTATAACTTTTAGTACAATTTTGCACCTGCGGGAATGTGGGGATCCACCATCAGGCAATGGAGTTTTTCAACGCCTTCTTCGTGATGGACAGCGGAAATAATCATACCGCAGGAATCAATACCCATCATCTTACGAGGAGGCAGGTTGGTGATAGCGATCAGAGTCTTACCGACCAGTTCTTCCGGCTCATAAGTGTCGTGAATACCGCTCAAAATGACCCTATCAACGCCTGTACCATCGTCCAAAGTGAACTTTAAGAGCTTCTTGGACTTCTTCACAGCCTCGCATTCCTTAACCTTAACGGCACGGAAGTCGGACTTCACAAAAGTGTCAAAGTCCACCATGTCTGCAAACAGCGGCTCTACCTCTACCTTGCTGAAGTCCAAAGGTTCACCGGAGATAATGGGGTTGACATCGATGGGCGCAGCCTCCACAGCCTCGGAAACGGCCTCTGCAGCCGCAACCGCTGTCTCAACGACCTCACCCCGAGCAGCCTTATTTCTGGCAATCTCTTCCTGGGTGGGTTTCATTGTGGGGAACAGAAGCACATCGCGAATGGATGCGGAATCTGTCAGCAGCATGACCAGTCTGTCAACGCCGAAGCCCAAACCGCCCGTGGGGGGCAGACCGTATTCCAGAGCCGTGACATAGTCATAGTCCACCTGTGCGCGGCACTCGGGGTCCAAGGATTTACGCTCGGCAACCTGACGCTCGAAACGGCCCTTCTGATCGATGGGGTCGTTCAGCTCGGAGAAGGCATTGCCAAACTCGGTTGCGTTGATGAAATACTCAAAACGCTCGGTGTAGGCCGGGTCATTGGGCTTGCGCTTTGCCAAGGGGCTGTTCTCAACGGGGTAGTCGTAAATAAAGGTGGGCTGAATCAGCTTTTCCTCAACGAATGCGTCAAAGAACTCTGCAAGGATCGCACCCTTTGTGGGGATCTCGGGCAGATCGACGTTGTGAGCCTTCGCCGCTGCAATCGCCTCTGCATCGGACTTGATCGCATCAAAATCAACGCCGGAATACTTCTTGACTGCCTCCACCATGGTCATGCGCTCCCAGTGGGACAAATCGATCTCCTTGCCCTGATAGTTGATCTGCAATGTACCGCAGACATTCATTGCCACGGTTTTCATCATATCCTCTACCAGATCCATCATGCCGTAGTAATCGGTGTAAGCCTGATACAGCTCGATACTGGTGAACTCCGGGTTGTGGGTGGGGTCCATGCCCTCGTTGCGGAAGATGCGGCCCACCTCGTACACGCGGTCCATGCCGCCGACGATCAGGCGCTTCAGGTACAGCTCCGTCTCAATGCGCAGGACCATGTCCATATCCAGTGTATTGTGGTGGGTATAGAAGGGTCTTGCAGATGCGCCGATCTCAAAGGGAGTCAGGATCGGAGTATCCACCTCCAAAAATCCACGGTTGTCGAGGAAGGATCTCAGCTCACGCAGGATCTTGCTGCGCTTGACAAAGGTGTCCTTGACGTCGGGATTCACGATCAGGTCAACATAACGCTGACGGTAACGAGTCTCTCGATCCGTCAGACCGTGGAACTTCTCGGGCAGGGGCAGCAGGGCCTTGCTCAGCAGAGTTGCCTCGTGAACACGCACGGAGACCTCACCCCGCTGGGTACGGAACACGTCGCCCTTGATGCCGACGATATCGCCGATATCATACTTCTTGAAGCGGTTGAAGGAGCCTTCCTCCATCTCGTCAAACTTGATATACAGCTGAATCCTGCCGGTATCATCCTGAAGATCGCAGAACGAGACCTTACCCATACCGCGCTTGCTCATCAGGCGGCCGGCAAGGGACACATCCTGCCCCTCCATTGCATCAAAGTTGTCTTTGATCTTCCGGGCAGTGGTGTCGATATCAAACTTGGTTTGCAGGAAGGGGTCGAAGCCCTCTGCACGGAGGTTATCCAGCTTGTCCCGACGGACCTGAACCTGGTCAGAGTAGGACATTTCGGCCTGTGGTACAAATTTTGCCATGGCTCAGCCCTCACGAGAGACATTGACGACCAACATCTCATAAGAACCGGAAGGTGCATTGACCATGAAGGTTTCACCGGCAGCCTTACCAACCGCAGCACGACCAAAGGGAGAGTCATCGGAAAGCTTATGCTCCATGGGGTTTGCTTCCTGAGAGCCGGTAATTTTATAGGTGGTCTCCGCACCTGTTTCCACATTACGCACGGTCACGAAGCAGCCCAGACCCACGCGGCCGGTGGCTTCGTTTTCGTCCTCAATGATGACTGCGTGGGACAGGATATCCTCGATCTCGGCAATGCGGCCGTACAGCTTTGCCTGCTCGTTTTTGGCTGCATCATACTCAGAGTTTTCAGACAAGTCACCATAGGAGCGTGCTTCTGCGATCATTGCAGCGATCTCACGCTCACGGGTGGTTTTCAGATAATTCAGCTCCCGCTCCAGATCGGCAAGCCGCAAACTAGTAATCTTAAATTCCTTAGCCATGATATATATCCTTTCATAAAGAAAACTTATTCAGATAACTCCCTACATTATACGGGATAAAGGTTTAATCGTCAAGGTCTATTCCGGCCTTCAACTGCGCAATTGCCGCCGAAATTTGCGGATCTTCCGCTTCATTCAGGGTCCTTGCCAGAATTTTCAGCGCCATTTCCTCATCCACCGGAACTTCCACATCCGGCGTCAGACCCACTCCCGCCAGATTCTCACCCTTGGGTGTGTAATACTTGCCAACGGACAGCCCCACCGCTGAGCCGTCCTCCAGTTCAAAGGTCTGCTGGAAGTATCCCTTTCCATAGGTCTGCTCGCCCACAAGGATCGCCGCATCGTACTCCCGCAGCGCCGCGGCAAAGAACTCTGCTGCCGAATAGGAGCTTTTGTTCACAAGCACCGCCATGGGGATATCAAGGCTCTCCGGGTCAGACTGATCCACGTCCACTGCGCCGTTGTAGTATTCGCTGCGGAACAGCTCCCCCTCAGGCAGCAGCGCATCCAGAATTTTCACAAGCTCGGTCTTGTATCCTCCCGGATTGTTCCGAACATCAAAGATCAGCCCCTTGGCTCCCTCGTCGATCAGCCGATCGATGGTGGCCAGAGTTTCTTTGGCGCTGCGTTCATCGAAGTTGCGGATCGTGATCAAGCCGATGCTTCCGTCGATGAGCTTTCCGTCTGCTACGGTGGTTTCAAAATATTTCCGAGTAACGGAGATATCCACAGGCAGATCTTCCCTTGTCACGGTGAGAAGGACCTCGCTCCCCTCTTCTCCACGAACCAGATCCTTGGTCCGATCTATGCCCAGTTCCTCCACGTCCTCGCCGTTTACCTTGGTCAGCACGTCCCCGGGCTGCACCCCTGCGGTCTCTGCCGGACCGCCCTGTGTCACCTGAACGATATCCAGATAACCATCCTCACGCAACTGGATGGTTATGCCCACACCCACGTAGGAGTTGCTCATCCTGTCCAGATAATCGTCATAGTCATCCGCGCTGATGTAGTAGCTCCATTCGTCTCCCAGTGCCTGCACCATTGCATCGGCGGCAGCATCCGCCATTTTGTCGGCATCCGCCTCCCCGATGAACCGCTCCTGAATCAGGGACGAAAGCTCCGTCAGCTTCCGTGTGCCTGCCGTCTCCCGGTTCATGGCAGACCACGTCACACCCAGAGTTGCACCGCTTGCAGCGGCCGCAACCAGAACATAGCTTAAAAATTTGACTGTTCCTTTTGCATGCTTCATAAAATACCTCGCTTATAAAATGCACCCACAGCACGACTGCGCTGTGGGTGCTGACCGTTATTAGATGTAATCCATGGGATTTACGGTGCTTCCGTTATAGTACACCGTGAAGTGCAGGTGCGGGCCGCTGCTCAGGCCGGTGGAGCCCATGTATCCGATCAACTGACCGGCAGACACCGTCTCACCGCTAGACACGATGTAGTTGGTCATATGTCCATACAGAGTAGAGAAGCCGTCCCCGTGGTTAATGGTCACGTAGTAGCCGTAGACACTGCTGTATGTGGCGGTGGTCACGGTTCCGCTCTTCGCTGCATAGATGGGCGTCCCCTGATTGTTTGCAAGGTCTACGCCGTTGTGGAAGCTCTTCTTTCCGGTGATGGGGTGTGTTCTCCATCCGTAGGGAGAGGTCATCACCGTATAGGAGCAGGGTGCGACCCAACTGCTGCTGGGAGGCGTGGTAGGCTTGTTCTCCGAGGAATCGCCGCCGTTGGAGCTGTCTCCCCCATTGGAAGAATCCCCACCGCCAGAGCTGTCTCCGCCGTTTCCGGCAGGGGGCTCCGTGGGCTTGGGCTTGGAAGCCTCCTGCTCTTGGCGCTTGGCCTCGGTATAGGCCTTCTCTGCCGCTGCGATATCCGCAACCAAGGCATTCTTTTCCGCCTCGTACTGCTCGTACATATCGGCAAGCTCGCTTTCCCGGGCGTTCAGCTCCACCAGAATCTCGTCTGCCTCCGTGCGCTTTTCATCCAGAGCCGTCTGGGCTGCAACCTGTTCTTCACGGGAGGTCTCCAGACCTTTCTTCTGCTCCTGCAGTTCTGTGCGGGCATCCTCAACAGCCTGCGCCGCCGCACTCAGCTCCTCCAGTCGGTGCTGATCTGCACGCTGGATCTCCTCCACCAGATTCAGCCGATCCAGAAGCTCGGTGAAGCTTTTGGCCTTGAACAGGACAGACCAGTAGGAGATCTTTCCGGCCTCTTCCATTGCGCGGATGCGCTCCTGATTCTTACTGCTCAGGTCTGCAAGAACCGCCTCGGCCTCCTCAAGCTCCTCTTCCTTCTGAGCGATCAGCTCCGTGTAGCCTTGGATCTGCTCATCAATGTTGTGGATCTCTGTACTCAGAAGGCTGATCTGCTGATCGAGGTTATCCTTCTGGGACACAATATCCTCCACGGAGTTGCGGTTTTTGGTCCGTTCTCCCAACAGCTTTTCCATCTTGCTTCCGATGGCGTTCTGCTGCTGCTCCAGCCGATCGATCTGCTCTTGGATCTCATCAGAGGACTGGGCAGCAAACACTCTCGACGGCAGCACGCTCAGGATCAGTCCAAGCAGCATGATGCCCGCCATAATTCCGGACAGAATCGATATCAACAGCTTCCGATTTTTCATAGCATTCTCCTTAAACGTCCAGGAACTTGCTGATTGCGGTCAAGCTGCCCACGATGCCGACGAACAATCCGGCGGCCGCGAAGGTTGCAATCATCGGAACCAGCAGATCTACAAAGGGTACGAAGGTAAACAGTCCCAGTGCGTCCACCTGTGCGATCTTATGGACCATGGCATCATACATGCCCCACTCAAGACCAAAGGCAATGGCTGCGCCGACAATACCCAGCAGAAAGCCCTCGACAACAAACGGGAACCGTATGAATCCATTGGTTGCACCGACCATTTTCATAATGGCGATCTCATCCTTGCGGTCATACATCGCAAGCTTAACGGTGTTGGATATGATCAGAAGTGACACCACCAGAAGCACCGCGATCACCGCAAAGGATGCCAGATGCAGGACATTGGAAATGGTGGTGAAGCCCTCTGCCAGCTCATACTCGGCATCCACCTTGACCACACCTGGGACCTTCTCCAGAAGATCGACGGTCTCCTCCATCAGCGAATTGTCCTCAAGCACGACCACGAAACGATGGCGCAGATATGTGGGGTCAACCCCCTCGAACACGTTCTCATTGCCATGATCGTCCTTGAAATTCTCCAAGGCTTCTTCTCTTGAAACATAGGTAGACTGGAACACATTTGAAATCATATTGATTTTCGTTCCGACGCTTTTCGCTTCCGCATCGGTCATGGCGCTGTCTACATACGCAACGACCTCATTGGTCTTGTTCAAGCCCTCCACCATGATGTTCAGATTGTACATCAGGGTAGAGAAGCTGCCGACGATGATCAGGCAGGCCACCGTGACACAGACCGAGGCAAAGGACATCAGGCCGTGGAGAAAAATGCTCCGGATGCCCTCTTTCATTAAATATCCAATATTATTGATCTTCATAGCGATAATACCCATCCATTCCGTCACTGACAACCACGCCTTCATTGATCGCGATCACGCGATTGGAGAAGCGTTCCACCAGATCCTTCTCATGCGTAACGACCATCACCGTGGTGCCCAGATTGTTGATCTCCTGCAGCAGGGTCATAATTTCAAACGACCGGGCCGGGTCCAGGTTTCCGGTAGGCTCATCGGCAATGATGGTAGAGGGATTGTTCACCAGCGCCCGCGCAATGGCAAGACGCTGCTGCTCGCCGCCGGACATCTCGCCGGGCAGACGCTTGCTTTTGTTCTCCAGACCGACCAGATCCAGCACATATGCCACCCGGTCTTTGATGTCTCTTTCTCTTGCACCGACCACACGCATGGCAAATGCAACATTATCCTGAACAGACATGTTGGGGATCAGGCGGAAGTCCTGAAACACGACACCGAGGGTGCGGCGCAGGTAAGGGATCTCTCTTTTGCGGATGCGCTCCAGAGAATATCCGTTGACATGCACCGTGCCGGATGTCGGCTTCAATTCGCCGGTGATCAGCTTCAGGATCGTGGACTTACCAGAGCCGGAGGGTCCCACCAGAAACGCAAACTCACCGTCCTCGATCTGCATGGTCACGCCGTTCAGCGCGGTATTGCCCACCGAATAAGATTTTACTACATCGGTAAACTCAATCATAATCTATTTCTCCTAAAAAAGTGTAACAAAATTGTAACACATTCAATTTATTCTGTCAACGTGCCGGGATGAAAATTCACAGGAATGTCATAACACAACGAGCCACTGCCAGAAGGCAGCGGCTCATTGCAGGCCAAATCACTGGCGGTTTTCGCGGCTGGACAAATACTTACGGACCATCAGCGCCACCTTGAAGATGATGGCATGGTCAAATTCCCGCAGATCAAGGCCTGTCAGCTTCTTGATTTTCTCCAGACGGTACACCAGTGTATTGCGGTGCACAAACAGCTTTCTGGAGGTTTCAGAGACGTTCAGATTGTTCTCAAAGAACTTATTGATGGTGAACAGTGTCTCCTGATCCAGAGAATCGATGGAATTTTTCTTAAAGACCTCGCTGAGGAAGATCTCGCACAGGGTGGTGGGCAGCTGATAGATCAGGCGGCCGATCCCCAGATTCTCATAGTTGATGATGCTCTTTTCCGTGTCGAACACCTTGCCCACCTCAATGGCGGTCTGGGCTTCCTTATAGGAGTCCGCCAAACCGCGCAGATGCTCTGCCACGGTTCCGATGCCGATCACCGTCTTAATGAACAGCTCGTTTTTCAGCGTATCCTCCATATTCTGGGCCATCTTCTCCAGATCCTCCTGCGTGGTGGAGGTGCTGATCTGCTTGACCACGGCAATGTCGGTCTCGTTGATGCTGAGGACGAAGTCCTGCAGCTTGTCGGTGAACATGCCGCTCAGCAGATCCACCGTGGCCACGTCTCCGTGTCCCACCTGACGAACCAGAAATACCGCTCTGGGTGCATCGGTGGTGAAGTGCAGCTCCTTGGCACGAATATAGATATCACCGGGCAGGATGTTGTCCATGATGATGTTCTTTACAAACGTCCCCCGGTCATGCTTGTCCTCGTAATAGTTCTTTGCATCATTCAGGGCGACAAAGGCTGCAACGCAGATGCCTCTTGCCAGCTCATCCTCACCGGCGCAGAACACTGCATACTCAAAGTAATTGGAGCTTCCTACCATGGACTTGTATGTTTTCTGTCCATAGGTCACCACTGCATCAAGGGCAGAACCAACCTTCAAAGCGGCATCTGTCCAACGCTCACCCAACAGGTTCATATCGTTGCACGCAACGACGCAGCCCTCTGAATCGATAACACCCATCACACGGTCGGTGGCATCCTTCAGCTGAACGATCACACTTTGAAAAACGCTATTCGTCATAATAGGCTCCTCCTCAGGAAAATGCATAAGCACTTATTTCACAAATTTCACGAGTTATTATACATAGCTTTTGCACATTTTGCAAGTACCATTTGACAAATTATTGCAAAAAAGATTGTGATTTTTATGAAAAATCCCGATTGCAGCATATTCCGCAGGGTCAATCCCCCTTTAGAGAGGATCTTTCATTGGTCATTGTGCTGTTTTTTCCAATTTCTCAATCTCCTCTGAGGTCAGTTCCCGACAGGAGCCTCTTGCCAGATCCCCCAGACTGAGCCCTGCCTCCTGCCGCCGCTCCAGATAAAGCACCGTCATCCCTCTGGAGGCCATCATCCTGCGAACCTGATGGTATTTACCCTCACAGACCGTGATCAGGCTCTCTCCCGGCCCCAGAGGCTGCAGCCTTGCGCTGAGGCACTTGGTCCCATCCCTGAGGGTCAGGCCTCTTTCAAAGGCCTGAATGTCATCTTCCCCCGCCGTGCCTTCATGCTTGGCATAGTAGACCTTCGGCACCTCTTTTTTGGGGCTGATCAGGCGGTGGAGCAAATCCCCGTCATTGGTAAACAGCAGCAGGCCCTCGGTGGCCTTGTCCAGACGTCCCACAGGCTTCAGCTCCTGACTCCGCCAGCTTTCCGGCAGCAGCTCCATCACCGTTGCATCCCGCGGGTCATCGGTTGAGGTCACGAACCCCTCCGGCTTATTCATCATCACCAACATCCGGCGCCTGCCGCTCAGGGGCCGGCCGTCCAATGTAATGGTCTGCACCTCCGGCGCCACCTTGATGCTGCCGTCCCCCACCGGGACGCCGTCCACCGCGATACGCCCGGATTTCAAAAGCTGCTTCACCTGACTCCGAGTCCCGGCACCTGCGCCGGATAAAAATTTGTCCAATCGTTCCATTGCTTCTCCGTTCTATTCCTCCGTCCTTGGGAATAGGGTGTAATGCCAATCCAAGTTTCAGGAGGGATCTGTATGCTGATCATGACCGCCAAGGTCGATAAACGAAAACTCATTCTCGTGATTGCCGTTTTGGCAGTGGCAATCGGTATTATCATCGGGCTGACCCGTGGGGATTCCACCCCCGCCGCCGAAGCCGTCCCAACCGCATCCGAGCCCACCGTGGAGTCAGCTCCCGTTGCAGCCACCGCCGCGCCGCCGGCAGACTCCAACGATGCCCGTGTGAAGTTCCTGACGGATCTGGGCTGGGACGTGACCGCCTCCCCTGCCGAGTCCATGCAGGTCAAGGTGCCCAAAAAATCCACCGAGGTATTTGACCGCTATAACGAGCTGCAAAAAAGTCAGGGCTATGACCTTTCTGAGTATGCAGGAAAGTCCGTCATGCGTTATGTCTACCAAATCAACAACTACCCCAATGCCACCGAGCCGGTCTATGCCACCATTCTGGTCTACAAGGACCGGATCATCGGCGGAGACGTGACCAACACCGCACCCAACGGAAAGATCCAAGGCTTCTCCATGCCGGATGCATCTGCAAAGTCCTCTGCCAAGCCTTCAAAGGTACTGCCTGAGCCGTCCACCGAGCCTGCCCCGCAGACCTCCACCGCACCTGCCACAGAAACGTCAAAGCCATAGGGCTATGACGGGCTTGCCCTGCCGGAGCGCATAGCGGACCGTGGCCTCGGTGCCTCCGGCAGAGCCATCCCAGACACTCATAAGCCCGTCGGCACGGTCTACCATCCGGCGGTTGCGCTCCAGCATGCATCCGGCCGTGTAATCACGCCTCAGCAGGTGGACCCGATCGCACCGAGAAAGCAGGTCGTGATAGCGCTGACGATCGGCGCTTCCCCATCGGCTGGGCTGGCTTTGGCAGGGCAGGAACGCCTCAAGGGTGATCTGCGGATGCTCTTGCTTCAGTGCAAGGACCGCCTCTGCAAAGTAAAAGTCGCAGCCCCGTGCCATCCCGCAGAAAAATGTCACCGTGCCGCTGTGGATTTCTTCCCGAATTTTCGTTTGGAGCTGAAGCTTCAGCGCTTGGCATCTGGGGTCGTTTTCGTCACTGCCCCACGGGAGCTTCTCCGGCCGATGCCCTGTAAATGCAAGCACCATTTGTTCCACCTCATTTCATGGATTTATTTTAGCACAAAGAAAAATACTTGACAAGCACACTCTGCGGTGCTATGCTCAATATACAACTTAAGAATCTTCAGGGCAGGGTGAAATTCCCGACCGGCGGTAAAGTCCGCGAGCGCTCAGGCGTTGATTCGGTGCAACTCCGAAACCGACAGTACAGTCTGGATGGAAGAAGATCGTTTTTTCACGCAATATCTATATCTTTTTGCGCCCTGAGTCTATTCTTAGGGCGCAATTTTTGTTAGATGAGGTATCATTATGGAGGAAATTCTATCACAGATCCGGGATAATTTTACATTTGTGCTGATGTGCCTTGCCATCGGCATCCTGATGTTCGGCTCAGCAAGACTGGCCGAGCACTGGCTGCCCTCAAAGCGCAAGATCACATCGTCTCACCGAATCGCCATCATCGGCGTGAGCAGTGCCATTGCCATGATCCTGCACATTCTGGATTTTCCGGTCCCGTTTCTGGCTCCCCCCTTTTATAAGCTTGACTTTTCCGAGATCCCCGTGCTGCTCTGCGGCTTTTTCCTTGGGCCGAGCGCCGGTGTCAGCTGTCTCGGCATCAAGGTCCTGCTGAAGCTTCTGGTCAAGGGCACCACCACCGCCTTTGTGGGAGATCTGGCAAACTTCATTGTGGGCTGCGCCCTTGTCCTGCCTGCCACTGTCATATACCACATGTATAAGTCCCGTAAGGGTGCCATCGCCGGCATGGTCATCGGCACCCTCATCATGACCGTATTCGGCAGTATCTTCAATGCTGTCTACCTGATCCCGAAATTTGCACAGCTTTATGGCATTCCTGTGGATGCGATCATCTCCATGGGCAATCTGATCCACAGCTCCATCGACTCTGTCTATTCTCTGGTCGCACTGTGTGTCGTGCCTCTGAATGTTGTAAAGGGTGCAATGGTCTCGATCCTAGCCCTGCTGCTTTATAAGCATGTGGAAAAGCCCCTGTTCCGGTTCCATACATTATAAAAGCTTCCCTTACGTAACAGGCTCCCGCTGCCGATGGCAGCGGGAGCCTCAATGTGTCAAACAGTCTGCCCGAGTTTGCCGCTTCATCGGCAAAAAGACCAAATCATTTTCCACGGGGGGCGTGTACCTCGGGGAAAATACTGCTCTGCCTGAGAGTGTGGAATTTGTTCGTCATTGACGGACAAATTATGCGCGGGTCAGGCTGCAAAAATTGCCCGAAAGCCCTAGAAGGGTTTTCGGGCAGTCTTAAGCTCCCGCTGCCGATGGCAGCGGGAGCCTCTGTTTTTATAGGTATGTAGTATCCTGAGTTCCGCCATAGCAGGGACGCTCGGGGTCCTGCGCAAAGGGCTCTGTGTTCCGTCTGGGAGGCATACCCTGATCCTTGTTTCTGCAAATAAACAGGAATACAGGCTCAAGGAACGCAAAGAAAATTCCCAGCACCAGATATGCCACCGCATTTTTCGGCTCACAGGAGCGGTAAAGACTATACATTGCGATGCAGCGCAGCACGTAACACGTGATGCCCACGCCAACGATCAACAGCATGGTCAGGATGTAGCCGATGCCTGTGCCAAAGGCCGCAAAATCCCGGTATCCGTACAATCCTGCGTTGACCCCCATCCAAGTGAACCGGACTGTAAAAATCAGGTTCACAACACCGCTGAGCAATACGCCGGCAGAAAACCACAGCAGCAGCTTCCGCTTATTGCATACCTTTCCGTGGACCAGATACTGATACTGGTCGGAAATAGAGCCGATGATCCAGTCCTGACCCACAGGCAGCCAGCTGAGCCAGCCGTTGGAAATTCCTCTGCGCTTGGCGATCCGCTGCAGGGCCAGTGCCTTGAACACCCAGATCGTCAGCCCGATCAGCAGCGCTACAATCAAGATACCGGCCACAACCATAAACATGCTGTAAAACAGAAGATCAAGCTCTCCTCCGTTGTAGCCATAGCCATATGCATCATACATGCCATGCATACCATTCATCCCTCGCATACCAAAACTCCTTTACTGTTTGATTTATATTACACCACAAACCGGTATCCCAAGCCGCGGACGGTCTGGATATACTGGGGTTTGGATGGGTCCTCCTCGATCTTCTGGCGAAGCCGATTGATATAGACCATAATGGCATTTTCATCAATAATCGCCTCGCCCCAGATCAGCTCATAGAGCATATCCTTGGAGAAGATCCGGTTGACGTTGTCGATAAACAGCTTCATCATGGCATTTTCCTTTGAGGAAAGCACGATCTCCTGCCCTGCCTTATAAAATCGGAGGGTACTGGTGTTATACTGGAACGGCCCCGCCGAGATCACGAGACTGCCTCCCGGGAGGCTGCCCTTGCTTCTGCGGATCAACGCTTTGACCTTTGCGCCCAGTACCACAGGGTTGAAGGGCTTGGTTACATAATCGTCTGCACCGATGTCCAAACCGTACAGCGTGTCATAATCCTCTTTTCGCCCGCTGACAATGATGATCGGTATCCTGATCCCTCGGCTGCGCAGCGCCTCCACGACCTGAAAGCCGTCCATACCATTTAAATTCACGTCCAGTAAGATCAGATCAAACTGCTCCTGCGAAGCGATCTCCAGTGCCTGCTCTCCACTGGAGGCCGTCTGCACCTCCAGTCCGCAGCTGCGGATCACCTTGTACAGCATATTCAGAACCGCCTCATCATCATCCACGATCAGAACCCGGTCAGCCATAGGCAGATTCCCCCTTTACACTTATCTTTAAATCATTTATGATAGTATATAAAAAAATTACCCGCTTGACAAGGGGGAAATCACATGAAATCGACAAAACTATTCCAACTCAGGTTACTTTTGGTGCTCAGCGCGTCCGTCATCCTCATTCTCGTCTCCGGCTACATGATGCTGCAAGCCTGCAATGACTACGAAAACATCCTCAGGCAGAGCCTCTCCTTTCAGCAATACCAGAAGCCTCTGAACGGTATTGCGCTGCAATTGGCATTTTTTGCATTTCTGGTCATCATCGGAATCGTGTCCATCCTGCTGACTCTGATGCTCCTTGCAGGGAAACGCCGTCGGGAGATCGCTGCCCTTCAGGAAAAAAACCAGACGATGGACGAGCTGATACACAAACAGCAGCAGCTGGCGCACCATCAGCGTCTGGAGATCATCGGCACCATGACCTCAAGCATCGCCCACGAATTCAACAATCTGCTGACCCCCATCATGGGCTATTCCATGATGGCACTGGAGCAGATCTCCGATGAGAACAACGAACTGTATGATGACATTCTGGAAATCTATGATGCCTCGAGAAAGGCAAAAACCATCATCTCAAGACTGTCCGACCTATCCAGAAAAAACACCTCTGAAACCTTCCGGCAGGTGTCACTGGATGCCCTGATCCAAAAAACATTGGAGGTCGTCACCCCTGCAAAGCCCAGAAATTCCGAGATCAAGCTGGCCCTGAACTGTTGGGATCAGCAGATCCAGGCCAACGAGATCCAGATCTCTCAGCTGCTGCTGAACCTGATCATCAACAGCTTTCACGCCATGGAGAATCGGGACGGCATCCTATCCATCGAAACATGGTTCGATCAAGACTCGGTCCATGTCCGCATCTCAGACAACGGCTGCGGAATCCCTCAGGATGTTCTGCCCCATATCTTCCAGCCCTTCTACACCACCAAGGAATCCGGAAAGGGAACCGGACTGGGTCTGGCCATCGTGGCTCAGGTGATCGAGGATCACCACGGTCAAATCCATGTGGACTCCATTCTGGGACAGGGGACCTCCTTCACCGTTTCCCTGCCGCGCATCGCAGAGCCCCCGAGAGAGTAGATTTGAGGTTCCGCTGCATGATTCTTAATAATTATTAAGTTTATTGTTATCAAGCATTAAGTTTTTTCCGTTAAACTGATTAGGTATCATTATATCGATAAGTCAAGCATGACGAAAAAACAGGAGGTAACCCCCGTATGAAAAAGAAACTATCCGCACTGCTGGCCCTGACGATGCTGCTGGCCATATTCTCCGGCTGTACCGGAACCACCGTTGTATACAGCCCCATCGTCACGGAAGTGGTTGCTGACACCACCGCCGCCCCCGCTGCCGGCGCCGTCAAGACAGGCCTTGCCATCATCCCCACCGTGGCTGAAAGCACCAGTGCCGCTGCCGACGCCGAGGGTGAAGCAAAATACGACGTCACCATGGTCGCTGTCACAGTCACCGACGACGGTGTCATTGAATCATGTCTCATCGATTCGCTGCCCGCTTCTGTCAAATTCGACAGCACCGGTGCCATCACCACCGACCTGTCCACCACCTTCCCCACCAAGAACGAGCTGGGCGAGGACTACGGCATGAAGGCCTACGGCGGCGCAAAGTACGAGTGGAACGAGCAGGTCGCGGCTCTGGCTGAATACGCCAAGGGCAAGACCGTTGAGCAGCTGCGCAAGGGTGCCGTCAACGAGGCCGGTATGGCAGCCGATGCCGATCTTGCCTCCACCGCCACCATCCATCTGGGCAGCTTTGTCTCCGGCATCGAGGCCGCCGTTGCCAACGCCGCACACATGGGCGCTCAGGCAGGCGACCAGCTGAAGCTGGCAAGCCTGAACAAGCTGACCAAAAGCACCGCCCCCGAGGGTGAGAAAAACGGTGTGGCCCAGCTGGATGCAGACATCACCGCCATGACCATGAACGGCGACACCATCACCTCCTGCTACATCGACTCCGTGCAGGCAAAGGTGGAGTTCGACACCGCCGGCACCATCGTCACGGATCTTTCCGCCCCTGTCCTGACCAAGAATCAGCTTGGTGAGAATTACGGCATGAAGGCCTGGGGCAACGCCATCGCAGAATGGGATCAGCAGACTGCCGCATTCTGCAAGTATGTCACCGGAAAGACGGCCCAGCAGGTCAGCGGCATTTCTGTCAACGAAAAGACCGCTCCCACCGACGCAGACCTCTCCTCTTCCGTGACCATCTCCATCGGCGGCTTCCAAAAGCTGATCGAAAAAGCTGCAAATTCCTAAATCCGCCTTGCCGTGGCAGACAGGCCTGTCCTGTCTGCTGCGGCAGCAATCTTACATCCGCAGGTGAACCCCATGCTCCGAAAAATCCTACCCATGCTTCTGGCGCTGCTGCTGACCGGCTGCACCGCCGTTCAGCCCCCCAAAACCCAATATCAGGCCACCTTCCTGACCCTGTTCGACACGGTGACCACCGTCATCGGCAGAGATCAGAGCGAGGAAGCCTTTCAGGAAAAGGCCCAGAGCGTCCACGATGCCCTGATGGAATACCATCAGCTGTTCGATATTTATAATGAATATGAGGGCATCAACAATCTGAAAACCGTAAACGATCAGGCAGGGATCGCCCCTGTCACCGTGGACAGCCGGATCATCCGGCTCCTGTCAGACTGTGTCGAGCTTTATCAGGTCACACAGG
>DYCR01000018.1:0-21234 GCA_019418025.1 Clostridiales bacterium | reverse complement strand
GCCTTTCAGGAAAAGGCCCAGAGCGTCCACGATGCCCTGATGGAATACCATCAGGGCAAGGTGGATGTCACCATGGGCAGCGTCCTGAGCCTTTGGCATGATGCACGCACCCGCAGCACCGACGATCCCCTGAACGCCCGGCTGCCGGACACGGATGCACTGAAGAATGCCGCCGAACACGTTGATTTGGATGCCTTGGTCATCGATGCCGAGGCCTCCACCGTCTATCTGACCGATCCTCAGGCCCGACTGGACGTCGGTGCCATCGCAAAGGGATGGTCTGCCGAGCAGGTGGCAAGGACCGCCCCCTCCGGTCTGCTGATCAGCGTGGGCGGCAACGTCCGTGCCACCGGACCGAAGGATGACGAGGGTTCGCCATGGGTGGTGGGTGTCACCGACCCCAACGACCAGAGCAAATACCTGCACACCATTTATGTGGAAAACGGCAGCGTTGTCACCAGCGGTGACTATCAGCGTTATTTCACCGTCAACGGTAAGGCCTACCACCATATCATCGACCCCGATACGCTGTTTCCCTCGGAATACTGGCGGTCGGTCACCGTGGTCTGTGCCGATTCCGGCATTGCCGATGCCCTTTCCACCGCCCTGTTCCTGCTCCCTCTGGAGCAGGGTCAGGCCCTGCTGCCCCAGTTCGATGCACAGGCCATGTGGGTCGATGCACAGAACAACTCCTATTACAGTCCCGGCTTCCGGGATCTGATCCGAACCTAGAAATGCAAGTGAGGTACCAGAATGAAGCAACTGTTTTTTGGCGGAATCCACCCTGCCTACCGCAAGGAGATGTCCGCCGATACCATACCTGCCGATCCGGTGACCCCCAAGCAGGTCATCATCCCCCTCTGCCAGCATATCGGCAGCCCCTGCAAGCCCTTGGTGCAGGTGGGTGACCGGGTCCTGCGCGGTCAGATGATCGGCGACGGCGACGGTCTTTGCGTGCCCGTCCATGCATCCGTATCCGGCACCGTCTCCGCCATCGAGCCCCGTCCCCATCCCAACGGCCAGACCGTCTGCGCCATCGTCATCGAAAACGATTTTCAGGATGCGACCATCGACTATCAGTTAAACGACACTCCTCTGGAGCAGCTTGACTCCGATCAGCTGCTGCATACCATCCGTCAGGCCGGTATCGTCGGCATGGGCGGCGCGGCTTTCCCCGGCGATGTAAAGGCCCTGTCCGCCATCGGACACGCCGACACGCTGATCGCCAACGCCTGCGAGTGCGAGCCTTACATCACCGCCGATGACATGCTCCTGCGGACCAACCCCGACCACGTACTGGAGGGCATGCTCATCCTGCGGCACATCCTGCAATGTCAGCGCACCGTCCTTGCCATCGAGGACAACAAGGCCGCCGCCATCGAAAAGCTCCGCTCCATGCTGGACCGCTACCCCGGTATCGAGCTGACCGTGCTGCCCACCCGCTATCCGCAGGGCTCTGAAAAGCAGCTGATCCAGTCCGTTACCGGCCGTCAGGTGCCTCCCGGCAAGCTGCCTGCCAATGTGGGCTGTGCCGTGTTCAATGTCTCCACCTTCGCCGCCATCTATCGTGCCGTTCGCTTGGGCATGCCCCTGATTCAGCGTATCGTCACCGTCTCCGGCGAAGCCATCAACACCCCCCAGAATTTCATCGTCCGCATCGGCACCCCCTTCCGGGATCTGATCGAGATCGCCGGAGGTCTGAACGACCGCACCGAGCGTGTCATCAGCGGCGGCCCCATGATGGGTGTGGCACAGGATGACCTGTCCGTCCCCATTGTCAAGGCCACCAACTCCGTGCTGTGCCTGCTGAAGGATCACAACGGTGCCGCCGAAAACCCGGTATGCCTCCGCTGTGCCAAGTGCGTTTCCGTCTGTCCCATGCATCTGCAGCCCCTTTACATGTACCGCTACGCAAAGGTCCGGCGGGTCGATCAGCTGGAGCGGCTGAATCTGACCGACTGCATCGAATGCGGCAGCTGTTCCTTTACATGTCCCGGCAAGCTGCCTCTTGTGGAGTATTTCCGCAAGGGAAAACAACTGCTGAAGGAGGCCAAAAGCCAATGAATCTGACCGTAGCTTCCTCTCCTCATATCCGTGGAGATTTCCGTTCCAGCCGGCTGATGCTGGATGTATGTATCGCCCTGCTTCCGGCACTGGCTGTCGGCACGTGGGTACTGGGCCTGCGCAGCCTGTTGGTGGTGGCCGTCAGCATCGTCTCTGCCGTGGCAGCCGAATGGCTCTACGCGCTGCTCACCAAAAAGCGCAATACACTGCCTGACTGCTCCGCCATCGTCACCGGCCTTCTGCTGGCCATGACCTTGCCGGCCTCCATTCCCCTGTATCAGGCCGCTGTCGGCAGTGTGTTCGCCATCGTTGTGGTCAAGCTGATGACCGGCGGCTTGGGGCAGAATATCTTCAACCCCGCCCTGACCGCCAGAGCCCTGCTGATGGTCATCTGGCCGGTATCTATGGTACGTTTTCAGGCACTGGGCGTGGACGGCGTCACCGCCGCCACACCGCTGCACCACATGGTCATGCCTGCACTTCCCGAGGAAAGCCTGACCGACATGTTCCTCGGCAACATCCCCGGGTGCATCGGCGAGGTCAGCACACTGGCCCTGCTGCTTGGCGGCATCTATCTGGTGGCCCGCAAGGTCATCTCCCCCCGCATCCCTCTGGCGTATCTTGGCAGCGTGGCCCTGATCACACTGGTGTTCCATAAGACCGATGCTCCCCTGCAATGGATGCTTTACAGCCTGACCGGCGGCGGCGTGATGCTCGGTGCCATCTTTATGGCAACTGACTACGCCACCTCCCCTGTCACCCCGGTGGGACAGATCCTATACGGCATCGGCTGCGGCGTGCTGACGGTCCTGTTCCGTTACTACGGGCTCTATCCCGAGGGTGTCACCTATGCGATCTTACTGATGAATGCACTGACTTGGACGCTGGACCGCTGCACTGCGCCCCGCCGCTTCGGTGTGAAGAAGGGAGTAACTCCATGAAAAAAACAAAGATCCTCTCTCCGCTTCTGATCACGCTCCTGTGCGCAGTGGTGCTGTTCGGCGCAAGCAAGGCCACCTCCGGCATCCGCAGAGAATCTGAAGAGGCCTATCTTTCCAACAGAATGCACACCGTCCTGCCCGGAAGCACCGAATTTACCTTGGAGCCCTACACCGGCGAGGATAAAAACATCCGCTCCACCTACAAGTCCGATGCAGGCTACGCCGTCTTTGTGGTGACACCGGGCTATGCAGGCGATATCGCTATGCTTGTGGGCGTGGATAACGACGGCATCGTCATGGGTATGCAGGTTCAGCAGATGCACGAGACTTACGGCTTGGGTGCGCAGGCGCTGACCGACTACAAATTTCTGGTTCAGTTCCTCAACACCGATGAAACCGCCGAGATCGGTGTAAATGTGGACAGCCTGACCGGCGCCACCGTTACATCCAAAGCCATTGCCCGAGGGGTCAACTCTGCCGTCGCATTCGTGACCGGAGCAGACAGCTCCTCCAGCGCCACATCCTGGGGAGGTTGACCGATATGAAGAAAAGAACCTTTGCTCTGAATTCCCTGCTGAGTGCTGCCGTTGCGCTGACCCTGCTGGTATTCATCCTTGTAAACACCTTTGCACCCATTGTCATCCTGCCTCAGATCAACATTCCCAATCTGGTGGCGCTGACTCTGCTGGTGCTGATCGCAGAGCATTACCTTGCCCCTGGGGCCAAGCGCTGCTATGTGTGCATCGCCCTGCTTTCGGCCCTGACCTTCGGGCTGCTGCCTCTGGCCGCAGGCTATGCCGCCGGCATGCAGGCACTGAAGCTTGCCCTGATCGGCAGTGCCGTATTCACCGTCACCACATGGCTGTTCAGCTCTATTGTTGACCGCATCCAGTCCGGTCCCGAGGCCCACGGCGCACTGCTGATCTCGGCCCTGTCCCTGTGGCTTGCCAGCCAATGCTTTACCGGCATCCTGCTGTAAGCCTCTTCCCGATAGAAACAGCTGCACCCCACCCGTCTGGTATCCACAGACCGGTGGGGTGCTTTTTGCGCTTATGCATCTTGGTCCTGCGAATCAGTCCATACGCTCCGGCAGAAACCTTTCTTCCGCTTCAGGCAGATCACATCGCCGCATTGATTGCCGCAATGGTCCCGTCTGCCACGGCAGTGGAGATCTGGCGCACCTGCTTGACGCAGATATCACCCGCGGCATACACGCCGGACTCAGATGTCTCCATCTTCTCGTTGACACAGATGAACCCGTCCTTCAAGGCAAGCTGGCCATAGAGTTCTGTATTGGGTGTCGTTCCGGCATACACAAAGATCCCGCAGCCCGGGTCCTCGACCGTCTCGATCGCCCCCGTATTTTCATCCGCAATCTCCAGAGACTCCACCCGATCCACTCCGTAGACACCGTGCAGACGGGCATTCAGGTGCAGCACGATATTGGGGGTCTTGCTGACCTTTTCTCTGAACTCGGCAATGCAGCCCAGCTGGGGCTCAAAATGAATGATGGTGACCTTTGCAGCATATTTCGACAGATACAGTGCCTCCTTGACCGCACCGTCTGCGCCGCCCACAACGTAAACGCTCTTTCCCTGATAGGCCTCTGCATCCCGTGCCGCATTCATGGACATACCCTTGCCCGCAAGCTCCGCTTCCCCGGGGATGCCCAGCTTTCTGGGGGAGGTGCCGTTTGCAAGGATCACTCTCCGACCGGAGAATACGCCCTGAGCGGTGTGCAGCTGCTTGACCTCGCCTGTCAGTTCCGCTTTGGTCACCTTCGCCTTCACAATCTCAACACCGGCATTCTTAGCCTGAGCCTCCAGTCTGCGGGCAAACATCTTTCCGCTCTCTGCCTCTGCAACGGAGGCATAATGGGTGACCGTAGACACCTTGCCGATCAAGCCACCCACCTCATTCTGCTCCAGAATCACGGTTTTCTTGCCACGGCTGACCGCGTAGATCCCTGCGCTGATACCGGCAGGGCCGGCTCCAATGATCATAATATCGTACATCATATGTTACCTCCATTTGCGTTTTCAGATTTTGTATCTTCACTATATATCCTTTGCAGCATTTTGTAAAATTATGATAATTGATATTCTCATAAGTTTTTGTTATGATAATGCCAGATAACCTGCCATCCCCCAGAATCACCACAGGAGGTTTCCCTATGATGGATTTTCGCATGGAGACATTTTTGACCGTATGCAAATACATGAGCTTCACCCGTGCCGCCGAGGCGCTGAACCTGACACAGCCTGCCGTCTCTCAGCACATCAAATATCTGGAGCAGAAATTCGACGCCCCGCTGTTTGTGCGGGAGCGAAAAAACCTGACCCTGTCACCGGCAGGGGAGATCCTGCGCTCAAGCCTTGAGTCCATGAGAAACGATGAAAACACCATCAAAAAGCGGATGAAGGAAAGCCTCTCCGGCAAAAAGGTGCTGACCTTCGGCGTTACCATGACCATCGGAGAATACGCCATCCTGCCATCACTGGGAAAATTCCTCAAGGCACATCCGGACACGGATTTCCACATCCGTTACAGCAACACAAAAACTCTGCTGTCGGAGCTGTACGAGGGAAATCTGGATTTTGCCATCGTCGAGGGCTATTTCAAGCAGGAGCAATACCAGACCCGGGTCTATCGCACCGAGGAATACATCGCCGTTGCATCCCGAGATCATGTATTCTCCAAGCCCATCCGCTGCATGCAGGATCTGACCGGAGAGCGTCTGCTGATCCGCGAACCGGGCTCCGGCACCAGAGCCATCCTGACCCGGGCACTGGCTTTAAAAAATATGTCCATCCTGAATTTCTCCAATCTGGTGGAGGTGGGAAATATCCACACCATCGTTTCCCTTTTGCTTCAGGACTGCGGCATCTCCTTTTTATACAAGGCCGCCGTTCAGCAGGAGATCGATAACGGCACACTGGTTCAGATCCCACTGGACGATTTCCGCCTGAGCCACGACTTCACCTTTATCTGGAATAAGGACAGCATTTTTTCCAAGGAGTACGAGGCGATTTTTCAGGAGCTTCTGTAAACAATGCAAAAAGTCCCCGATCGGATCACAAATCCGTTCGGGGACTTCTGCTCACAAGACTGCAAGACCTTGGGGAACCACCGGCTGATCCGGTGGGTTTCTTATATACGAAAAAAGACCCCAACAAACTGTTGGGGTCTTTGGAGCGGGTGACGAGGCTCGAACTCGCTACCTCCACCTTGGCAAGGTGGCGCTCTACCGGATGAGCTACACCCGCATCTCTCTGCGGAACATGGTGAATTATAGCACAGCCCATCCCACTTGTCAAGGGACAATTTAAAATTTTTTACGTCTGTTTCTCCATGGCCTCAATGGACACCCCCTGATAGTAGTGGCTCAGGATGTCCTGCCAGCCGCTTCCGTCAAGCGCCATGGCTTGGGCCCCGTACTGGCTCATCCCGACCCGATGTCCGAAACCCTTTGTCTCAAGGGTGACGGTGTCTCCCTCCGCCTGAATCGTGAAGGCCGTGGAGCGCAGCCCCAGAAGCTTCCGCAGCTGCAGACCGCTGTAAGTCTTTCCGCAGATCTCCACCGATTCCACGCCGCCCCCCTGCGTGCGGACCATCTGCCCAAACCACTCCGCCGGAGCGCCCTGTCCCGAGCATCCGATCTTTTTGCAAAAGTCCTCTGCCCGAAACGAGACTCGCTCGCTATAGCGGGGAGCCTGCTCCTCTCCGGGGCTTTCCACCGATTGCAGATAGGGTACATCCCGACCCCAAACCGCCACGGCATCCTCCGTAATGCCGCCGGAGCAGGAAAAATACGTCGCATCAATCAGCGCTCCCTCATAGGTCAGCACCATGCCGTCTGTCTTGGATACCGCCTGACGGATCTTCTCCACCGATTCCTCTGTCCCCCCTGCCTCCAGATATGCCTCCACACTGCTGTGATCCTGACAGCAGTCCGGGTCTGTGCAGACAGCCGCTCCCTCGTGCTTCGGATGCAGCATGCGCTTGCAGGTGTAGGTCCTTGCCACTGCCGACTGGGCCATCAGTGCCTCCGGCTCAAAATCTGCCGGCATTTCCGCAAGGACGACCCCCACCAGATACTCTCCCAGCTGCATCGTCTCCACCGCTCCATTCTCTGTCAGCACCCGCAGCTCCGTCTCCCCGTCGTATCCGGTCGCTGCTGCCTGTTCGGTCTGCACAGGCTCCGGCTCCGTTTGCTGCTCGGATGCCGGAGGCACTTCCCCCTCCGGCGGCACTGCTTTACGGATGCTCAGTGCCATCATGACCATGGGCAGGACCAGTCCGCACAGAAATGCCGCCGCAGCCTGCCTCTTCATACGCATCACCTCTTCGATAGATTCTATCGGAACCGCCCTGTAAAAATTGCCGTTTCCGGTACGGAATCGCCACATTCCAGTCGCACTTCTTGACAATTTTTGCGCACTTTAGTATAATATCGGCATACTATACCCAGAAATGGAGTAATTCTAAATGAAACGACTTATGAAATGGATCATACCGGTAATACTGATTGTTCTGATTATCGGCAGTGCATTCTGGTACATGCTGGTCTACGATCGCTCCACCGTTCAGGATTTTCTGAACGCTCAGGCCCGCAACAGCGCACGCGACGGCCATTTTAAGACTGCCACGTGGTTTTATGACATGAGTTATCGACTGTCCGATCAGGACAAGGATGTTGCCATCGAGCTTGCTAACATCTACAAGTCCGCCGGCAACTACACCAAGGCAGAGGTCACCCTCACCAATGCCATCGCCGACGGCGCCACTGCCGAGCTGTATATCGCCCTGTCCCAAACCTTTGTGGAGCAGGACAAGCTTCTGGACGCGGTGACCATGTTGGAGAACATCACCGATCCTGCCATCAAGGCAGAACTGGATGCCATGCGCCCTGCCGCCCCCACGGTGGACAAGGCCCCGGGCTTTTACTCCGAGTATATCACCCTGAATTTCCAGTCCTCCGGCGGCACTCTGTATATCACCACAAACGGACAGTATCCCACCACCGCCAATGCCCCCAGCACCGGCTCGGTCACTCTGGAAGGCGGCGAAACTAAGATCTATGCCCTCTGTGTTGCTGAAAACGGTCTGGTCAGCCCCATCTCCATCTTCAACTACACCGTCGGAGGTGTGATCGAGGATGTCACCCTTGCAGATCCGGCTTTGGACGCACTGGTGCGCAGTCAGCTGCTTCTGGACGCGGATGCCGTCATCAGCACCGAGGATATCTGGACCATCACCGAGCTGACCGTTCCGGCGGAAACCACCACCCTCGAGGATCTGAAATATTTCATTTCTCTTGAAAAGCTGACCATCGACGGGATGGATATCCCCGATTTGGGCGTTATCGCCGGCATGACCAACCTGAAGGAACTGAACATCACCGATTGCAGTCTGGGCGGCTCCATGAGCATGTTCGGCAATCTGCAAAGACTGGAACGGCTGACCCTTTCCGGCTCCGGAGTGTCCTCCCTTTCCGATATTGCCGAGGCGGAAAATGTGATCTATCTGGATCTTTCCGACAACGCCATCGGTGATATCACCCCCCTGTCCGGCATGTATAAGCTAGAGCAGCTGAACCTGTCTGACAACGCCGTCGCAGACCCCTCTGCGCTGACCGCCCTGAAGGAGCTTGAGGAACTGAACCTTGCAAACAACTCCCTGCCCTCCCTGCCCGATCTGTCCGCCTGCACCCAGTTGAGCACATTGGATGTTTCCGGCAACAGCCTTGTGGCTCTCGACGGTGTCAAGGGGCTGAGCGCTCTGGTTTCCCTGTCTGCCTCCAACAATGCACTGGTAGACGTGGATGCGCTCTCCGGGCTCGACACCCTCAGCAAGCTGGATGTCTCCCACAACGCGATTCCCAATCTGAGCGGCATCGCAGGTCTAAGCTCCATTACCGAGCTGAACTTTGCCTATAACGAAGTCACTGCTCTGCCGGACTTCGGCGACGGCAGTGAGCTGATGCGCATCGTGGGCGATTACAACAAGCTCACAGATATCAGCTCCCTGAACGGTCTGCCGAACCTGAATTATGTGTATCTGGATCACAACGCTGACCTGTCCGATATCAGCGGGTTGAAAAACTGCCATCGTCTGGCTCAGCTGAACGTGTACGGCACAAAGGTGACCACCGAATCGGTCACCCCCCTTGTAGACATGGACGTTATCGTAAATTACGATCCCACCTGACTAAAGCCCCCGCCTGCTTCACGCAGGCGGGGGGCTCTTTTTTCTATGAACAACGCACTCAGGCCGGATCGATCATGTCCAGTAATTCCTCCTGAGAAACGTCGTCTATGTAATATCTTCCCAAAAGCCGCAGGCTTTCAGGCTTGCCCACAACCAGTCTGGCTTGCTCGGATTCGATGGTAAAGGTGATCGGGATCTGAAGCTCGTCACACATCTGCTCACTTTCAGGTGAATGGGCGCCAAAGGGATAGGCCAATGCAGTAACATCCTGCCCTGTCGCCTCCTCAAGCTCCTGTATGCCCCGTTGAAAGTCCGTCCGCAGGGCATCCTGATATTCCTCCGGCGTTTCGTCCTCCCGTGCCAGCACACCCACTCTTCCGCCGTCCGGCTCTAGGGGGCGGTACTGGTGCATGTCATAGGTATGCGTCTGCACAGCCATGACGCCGGAATCCACCATTTCTCTGGCCTGCTCGTAGGAAAAATGCGGGAGGATAGGCTTTCCGGTGTCCTTATAGGTATCCTTGCCGGAGCTTACCCCGATGGTGAAGATAACGCCCTTCATGTCCCGCTCTGCCAGTGCCGGATATGCGATTTCATAATTGCTGTAATATCCATCGTCAAATGTGATAAGCACAGGCTTTTCGGGCAGTTCTTCCCCCCGCTCCACATAAGCCTGCATCTGCTCTGTGGTGATGGTGGTGTAGCCCGCTTCCGCCAGTGCATCCAGATGACTGAGGAACACCTCCCTTTTAATGGTGCTGTCTCCCTCTCCCACATCATCGATATGGTGGTAGAGCAGCACCGGAAACTCCACAGCCGTTTCCTGCGCCGATGTATCCTGACTGCCCCGTGAATCGCAGCCGGAGAACCCCACCGCAAAAGCCGCAGCACACACCAAAGCCGCCGCTGCCAGATTGTTCCGAAAATGCATATCCGATGACCTCCAGTTCGTTTTTTTCCAGTCTATCACATACCCATCCCCTTGACAAGACCAAATGACCCGAACCTCCATGCAAAATCGCCCCGCCTCCCGATCTGGGGACGGGGCGATTTACGCCGCAGCATGTCAGCGGTTCTGTTCCAGTACCAAAGTCAGGGCTGCCTCAATGGTCTTTTCCCTGACCTGCTGCCGATCTCCGTCAAAATGGTACTCTTTTGCAAAAGCCGTCTGCCGGTCTGCATAGCCGATAAACACCGTGCCGACGGCATGACCGTATTCGTCTGCATCGGGGCCTGCCAGTCCTGTCACAGACACCGCCGCATCTGCCTCCAGTGCAGCTCTGGCCCCTTCCGCCATTGCCCTTGCCACAGGGGCGGACACAGCGCCGAAGGCTTGCAGCATTTCCTCCGGCACGCCCAGAAGCTTGTGCTTTACTTCATTGGTATAGCTGATGATCCCGCCGGCATAGACCGCCGATGCACCGGGGACCGAGGTGATCTCCCTGCCGATCCCGCCTCCGGTCAGGCTCTCGGCCGTAGCCAGACGCTTGCCGGCAAGGCACCGCAGCACCTCAGCAGAAAGGCTCGGTTTCATCATACTTCACACCGATCTTTTCCACGCTCTGCAGCGCCTGCTCAATCAGTGCCTCACGGTCCAGCTTCCGCTCGGCATGCAGCACCTGTCCCAGAGTGGGTTTGGTCTTGGGGTGTCTGGGGGTAAAGACGGTGCAGCAGTCCTCGTAGGGCAGGATCGCCGTGTCCAGAGTGCCGATCTTTCTTGCAATGGTGACGATCTCTTCCTTGTCCATGCCAACCAGAGGCATAAAAATGGGGATGTCCACCACGGCACCTGTGACCGTCATGGCCTCCATGGTCTGGCTCGCCACCTGACCCAGATTTTCTCCGGTGATCAGCGCGCCGCAGCCGTCCTCCTTTGCGATCCGCTGAGAGATCTCCATCATAAACCGGCGCATGATCAGGGTAAAGAACTCCTCGGGGCAGTTTTCCCGAATGGCCTCCTGGATCTGGGTAAAGCTGACCACATTCACCGTCATCCGTCCGGAATAACGGGTCACCAGACGTGCAAGCTCCAGCACCTTATCCTTGGCCAGCTGAGAGGTGTAGGGATAGGAGAAGAAGTGAACAGACTCGATCTCCATGCCGCGCTTTGCCATCATATAGGCCGCCACCGGGGAATCGATGCCGCCGGAGAGCAGGCACATGGCTCTGCCGCCGACACCGGTAGGCAGTCCGCCTGCACCGGGCTCTGCCGGACCGTGGACATAGGCCGCCAGATCGCGGATCTCCACAAAGACGGTGTAATCCGGGTTATGCACATCCACCTCGCAGTCGGGGTGCGCCTCTGCCAGACGACCGCCAATCTCCTGAGAGATCGCGATAGATGTCATGGGGAATGCCTTATCAGAACGCTTGGATTCCACCTTAAAGCTCTTGGCGCAGTCGAGGTCGGCCCCCAGATATTCCTCGATGGTGTTGAAAATGGCATCCATCTCCTTGTCACAGGGACGGCACCGGCACAGCCGGACCACGCCGAAGATGCTCTTGCAGGCCTCCCACGCGCCATCGACATCTGCTTCCTCGTTCATCGGCTCCACATAGACCGTTGACTGCATGATATACACGTCAAATTCTCCGAAGGGCTTCATCCGGCGGCGGACATTTGCCCGGAGCTTGCTTTCAAACTGACGCTTGTTGGCACCCTTGAGTACCACCTCGCCAAGCTTCAGCAAAAAGATTTCTTTCATGTTTGTTCCTCCGTTATACTGGGTATAATGTATGATTATATCATATTCAACCGATATTTCCTAGTGCGATCACGCAGCTTTTGCAGATTCAGAACAATTCACAACTTAATCCTTGCTTTTTTTCAAAAAAACAACTATCATATATGCAGTTTATTTACGAGGTGATTTCCAATGCGTAAAGCTTTTGTATCGATTTTCTCAGCTGCACTACTGATGGTCACGCTGCTTGCCGGCTGCGGTTCCGCCCCCACCCTGCCCACTCTGGATCTGTACAGCTCTTCCCTTGCAGGGACCGTCGAGCATCTGTCAGAGGAGGAGCAAAGCTGCCGGATGATCGTGGTGGAGGGTGACAGCCACTACAAGGAGAAAAAGGTCGTGCAGGTGAGCTATTCCTCCGTCAAGGGCAAGGACGCCATCGCCGTGGGCGACAGCATCCGCTTTGACTACAACTATATCGACAATGTGACCGACTACAACGGTCTGCCCCACATCACGATCGAGCAGATCACAGTTGACTAAATATCCAAAGCCGTCTCATGTTTGAGGCGGCTTTTTTGTACCAGTTGTTTCATTGTTCCCGTTTTTCCCCCGTCTCTATCTACTATTTGCACAAAAAATCTATTCATTTTTTTATACTGTACCAAATACGAAATGACATTTTGCCCAAAATTATGCACCTAGCCTAAAATTTTATGTGAATAGTATGAAATATTATAAAAAATACGTATTTTTAGATTGATTTTATGAACTATTTGACATACAATAGGTACGCAAGCAAACTGCGGAGCTTCCGCTGTGGATTTCATGATCATTCGAGGTGTTTTGGTGTGCTGAATATCGTATTGGTGGAACCGGAGATTCCACAAAATTGTGGAAATATCGCCCGGACCTGCGCCGCTACGGGCTCCAGACTGCATCTGATCCGCCCCTTGGGCTTTGACATCTCGGAAAAGGCCGTCCGCCGAGCCGGATTAGACTATTGGCATCTGGTGGATGTGCGGGATTATGACAACCTAGAGGACTTTTTTGCAAAAAATGACGTCAAGCAGATGTGGTGTCTTTCCACAAAAGCTCCCCGGTCCTATACACAGGCCCGATTCGAGGACGACTGCTATCTCTTCTTCGGCAAAGAGACCAAGGGACTGCCCGAGGCCTTCCTTGCCGAGCATGCAGACCACTGCATTCGCCTCCCGATGCGTGCCGAGGCCCGAAGCTTGAATCTGAGCAACAGTGTCGCCATCACGGTCTACGAAGCGCTCAGGCAGCTGGACTTCCCCGGTTTGCAGGATTTTGGAAAAATGCGGGGATAATCCCCAGTAATTTGGAGGAATCATCATGAACTACAATAAGAAGTCTATTCTGGACATCGATGTAGCAGGCAAGCGTGTACTGTGCCGCTGCGATTTCAATGTCCCCACCAAGGACGGCAAGATCACCAGCGATAAGCGTATCGTTGCTGCTCTGCCCACCATTCAATATCTGATCGAGCACAACGCCAAGGTCATCCTCTGCTCTCACATGGGCAAGCCCAAGGGCGAGTGGAAGCCCGAGCTGAGCCTGAAGATCGTTGCTGACCGCCTCAGCCAGCTGCTGGGTCAGGAAGTCATCATGGCTGCTGACGTTGCAGGCGAGGACTCCAAAGCAAAGGCTGCCGCTCTGAAAGAGGGTCAGGTCATGCTGCTGGAGAACACCCGTTACATCAAGGGCGAGACCAAGAACGATCCCGAGCTGTCCAAGGAGCTGGCAAGCCTGGCTGACATCTTCGTCAACGATGCCTTCGGCACCGCTCACCGTGCTCACTCCTCCACCGCAGGTGTCGCTGACTACCTGCCCGCTGTCTGCGGCTTCCTGGTAGAGAAGGAAGTCGGCATCATGGGCAAGGCTCTGGCCAACCCCGAGCGTCCCTTCGTTGCCATTCTGGGCGGCGCTAAGGTCTCCGACAAGCTCAACGTAATCAACAACCTGCTGGAAAAGGTCGATACCCTGATCATCGGCGGCGGCATGGCATTCACCTTCCTCGCTGCTCAGGGCCACACCGTCGGCGCTTCTCTGGTTGACAATGAAAAGCTGGACTACTGCAAGGAAATGATGGCCAAGGCCGAGGCAAAGGGCGTCAAGCTGCTGCTGCCTGTGGACACCGTCGTTGCAGATTCCTTCCCCTCTCCCATCGACGCTGAGATCCCCGTTCAGACTGTCATGTCCGATGCGATCCCCGAGGGCAAAATGGGTCTGGATATCGGCGAAAAGGCTCAGGCTGAGTTCGCTGCTGCCGCCAAGGCTGCCAAGACCGTTGTCTGGAACGGCCCCATGGGCGTGTTCGAGAACCCCACTCTGGCAAAGGGCACCATCGCTGTTGCACAGGGTCTGGCTGATTCCGACGCCGTGACCATCGTCGGCGGCGGTGACAGCGCTGCTGCCTGCGAGCAGCTGGGCTTTGCCGACAAGATCACCCATATCTCCACCGGCGGCGGCGCTTCTCTGGAATTCCTCGAGGGTCTGGAGCTGCCCGGTATCGCCTGCCTGCAGGACAAGTAATCTCAAATATATCGATCACTGTGCTATGCCGGGATTTCATCTCGGCATAGCAAGTCATGTAACGAACATATACAACAAGGAGAATCCACCATGAACAGAAAGTATCGTAAGACCATTATCGCAGGCAACTGGAAGATGAATAAGACCCCCAGCGAGACCAAGGAATTCATGACCGCCTTCAAGGCCATGATGCCCAAGGGCCGTTGGTGCGACGTTGCACTGTGTGTTCCTGCTGTTTGTATCCCCGCTGCTGTCCGTGCCATGCGTGAGACCCGCGTAGGCATCGGTGCCGAAAACTGCAACGCAAATGCAAGCGGCGCATACACCGGCGAAATCGCTACCAACATGCTGGTGGATGCCGGCTGTAAGTACGTCATCATCGGTCACTCCGAGCGCCGCGCCATGGGCGAAACCGATGCTGATGTCAATGCAAAGGTCCTGGCCGCTCTGGAAGCAGGTCTGATCCCCATTATGTGCTGCGGCGAGAGCCTGGAGCAGCGCGAGTCCGGCATCACCTCCGAGTGGATCGCTATGCAGATCAAGGCTGGCCTGCAGGGCGTTTCCGAGGACAAGATCCGCAAGGTCGTCATCGCTTACGAGCCCATCTGGGCCATCGGTACCGGCAAGACCGCTACCCCCGAGCAGGCTGAGGAAGTCTGTGAGCACATCCGTACCGTCGTTCGCAAGCTGTACAGCTCCAAGAACGCTCGTGCGATCTCCATCCTGTACGGTGGCTCCATGAACGAGAAGAACGCCTTCGAGCTGCTGGCTCAGCCCGACATCGACGGCGGTCTGATCGGCGGTGCTTCTCTGGTTCCCGAGAAGTTCCTGCAGATCATTCAGGCTGCTAACCAGCCCACTGTCTAATCTGAACATTTTTACCCCCCTGATGTCACGCATCAGGGGGGTTACTGCCAGAAAACCCTTTCGGGGCTTTCTGGCATCTTTTTGCAGCCTGACCCGCGCATAATTTACCCGCCAGTGACGGGTAAATTCCACACTCTCAGGCTGTGCAGTATTTTCCCCGAGGTACACGCCCCCGTGGAAAATGATTTTATCTTTTTTGCCGCTAAAGCGGCAAACTCAGGCAGACTATGCTGACAAGCCCCCCTGATGTCACGCATCAGGGGGGTTGTTATATGCCTGCATTTCAGACTCCAGACACAGCTCTTCGCCGGTGATCGGATGGACAAATTCCAGTCTTTTGGCACACAGCCGCTGATATGTAAGCCCCAAGGCGGCAGAAAGCTTCCCGGAGACCTCCGTTCCATACTGGGGGTCCCCTAAAATCGGACAGCCCATGTGGGCGCAGTGCAGGCGCAGCTGATGGGTCCTGCCGGTAATTGGTTTCAGCTCTAAGATACAGCTGCTTTCCAGTCTCTGCTTCACCCGATAAACCGTCTGAGAGGGTTTCCCCTCCGGATCGATGCAGCGCAGCAGACTGGGCAGCGGTCTGCGCTTTATCGGTGCATCCACAGTTCCGTGAAGGACCTGTGGACAACCATAAGCCCACGCCTCATAGGTCTTTTGAAGCTTCCCCGCACTGTGATACTCATTCAGCAGCGCATGGACATGGGAATTTTTCCCGATCAGCACGATTCCATAGGTATCCCGATCCAGTCGTGTCACCGGATGGAAGGCACTGAGCTGTCCGGTCCGCTGATAGTATCCCGTCACCGCGTTGGCCAGTGTCCCCCAGTCCCGATGTCGGGAGGGGTGGATCAGCACCCCCGGTTCCTTGTCCACAGCCAAAATATGCTCGTCCTCATATAAAATGCGAACCGGAACGTCCTCTGCCGGATATTCAGGCGGCTCCTCGTCCAGTATCACACTCACCAGATCCCCCTGCTGCACCGCAAAATTCGTGCGCTGCGGGACTCCGTTGACCAAAATTTTATCGTACCATTTCAGTCGGTTCATCAAACCGGAGGAGATCTTCATCTCTCCTTTCAGGATGTCCGACAGTCTGCCTGCATCCCGTACCCGGTGCTTCAGCTCCATATCCTTTCACTTCCTTCGGAGCTATTATACCAGATCCCATCAACTGTTCAAGTCCCCGTTTTTCATGGCTGACAGCTGATTGGCGGTGACCACTAGGATCGGCGCCAAGATCATCCCCATTACTCCCCAAAGCCGAAAACCGGCATACAGCGCCACCAGTGTCAGCAGCGGATTCAGGCCAAGCTGTTTCCCCACAAGCTTCGGCTCAAGGGCCGAGCGTATGAGCATTGCCGTGACATAGATCCCTGCCAGTCCCACCGCCCGAACGGTCTGTCCCTGCAGCAGAACGATCACCGCCCACGGGATCAGCACCGTCCCCGTTCCGAGCATCGGCACGGCATCCACAAGCGCGATCACCAGTGCCCACAGGATGCTGTGTCCCGTCCTGAGCAGCAGCAGTCCGGCACACACGATCACAAAGGTGATCCCCGCCAGCTTGACCTGCGCCTTGAGCCAACAGCCCACCGTACCCTTCAGTCGGGCAAGGATCGGAACCGCATGGGTATTCCACAGGCTCGTGGAAAGCAGCCTTCTGCGCAGCGTGGGCAGCTGCACCGCGATCATATAGCCGGAGATCACCGCTGTTCCCAGTAAAAGCGCACCCCCGGGAATCCCCCCAAGCATGGTGCCGATCATGCTCACTGCGCCGGATGCCGCTTTTTCAAGCAGGATGCTGCCACTGGTGAACAGATCACTGACCGTACAGGTCAGCGCCTCCGACAGCCCAGGCGGCAGCTGCGCCACCAGATCCAGAAGCCATTGCCGAACCCTTGATACGCTGTCGGTCAGCTGCTGCACCACGTTCGGTATCCCACTGGCCAGCGCCGTAAGCTCCCGATATCCCAGTGCGCACAGCAGCCACATCAGCCCCGTCAGCAGTACAAGCTCCAGAGTTACCGCGATAAAACAGGCTAAGCCTCTGGGCAAATGAAGCCGTTCCTGCAAAAAGCGGACCCCCGGCGCAGAAATTCCTGCAATCAGCAGCCCCAGTGCAAACGGAATGATAATCGGAAATAAGTACCGAATAAACAGCCATACCCCGAGAAAAGTGACAATAAATGTTCCGATTTTGCAAATATACTTCTTTTCCAACTGTCCACCCGTTCCCCTTTCTGCTTGCATTTTCCTGAAAATGTGCTAACATAATACAGAAATGTTGTGTATTCTGTAAATCCACACATCAGGAGGTTATCATTATGTCCAGTGCGCCGAAATACTATATTGTCGAAGCCTGCGCCCTGCCGGATGTATTCTTAAAGGTCGCTGAAGCAAAACGCCTGCTTGACTCCGGCGAGGTTTCCACCGTGAACGAAGCCACCCGGCGCACCGATATCAGCCGCAGCGCATTTTATAAATACCGTGACTCCATCCTGCCCTTCCACAATATGATGATCGGCAGGATCATCACGTTCCACCTGAGCCTGCATGATGAGCCCGGTGTCCTGTCTGCCATTTTGGCCTGCTTTGCCAAGTGGCACGCAAACATCCTTACCATCAACCAAACCATCCCCACCAACGGCTGCGCCTTGGTCACCATCACCGCAGAGACTGCCCAGCTGAAGGTGTCTCTTGAGGAGCTTCTGGCCGATCTGTCCAAAACCGACGGGGTCGTCAAGGCCGACGTTCTGGCCGGGTGAGGAAAAATCTTCCGGTATGATTTTACCCATCCCGGAATAGATTATTCCATGAGAAAATATTTTCATTTTATCCTTGACAATCAGCAAACACTGTGCTAAAATGTGCAGGTAACGAAGAAGGCCATACATCCGCCTCACCTCCCGCAAATTTGTGCAAAGAGGTCAACATTCCCCTTCTTACCCCATCATGGGCTAAGTTTTTACGGAACTGTGCGGATGCTTTGGCATCCGCTTTTTTATTGATTCATTGGAGGTGCTTACCATAGCCAAGTTAGACCATCAGCTCAATGAAGAGATCCGCGACAAGGAACTCCGTATCATCGGTGAAGACGGTGCCCAGTTGGGTATCATGTCCGCTGCACAGGCCAACCAGCTTGCTGAAGAGCAGGGTCTGGATCTGGTCAAGATCTCTCCCAATGCCACTCCCCCCGTCTGCAAGATCATGGACTATTCCAAGTTCTGCTTCGACCAAAAGAAGCGCGAAAAGGAAGCCCGTAAGAATCAGCGCGTGGTGGAGATCAAAGAGATTCGCATGAGTCCCAGTATCGACACAAACGACCTGAACACCAAGATCAAGGCTGCTCAGAAGTTCCTGAACGACGGCAACCGCGTCAAGGTCAGCGTTCGTTTCCGCGGCCGTGAAATGGCCCATACCAATATCGGCGAGAAGCTTCTGCTGACCTTCGCCGACGAGTGTGCCGAAGTGGCCACCATGGAAAAGAATCCTAAGCTGGACGGTCGCTTCATGGCAATGTTTTTGTCCCCCAAGAATAGCAAGTAATCGAGCTTGACAACGAAAGAAACGGAAGGAGTACCTACTATGCCCAAGCTGAAAACCCATAGCGGTGCAAAGAAGAGATTCAACCTGACCAAGTCCGGTAAGGTTAAGAGAGCCCGCGCTTACAAGAGCCACATCCTCACCAAGAAGGACACCAAGCGTACCCGTCGTCTGCGCACCACTGCTTACGCTGACGTGACCAATGTCGAGACCATCAAGAAGATGATCCCTTACAAATAAGAGGAAGAGGAGGATATTATAAATGGCAAGAGTTAAAGGCGCAATGATGACGCGCAAGAGAAGAAATGCTACCCTGAAGCTGGCTAAGGGCTACTGGGGTTCTAAGTCCCGTCACTTTAAGATGGCCAAGCAGGCTGTCATGAAGTCCGGCAACTACGCTTTCGTCGGCCGCAAGCTGAAGAAGCGTACCTACCGCAGAATGTGGATCACCCGTCTGAGCGCTGCTGTCGCTCCCTACGGCATGAACTACTCCACCTTCATGAACGGTATCAAGAAGGCTGGCATCAAGATGAACCGTAAGAGCCTGTCCGAAATGGCTATTCAGGATCCCGCCGCTTTCGCAGCTCTGGTTGAGAAGGCAAAGGCTGCCCTGTAATTCTACGGTTAGCTGACATATCAAAGGCTGTTGCTTGTGCAACAGCCTTTTTTACGCGTTAAATAGGCTGCCGCATTGGTGACAAATAAAGTCAAGATCCTTTTCCCCGAGGGGCGTGTACCTCAGGGAAAATACTGCCCAGCCTGCAAAAATTGCCCGAACCCTCTTTCGGGGGGGCGGGCAGTAAAAATGCCTTCCGATTTCGGAAGGCATTTCTTTTCACTTATTTCTGTACCCAGTTGCCCGTTGCCAGACAATTCAGGTAGCTCTCGATAAAGGGGTCCAGTGCGCCGTCCATGACTGCGTTGACATTGGAGGTCTCGCAGCCGGTACGGGTGTCCTTGACCAAGGTATAGGGCATGAAAACATAGTTACGGATCTGGCTGCCCCATTCGATCTTCTGCTGAACACCCTTGATGTCAGAGATCTTGTCCAGATGCTCACGCTCCTTGATCTCAACCAGCTTGGAGCGCAGCATGCGCAGACAGTTTTCCTTGTTCTGGAACTGGCTCCGCTCCGTCTGGCAGGCAACGGTGATACCGGTGGCCTTGTGGATCAGACGAACCGCAGAGGAGGTCTTGTTGATGTGCTGACCGCCTGCGCCGGAGGAACGGAACACCTGCATCTCATAGTCCTCAGGCTTGATCTCCACATCCTGAGAATCGTCCTGAATCTCAGGGATCACTTCGATCGCAGAGAAGGAAGTCTGGCGGCGGGCATTGGAGTCAAAGGGCGACACACGCACCAGACGGTGGACGCCGTTCTCCCCCTTCAGGAAGCCATAGGCATTCTCCCCCTCGATCAGAATGTCCGCACTCTTCAGACCGGCCTCGTCCCCCTCCAGATAATCCAGAATCTTGTAGGTGAAGCCGTGACGCTCTGCCCAACGGGTGTACATGCGGTAAAGCATCTGACACCAGTCCTGTGCCTCGGTGCCGCCTGCGCCGGCGTGGAAGCTCATCAGCGCATTGTTCCCGTCGTAGGTGCCCGTCAGCAGGGTCTCCAAGCGGCAGGACTCCATCCCCTCTGCCAGCTTTTCAAAGCCCTCTTTCAGCTCATCGAGCATGGAATCGTCATCCTCTTCCAGTGCCATCTCGCAAATGGTCATCAGATCATCCCACGATGCAACCATTTTCTCATAGCGCTCGATCTTATTTTCCGCAATCTTCGCCTTCATGACAATTTTCTGGCTCTTTTCGGGATCATCCCAAAAACCGGGAGCCTCCTGCATTGCGTGCAGACGCTCCAGTTCGCTGCGCAGGCCATCCAGATTCAGAGACTCGGAGAGCCCCTCCAGTGCCGGACGTAAATCGTTCAGCTTTCCCTTATATGCTTCAAATTCAATATTCATAAGATTATACTCTCATTTCGTCAAGATTACATAGCTTTTAATATTATAACTGGATTTTATCATTCTGTAAAGGGCATTTTCCCAAATAAGTGCGATATTCACAAGAACTTTCCCCATTCCATCATTGACAGTTCTCATATTTTCCGTTACAATATGGTAGTAACCCTCAGCAAGGGACATCCTCTGCCTGTATCATGCGGTGCCAGCCGCCCCATCGCGCAGGAACCGCCCCTGTTATACTTCCATCTGCCCCCGTACCTCACCAGGATAGAGGGTCCGCCTCCTAAGCGGCAGTCTGTTCGAGTCCTGCGGAGCCTTAAAATTGAATATTTCTTGTATATGCCCCCGTAGCTCAGTTGGATAGAGCGGTCGCCTCCTAAGGTTGTGCTCTACCAG
>DYCR01000017.1 GCA_019418025.1 Clostridiales bacterium | reverse complement strand
CTGCCGGCGGCCATCGTCGTCATCCTGATGTGCTACATCCCTATGGGCGGCATCGTGCTGGCGTTCAAAGAGTACAATTACCATGACGGTATCTTTGGAAGCCCGTGGGTCTGGTTCAAAAATTTTGAGTATTTCTTCCAGTCCGGCAAGGCCTGGACCACCACGCGGAACACGGTGCTTTATAACATTGCGTTCCTTTGCACCAACACCTTCTTACAGATCACTTGTGCGATCCTGCTCAGTGAGCTGGCGGGCAAGTATTTCAAGCGGATCACCCAGTCGGTGATGTTCCTGCCCTACTTCATCTCTTGGGTGGTGGTCGGCGCATTCATCTACAACCTGTTCAATTTTGAATTCGGTGCGGTGAACAGCTTCCTCAAGGGTCTGGGTATGGACCCGGTGGATGTGTACTCCAACCAGAAGGCATGGCCCTTTATCCTCATCGCGGTCAGCGCCTTTAAAAACATCGGCTACGGCACGGTCATGTATCTTGCCAGCATCGTCAACATCGATGCCCAGCTGTACGAGGCTGCGGATCTGGACGGCGCCACCATGTGGCAGAAGATCTGGCACATCACCCTGCCGGGCATCCGTCCCACCATCGTGATTTTGTTCCTGATGGCCATCGGCACCATTATGAAGGGCGACTTCCAGATGTTCTGGCAGGTCACCGGCAACAATCCCATGGTGCTTGAGGTCACCGATGTGATCGATACATACGTCACACGTTCCCTGCTCACATTGCAGGAATTCGGCATGACCAGTGCCGCGGGCCTGTATCAATCCGCGCTTTCGTTTATTCTGGTCCTGATCGCAAACCGCATCGTGAAGAAGGTGGAGCCGGATTATGCACTGTTCTGATACAGCCGGCAAGACAAGGGAGGAGGAGCCTCTATGCAGAGACTGAAACCACACACGAAAAAGCCCGTTGGGCGCGACCGTATTATCTTTAATATCCTGTCTTATATCATTCTGGCGGTGCTGTCCATCATTTGCCTGCTGCCGTTCCTGCTGGTGCTCAGCGGTTCGTTTTCCTCGCAGCAGTCCATTCAGCTCCACGGCTACCGCCTGATCCCGGAGACATTTTCTCTGGATGCATACAAAATGCTGTTCAAGATCCCCGAGGAGCTGTTCAGGGCCTATGGCGTGACCATCACCGTGACCGTTGTGGGAACGGTTCTGGGACTGCTGCTGACCAGTATGGCGGCATATGTTCTGGCAAGCAAGGATTTTCGCTACCGCTATCAGGTGTCGTTTTTCTTCTACTTCACCTCCATTTTCGGCGGCGGTCTGGTGCCTTGGTACATCTTCAACACCAAGTATCTGCACTTCCACAACAGCATCATCGCCCTGATCCTGCCCATCCTCATCAATGTGACCTATCTGCTGATCCTGAAAAGCTACATGATGAGCATTCCCGATGAGCTTTATCAGTCGGCGAAGCTGGACGGCGCAGGGGACTTCACCGTGTTCTGGCGGATCGCCATGCCCCTGAGCAAGGCCGGTCTTGCCACGGTGGGACTGTTCATTGCCCTGAACTACTGGAACGACTGGTACAATGCCATGCTGTTTCTGGATGAGGGCGCCCGGGACCTGTATCCTTTGCAATACTTCCTGAACAACATCCTGACCAAGGCACAGGCCATGAACGCGGCGGCGGCCAGAAGCGGCATCCCCGCCAGCGATGTCCCCAGTGAGCCCATCAAGCTTGCCATGACCGTGGTGGCCACGGGACCCATCGTGCTGCTGTACCCCTTCCTGCAAAAGTATTTTGTAAAGGGCGTTACCATCGGCGCAGTGAAAGGCTGACAAAATTCGAAAGGATTTTAAAAGAATAAGGAGGAAAATCAAATGAGCAAATTCACCCGTATCTTTGCACTGGTGCTGGCACTGACCATGACCGTTGGCATGCTGGCAGGCTGCGGCGGCACAGGCGATACCACCGAGCCTAAGGACAACCCCACGGTCGATGCATCCGGTAAGCCCGACATCTCCGAGGAGGTCACCCTGACCATGTACCTGATCGGTGACCGTCCCGTGGACAACGACGAGGTATTCGCAAAGATCAACGAGCGCCTGAAGGCAGAAATCAATGCCACCATCGACGTGAAGTTCATGAGCTGGGGCGAATACGAGCAGAAGTACCCCCTGATCTTTGCTTCCGGCGAGGATTGGGACATGATCTACACCGCTGACTGGTGCTTCTACAACGCACAGGCCACCAAGAAGGGCTTCTGGGAGATCACAGAGGATGCGCTGAAAACCTACGCACCCATGACTGCCGAGTCCATGTATCAGGAGGCTTGGGAGCAGGCAAAGGTTGACGGCAAGGTGTTCATGCTGCCCATGAACTACAAGGAAGTTACCTCCAATGTTTACATCGTCCGCGGTGATCTGATGGATAAGTACGGCATCAAGTCCGTTGCATCTCTGGACGAGGTAGAGACTTATCTGGATGCCATCGTAAAGAACGAGCCTACCCTGATCCCTCTGGATATCGGCTCTGACTATGACAAGCTGTTTGTATTTGAGCGCATGTGGAACAAGGCAAACTGGGAATCCGAGGAGAAGCTCACAGGCATCGGGCCTTGGCAGTCCATGGCCTGTGTCGGTGAAAACGACGACAGCGCAACCGTTATGAGCAATGTGGATCAGCCCGACTTTGCAAAGGTCGTTACCCGTCTGAAGGACTGGAAGGATCGGGGCTTCTGGAGCAAGAACGCTGTGGTCAACACTCAGAACAACACCGAGAGCTTCCAGGCCGGCAAGTCCGCAATGGCAATGTGCAACGCCAACACCGCTAAGAGCATTTACGCACAGATCACCGCCGAGCATCCGGAGTGGGACATCCGTGTATTTGACGCACAGGAAGGCGTGCCGCCCGTGCTGAACTCCTATCTGGCAAACGGCATGAGCATCTTCTCCAAGTCCAAGCATCCGGAGCGGGCACTGATGGCACTGGATTATCTGCGCAACGATCCGGAGATCAACAGCCTGTTCTGCTACGGCATTGAGGGCAAGCACTGGGAGGCCTCCGGCGAGCATGGCCTGATCTCCCTGCCCGACAGCGCCAACTATCCCTATGACGGCAACTGCAACTGGGGCGTGCGCAACGACGCCAACTGGCGCACCATTGAAGGCGGCATCCCCAATCTGGCAGAGATGAACGAAAACTGGCAGAAGAATGCCCGCAGCGGACGTTATCAGACCTTTGTGTTTGATGACAGCCAAGTCAAGAACGAGATCGCTGCCATGGGTGAGATCCTGAACGCAGACTACAAGCTGCTGGCGCTGGGCTTTACCGATGACGTAGCGGGCGATATCGCAAAGCTGTCTGACAAGCTCAAGGCAGCCGGCTCTGAAAAGGTGTATGCCGAGCTGCAAAAGCAGGCACAGGCATTCAATGCCGCCAAGTGATCGGCTGAACCGCACAACAAAGGCAGACCCCTGCGGGGGTCTGCCTAAGACTGCCCGAAACCCCTTTCAGGGCTTTCGGGCAATTTTTGCAGCCTGATCCGTGCATAATTTTCCCGTCACTGACGGGAAAATTCCACACGCTCAGGCTGAGCAGTATTTTCCCCGAGGTACACGCCCCCGTGGAAAATGATTTTATCTTTTTTGCCGCCAAAGCGGCAAACTCTGTGTGGCTTTTTGCTTTTGAGATATGGGGAAAGACTTCCTGACAGCCTGGAAAGGTGCAAAAAATGGGCAGCCGAAAGGCCGCCCAACAGTATCAGCATATCAGATCGGCGGCAGGGTTGTCAATGGCCCCCGAGGGGATAAGCTCAGAATCTCCGGTTTCCACAAGTTCGGGATGATTTCTTTGTTGGATACGCGGATTGTATTTGCCGAAAACCCGTGTTATATTATAGGCACAAAGAGGTGATACCAATGCAGAGGTAAAACCCCCCTGAAAGACGTGGCAGATCAGACAGAATGCTTCCGATTATATAGAGTTTCTGAGGTGTGAGAAGAAAGTAAAAGATGTGAGATCATTTACGGAAGGGTCTTGAGTGTTTTATAACAGCCACGTCAAAATTGAAGAAAGCGAGGTTATCCAATGATTGAGCCCAAGCATTTAGGAAATAACCCTTGACCGTCAAGTGATTCCGTGACAGGTTGAGGGTTATTTCTGTATCCTTTTTTCCGCGCCGGAGACGGCGTCTTTTTATTTGCCCCGATGCCGGGAAGTATGCTATAATACCCACAGATTTGAAAAGAAACGGAGATTGTGGGTATGCAGTTACAGCAGGGCAGACCTCTGGACCCTTCCGGACGTCTGGAAAAAGAAATACGGGTATATGATTTTTTGGATGGACTTGGGGTGCGCTATGAGCGCATCGATCACGAGGCAGCAATGACCATGGAGGCCTGCGCGGCGGTGGATCAGGCACTGGGGGCGGCGATCTGCAAGAATCTCATGCTGTGCAACCGTCAGCAGACTGACTTTTATCTGTTGATGCTGCCGGGGGACAAGCCCTTTAAGACCTCGGTGCTGTCCAAGCAGATCGGCTCGTCCCGTCTGTCCTTTGCATCGCCGGAGCATATGCAGCGCTTTTTGGATATCACCCCGGGGTCTTTGAGTGTGCTGGGGCTGATGAATGACAGGGAGCATCAGGTGCAGCTGCTCATTGACGAGGATGTGCTGAAGGAGGAGCATATCGGCTGCCATCCCTGCATCAACACCTCCTCTCTGCGGCTGCGCACCGAGGACATGATGGAGCGGGTGATCCCTGCCACGGGCCATGGGGTACGTCTGGTGAAGCTGTAAGAGGAAGGGGACTATGTGCAAATCGCACACGGAAAATTTTTATAAAGCGTTAAAGAGTGTCCGATATGGAGAAAAATAGAAAATGCGGGCGGAGCGATTGATTTTATTTTTCATTTTCGATACAATAATAAGGTTGAAAATGTATAAATAAGACAAAACAGGGGGCATTAGATGAAAAATCAGTGGAAGATCCTTCCCAATATCCTGATCGGCAACACGCTGCTTGCCTTTGCGATCTGCGCATTTGTTGTGCCGAACGGATTCATGCTGGGTGGGGCGAACGGTATTTCTCTGGGGCTTCAGCAGTTCATCCCGCTGAAGCTGTCGGTGCTGGCGGCCATGGTCAACGGCACGCTGTTTTTTGTGGGATGGGCCTTCATGGGCTGGAAATTTGCGGCGGCATCCCTTGCCTCCACGGTGATGTATCCGTTCATCATGGCGGTGATGGAGGTCCTGCCCTTGGGAAACCTATTCACCGAGGATAAGCTGGTCTGTGCCATTTTCGGCGCGCTGACGGCCGGCTTCGGCATCGGACTGGTGGTTCGTGCCGGCGGCTCCACCGGCGGCATGGATATCCCGCCCTGCATCCTGTATAAATACAAGGGTATCCCTGTGGGGAAATCCATGTTCGTGTTCGATTTTCTCGTGGTGCTTTTGCAGGTTTATATCCACGGCAGTCTGGACGGCATCCTGTACAGCGTGATCATCGTGCTGATCATGTCGGCCACGGTGGATCGGGTGGTGATTTCCGGCGAGCATAAGGTCGAGATCACCATTATTTCTCCGGAGTCGGAGAAGATCCGCAAGGAGATTCTGGAGCAGTTGGACTGCGGTGTGACGCTGCTGAATGTGGAGACCGGCTACGAGCGGCAGGCACAGCAGGCGGTATATTCCGTGGTCTACGGAAACAAGTATCCCCAAATTCGGGATGCAGTTCTGGAGATCGATCCCAACGCATTTATCGTGGCAGGGGACGTGAAGAACGTCAACGGCCGAGGCTACACGATCGACAGAATGACAGCGCCCAAATAACAAGATCCCCCGGAAACCGAAGGTTCCGGGGGATTCAGTGTGTCAAACAGTCTGCCAGAGTTTGCCGCTTTGGCGGCAAAAAAGATAAAATCATTTTCCACGGGGGCGTGTACCTCGGGGAAAATACTGCTCAGCCTGAGAGTGTGGAATTTTCCCGTCAGTGACGGACAAATTATGCGCATGTCAGGCTGCAAAAATTGCCCGAAAGCTCTGGAAGGGATTTCGGGCAGTCTCGATCCCCCGGAAACCGAAGTTTCCGGGGGATTTTCTCATGATAACAGCAGGGCCAGCAGGTTTGCGTCGGTCAGCCCGGGGGAGGTGTAGGCTCCGTCCAGAAGAGCGTCCATGTTCACTGAGTCGTTTTCGATCTCCTTGGACAGCAGCTGGGCGCAGGCAATCTGTGATGCGGTATCCCCGCCGCCCAGATAAGCCACCATGATGCAGGCGGTGACGATGAATTTGATGCGGCAGACCAGATCGTAGTCTGACACCGCCTGATAAAAATAGCGGTAGATGCCGTACTGAGAAAGTTTACATAACGCTTCTGACCATGTGGGTCGAGGCGCGGGGTGAGCGAGGGTATCTCGCCAGCGCTGTGTCAGGATCTCCAGTCCCCAAAAGGCAGAAAGCAGGGCAGGGAGGTTTGGGCTTCCGGCAAAGCCTTTTGCTTCGGTCAATGCGGCTATGGAATCAAAGGCCATTTCCTCTGCGCCGTCGATCTGAGCCTGAACGTGATAACCGTACATCAAAAGCAGGGCGAGCCGATGGTTCACCGGAACATCCGCATCCCTCATCAGAGCAAAGGCGGCAGGACGGGTTTCCTTCAAAACCGCCATGACTTCCTCGTCATACTCGGGGGCTTCGGAGCCGGAAGCGGTCTCGGCAGAGAGGGTCCAGTCCTCGGCTGTCAGCATGAGCCTTGCGGCCTCCGGGCAGCTCATTTCCAGTCCATGCTCGATGAAGCTGCCATAATCCTGCCGGATTCGGGGAAATTCCTGACACACCTGACTCAGTGCGTCGTGGCCCAAAGCGCACTGGACCCGGCATAGGCCGTCCTTCTGCCACATGGGACAGCGGTCATCCTGATTGCGCAGGTAGGTGTCTCCGTCCTGCTCATACATGGCGTCTCTGAGTGCCGCCCCCAGATCGCCCTCCAGCTGCCGATACCGCTGTGCGGTGGCAGCATCGATCTGCACGTCCCATTCGTGGCAGCAGCTGTCGGGGCAGCGGTCTGCGATACAGTGAAAATCCTTATAGTAAGATGGATAGATATGTTCCATAAAGTCGCCTCCAATGGAGTCAGTATAGCCCAAGCAGTGTGGATTTGCAAGGCGTGAAAAAAATCGGGAATCCCAACTGGGATTCCCGATTCAGGTTGTTCAGAAAGGTTTAGCCCTTCAGGGACTCCTCAACAGCAACAGCCACGGAAACGGTCATACCGACCATGGGGTTGTTGCCTGCGCCCAAGAAGCCCATCATTTCAACGTGGGCGGGGACGGAGGAGGAACCGGCGAACTGTGCGTCGGAGTGCATACGGCCCATGGTATCGGTCATGCCGTAAGAAGCGGGGCCTGCGCCCATGTTATCGGGGTGCAGGGTACGGCCCGTGCCACCGCCGGAGGCAACGGAGAAGTACTTCTTGCCCTGCTCGACACACTCTTTCTTGTAGGTGCCGGCAACGGGATGCTGGAAGCGGGTGGGGTTGGTGGAGTTACCGGTGATGGAAACGTCAACACCCTCAGCGTGCATGATGGCAACGCCCTCACGGACATCGTCACAGCCGAAGCAGCGGACAGCGGCACGCTCGCCGTCGGAGTACTTCCACTCCTTAACGACAGTCAGCTCACCGGTGTAGTAGTCGAACTTGGTCTGCACGTAGGTGAAGCCGTTGATTCTGGAGATGATCTGAGCGGCATCCTTGCCCAGACCGTTCAGGATGATGCGCAGGGGCTCCTTACGAGCCTTGTTGGCGGAGCGGGCAATGCCGATAGCGCCTTCAGCAGCAGCGAAGGACTCGTGGCCTGCCAAGAATGCAAAGCACTTGGTCTCGTCGCTCAGCAGCATTGCGCCCAGATTGCCGTGGCCCAGACCGACCTTGCGGTCCTCAGCAACGGAGCCGGGGATGCAGAATGCCTGCAGGCCGATGCCGATTGCCTCCGCAGCCTCGGCTGCGGACTTAACGCCCTTCTTCAGAGCGATGGCAGCGCCCATGCAGTATGCCCATGCAACGTCCTCGAAAGCGATGGGCTGGATCTCCTTAGCGATGGTGTAGGGGTCGAAGCCCTTTGCCTGACAGATCTCACGGCACTCTTCAACGGACTTCAGGCCGTACTGAGCGAGGACACCATTGATCTTGTCGATTTTTCTTTCGTAACCTTCAAACAAAGCCATTTCTGTGTCCTCCTCTTATTCGTGACGGGGATCGATATACTTAGCGGCACCGGCGAAGCGGCCGTAGGAGCCCTTAGCCTTCTCCAGTGCGGTGTTGGCATCGTCGCCCTTCTTGATGAAGTCCATCATCTTACCCAGATTGATGAACTCGTAGCCGATGATCAGGTTCTCTTCGTCCAGAGCGCAGCGGGTAACGTAGCCCTCTGCCATCTCCAGATAACGGGGACCCTTTTCCTTGGTGGCGAACATGGTGCCAACCTGGCTGCGCAGGCCCTTGCCCAGATCCTCCAGAGAAGCGCCGATGGGCAGACCGTCCTCGGAGAAGGCGGACTGGCTGCGGCCGTAAACGATCTGCAGGAACAGCTCACGCATAGCGGTGTTGATTGCATCACATACCAGGTCGGTGTTCAAAGCCTCGAGAATGGTCTTACCGATCAGGATCTCGGAAGCCATAGCGGCGGAGTGGGTCATGCCGGAGCAGCCCAGAGTCTCGACCAGAGCCTCTTCAATGATACCTTCCTTGATGTTCAGGGTCAGCTTGCATGCACCCTGCTGAGGTGCGCACCAGCCCACACCGTGGGTGAAGCCGCTGATATCCTGAATCTGCTTAGCCTGTACCCACTTGCCCTCTTCGGGGATGGGTGCAGGACCGTGGTAAGCACCCTTACCGACGGAGCACATGTGTTGTACTTCTGCACTGTAAATCATGGCAAAAATTCCTTTCTTTTCTAAAAGTCAGGGAGACCCCGACCTTGGATAGATTTGCTTCCGGAAAATTCACATTCTCCGCACGTATTATACAATAATGCCCATGGAATTGTCAATCAAATCCATGATAAATTCTCTATTTGTTCCCGGCAGGGGATCACAGCAGCTGACGGACAAATGCCGACTTATCCTCCGACCGGAAAAATGCAGAGCCGGAAACCAGAACATCCGCCCCCGACTGGCAGCAAAGGGGGGCCGTATCAAGATCCACGCCCCCGTCCACCTGAAGCAGGCAGTCGGGGTTGACATCAGCCAGCTGCTGTCTGAGAAAGACCAGCTTCGGCATCATATCGGCCATGAAGCGCTGACCGCCGAAGCCTGGCTCCACGGTCATGACCAGGATCATGTCGCACTGGTCGAGGTAGGGGATCAGGGATTGGGCCGGAGTACCGGGCTTGACGGCAAGTCCGGCCTTTGCGCCGCATGAGCGGATCTTTTCCAGAGTCCTGCGGATGTTGTCCTGAGTGTCTGATTCCAGATGGACGGTGAGGTAATCGGCACCGGCCTTGCAGAACTGCTCCACATAGCGGATGGGGCGGTCGATCATCAGGTGGACATCAAGAACCAGCCCCGTCACCTTGCGGAGGGCGGCGACCACGGGGATGCCGATGGTGATATTGGGGACGAACTGACCGTCCATGACATCCACATGCACCCAAGGCGCACCGGCGGCCTCGCAGAGACGGATGTCACGCTCCAGATTTGCAAAATCGGCAGACAGGATCGAAGGGGAAAAAATTGCCATATCTTGGTTCCTCCACAAAATGAAAGTTTTTTATTTGATAATAACATATAAAACAGGTATTTACAATGAATGATTCCGAAAAAATGCCGCATAATAACCATCGAACCCAAAATTGAAGGAGGAATTATCATGAACGTCAACAAGTGTATCGAATGTACCGTAAAGCAGTGCGCCAATCACGCAGAAAGCGGCAACTACTGCTCTCTGGACCGCATTATGGTGGGCACCCACGAGTGCAACCCCACTCAGGACCAATGCACCGACTGCATGAGCTTCCGCAAAAAGTAAGGCTCCTGCCGCGGCTTCGGCTGCGGCGTACTTAAATCTGCTTGACCGGGGGCGATGGGCGGCGTATAGTAAGGATACGGTGCGCTTTCACATTTTTCTAAACGAAAGTTTATAGTTCGTTTGGTTCAGCGACACAATTTCTTCATAAGTTCTGAATATGATGGTGGAAAAGAAATTCCAGAGGAGGAATGACCCATGGACCCCAATGAAAACAAAGAAATGAACCCCGTGATGGGCGAGGAAGCCTATGAGGCTCCGCAGCAGCCCCAGTCCGGAAATGCACAGCAGCCTTCCGAGCCGCTCCGGCAGGACGATCCCGCCGCCGCACAGGAGCAGCCCCAGTACATCCAGTCCAACCCCTATGCAGGGCAGACCGGTGCAGGGCAGGAGCAGTCCGGCGCATACCACGGTGCAGGCACCGGAAAAAAGGAGTCCCCCTACGCCAATTCTCCCTATTATGGCTATCACGAATCCCGCCAGTCGGGTCAGCAGCAATATCAGCAGCAGTATCAGCAGCCTCAGGGCGCTGTGGACGATCAGCAGAAGAAGCCCCGCAAAAAGATGGGTCGGAATGCAAAGCGTGCCATCGCCGCTGCGGTTGCAGTGGTCGTGGTGGCAGGCAGCTGCGGCGCAACGGCACTGGCAGTCAACTCCCACTGGAAAAATCAGCAGCAGAGCCTGTATGATGATCTGACGGGGAAAATTTCCCAGCTTGAGCAGGAGCTGAAGCGAGTGGGTGGCGTGACCGGAAGCGCAAGCGTCTCCGGCTCTCCGGTGTCTGCCGACGGGTCCCTGACCCCCAGTCAGGTCTATGCTAAAAATGTCAACAGCGTGGTGGCCATCTCCAACCAGTCCACCACCAATGTCTGGGGACAGGTGACGGAGACGGCTTCCTCCGGCAGCGGCTTCGTGCTGACCGAGGACGGCTATATCATCTCCAACTACCACGTGGTGGAGGGGGCCAATCAGCTGTCTGTGATGACCTATCTGGGTGACGAGTATCCGGCAAAGCTGATCGGCTATGACGCAATGAACGATGTCTCACTGCTGAAGGTGGAGGCAGAGGGTCTGGAGCCGGTGCAGATCGGAAAATCAGAGGATCTGATCGTGGGCGATCAGGTGGTGGCCATCGGCAACCCCTTGGGTGAGCTGACCTCCTCGCTGACCGTGGGCTACATCAGCGCCAAGGACAGGACCATCAACACCGACGGAAACCTCATCAACATGATGCAGACCGATGCAGCCATCAATCCCGGCAACTCCGGTGGCCCCCTGTTCAACATGAAGGGCGAGGTGGTCGGCATCACCACCGCAAAGTTCTCCGGCGCAACATCCTCGGGCGCATCCATCGAGGGTATCGGCTTTGCCATCCCCATCGATGACGTCATGAACATGATCTCCGACCTGAAGGAGTACGGCTCCATCAAGAATCAGGCCTATCTGGGTGTGACGGTCATGGATATGGACCCGAAAACGGCAGGTATGTATTCTCTGCCCACCGGCTCCTATGTTCAGAGTGTCGTTCCCGGAGGCTGTGCCGAGAAGGCGGGCCTTCAGGTGAAGGATATCATCCTCTCGGTGGGCGAGCATAAAGTGGAGGGCAATGCGACCCTTACCAGTGCTTTGCGCAAATTCCGTGCCGGCGATACGACAACGATGAAGATCTTCCGGGGCGGTCAGGAGATGGAGCTGACCATCACCTTTGACGAGAAGCCCGAGCAGATGCCCACAGAGCCTCAGGCCGACGCACAGCAGCCTCAGCAGGAGCAGCCCCAGCAGGAACAGCCCCGTCAGCCCCACGGGATGGACCCCTTCGATTTCTTCTTCGGCCGTCCCTGACGGACAATATAACAAATCAGAAAAGCAGGTACGGTGATCCGTACCTGCTTTAGAGACTGTCGAAAAACCCTCTTAGGGCTTTTCGACAAGTTTTTACAGCCTGACCCGCGCATAATTTGTCCGTCATTGACGGACAAATTCCACACTCTCAGGCTGATATGTATTTTCCCCGAGGTACACGCCCTCGTGGAAAATGATTTGGTCTTTTTTGCCGCTGAAGCGGCAAACTCGGGCAGACTGTTTGACACACTGAAAGCAGGTACGGTGATCCGTACCTGCTTTAGAGACTGCCCGAAAGTTCCTCTGGGACTTTCGGGCATTGTTCTGCCGTGGATGGCAGCACCACCCACGGCAGATCGTATTTTGCTTTATCCGGCAGTGGTTCCTAAATGGGGGGAAACACACAGCCTTTTCACCGGCCTGTGGAAAAAATCAATAATTCTCCGCGTGGATCTCAAAGAAGGCCTGAGGATGATTGCATACGGGGCAGATCTCGGGGGCGTTGGTGCCCACCATGATGTGACCGCAGTTGCGGCATTCCCACACCTTGACCTGACTTTTTTTGAACACCTCGGCGGTCTCGACATTGTGCAGCAGTGCGCGGTAGCGCTCCTCATGGTGCTTTTCCACGGCAGCCACAAGGCGGAATCTGGCAGCCAGCTCGGGGAAGCCCTCCTCCTCGGCGGTCTTTGCAAAGCCGGCATACATATCCGTCCACTCGTAGTTTTCGCCGTCGGCTGCGGCGACAAGGTTACGGGCGGTATCGCCGATGCCGTCAAGCTCTTTAAACCATAGCTTGGCATGCTCTTTTTCGTTCTCAGCGGTTTTCAGGAACAGTGAAGCGATCTGCTCGTATCCTTCTTTCTTGGCGATGGATGCGAAATAGGTGTACTTGTTGCGAGCTTCGGATTCGCCGGAAAAGGCGGCCATCAGATTGCGCTCGGTCTGGGTACCTGCATACTTGTTGCTCATGGTGATTTTCCTCCGTCTATTCAAAATTATAATGGGGAACTGCTAAGTCAATGATACATGATGGGGGACCGCCCGTCAAATAAATCTTTTGTAAGGACGGTCTGATCGGCCTTTGGGGTCATTCGTAGGTCTCCTCGGCAAAGACGATGTTTTCGTTCCGACCGGTGGGGGTGGTGCCGAAGTGCTTGCCGTAGGCCCGCGTAAAGGAGGAATAGCTGTGCCAGCCGCTGCGGAAGCAGGCCTCCGTTGCGCTGACCCCCTGTGCGATCAGGTCCCTTGCATACAGCAGCCTCCGGTGGGACAGATAGCTGTGTATAGAGTTTCCGGTTTCCCGGCGGAATATACGCATCATGTGGTATTTGCTGAGATAGAACCGCTCGGCAAGATCGTCGATGCTGATGTCCTCGGTCAGATGGGCCTCCAGATATCGCAGGATCTCAAGGACGCGGGTGTTGCTGGACTGAACGGGGGTGAGCAGGTCCGCCGTCTGGTGCTGAAGGCTGCGCCCGATCTCCACAAGCATCCTCAGCAGCAGGCCGTTGCTGAGGATGACACGGCCGTAGGCATTGCCGGAAAGCTCCTGCTCCAGCTGATCGGCAAGGGAAAACAGATTCCTGCGCACAGGCTCGCTCAGCCGCAGCACGTGGCCTATGGAGCCGGAGAAGCAGTCCTCAAGGCAGCAGCCGTCCACGGACTGCCTGCGCAGAAATTCCGGGGAGATATAGATGATGGTCCGCTCATAGGGGACCCCCTTTTCAAATTCCGGACGGTGGACGCATCGGCTGCCGATCAGGACGATGTCCCCTGAGACCAGATTATACCGCCGCCCCTCAACGCTGTATCCGCCGGAGCCGGAGCGCAGCAGCAGCAGCTTGCAGAATTCGTGATAGTGGAAGTCCACGTTGGTGCCCTGAGCGTCCTGAAGGTGGAACAGACGGAAGTCCTCCAGAAGGTAGCCCCGCTTTTCATACTTCTTTTCCATGGAATTCCCTCCTAAAAAGCATCTTTTGCAATAATGATAGCATATAATGCATTTTAAATGCAAGTCCTGCCCAGTAAAATAAGGGCGTATTCTGCAAAGTCTGCGCCCCGAGAGAAAGGAGTGCTGTCATGAAAAACAGCTTTTTTAAAAATTACGGATTTTTGATCTTTATGCTGGTCGGCATGGTGTCCGGCTGCATTGCAGGTCTTGTGTGGGAGGATGCAGCCAAGCTGGCACCTCTGGGCACGGTATTCACCAACCTGATGTTCTGCGTGGTGGTGCCCATGGTGTTCTGCTCCATTGCCTCGGCCATCGCCAACATGCACAGCATGAAGCGTGCCGGTAAGGTCATGGGCATCACCATCGCCACCTTCTTTGTGACGGCGGCCATTGCGGCGGTCATCATGTATCTGGTGGTGACCTTCTTCCCCGTGGTCAACGGCACATACGACATCGTGGAGGGTCAGGTGGATCAGACGCTGGGTGCGGCGGATCTGATCATCAACTTCTTCACCAAGCCCGACTTCATGGATCTGTGGAGCCGCAAGGCGATCCTGCCCCTGATCGTTGCGGCGGTGATCTTCGGCTTCGGCGTCCAGATGAACGGCGGCCCCGAGACCATGACGGCAAAGATCCTGAAGGATCTGACCGAGTGCATCATGAAAACCGTCAAGATCATCACTTACTATGCGCCCATCGGCTTTTTCGGCTTCTTTGCCAACCTGATCGCCACCCACGGCGCAGAGCTGATCGGCGATTACAGCCGTATCCTGCTGGCATACTATGTGGTCAGCATCGTGTACATGTTGGTGTTCTTCCCTCTGTACGCCCGCTTCGGCGGCGGCAAGGGCGCCGTGAAGGAGATGTTCAAGCACCTGTTCAAGCCTGCGGCCGTTTCCTTCGGCACCGGCTCCAGTGTTGCCACCATCCCCACCAACATGGAGGCTGCTGAGGAAACGGGGATTTCTCGTGACGTCACCAACATCGTTCTGCCTCTGGGCGCCACCATGCACATGGACGGAAGCGCCATGTCCGCCATCGTCAAGGTCGCCTTCCTGTTCGGCATCTTCGGTCAGGACTTCAACACCGGCCGTGCCATTCTGGCGATCATCGTTGCGGTGCTGTCCTCGGTGGCCATGTCCGGCATCCCCGGAGGCGGCGGCACCGGCGAGCTGGCGCTTTGCACCATCTTCTTCCCGGATCAGCTGGCAGTGGCCTTCCCCTTCGCCCTGACACTGGGCTATCTGGTCGATCCCCCTGCCACCATGGTCAATGCTGCCGGAGACTATGTGGTCAGCTTCATCGTGGAGCGCTACGTGACAGGAAAGGACTGGCTGCAAAAGAGACTGAACCCCAGTCAGAAAAAAACACAGTGATCCCTGCAAAAGCCGCCTGAAGCTCAGGCGGCTTTTGATACTGCCCGAAGCCTTGGAGCTTTCGGGCAGTTTTTTGCAGCCGGAGCTGTCCGCAGAAGAGGGGAGAGGGCCTGCTTCTATGGGGCGGGGCGGCAGAATGTGGGGAATCTGGCAACAAATGGGGCAGGAAATATGTGCCAAAACTGACAAAATAATATCAGGAATCGACTTCTTTAAAAAAATTAAGATAACAAAGCGTTGAGAATGATGCAAAAATGTTATAAAATTATACTGGAAGATATTGGAGGTGTGAAAATATGACGAAAAATGTGTTGGAATATCTGGAGCATACGGCCGGTGGGGCCGGAGATGCGCTTGTCATAGATGAAAACGGCTCCTGCACCTATGCACAGCTGCTGACACGCAGCCAGAGGATCGGAAGTGCGTTGGCGCAGAGAACCGCTGAGAATATGCCCATTGCGGTTTACATGGAAAAAGGGATCGATGCTTTGAGTGCCTTTTTCGGCATTGTGTATTCCGGCTGCTTTTACACGCTGCTGAATCCGGATCTTCCGGCGGCGAGGCTGAATCAGGTGCTGTCGGTTCTGGGGGCAGAGTATGTCATCACGAATAGCCAGTACAGGCAGCAGGCCCAGGAGATGTTTTCGCACAGCACCGTTTTGCTGATCGAGGATCTTCTGAAAGAGGAGATCGACGGGGCGGCTTTGGCTGCCATTCGGGGGAGCATGATCGACACCGACCCCCTGTATGTGAATTTTACCTCCGGCTCCACCGGAGTGCCCAAGGGCGTGGTCATCGGTCACCGCTCCGTGATCGATTTTATCGAGGTCTACACCGATACCTTTGATTTTTCTGCCGAGGATGTGATCGGCAATCAGGCGCCCTTTGACTTTGATGTTTCGGTGAAGGATATTTACCCTGCCATCAAGACGGGTGCCGCCCTTGTGATCATCCCCAAGCGGCTGTTCTCTCAGCCGGTGGATCTGCTGGACTTTATCTGCGACCACAAGATCACCATCATGACATGGGCGGTTTCGGCTCTGTGCCTGATCAGCACCTTCCACGGGCTTGACTACAAGACCCCCGAGACGGTAAAAAAGGTGCTGTTCAGCGGCGAGGTCATGCCCATGAAGCACCTGAAGTCGTGGATGGAGCATCTGCCGGAGGCGGAGTTTGTCAACCTGTATGGCCCCACGGAGATCACCTGCAACTGTACCTATCACAGGATCGACCGAGCTCGGGATTACGGCGCAGGCATCCCCATCGGAAAGGCCTTCCCAAACGAGCGGGTGTTCCTGCTGAATGAGGAAAATCAGAAGATCACCGAGCAGGGCGTCTCCGGCGAGATCTGCGTCAGCGGCACGGCGGTGGGTCTTGGCTATTACAACGCACCGGAGCAGACCGCGGACAAGTTCCTGCAAAACCCAACCAATACAGCATATCACGACCGGATCTACCGCACCGGCGATCTGGGCTGCTACGATGCCGAGGGCGATATCCGCTTTATGGGCCGCAAGGACTTCCAGATCAAGTATAAGGGACACCGCATCGAACTGGAGGAGATCGAAAAAGCCATGATGGAGATTCCCGGCATTGAGCGGGCCTGCTGTGTATTTGACCATGAAAAGAGCAAGCTGTACGGATTTTACGTGGGAACGCTTGATAAAAAAGAGCTGCACAAGGCCATGACGGAGGCGCTGCCTGTGTTCATGGTTCCCGGGCGCCTGCTCAGGACCGATCACATGCCCCTGACCAAAAACGGGAAGATCGACCGCAAAGCCCTTGCGCAGGAAATGGGGGAGAAAAAACGATGAAGCCTGAGCAAATTCAAAGCCTGATCCGGCAATACCCCACCCCGATGTATGCCTTTGATATCGGGACGCTGAGAAAGCGGGTGCGGTATCTGAAGGATGCTCTGCCCAAGGGCGTGGAGATCTGCTATGCGGTAAAGGCGAACAATTTTATCATCAAGGAATTGATCGACGATGTGGATCGATTTGAGATCTGCTCCCCGGGGGAGGCATACGTCTGTCAGCGACTGGAGGTCCCAGAGGAAAAAATGGTCATCTCCGGCGTGTATAAGACCCCGGAATTTATCGAGGAACTGGCGGCGAACCACCCGAATGTGGGGATATACACCGTTGAATCCATGGAGCATTTCCGGCTGCTGCGGCATTGCTCGGAGGCATATGGGAAAAAGCTGCCGGTGCTGCTGCGGCTGACCAGCGGAAATCAGTTCGGACTGGATGAAAGCGACCTGCGGCAGATCGTCCGAGATCATGCCGAGGAATTGGATATCAAGGGAATCCAGTATTATTCCGGCACCCAGAAGCATTCCATGAAAAAGCTGAAGCGGGAGCTTGAGCATCTGGATGAGCTGATGCAGAGCCTGCAGGCCGAATACGGCTTCGTGACACGGGAACTGGAATTCGGCCCCGGCTTTCAGGTGTGCTACTTCCAAGGGGAAGAGTATGACGAGGACGGGTTCCTTGCAGAGTTTTCTCAGCTGCTGGAGCAGATGCAGTACCAGACGAAAATCACGTTGGAAATGGGCAGGGCCATTGCCGCAAGCTGCGGCACCTATCTGACCCGAGTGGTGGACCGAAAGGTCAACAAGAAGCAGAACTATGCCATTGTGGACGGCGGCATCCATCATCTGGTTTACTTTGGCCAGTCCATGGCCATGAAGCACCCTGTGTATCAGGTGCTGCCGGAGCGAGAGTCCACCGAGGATGAATTCTGGAACCTGTGCGGCTCGCTCTGCACGGTGAATGACATTCTGGTCAAGCAGCTGCCGGTGAAAAATTTGCAGGTGGGGGACGTGTTCGCCTTTGAAAACACCGGCGCCTACTGCATGATCGAGGGGATCTCGCTGTTTTTAAGCCGAGAGCTGCCCCGTGTGGTACTTATGAAGGAGGATGGCGACACGATTTTGGTGAGAAACGAAGTCGCTACCGATACAATCAATACACCCAACTATGAAAGGAAGCAACGAAACGATGGAAGAACTGATTGAGATTTTAGAGGAAATTCAGCCCGAGGTGGACTATGAGACCTGCACCGACCTGATCGACGGGCATCATCTGGACTCCCTGTCCATCCTGTCCCTGATCGCAGAGCTGGAGGACGAATTTGACATCACCATCCCCACAGTGGAGATCATCCCCGCCAACTTCAATTCTGCCGAGGCCATGTGGGCCATGATCACCCGCCTGCAAGAGGATGACTGAGGATGACGGCATCCTATTTTTCCATCATTTATCTGGCGGCGTTTCTGCCGGCGGTGATGCTGTGCTACAATCTGGTACCCCAGAAGCACCGCAATAAGGTGCTTTTGGGTGCAAGCTATCTGTTTTTCTTTTTGATCAGCAAAAAGCTGATCATCTACCTGCTCCTCTCCACCGTCTCGGTCTACTATTTCGGACTGTGGATGGCGAAGATCCTAGCTCAGAAAAAAGCGGCCCTTGCCGCAGCGGAAAAGGCAGAGAAAAAGACCATCAAGGCCGCCTATCAGCGCAGGCTCCGACACATCGTCACGGCGGCGGTGGTGCTGCACATCGGCGTTCTGGTGGTGCTGAAATACACCGCGTTTTTCAGCACGAACCTGAATGTGCTCCTGGAGTCGCTGGATGCAGCCTTCCGGCTGCCGGTGCCGAAATTCATGCTGCCCATCGGCATTTCCTTCTACACCCTGCAAGCGGCGTCGTATCTGTTTGACGTGTATCGGGGCGTGGTGCAGGCAGACCGGAATTTTGGGCGTGTGGCGCTGTTTATGAGCTTCTTCCCCCAAATCATCGAGGGTCCCATCTGCCGCTATGGTCAGACGGCCCAGAGCCTGTGGGACTGCCGGAAGATCACATACCGCAGCCTGACCTTCGGCATGCAGCGCATCCTGTTCGGTCTGATGAAAAAGAAGATCATCGCAGACCGGCTGAATATGTTTATCGTGGCGGTGTTTGACGAGTATGCCAAGTTCGACGGCGGCGTGATCTTTGTGGCGATGCTGTGCTACACCTTCCAGCTGTACATGGACTTTTCCGGCACACTGGACGTGGTCATCGGCAGCGGTGAGATCTTCGGAGTCAAGCTGCCGGAAAACTTCAGACAGCCCTTCTTCTCCAAGACCATCTCCGAGTTCTGGAGCAGATGGCACATTACACTGGGTACATGGTTCAAGGATTATATCTTCTACCCCATGTCCACCTCCAAGCCTCTGAAGCATCTGACCATGTGGGGCAGAAAGCGTCTGGGCAACCACTTCGGTCCGCTGCTTGCCGGCTCTATCGCCCTGTTTACCGTGTGGATTTGCAACGGTCTGTGGCACGGAGATGACTGGAAGTATATCTTCTTCGGTCTGTTTCACTTTGCCCTGATCCTTACGGGGAACATCGTCGATCCATTTGCCAAGAGCCTGTGCGGCAGGCTGCACATCAACAGACAGAGCGTTCCGTATAAGGGTATGCAGATCCTGCGCACGGTGCTGCTGGTCAATGTGGGTGAGCTGTTTTTCCGAGCCACCAATCTGACTGCGGGACTGGCCATGTTCCGGAAAATGGTGACCGACTTCAGCTTCCGCTCCATTGCCGACGGCACGATCCTTACCCTTGGCATGGACAGGGCGGATTTTGTCATCACGGTGCTGTTTGCGGTGGGACTGATCGCAGTGGGTATCCTGCGGGAAAAGGGCATTCCCCTGCGGGAGCGTGTGGCAGCCAAGCCCATTGCCCTCCGGTGGGCGGTGTATTATGCGATGATCATGGCTATCGTCATCTTCGGCGCATACGGCGTGGGCTATATCCCCGTCGATCCGATTTATGCAAACTTCTAAGCATATGAAAAGAGACACTTCCGACAGGAAGTGTCTGAGACTGCCCGAAAAACCCTGTCAGGGTTTTTCGGCAAGTTTTTGCAGCCTGACACGCGCATAATTTGTCCGTCAATAACGGACAAATTCCACACTCATCAGGCAGAGCAGTATTTTCCCCGAGGTACACGCCCCCGGGGAAAATGATTTGGTCTTTTTTGCCGCTAAAGCGATAAACTCGGGCAGACTTTTTGACACGCTGAGACACTTCCCACAGGAAGTGTCTCTTTCTTTAACGGATATGACCGTTTCCCGTGATGATGTATTTGTAGGAGGTCAGCTCCTTCAGTCCCATGGGGCCCCGGGCGTGGAGCTTCTGGGTGGAGATGCCCATTTCGCAGCCCAGTCCGAACTCACCGCCGTCGGTGAATCGGGTGGAGGCGTTGACGTACACGGCGGCCGAATCCACACGGGTGGTGAACAGCTGCGCCGCAGTCTCGTCCCGGGTGATGATGGACTCGGAGTGACCGGTGGAATGGGCGCTGATGTGGGCAATGGCCTCGTGGATATCGGAAACGCACTTGACTGCAAGGATATAGTCCAGAAATTCCGTGTCGAAATCTGCCTGACCTGCGGCCTTTCCGGGGATGATGGACAGGGCAGTCTCGTCCAGACGCAGCTCTACCGGCTCCTTGCGGCGGGTGACCAGTCTGTCATAGAGCATGGGCAGAAATTGGGGGGCGATCTGGCTGTCCACCAGAAGCACCTCTTCTGCGTTGCACACACTGGGGCGGCTGGTCTTTGCGTTTTCCACAACGGAAAGCGCCATGCTCAGGTCTGCGGATTTTTCCACGTACACGTGGCAGATGCCGGTGCCGGTGGCGATGCAGGGGACAGTGGCATTCTGCACACAGGCGTTGATCAGGCCTGCGCCCCCTCTGGGGATCAGCAGGTCGATATATCCGTTGGCGGTCATCAGGGCGGCGGCGCTGTCTCTTGTGGTGTCCTGCACCAGATTGACCGCATGCTCGGTGATGCCCACGGCGGTCAGACCGCTGCGCAGGGCATTGACGATGGCGTTGGCGGAGCGGAAGGCCTCCTTGCCGCCCCGAAGGATGCAGACGTTGCCGCTTTTCAGTGCCAATGCCGCAGCGTCACTGGTGACGTTGGGGCGGCTTTCGTAGATGATGGCGATGACACCCATGGGCACCGAGATCTTGCGGATCTGCAAGCCGTCCTGACGGGTCTGGGTGTCCAGAATGCGGCCGACGGGGTCGGGAAGCTCGGCAACGTCCCGAATGCCCTGAGCCATTGCGTCGATACGCTCAGGCGTAAGCAGGAGCCTGTCGAGCATGACATCGGAAACGGTGCCCTTGGCCGCCTCAAGATCCAGTGCATTGGCTTGCAGGATGGTGTCCCTGTGGGCGAGAAGGGCATCGGCCATGGCATTCAGTCCGGCGTTTTTTTGATCGGAGGTCAGGCAGGAGACCTGAGCCTTTGCAGCCTTTGCGGCGTTCAGCATCTGTTTCATAGGGCTTCCTCCTTGAAGATGGTGCCAACGGGTCTGCCGTCGAGAATGTCGTACAAATGCTCGGGGGTGTTTCCGTTGGCGATGACCATGGTGCAGCCGCAGTCCATGCAGATCTTTGCTGCGTGGAGCTTAGTGACCATGCCGCCTGTGCCCTGATCGGACTGGCTGACCCCTGCCAAGGCATAAACGGATTCGTCAAGCCGGGAAACACGGTGGATGAGCTTGGCCTCCGGGTGGGTGTGGGGATCGGCAGAGTACAGACCGTCGATGTCTGAAAGTAGCACCAGCAGGTCGGCCTCCACACTCTGGGCCACGATGGCGGCAAGGGTATCGTTGTCGCCGATGACGATCTCGTTGGTGGCAACGGTGTCGTTTTCGTTGAGGATGGGCAGGGCATCCAGAGCCAGAAGCCGGTCAAGGGTGTTGCAGAAGTTTGCATGCCGTGTCTCGTTCTCCACGTCATCGCCGGTGATCAGCAGTTGGGCAACGGTGTGGTTGTATTTGTCAAACAGCATGTCATAGGTGTACATCAGCTCGCACTGACCCACGGCGGCAGCGGCCTGCTTGGTGGGAATATCGGTGGGGCGGGCGCGCAGCCCCAACTTGCCCACGCCCATGCCAATGGCGCCGGAGGACACGAGGATCACCTGATGACCGGCGTTTTTGATATCACTGATGATTTTGCAAAGCTCCTCCACGCGGCGGATGTTCAGTCGGCCGGTGGGGTGTGCCAATGTACTGGTTCCGATTTTTACAACAATACGCATATTGCTCCCCCTTTTTTAAACATAAATTTTATTATATCGCAAATAGCGGCATAAAGAAAGGAAAAAATCGAATTTTTCCGGAAAATGGAAGAAGCATCCCCAAACGGCGGTTCGGGGATGCTTCATAAGGGTGCAGGGATTTGCCGCTTTTTTGGAAAAGAGTCGGCCTGTGTTCTGTGGGGGTCATGCATCGGTGTTCTTGTTGTAAATGAGCATCAGACCCTTGAGCAGAAGCTCGTCATCTAAGATCAGCTTGGTCTTGCACAGGGGGGCGATCAGGGGGGCAAGGCCGCCTGTGGCGACAACGGTGCAGGGGATGCCCATATCCTCCTCGATCCGGGTGACGATGCCGTCAATCATAGAGGCGTTGCCGTGCATGATGCCGCTTTTGATGCAGTCGATGGTGTTGGTGCCGATGACGCGCTTGGGCGGGTCGAAGGAGATCCGAGGCAGCTGAGAGGTGCGGCTGATGAGGGCATCGGTGGCGACGGACATGCCGGTGGTGATCAGGCCCCCCAGATAGTTGCGGTTTTTGTCGATGACAGAGAAGGTGGTGGCGGTGCCCATGTCAATGATGATCATGGGGCAGGGGTATTCGTGGATACCGGCAACGGCATCCACCACAAGATCGCTGCCAAGCTGCGCCGGATTATCGATGCGGATGCTCAGGCCGGTCTTGATTCCGGGGCCAACCACCAGAGGCTTGACACCGCAGTATTTCTCGATGGCCCGCTGAAAGGTGTTGGTCACGGTGGGGACCACCGAGGACATGATGGCGCCGGAAATGTGGTCCGGAGTCAGCCCGTTCATGGCAAGCGCGGTCTGGATGGTGACGGCATACTCAAGATCCGTGGCGGTGTGCTGAGTGGAGACCCGCTCCCGGAACAGGATCCGGTTGTTGTCAAAGCAGCCCATGACGATGTTGGTGTTGCCGATATCGATTGCAAGAATCATTCAGATTTCCTCCAAATGGTGTTATTTCAGAATATTTGTTTTCATCACGGCAGAGGCCACGGCCGAAGCGATGACGGCGGCGACAATGGCCTCGACGGTGCCGTTGATGGTGATGACAGAGAGGATGACCCCGAACACGGCCTCAAAGGCGATGCCGCGGGCGGCGGCATAGGCCTGACCGAAAAACAGGTAGATCATGCCCATGACCAGTATGGTGTTGGTCAGGGAGCCGGCAACGCCGGAGACCAGCAGGGTGTACTTGCTGCTCTTTTGGGGATCTTTGGACAGCCTTTGCAGACCGCGATAGACGTAATGGGGGACGATGCCGCAGGCGATGCGGGGCAGGAAGCACACGAGCAGCGCAAGGGGGCTGCCGCCCAGTCCGTCCCCCAGCTGCACGAAGGGGGAAAAGCAGAAGCTTGTGAGTCCCGGCTCGGTGGTGTTGTTGATTAGACTGGTCAGTCCGAACACGAATCCCAGAAATCCGCCGCATTTCGGCCCAAGCAGGATCGAGCCCACAATGACGGGGATGTGGATGGTGGTGGCCTGAATGGCAAGGACAGGGATCTTGACGTAGCCCACATAGGGCACGAAGGCCAGCATGACCACCAGTGCCGTCAGAAGAGACAGCTGCACCATGGTTTTGGTTCTTTTGCGATTCATAACAGAATCCTCCTATGTTATTATTCCTCAGACGAGGGTACAATACATCCGGCTTTCGTGACCACCGGACGGTGCTGTCAGATTTCCCGAGGGGGAATACCTGCAAATGCACCCGGCACGTTCCTTCAAGCCCGGGGTATTATAACACACAAAATCTAAAAATGCCATAGCGTTCGGGTGCATATCGTGATATAATATGGAAAATCGCGAAATGAGGTATGTATTATGTTGACAGGAAAAACGGTGGTTTTGGCGGTAACGGGCAGCATCGCGGCCTATAAGATCCCCAATCTTGCCCGTATGCTGAAAAAGCTGCACTGCGATGTTCAGGTGCTGATGACCCAGAATGCCACCCAGTTCATCAATCCCATCACCTTTGAGTCGCTGACGGGGAACAAGTGCCTCATTGATACCTTCGACCGGAATTTTCAGTACAGCGTGGAGCATGTGGCCCTTGCAAAGCGGGCAGACGTGGTGATGGTGGCTCCGGCCTCCGCCAATGTCATCGGCAAGATCGCCAACGGCATCGCAGATGACATGCTGACCACCACGGTGATCGCCTGCCCCTGCAAAAAGATCATCTCTCCGGCCATGAATCACAACATGTTCCACAATCCCATCGTTCAGGACAATCTGCAAAAGCTTGCCCGATTTGGCTATGAGATCGTGGAGCCGGATCGGGGGATGCTTGCCAACGGCGACACGGGAGACGGGAGAATGCCCGAGGAAGCTGTGCTTTTCCAGTACATCCTGCGGGAAATCGCCTGCCAGAAGGATCTGGCAGGGAAAAAGATCCTCGTGACCGCCGGAGCCACCAGAGAGCCCATCGATCCCGTGCGCTTCATCACCAACCACTCCACGGGGAAAATGGGCTGCGCCATTGCAAAGGCCGCCGTGCTGCGGGGGGCGCAGGTCACACTGGTTCACGGGCATATGGAGGTCCAGCCGCCGATGTTTGCAGAGTGCGTGCCCGTTCAGACGGCTCAGGAGATGTTCGAGGCGGTCACGGCACGTGCGTCCGATCAGGACATCATCATCAAGGCTGCGGCAGTGGCGGACTACACCCCCGAGACCGTGGCAGAGGGGAAAATCAAAAAGGCCGAGGGCGGCACATCCATTGCGCTGAAGCGAACCAGAGATATCCTGGCTTATCTGGGGGAGCACAAGAGACCCGGACAGGTGCTGTGCGGATTTTCCATGGAGACGGAAAATGTTCTGGAAAATTCCCAAAAAAAACTGGAAAGCAAGCATTGCGACATGATTTGTGCAAATTCCCTGCGTAAGGAGGGGGCAGGCTTCGGGGTGGACACCAACGTGCTGAGCCTGATCACAAAAGACGGTGTGCAGGAGCTGGAGCTGATGAGCAAGGAGCAGGCGGCCCACGAGATCCTGAACCGCCTGTCCAGATGAGACAGAGGCAGCCCTGACTTGTGAACGGGTCGGGGCTGCTTTTTGAAACAGCGCCCGTGGTGCCGCTCCGGACTTGGGAGCCGGTTGGCACTGCGATGGTACAAATATAGATTTAGAGGTTTACCAGATGAATATTGTTAAGATTATGATACCCAAAATCATGACGGTGGTGCTGCACGAAAACAACACCGTCCGGCAGGGGCTTGAGGTTTTGTCCCGATGCCGCTACACGGCCATCCCGGTTCTGGATGCCGAGGATCGGTATCTCGGCTGCGTCTCCGAGGGGGACTTCCTGCGCCACATCATGAGCGTAAAGACCACGGAGCTGAGGGAGCAGGAGCAGTACCGCATCACCGACATCATGCGCAAGGATTTCTGTCCGGCACTGAATATCGAGGCGGATTTCTGCGTGGTGGTAGACGCGGCGCTGAAGCAGAACTTCGTGCCGGTGGTGGATGACCGAAACACCCTTTGCGGCATCGTGACCCGTCAGAAGCTGATCGGGGAGATGGCAAAGCACTGTCAGGACATTGCCGCCTTTGACTGAACAAGACTGCCCGAAAGCCCTAAGAGGGTTTTCGACAGTCTCAGCCCGAAAGCCCAACTGGGGCTTTCGGGTATTTTTTTGGCGGTACACACTGTGAGCTGTTTTATGTGTGGCAGGAAGAAATTGTAAAATTTTTCAAAGATAGTTGACAAAGTCTCCTATTTGGTTTAGAATACCTTTCAAAAGGAGGTTGTCTTATGCAGGAACATTTGCTTTCCCACTATGTAGACAGCCTGCATCGGGATGTTTCCTTCTTCTGCGGCGAGAAGCTGCGGAAAAAGGGAATCTCGGTGGGGCTGATGTATTTCATCTTGTATGTTTGCAAGCATCCTGGGTGTACCCCTGCACAGCTTGCCCGGGATCTTGAACTGGATCGGGCATATGTATTACGCACCATCAACAAGTTGGTAGAAAATGGCTTCTTTCGCCGGGAGGATCACCCTACGGACGGACGTGCCACCATTCTGTATGCCACGGAAAAGGGTGAGGAGATCTTCACCATGAGCCGCGATTTGCTGCACAGCTGGGACATGTACATGCTGGAGGGAATGACCGAATCGGAAAAAGAGCAGCTGTTTATGCTACTGAACAAGATACAGCAGAAAGGAAAATAAACCATGTCTAAAGAATCTTTGTTGCTTCAGCCCATCAAGGTGGGTAATCTGGTACTGAAAAACCGGGTCATGTTCCCCCCTCTGACCACCAACTATGAAGAGCGCGACGGCTCCATCGGTCCTCAGAGCCTGAATTTCTACCGCCGTCTGGCCAAGGGCGGTGTCGGCTATGTGGTCATCGGTGACGTTGCGCCGGTGAACACGGCAACCCCGACCCCTAAGCTGTGCGATGACCGTCAGATCCCCACATTCCGCCAGCTGGCGGATGCCCTGCATGAATATGACTGCAAGCTGGCACTTCAGGTGTTCCATCCGGAATATGACGTGCCCGGTGTAAACAAGCTGATCATGGCTTCAGTGATGGCAGGCAAGGCAGCTGAGGAGGCAAAGGCTCAGGCAGACATGGCAACCTTTGAAGAGAAAATGGCCCTGAGCGCCGCCAAGCGCACCGAGGCCTTCACCAAGCTGCACCACGACATGATGCACTTTGTGAACGAGGCGACCGTACAGCAGCTCAATGAGATCAAGGAGGCCATGGCGGCCTGCGCCAAGCGTGCGCATGCTGCGGGCGTGGACGCCATCGAGGTCCACGGCGACCGCCTGCTGGGCTCGCTATGTTCCTCGATCCTGAATCAGCGCACCGACGAATACGGCGGCTGCTTTGAAAACCGGGTCCGCTACGCACTGGAGGTGGTTGCGGCACTGAAGGAAGCTGCCCCCGAGATGATGATCGAGTACAAGCTGCCCATCATCACCCGCAACCCCGACGGCAGCCTCCGCGGCAAGGGCGGTCTGATCGAAGAGGAAGGCTTTGAATTTGCCAAGCTGCTGGAGAAGGCCGGCGTTGACATGATCCAAGTGGCTCAGGCAAACCACACCGGCAACATGGGTGACACCATTCCTCCCATGGGCAGCGTACCCTACAACTGGACCCTGCCGGTGGCTGAGAAGGTCAAAAACCTGGTCTCCATTCCCGTGGCAACCGTGGGCCGTGTGATCACGCCGGAGGATGGCGAGCAGATCCTGAAAAACGGTCAGGCAGACATCATCGGCTACGGCCGGGGCCTGCTGTGTGACCCGGATATTGCCAACGAATTTGCCGAGGACAAGCCCATCCGTGCCTGCGTCAACTGCAACAAGGGCTGCGTGGATGCCATCTCCGTGCGCAAGTGGGCCTCCTGCATCCTGAACGCCGAAAACGGTCAGGAGGACGTGGTCACCATCAAGCCCGGCGACGGTGACAAGCACGTGGTCATCGTGGGTGCAGGCATTGCCGGTCTAGAGGCTGCCCGTGTTGCAGCCCTGCGTGGTTACAGCGTCACGGTGTATGAAACTGCCGACAGGATCGGCGGTCAGATCCATCTGGCATCCGTGCCCCCCCGCAAGTCTGAGCTGCTGCGGTCTGTTGAATATTACGAGCAGATCCTGCCTTCTCTGAATGTGCAGATCAAGCTCAACACCCCCTGCACCGTGGCGGACATGAACGATGCCGATGCAGTCATCGTGGCGGTGGGCGCCCAGAACCTGATGCTGCCCATCCCCGGTGCAGACCGTGAGAACGTGGTCTCTGCATGGGATGTTCTGGACGGCAAGGTCAAGCTGAGCGGCACCTGCGCCGTCATCGGCGGCGGCCTCGTGGGCACCGAGACTGCCGAGTACCTGCTGGAGCAGGGCTGCAAGGTCTCCATTGTGGAGATGATGGACAAGATCGCCAGCGGCGAATCCTCCACCATCCTGCCCATCATCCTGAAGGACTTTGAAAAGGGCGGCCTGAAGCAGTTCGTCAACACCCGCGTCAACGGCGTGGCAGAGGACGGCAAGGCACTTCTGGCAACGGACACCGCTTCCAATGAGGAGATCGCCATTCCCTGTGATTATGTGGTCATGGCTGTTGGCTCCAAGAAGAACACCTTCGACGTCAGCGGCGTGACCGTTCCGGTCCAATTCGTCGGTGACTGCTCCGGCGAGCGTACAGCTGACATTGCCAGCGCTATCCGCACGGCTTACGCAGCTGCAAACAGCATCTGACAACCCTCCGGCAATCGGAAGGATATGCAGCGCACAAGGTCGCAGCCCCACGGGGCTGCGGCCTTTGAGACTGCCCGAAAACCCATTTAGGGCTTTCGGGCAATTTTTGCAGCCTGACCCGCGCATAATTTTCCCGTCACTGACGGGAAAATTCCACACTCTCAGGCTGAGCAGTATTTTCCCCGAGGTACACGCCCTCGTGGAAAATGATTTTATCTTTTTTGCCGCCAAAGCGGCAAACTCGGGCAGACTTTTTTGACAGGCTGCGGCCATTTTTGTTTTTTGCAGGGACGCTTATGCCGGACGTCAGAATCCTGCCTTGCAACAGGGGGTGGGATGGATTATAATGGTGGCATATGAAAAGGGGGTGAACACATGAAGATCGCCATATGTGATGACAGTACAAAGGATGCAGAATTTGTAGAGGGGATCGTGAGCCGGTGGGCCGACAGCAGGGGCTTGCAGCTGCAAACGGAGATTTTTTCCTCGGCGGAGCGGTTCCTGTTCCGATATGCCGAGGATAAGGGCTTTGATATCCTGCTGTTGGATGTGGAGATGGGGCCCATGGACGGCGTGACCATGGCAAAGCGCATCCGCAGGGACAACGAGGCGGTGCAGATCGTGTTCATCACCGGCTACTCTGACTATATCGCAGAGGGCTATGAGGTGGCGGCCCTGCACTACCTGATGAAGCCGGTGGATCGGGAAAAGCTGTTTGCCGTACTGGACAGGGCACTGGAAAAGAGCAGACAGAACGGGCGATGCCTGAATCTGGAGCTGTCCGGAGAGATGGTCTGCGTGCCCTTTTACGAGATCCTGTATCTGGACGTGCAGAAAAATTACGTTACCGTCCACGCAAAGAAGGACTACACCCTGAAGCGGGCTTTGGGCGAATTTGAACGGGAGCTGGACGAGCATTTCTTTCGGGCGGGCAGAGGGGTCATCGTGAATCTGAAGCACGTCCGCCGTGTGACGAAGGCAGAGGTTTTTCTGTCAGACGGCACGGTCCTGCCCCTGCCCCGAGGGGCTTATGAGCCGCTGAATCGGGCGATCATCACCCACACATGAGAGGGATTAAGTATGTTCCTGTTTTCAAAACAAATCGACAAACGGATCGCCGCCTATCAGCAGGAGCTGATCGAGACACACTACCAAGAGGTGGAAAATATGTACCGCCAGATCCGAGGGTGGCGGCACGACTACCGCAACCACATTCAGCTGATGAAGGTACTGGCGGCAGATGGGGATATGGAGGGCATCAAGGCCTACCTTGACCAACTGGACACGGATCTGAACACCGTGGACACCGTGGTCAAAACGGGGAATGCCATGGCAGATGCCATCCTAAACAGCAAGATCTCCCTTGCAAAGGCAAGGCATATCGCAGTTCATGTGGATGCCAACATTCCGGTGAAGCTGAAAATGTCGGAGCTGGATCTGTGCTGCATCATCGGAAACCTGTTTGACAATGCCATTGAGGCAAGTGAAGCCCTGCCGGAGGAGCGGCGGCTGATCCGGGTGTACATGGACATGAAAAACACCCAGCTTTACATCTCCTTCACCAACTTTACCGGGGAGAAAAAGCGGGAAAAGTGGGGAAAGATCTTCCGCAGCACCAAGGGGGAGGGTCACGGCTTCGGACTTGTGCGTATGGATGCCATCATCGAGCGTCTGGACGGGTACCTGAGCCGGAACTCCGAGGACGGGGCATTCACCACGGAGATCCTGATCCCGCAGGTGTAGCGCTGCAATTCATCCCCCGAAATATGCAATTCGTCCCCAAAATGGTTTGGGGACGTTTTTTGTGGTAGAGTGGTGACAAGAGGTGAGGCATATGAAACAAAGGGAAAAACCAAAATACACCATGGCGAGGGTGCTGCGCTATATGCTGGGGCAGGCATGGCGGTATCACAAAAGCGTCATTTTTCTTGGACTGGGCTTTGCCGGATTACTGGTGATCCAGAATCTGGCGCAGCTGTGGGTCACGCCTTCGGTGCTGAAGATCGTGGAGACCCATGGCTCCCTGGGGAGCCTGTTTGCGGTCATCGGGATATTCACCGCCGTGCTGCTGTTTCTCAGCGGACTGCGGGAGTATGCCGAGCATAACATGCTGTTTGGCAGGATACAGGTGCGTTTTCACATCGGCAGGGCCTTGAACCAGAAGGCCTGCACCACATCCTACCCAAACACCCAAGACCCGGAGATCAAGAAGCTTTTTGACCGGGCCAGTCAGACAGGCTTCAACAATGACGAGCCTCAGGAGCATATTTTCATCACGATGCAGGAGCTTGTGGAGAATCTGGCCGGATTTGCGGTGTATCTGTGTCTGCTGTCAGGGCTGCACCCGGGGCTGCTTGCGGTCATCGTGGTCACGTCGGTGATGAGCTTTCTGATCAATCTGCGGTGCAGCAACTGGCGGTTTCTGCATCGGAACGAATTTGACACGCATAACTCAAAAATCAGCTATTTCCGCAGGGTCATGGAGTCACCCTCCATGGCAAAGGACATTCGGATCTTTGGTCTGACACCGTGGCTGAAGGAGCTGCGGCAGAAGGCCTGCGATGCCTATGACCTGATGTTTGAAAAGCGGGACCGGATGGTGTTCTGGACGGCGGTGGCAGATCTTGTGCTTGCCTTCCTGCGAAACGGACTGGCGTATCTGTATCTGATCCGGCTGCTGCTGACTACGGGGATGCCCGTGTCGGATTTTCTGCTGTATTTCACGGCATTCAGCGGCTTTTCAGACTGGGTCACGGGAATCCTGCGCACCTACAACGACCTGCGTCGGGAGGCTCTGGAGCTGACTGCGGTACTGGAATATCTCGATCTGCCGGAGCCCTTCCGGTTTGAGGGAGGCGAACCGATTCCTGAGGCCGAAAGCTATGAATTAAAGGCGGAGGATGTGTCCTTCCGGTATCCCGGGGGCGAAAAGAATCTGTTTGAACATCTGAGCCTGACCATCCGTCCCGGGGAAAAGCTGGCTGTCGTGGGACTGAACGGCGCAGGCAAGACCACCTTGGTGCGGCTGCTCTGCGGACTGTATGACCCGGACGAGGGGCGTGTGACCCTGAACGGTCAGGACATCCGGCAATTTGACAGGCGGGAATACTACAAGCTGTTTTCCGCGGTATTTCAGGATTTTTCCATGCCGGATCTGACGGTTGCCGAGACGGTGGCTCAGGACTACGAGGGGATCGATCTGCAAAGGGTGGAAGCCTGCATTGAAAAGGCGGGGCTGACGAAAACGGTGGAAAAGCTGCCCAAGGGTCTGGACACCCATCTGGGAAAGGAGATCTTTCTGGACGGGGTGCATCTTTCCGGCGGCCAGACCCAGCGCATGATGCTGGCAAGGGCCCTGTATAAAAACGGACCGATCCTGATTCTGGACGAACCCACCGCCGCACTGGACCCTCTGGCAGAGCATGACATCTACCAAAAGTACAGCCGGATGACTCAGGGGAAAAGCTCCGTTTTCATTTCCCACCGTCTGGCCTCCACCAGATTCTGCGACCGGATCTTATTTATAGAGGATGGCAGGATCAGCGAGGAGGGGACCCACGAGCAGCTTCTGGCGCAAAACGGAGGCTATGCAAGGCTGTTTGAGGTTCAGGCCAGATATTACCAAGAGGGGAGGGAGTTTGCATGAGTTCGGAGAAAAAGATAACCTGGCGGGAAACGGCCAGCTGCTCCCGAAGGGCCTATGGTCTGCTGCATCGGGAGTTCCCCGGGCTGATCGCCGCCGTGACCTCTGCGAAGATCGCCGCAGCGGTGTGTCCCTATGTGGCCATCTGGTTCTCGGCGCAGATCATCAATGAACTGGCAGGGCCGCGCCGTCCGGAGATGCTCTGGCGTCTGGTGCTTGCATCGCTGTGCAGCGCACTGGTTCTGGGGACCCTGTCCAAAGCCCTGCGGGCGTGGTCCGTTCGGATGCAGAACCGCTTTATTTTCAGCCGTCAGAAGGTCTATACGGATAAGCTGCTGTCCATGGACTATGAGGATGTGGACAAGGCAGAGGTGCGCAGTCTGCTGGATCAGATCCGAGGGAACGAAAACTGGTCCAGCTGGGGGCTGTTCACGCTGATGGACGTGTTGGAGAGATCCGTCACAGGTGTGGCGGGAATCCTCGGTGCGGTGGCCCTGACGGTGAGCTTGTTTGTAAGCGATGTGCCGGAGGGGGAGATGACCTTTCTGAATGCACCTGTTTTTGTGCTGCTGTTTGCGGCGGCCTTGGTGCTGACGACCATGCTCAGCTCCTTCTGCTATTCCAAAGGCAGCGCAAGTAAAGCGGCCCTGTCCGAGACGGCGACCCTAGGCAACCGCCTGTGCAACTACATGCTGCTGTCGGAGCGGCCCAAGGCGGGGGCAGATGTACGGATGTACAATCAGCAGAAAATCAGCCAGTGGTATCTGGATCAGGACAAGACCTTTCTGCCTGGGGGACCTCTGGCAAAATGCGCAGCCGGCCCCATGGGGCTGTGGTCTGCGGCGGGGGCGGCGGTGGAGGCCGTCCTCATGGGGCTTGTGTATGTATTCGTCTGCCTGAAGGCTTGGGCAGGTGCCTTCGGTGCCGGTTCCATCACCCAGTATGTGGGGGCGGTCACGGCCCTTTCCCGCAATATTTCAGAGCTGATGAAGGGACTGGGGCTGCTGCGGAGCAATGTGCCCTTTATGCGGGATATTTACCGTTTTTTGGATATCCCCAACAAGATGTATCAGGGCAGCCTGACCACCGAAAAACGGTCCGATCGGCAGTATGAGGTGGAATTCAGGGATGTTTCCTTCCGCTATCCCGGTGCCTCTGACTGGGCGCTGCGGCATGTGAACATCAAATTCAAGGTGGGCAGCCGTCTGGCTGTGGTGGGGGAAAACGGCAGCGGAAAAACCACCTTCATCAAGCTGCTGTGCAGGCTTTACGATCCGCAGGAGGGGCAGATCCTGCTCAACGGCATCGATATTCGCAAATACCGCTATGACGATTACATGGAGATCTTCTCCGTGGTGTTTCAGGATTTTCAGCTGCTCTCTCAGCCCCTTGGGGCCAATGTGGCAGGCAGCAGCGAATATGACAGGGAACGGGCGGTGAAGGCACTGGAGGACGCAGGCTTCGGTCAGCGGCTTGCAGCACTGGCAGAGGGGCTTGACACCTATCTTTACAGAGAGTTGAAAAAGGACGGCGTTGAGATATCCGGCGGTGAGGCGCAGAAGATCGCCATTGCCCGGGCCCTTTACAAGGATGCGCCCTTCATCATTCTGGATGAGCCCACCGCCGCACTGGACCCCATTGCCGAGGCGGAGATTTACAGCAGGTTCAACGACATCGCCGATGACAGGACAGCCATTTACATCAGCCATCGGCTCAGCTCCTGCAAATTCTGCGACGAGATCGTGGTATTTCACGATGGGGCCGTGATCCAGCAGGGCAGCCACCACCAGCTGCTGGCGGACACGGACGGAAAATACTATGCGCTCTGGAACGCTCAGGCGCAGTACTACGTCCAGACCGGAAAAGAACCGGTCTGAGGAAGATGCGGCCCTCGGCCTCCGTTTATCACGGGATAGACGGAGGCCCTTTTTGCGGAAAAAAGGGCGGAGCGGTCGATTGCAAGAGCATGGGGACTGTGCTATAATACCCACAAAATCATGTATTTAGGGGGAGATACGATGGCACGCTATTCGGTGATGCTGAAGCCTGCGTCCTCGGCCTGCAATCTCAGGTGCAAATACTGCTTTTATGCGGATCTGGCAGGGAAAAGAGACACCTTTTGCTTCGGCTCCATGTCCCGCCAGACGGCCCGTGAGATCCTGACCAATCTCAGCCGACAGCTGCAGCGGGGGGATATGGTGGAATTTGCCTTTCAGGGGGGAGAGCCTACCTTGGTGGGGCTTGACTGGTTTCGGGATTTCTTTTCCATGTGCGGCGAGCTTCTGAAGGAGCAGACCGTTACCTATGCCTTGCAGACCAACGGCACCCTGCTGGACGATCAGTGGGGGGAGTTTCTGGGGAAGCATCAGGTGTTGGTGGGGCTTTCGGTGGATGCCGATGCACCCATGCACAACAGCTGCCGGGTGGACACCCATGGGCAGGGGACCTACCCTCAGGTGATGGCTGCGGCGGCGCTGCTGCGCAAGCACCGTGTGGAGTTCAACATCCTCTGCACCCTGACCCGTGAGATCGCAAGACACCCGCTTCAGGTGTGGAAATGGATCTGCAAGCATGATTTCAGATACGTGCAGTTCACGCCGTGTCTGGATGAACTGGACGCGCCTGGGCAGAGCGACTATGCCCTCCGTCCGGATCGGTTTGCCGACTTTTACATCCGGCTGTTTCCGCTGTGGTTTCGGGATTTTCAGGAGGGCAGATACCGCAGCATCAAGTTTTTTGACGATGTGGTGAATCTGCTGGCGTTTGGGATGCCCACGGCCTGCGGCATCCACGGAGCGTGCCAATGCCAGATGGTGGTGGAGGCAGACGGCAGTGCATATCCCTGCGATTTTTACTGTCTGGACGAGTACCGTCTGGGGGATCTGCGGAAGGATTCCCTTGTGCAGATGGTGCAGAGTGAAAGGGCACGAGCCTTTGTCAGCCGGGAGCGGGAGGCATCTGCGCTGTGTGAGGAATGTCCCTATCGGAACTTCTGCGGGCGAGGCTGCCGCCGGATGCAGCGGGAGGTTTACTGCGGCAGCGAGGACAAGCGCTGCGGATATCGTTCGTTTTTGGATTATGCCATGCCTGCGCTGCAGCAGATCGCAAGACAGCAGAGAATGATGCGCAGGATGTGACAAAAAAGGCTTGGAAAGGATGAGGCTTATGAAGCTGCAATATCTTGGCACAGCGGCGGCTGAGGGGTGGCCGGCTGTTTTCTGCAACTGCCGGGCCTGCAAGGAGGCACGAAAACTGGGGGGTCGGAATATCCGAACCCGATCGCAGGCGATCGTGGACGATGAGCTGCTGATCGATCTGCCCTGCGACACCTACATGCACGGGCTGCGTGAGGGGATCGATCTGTCGGCAGTTCGGTGGCTGCTTGTGACCCACTCCCATTCTGATCACTTTGCGCCCTTGGAGCTGATCAACCGCGGGGGTGGATATGCCCACGATATGACCAGTGAGGTTCTGGATATCTACTGCAACGAGGCAGTGGAGGCGTATTTTTACAAGGCGGTCAGTCAGGAGCTGGAGCCGGAGATTGCCTCGGGTCTTCGGTTCCATATCCTAAAGGCCTTTGTGCCGGAGAAGGTGGGGCCTTATACGGTGACGCCCCTGCCTGCAAGACACCTGCCCACCGAGCATGCGTTCATCTATCTGATCGAGAGGGACGGACGCAGTCTGCTGTATGCCCACGACACCGGACGGCTTTTGCCGGAGGTTTATGACTTTTTGCGGCAGCGTGGGAAGTCCATCGATGTGATCAGCTTGGATTGCACCGGAGGATATCGGGAAAACGGGGAAAACAACGGGCATATGGGTCTGCCGGATACCGTGGTGGTGAAAAACCGACTGTTGGAAATCGGTGCTGCGGGGGAGCACAGCCGGTTCATTCTGAACCACTTTTCCCACAACGGCATGCTGCTGCACGAGGAACTGGTGCAGCGGGCCGCTCCTGCGTGCATGGAGCCGTCCTACGACGGAATGGTGGTCCGTTTCTGAGGAACGGCCATAGGTGTGCAGTCTGCCGAAAGGACGGCAGCTGAATGAAAAAGAAAGGGCTTGCGATCTGCATGGCAGACCGCAAGCCCTTTTGGCAGCTTGTAGGTTTTTTGCTTTCGAAATTGTCTGACGATCCCGATCACAGATCAGTCGGGGTCACGCTGCTTTTTCACGGAGATTGCCACCACCGCAAGGCCGGACAGCGCAGCCATGGCAGCCCAGAGCGCCGGAGAACTGCCATCACCGGTATTGGGTGTGCCGTTGGGCTTGGCGGGCTTTGTCGGAGCAGTCGTGGGATTTGCAGGAGCAGTAGAGGGCTGGGTTGGAGTGGTCTGCTTCTGGCTCCACATGGCCTGAAGGGTGACGGCCTCATCAGGCATCTGGAAGGTGATCTCGGGGGAGGCTGCCTGCTCCAGAGTCGGGCTGCCGGAAACGACCTTCCACCCGGCAAAGTCATACCCGTCCCGGGTGCCTGCACGGACCGTTACCTGATCTTCGACGGTGTATTCACCTGCGCCGGAATTCTGGGCATAGCTGTCCACCACCGTAAGGGTGTAGGGGATGGGAGTCCAGACGGCCTCGATGGAGACGCTTTCGTTGGGCATGGTGAATTGGGCGGTGGGCTGATCGGGGTGATCCAGACGGACACTGCCCTTCAGAACACGCCATCCGCCGAAGCGGTAGCCTGCCCGCTCGCCGGCTTTCAGGGTGACGGTGTCCCAAGGGTGGTACTGACCTGCGCCCTCGGCAGCTCCGTCAATGGAGACAGCAATGGTGGGGACCTGCTCGTCGGATGCGCCCTTTTCCTGAAGGAAGGTGACCTTTGCCAACTGGATGTCGGTGTTGAGCAGGTCCTTTACCGTGCCGTCCTTCAGCTGATACTGCACACCCTTGTACTGGGGGAACTCCACCTTGACGTAGTTGGTGCCGGCGGGGAGCCCGTAGGCATCGAAGGTGACCCGGGCATAGCCGGGGTACTCATCAACGTGGTTTTCCACGGCCTTCAGCTGTTCAAACAGGGTCCAGCTGGAGGCATCGGGGGAGGTGTAGACCTTGAAGTCGATATTTGCATGATTTTGCAGTGTGGTGCGGATACTGGTTCCGTCGAACCAACCGCCGTTGTTGCTTGTGGTCCCGTCGGACAGGCTCTGATAATAGGCGGTCAGGTGAACGTCCTTTGCTTGGGCGATGCGGTAGATCAGGGATTGTCCGGAGGCGGCATTTTCACTGACGGCAACACGGTCGGTTTCCACGCGGGGCTGTCCGCCGTAGAAGAAATTGTCCTTGTCCTGCCAGCTGGGGTTCTCGGCCCCATCCACGTGGTGGATCTGCTGAAGGCCGTCACTTGCGTAGACGGCGCCGATCATATAAGGATCGTCCACATATCCGCCGCGGATATCGGTCAGGTCGTCAAAGCGGGCGGTGGGCTGATCGCTCTTTTGATAGACACGCACCCAGTCGATGAGGTAGTCGCTGTCCTGCTTGGTGTCCTGTCTGTCGTAGTCCACAGGGCCTACCCAGCCGTCACCGACCTGAGTTTCCAGAATCAGGAACATGGGGCGGGTGTGCATGGCATCCAGATCCTCCCTGCCGGCAGTGGTGCTGTGGACACGCTTTCCGTCAATGTAGAAGGTGATCTGCTCCGGGTCCCACTCGGCCTCGAATACGTGGAAGTCCTGAGACCATGCCTCGTAGTTTTGGGTGGCGATGCCGTCGGATTTTTTGTTCTTATTCAGGATACCGTAGTGGTTGGTGGTCCATGCATCCCAGGAATCCTGACCCAGATATTCCAGAATATCGATCTCGTCGTGACCGGTCTCATCCTGACAGAGCATCCAGATGGCGGGCCAGATGCCCTTGGAATCATTGGGCTTTGCGCGGACGGCAACACGCCCGAACTGGAAGGAGAACTTATTTTTGGACTCCACGCGGCCGGAGGACCATGTAACGTGGTTTTTCAGCTTCTGATCGTGGTACTGATCCCAGCCTACTGCCTCGATGAGCTTTTCTGTGGTGCCGTAGTTTTTGCTGTTCAGCACCAGATATCCATCCCGGACCGAGACGGCCTGCTTGTTGTAGATGGCGCCGTGGTTGGCCATACCGTCGATGATCTGCCACTTGTCGGTGTCCAGAGTGCTGCCGTCAAATTCATCGCTCCAGACAAGGGTATCGTATTTGGAGTCGGGGGCGGTGTACTCGGGCTTGGATTCGTCAAAGCTGGTTCCGGTTGCCCAGATCTCGATTTCTGAATACTTAGTGGGCTGATCGTCGGCCCGATTTACGGTGAAGCGGACATATCTGCCGCTGGTCCCCTTGTTCAGGTCAACGGTCACCATGTCGGCATCCTGTGTCCAGTTTTTCTGACTCCAGACCACGGTGCCTTGATTTTTGGGACTGTTGGAGATGGAGATCTCCACGGATTGATAGGCGCCCTCTTCCAGTTTGAATTTAATCTGCTTGATGTTGTATTTGTTTTTGTATTCAAACTGGAGCCAGCGGTTACCCAGACTGTTGTGGACGGCATAGTTGTTATCGGCCTTGCCGTCGGTGATGGCCTCGATATTGGTGGGGGTCAGGCCGCGGACGTAGGGCAGCTTGCCCAGAGCGATATTTTGCACCTGACCCTGTGGCTGAGTGGGGACCTCGGACTTGGGGACGGGGGCAATGACCTGAATCTCGTTGAACAGCACGCCGTTGCTCATGCCCTTCCAACCGCCGAGAGGCAGATTCTGGATATAGTGTCCACGCTGCCAAATGCGGATGTATCGGGCTTTTACAGGGGTTTGCAGCTTGATCTCCTGAGGCTTCCCCTTTGTTTGTTCGGTTTCTGCCACATCCTGCCCGGAAGTACCGCCAAAGATGACGGTGGGATTGGAGAACTCGGGGTTTTCGGACAGCTCGACCTTTACGTTTTTAAAGGTGGAGATGGCATTGGAATAGGTGTTGCGATAAAGCTTGACCTCCTTGACCTCCTGAGTTTTTCCGAAGTCATATTCCAGATATACGTCCTTCCAGCCTGCCCAGCCGTTATCGGTCTGATTGGGGTCCTCCGTTCCGGCAACGATCTTGGTGTTGCTATGCTCGCTGCCGTCGGCATCGGTGTTGCCGATATCATCGTCGGTGGCATAGGACGGGTTTTGGATCATGACACCGGACTGGGTGGAATCACCGCCGCCGGTGACGGGAGTATCGCTGTTGGTGGTGGGAGTTTTGCCCAACAGGATGTTGGCATCGACGATCTCTTCTTCTGCCGCAGGGAGGGCGCTGTCTGCCTCCGATGGGGCGGTATAGGCTGAGTCGTCTGCGGCGGGCTGATCAGAGTGGGCCCGTACCATGCTTGGAAGAGCCGTAGACAACAGCAGGGCAGAAGCCAGTGCCGTTGACAGGCATTTGCATGCGAAGCTTTTTTTCATAAGAATCTTCCTTTCTGGGTGTGGTGCATATGAATATATGCGGCATGTGAGAGTGGTTTACGGCAGGTTCTGAAAGATGCACAAAAACACCTGTTCAAAATGCTGCCTTTTTGGTGGTATTATATCAAAGAGCTTTTTGGATTTGTAGATACAAAAACAACCACCATAG
>DYCR01000016.1 GCA_019418025.1 Clostridiales bacterium | reverse complement strand
GTAATTGGCCCTTCTAGGGCCTGTGCAAACCACCACTTCAGTGGTGGTTATGATTACATACGGGGGAGCTGATGCTCCGATGTGATGGCGTCGTAGGACAGGACATAGGTGGTATCCACGGGGAGCTTCTTCCACAGGTGGAACAGGATCTGACAGCCGCTGTAAACGATCAGCTTCACAAAAAACAGCACCGTGGCATCAAAGGGCAGGGCGATGCCGAACAGGGGCAGCAGCAGGTCCAGATACAGGATCAGGGTCAGCAGTCCCTCGACGAGATAGTACCACCAGAAGCTCAGATCCAGCTTGAACATCTGGAAGCGATGGCCCTTCATCATCCGGAAGCTGAGCATCATCGCCGCAAAGCCGCCCATGCGGGGCCCCTGCATGACCAGATAGCTGCCCAGACGCAGGGAGTAGCTGAGGAAGGCATAGACCGGCACAAACAGGACAAAGAAGATGACAAACAGCGGGATGGAGGCACGCAGCAGGACATCCGGCGAGATCGCCTGCAGGTCGATGACACCCCCGGAGGAAAGGATGCTGCCCTCCTGCATCACGGATGCAAGCACCTGCTCCAGTTCACGGGAGAAGGGGGTCATCATGAAGATGTAGGAGGCTACATAGGTGACCATGGTGGCGGCGAAGAAGGTCAGCAGGGTCCGATTCAGGTTGAACACGATGATGCTTGGGAATCGGCGGAAGCCCTCCAGCATGAACTTGGGGTCAGACCGACCGCTGCGGGCGATCTGGATCACGCTGTACAGGAATCCGGCGGACCAGAAGGGGGTGAAAAGCACCGTCATATAAGACAGGATGCTCTGTATCGATTCTAAGATCGAGCGCGCCCCCAGACCACTCAGGCCGCCTGTGGTGCCGATCTGTCGGTCGAGATACACGTTCAGTCCGCTGACCAGCAGGTTCAGCAGGACCATCACGCCGGTATAAAGTAAAATCAGAAGCCGGGGATCACCGGATATGCGCCCCAGACGGTCTTGGGCATCCTGCTTCAGATGCCTGCAATCCAATGCTGCCATAAATGCACTCCTTAAAAAATGTATTACTGTCCATTATAATGCAAACCCCGAAAATAGCAAATAAATTTTTTGTTACGGTGGAAAAGGGACGATCTGTGTGGTAGAATAAGGGTAAATCACACTTACGGGGAGGGATCGGCGATGACCATGGGTCAGCGTATCTATCAGGCACGGGTGGAATCGGGACTGTCCCAGAGGCAGCTTGCCGGAGCGGAGATCACCCGGAACATGCTGTCGGCACTGGAGCATGACACGGCAAACCCCTCCGTTGCCACCCTGCGGTATCTGTCTGAGCGCCTTGGCAGGCCCGTCAGCTACTTTTTGGGGGAGGATGTCCCACAGCTGCCGGAGTATCCGCTCTTGGCAGAGGCCCGTCAGGCTTGGGATGCCGGAGAATACCGCAGGAGTCTGGAGCGTCTTGACAAGATCGAATGTGCCGGAGAGATCCTCGGGCGGGAGATCGGGCTGCTGCGGGTGCTGTCGCTGCTGGGACTGGGGGAGCAGGCCATCGAGCAGGGGCTGCTGCCTTATGCAAGGACGGTGCTTGACCGCTGCCGGCAGGCAATGGAGGACTGCCCCTACTGCACGCAGGAGCTGAGCCGAAGGCTTGCGATCCTGCGTGCGCAATGTCCTGAGACGGAGGGGCAGCTTGCGGGTCTGGTGGGGGAGATCCCCGGGGATGACCCGGTGCTGATGCTGCGGGCAAGGGCGGCGCTGACGGAAAATCGCTTTGCCGATGCACAGCGGTATCTTTGCGCCATGGAACAACGCAGCGGGTCGGAGTGGAGCTTTCGGATGGGGCAGCTGCTGTTTGCCCGGAAGGAATACCAAAAGGCGGCGGAGCAGTTCCATCGGGCGGAGGAGACCATGCCGCAGGAATGCCGGAGATATCTGGAGATCTGCTATCGGGAGCAGGAGGACTATAAAATGGCATACTACTATGCAACCAAATAAAATATCCGGCTCCCTTGCGAGCCGGATATTTTTGTCAGAATTCTACGGTGGTGCTTTGGCTGCCGCCGGATCGGGGGGCGGTGAGCTGACGGTAGAAGGATGCCCGGGCGGTATACATGTAGGGGGTGACCCAGAGCATTCCGATCCCGAGGGTGAACACGGACAGGATGATCCATCCGATGAAGCTCAGATCCAGAAGGAACAGCTCCATCTTATGTCCGTTCATCAGCTGCTTGGAGCGCCGGATGGCCTCGTAGCCGCCGCAGTTGGGGTCCTCCAAAAGGATGTAGGGGGCCATGGAATAGCTGTAAGCAGCGATGATGCCGGGGATGATCAGCAGAGTGGCCCACAAAAGGACAAATAAGCTGCTGAGCAGGTACATGACCAGTCCGGAGCCAAAGTGGGAAAATTGGCTGAACAGGTCAGAAAGCTCTGCTTCCTTCCGGTCGATCAGATTCAGGTGGAACCTTGCGCTGCCCATCTGGATCACACCGCCCAGAATCATACTGACAAGGCCAAACAGCGAGGCGGTGATGGCAAAACCCTCCATGATGGGCATGACGATGGGCATAAACTCCGGGAAGCTTATGTCGATTTCGCCGGTGAAACGGGCGTATTGGGAACTGGTGCTGCTTAACAGCCCTGCCAGAAAAGAAACCAGTATTGCGGTTCCCCAATGGCCGGACAGGGCGGCTCTGGCCCGGCTGCGGTGTTCGGAATTGTTCATTGTTGATCCTCCTTATTTGATGCTTTGACGATATCATATGATCCCCGCTCATGCAATGGGCGGCGATTTTTTTGGGGTATGCGGTAGGCAATCACGTAGGCGGCGAGACTGAGCATGACGGCCCAGAACACATCCACCACCGAGTGCTGCTTAATGAACATGGTGGACAGGCTGATGAGCAGGGCTATGGAAAAGTTTACGATCCTCCACGGCAGCGTGCCGAAGCGACGGGTGTCGCTCAGCCCCAGCGCGCAGCCGATGGCGCCGCACACGTGCAGGGACGGACACACGCCCGTGGGGGTGTCGATCCAGTGCAGCAGCCTGACGGCAGAGGTCAGCAGATTGTCTCGGGGGTAGACCTGAGGGCGGAGCTGCTGGCAGTTGGGGTAAAGCAGGTAAACGAGGCAGGCCGTGCCGAAGGTGATGATCATGAACCATCCCTGACGGCGGAAGGCACGGGTGTCGTGGCGCAGGGTATAGAGAATGGAGCCGATCATAAAAACGTACCAGAACACATAGGGGATGACGAACAGCTCCTGAAAGGGGATGCGGTCATCCAAGGGGTGGTACATGGGATGGTAGTAGCTTCTGGGCAGGAATCGCTCGGTGATCAGAAAGACCAGCAGATACACAGGCCACAGAAGCAGCAGCTTTAAATGAGCATATCGAGGCTCGGAGAGTCTGCGCAGGGAAAAGGTGCGGCGCTCATCCATGAAAATTCCCTCCGTTATCATATTTTGGTATCTACCATTATAGCGCAGTTTGCCGATCCTGCAACCGGAAATATGCAAATGTGAAGTTTTATCGGGAAGGTTTACATTTCGGTGGATTTATGATAAAATGAACAAAATTATTGGGATTTTCCCGAACTCCACCTCCGAACCAGTGGGAATAACAGGAGATGATTGGTTGAATTTCGACAACACCTATGTTCACATCAATTTAGATGCAATTCGATATAATATGGAATCGGTCCGCCGGAAAACCGGCGTGGCTGTGATGGCGGTGGTCAAGGCGGATGCCTACGGCCACGGTGCCGTGCCGGTGGCCCGCTTCCTTCAGGACAGCTGTTCATTTTTCGGCGTCAGCTCCGTGGCTGAGGCACTGGAGCTGCGTCAGTCCGGCATCCAAAACCCGATCCTGATTCTGGGACACACCCCCGTGGGGGCCTTCCCTCAGGTGGTGGAGCTGGATATCCGCACGGCGATCTTCCGGTGGGAGGATGCTCTGGCCCTGTCTGCTGAGGCGCAGAAGCAGGGGAAGCAGGCCTGCGTCCACCTTGCGGTGGATACGGGCATGAGCCGGATCGGCTTTCAGCCCACGGAGGAATCGGCAGACATCTGCCGACAGATCGCGGCGCTGCCCGGGCTCACGGCGGAGGGGCTGTTCAGCCATTTCGCCACCGCCGACTGCGCAGACCTGTCCCGCTCCCGGGCGCAGGCCGAGAGATTTGATGAGTTTGACCGGATGCTCAGGAAGCGGGGGCTTGATATCCCCATCCGGCATATGAATAACTCTGCCGGTCTGATGAATTTCGGCAGGCAGTATGAGATGGTCCGTGCCGGTATCGTGACCTATGGTCTTTACCCCAGTGACGAGGTGGACCCCTGCTTGCTCAGTCTGCGTCCGGCACTGAGCTGGTACAGCCACATTTCCCACGTAAAGACCCTGCCTGCCGGTCGGGAGATCAGCTACGGCGGGCTGTATGTCACGAAGGGGCAGACCCGAGTGGCTACCATTCCCGTGGGCTATGCCGACGGCTACTGGCGGAGCCTTTCCGGAAAGTTTTACGTGCTGATCCACGGCAAGCGGGCCCCCATTCTGGGCAGGATCTGCATGGATCAGATGATGGTGGACGTGACCCACATCCCTCAGGTCATGCCCGGCGACCGGGTGACACTGGTGGGGGCAGACGGGGAGGAGTCCATCACCGTGGAGCAGATCGCCGCCGAGGCAGGCAGCTTCAACTATGAGTTCATTTGCGGTATCAGCCGCCGTGTGCCCCGCATGTATTATCAGGGGGACCGCCTGATCCGTTCGGTCCACTATCTGCTGGACAACATATAAATTTTCGGAGGAAGAAACAACATGGGCAATAGAGGATTCAGCGGCGGAGAAAAGGGCCGCTTCTCTGGACAAAGAGCGTCGGGCGGAGGGAAACGGCCGCCTCAGGAGGAGGCACAGACCCAGAGCGCAGACAGCTATGATGCATTCGATTTTTTGGACGATGATCTGAAGCAGGTGCTTTCTCTGGAGCTGGATGATCCGCTGGAGCATCCGGCTGACGGGGTGGATCTGCCGGAGGAGATGGTCCGCGGCGAGCAGGAGGAAGTACACAACATCCATCGGCGGACCCAGCAGGAGCCGGAAAAGAAGCAGAAAAAGGCGAAAAAATCCAAAAAGCCCAAGCCTGCCCTGCGGGCGGTGGCATGGCTTTTGGGTGTTCTGCTGTTTATCGAGTCGGCTTACTGCGTGATCATCTTCACCGATTGGATCAAGCCACTGTCTGCCCTGCGCAGCATTTACATCGACACGGCAATGAGTACCTTCACCCACCAGTGGCTGGCAACGGCCCTGATCCCCGGCGACGTGGTTCAGGCGGTGGTGGACAAGACAAAGGCCCATCAGGATTCGCAGATCGGTGTGGACTCCCACTGGGGAGATGCCGACAAGGTGCCGGAAGAGACAAAGTCCCCCTCCTCCGGCTTCAGCAAGGATGCTGCCGCCTCTATCCTCAGCAATATTGCGCAGGATGTGGGCTTTACCAATGAAGAGGAACGGTTCTTCGAGAAGTTCTATGAGCTGGATGAAAAGTCCACCAGAGACTATGCAGAGGCCCACCCCGAGGTCATCGCCAACGGCTGGGACAAGTTCTATGTCAACGAGGCCGGCCTGGACGACAGCGGCACCGACATATACACCACGCAGGGCGATCAGGTCCTTGCGGTGGACGCAGCCAACGGCCTGATGGTGGTCCGTGTCACGGGCAGCACCTACCGGGGCGTTTTGGTCATCGGAAAGGATGCCTCCCGACTCAAGGTTGCACCCTCCTCCCAGTGGGGGCAGGTGGGCGAGTGGATCGGTGACATCGCCACAAAGAACAACGGCCTTGTAGCCATGACCGGCTCGGGCTTTGCCGATGCCCCCGGTGTTCCCGAGGGCAGTGACCAGACGGGCCTTGCCATTGCCGGCGGTGAGCATTTCGGCTACCGCGGGCCTTGGGGCTACAAGCGCATTGAGCTGCGAGAGGACAACAGGCTTTATATCGTGGATGCGCCGGCGGAGGTCCATCCGGACACCACCGATGCCACGGAGTTCACCCCTGCGCTGATCGTGGACGGCGTCAACGTCTCCAGTCAGGATAACACCTACACCGCCCTCAATCCCCGGGCGGCCATCGGACAGACCAAGGACGAGTCCATCCTGATGCTGGGCATTGAGGGACGGAAGATCGACTCCATCGGAACCAATTCCGTGGAAGTGGCGTCCATTATGGAGCGTTACGGGGCATATCAGGCCCTGAATCTGGACGGCGGCACCAGTGCCGGTGTCTGGTATGAGGGCGAGTACATCATGCGATGCTCCAACAGCAACCTGATCCCCCATGGCAGACGGCTGCCCAACGCATGGGTATATGCGGCGGAGACTGTTGCCGACCCCTGATTATAGAATCTGTTGTAAAATAGGCTTTTCTTGAATAAGGGCAAATAAAATAGGCGTAGAAAACGGAGTATTTTCCGATTTCTACGCCTATTTTCAATTTTTAGAAGAGCCGCTTTTCCAAAAATGAATGATGCGGCAGTCCCGTGCTGCGGTGTTTCGGGTGATGTTCAGGGGACGATGGCTCACACGTCGGAAAGATCGTCGTCCTTCATGCACAGATGGACTGCGCCGACCTTGAAGGTCTGGGGCAGGGCCAGGATCTTGGGGTTGGGGCCTACATACTTCTTCATGGCATCCTGAAGTGCCTCTTCAAAGGTGGCCCGGGTCTTTAGACCCATGCCCCGGGCGATGCCCGGCTCCTGAGCGCCGACGATATAGATGGCACTGGTGTTCATCTCTGCGATATGACCGCAGCTCATCATGGAGAAGCCGTGGAAGGGATGGAAGGCATTGGCAAAGCGGTACTTGCGGATATATTCCTGATTGGTTGCGAAGTATTCGCCGTAGCGATCCATGTCGGGCAGGACGTTCATGTGGTCATGCTGGAACATTTCGTACAGCTCCCGCAGGTAGGGCCACCGCTCATCGTGGAAGTAGCCGTTGCAGATGGAGGAGCAGATGATGACGCAGTTGTCCTTCATGACACGCTTGTGGCGGATGACCTGAGCAGACAGCGCCTGCATCATCTGGATGGGGTTGGTGCCCATGCCGTCGCCGTAGTGGAAGTTCTGGGGCATGCCAAAGACCATGACATCGTATTTTTCCTCGGCGAAGGGGACGTAGGTGCGCTTGTCGGCCACCTTCCAGCTCAGCGGCTGCATGATCTTTGCATAGCCGGAGAACAGGGCGATCTGACGGGAATAGGTGTCAAGAACCGCATCGCAGCAGAAGAAGGGATGACCCATCTTTTCTTCCATATGCATGGAGATCTCGTCAAATTTCGTGCGCATCAGGCTGTGACCGGAAACGGGGGTGAAATCCCCCCGATGCATGACCTTGGGGACGTGGTGGGATGCGATGCTCCGCCAGTGGGTGATGCCGGTGGCGCTGTGCTTGTAGCCGCCGGAGTAGCCGCCGTAGGGGTTGCCCTGGGTGTGACCGATGAGGATGGGGATATCGCAGTCAAAGACGAACTTGTTCATCAGGACGGGGTCGCCCCGACCGGTGGTGCCGAGATCCACCATGTGGTCATAGTCCTCGGAGTCGTGGGAGGTGATCTGGTTGGTGAAATAAAATTCGTGGAACAGATCATCGCCCAGAATCTGCTTCATCTCCTTGACGGTGGCACGGGGGTGCAGACCGTTGGAGAACAGCAGCAGGATGTCCTCCTTGCGCACGCCCCCTGCATACAGCTCGTCAAGGCAGGCGCGGATGGCCACCTTGCGGTGGGACGTGGGCTGGCAGCCGCCCTTGACGATATCGGGGATGACGAAAACAACGGTCTTTCCCGGTGCAGCCAATTCTCTCAGGGCGGGCATGCCGTAGGGGTTGCGGATGCTCTCCAGAGTGGCATTGTACAGGCTGTCCCAGTCTTGGGGCAGGCACTGGGGATCGGGAACGGTCTTGCCGGGGATAAAAACGTCTGTGTTGTCAGGCAGCTCGGCGCTCATCAGCCCCTGCCCGTATTCAAAATCCAGTTTCATTTGTATTCTCCTTATTTTCCCAGATAGGTGCGGATGATTTCCAAATATTCATCGGGGTAGAAGCCAATCTCCCCCTGAAAACGGGTCAGGGCGATCAGACCGCCGTCGATCTCCTCGATGGATGCCAGCATTTCGGCATTGTCCACCTTCAGACCGCCGCCGTAAACCACGTCGATGCCGCCGGTCACGTCCTTGATGAAGCGGGCGATCTTGGTGATGTAGTCCTTTCCGGCAGGGGTCTTGCCCGGGCCGATGGACCAGATGGGCTCGTAGCCGATGACCACCTTGCTCTTGTCAACGCCCTCAAGACCGATTTCCAGCTGCTCGCGCAGGACCTCCTGCCAGCGGTCCAGCTCCTCTTCCTTTTCGCCGATGCAGTAAAGGACCTGCATGCCCTGCTCCACGGCCAGACGGATTTCCTTGTTCAGCAGACGGTTTACCGCCTTGGTGTCGGTGATGCCTGCCTCAGCCAAAACGCCCATCTTGTCGTTGCGCTCCTCACAGTGGCCGATGATGGCGGCGTTTACCCCCATGGCCTTCATGGCCGACACGGGGCGGTTGGAGGTAAATGCACCGAAATTGCCGCCCACTGCGGTGTTCATGCGGTAGACACTCTGGCAGCCCACCTGAACGGGACTGTTTTCGGTGAGGGCATCCACGGCATTCAGCAGGTGGGCCTCCGGAAAATACTGAACAAATTCGACCTCAGAAGCATCGTATTTGCGCAGAGCTTCCTGCGTATTGCTTACAATATAGCCGCCCCATTCGTTCATGGGGGCAATGCGGTTGACGCCGCCCAGAGCCACGGGGACATCAAAACGCTTCAAATTCAGAAAAATATGCTTCATATTGCCTTACCTCATCTCAAAATCGCATAGTCGGGGGCCTTGTCCATCATCAGGGGCATTGCGTAATCGAAGAACCTGTCGTCGATCTTGTTGCCGTCGATGATCCACTCCAGAGGGAATTTCTTCTCGACGTTTGCCACCTGAGCCAGAGGTGCAAGGAACAGATCAAAGGTGTATTCCTTCCCACGGTGGGCCTCGATGGCCACCATGCGGTCGCTCTCCCCGCGAAGGGCGGATTCCACGGCGTGTCGGCCCACGGCATAGGCCTCGGCCTGATCCACACGGGATGCATAGGGGATTGCGGCCCGACCCAGCAGACCGGGTTTTTCGGCCCGGGACTTGATGTTCAGCTTCTGAATGATGTTGTCGGTGACATGCTGTGCGGTGCCGCCGGGGATCATGTGCCCGAATCCGTCCACGATGCCGGTGGATGCCAGAGGCTTTCCGTCCAGACCGCAGATGCCTTCGCTGACCGTGACCAGCAGGCCCTTGCCCTTTGCCCAAGCATTTTCAATGTCGGACAGCATCTTCTGCTCGTCCACAAGGACCTCGGGCAGGTAGGTCAGCACCTCGCAGTTGGTGGCCCGGGCTGCCAGAGCAGAGGCGGCGGTGACCCATCCGGCGTTGCGCCCCATCAGCTCCAGAACCACCACATGGATGGGCAGTCCGGATGCATCCAGAGCCAGCTCACAGGCGGATTCTGCGGCATAGCGTCCGGCAGAGCCAAAGCCGGGGCAGTGGTCGGTGATGTCCAAGTCGTTATCCATGGTCTTGGGGATGCCGATGACCCGAATGTCCAGTCCCTCGGCCTGAGCCAGCTTGCTGACCTTGTTGCAGGTGTCCATGGAGTCGTTGCCGCCGTTGTAGAAAAAGCAGTTGATGTTGAACTTTTTCAGTGTTTCGATAACGGTGGGGTAGTCGGCATCGGTGAGCTTCCTGCGGCAGGAGCCGATGGCAGAGGCAGGGGTGTGGGCAAGCTTTGCGATGGTTGCGGTGGGTACATCGGTCAGATCGATCAGATCGCCCTTGAGGATACCCTCTGCGCCGAAGCGCGCGGCGTAGATCTTATCGACTTTTCCGCTTTCACGGGCGGCTTCTACAACACCCTGCAAGGAGGTGTTGATCACCGCGGTAGGGCCGCCGCCGTGGGCGACCAGAATATTCAGTCCCATATGCGTCACCTCGGATCGGTCAGATGCCGGCCTTCTTGTAGCGCTCGGCCATCTCGTCCAGAGTGACCGTCTCCACAAGAGGTGCCTTGCCCACGGAGTCAAACTCCACGATCAGCGTGCCGACCACTTCCTTCACGCCCCGCTCGATGCAGTCAACGATCTTGGCGACATCCTCGGTGGGGACGGTGCCGTACATGACGGTGTCCATGATGGGGGTCAGGAAGGCTCTGGGATCGAAGTCGGACTTCTTGCTCTCCAGAAGCTGATAGATCGGGGCGATGGACTCGCTGGTGCGCAGCTCGGGATTCTCCCAGAACAGCTGGCGCATATTGCGGGTGACTGCCAGACGAATGTCGGTATCCACGTTGATCTTGGCGATGCCCAGACGGGATACCTCCTTCAGCTGCTCCTTGGAGATGCCGTAGGCATCGTGAATGTCGCCGCCCAGCTGATTGATCTCGTTGACGATATACTGGGGAACGGTGGAGGAGCCGTGGCTGACCAGAGCGCAGAACAGCCCCTCGTGCCGGAGGCACTCCTTGGCTGCAATGGCGATCTCCTTGCGGATCTTGGCACCCTTTCCCTTGTTTGCGCCGTGCTTGGTGCCGTAGCTGATGGCCAGAGCGTCCACGCCGGTCTTTTTTACAAATTCCACGGCATCCAGAGGATTGGTGTAGGTGGAGGTCTCACTGAAAACGTGATCCTCCACGCCGGCCAGAACGCCCAGCTCACCCTCGACGGTGACGCCCCGCTCATGTGCCAGCTTTACGACCTCACGGGTCAGGGCAATGTTGTCCTCAAAGGGCAGACTGGAGCCGTCGATCATGACGGAGGTGTAGCCGCCGTCCATGGCCGCAACGCAGGAGTCGATGTTCTTGCCGTGATCCAGATGCAGCGCAATGGGGATGGGGCTGTTTTCGCCATAGAGCCTGACGGCGTTTGCGATGTTGTTGGCGCCGATCTTCTTGTCCTCCAGTGTGCCGTTGGCGAAGTCCCCGCGGCCGCCCATGAATGCGTTGGCAAGATCTGCGCCCTGAATGATGGCGGCGGAGCGGAACATTTCGTGGACCTCGATGACAGCCTTTGCCTGAGCGACAGCGTTGACGTTGAATGCGCCCTGAGCGTAGTTATATTTCTCGGTGGCCTCCAGAATGGATCTCATTGGAACTAACATATGTATTCTCCTTTATTCAATCGTTTTGCCGATGTGATATACAGCCGTGTAGGGTCAGAAGGGCTGCTGCGCAGCGTTTTCGTTCAGATAGATCATGGCATCGGGATGGTTTTGCAGCAGGCTTGCAGGGAAGTGGGCAGTGACCTCGCCGTAGGCGGCCTGCCGGACCACGGAGCGGTGCCAGTCACGGAACACGCCCAGACGCACCTTCCTTGCGCCCAGAATCTGTGCCATGCCGATGGTGACGCACTTTTTGGGCATTGCATCGATGGCACCGTTGAGGTCTCCGATGGCGTTGGAGGTGAGGGTCTCCCGGCTGATGCTCAGCACTCTGGTTTGCAGCTTTGCAAACTCCTCGGCGGTCATATCGTCCTGAGCCTCGTTGAATGCCAGATGGCCGTTGATGCCGATGCCGCCGAAGGCGATATCGACCCCTCCCAGCTGCTCGATCTTGCGGCCCACGAAGCCGGGGTCTGCCGGATCGGGGAAGATGCGCTGCTCCTCCGGCATGAGCAGCTCCGGATCGATCTGGGAATAGACGGTGCGGTGCATGAAGCCGTGGAAGGACAGGGGACTGTCAAAATCGATGTAGGTCCCGTCGTCGTTGAGATACTCGTCCATATTAAAAAACCAGCAGTTTTTCAGGCTGACACGGTCCCGATTCACCAAACGCACAAAAATGGGATACTGTCCCACGGGACCGACGGGGCAGATGAAAACGGTGGGGCGCCCTTCGGCATTGTGGGCCTTGATGGTGTTGACCATCTCCAGTGCGATCTCATAGAAAACCTCGCCGGAGTCCCCCAGCTTCAGCAGGGGGATCTTGGCATCCCTGCCAAGGTCGCTTGCCGGAATCTGATAGTAATTGCTCATTTTTTGCACACTCCTAATGATAAATTGATATGGTAAACAATATTACGCATGGATGACACATTTTAAGATCGCCAGTGCCGCACCGCCCAGTGCGCCGTCCATAGGCTGGCAGGGCAGGAACTCCACGGTCCCCAGACGATAGTTGTCCTTGGTAAAATCAAACTGCTCCTGAATCTGCTCGGACAGATCCTGCCGGATCTCCGGATTGTTGAACATCCGCCCGTGAAGGAACAGTGTCTGGGGATTCATGAGGATGGCGATATTCAGGATGGACATGCAAAGATACTGCATGGCCTGACGGACCACCCGGCGCACAGCCGGATCGCCCATGGAATAGGCGGCGGTCACATGCTCGATGGTCAGCTCCTCGGCCCGGTCTGCAAAGGTGTGCAGCAGGGAGGTGGGGGTGCTGTCGAAGATGTATGCGGCGCTTTCCAGCAGCGCAGGCTCCGTGGCAACGGTTTGTAGACAGCCCCGCTTGCCGCATTCGCAGCGCTTGCCGTCGGGGATGACGATGGTGTGTCCGATTTCGCCGGAGCCGTAGGTGGTGCCGATGTAAAGCCCATCCTCGGTGACGTTGGCGCAGAACATGCCGAGACCGGCATGGAACAGGGCAAAGCTTGCCGGTGTGCGCTGGGGTGCGTGGAGATACTGGGCCACAGCCATACAGCGGACATTGTTTTCGAAAACCACGGGGATGGAGAAGGCGGACCGGATCTTCCGGGCGTCAAAATCGTCCCATGTGCCGCTGCTGGCAACCAGACGGCTGCCGGTGCGGTCGATATGGCCGGGAACGGCAATGCCGATCCCCAGGATCTTGCGTTCCGGCTGCCGGATGCTGTCCATGGTCAGGCGGATGTTTTCGATCATTGCTTGGGTGATATTCTGGCTGAGCTGGGGGGTGTATGGGATCGAATGGCTGTGCAGGATATTCCCGTGCAGGTCGGCGGCACACACGGTCAGCGCCGTCAGGGTGCATTCCACGCCGATGGTGCAGCCCCAGCTGCCTACGATATCCAGAGCGATGCGGCTCCTGCCGATGGTGCCGCGATCCTCCTCCACCTGACCAAGCTCGCTGACGAGCCCCTCTTTTGTCATGGCGGCCACAGTGGTGGTGACGGTGGCGGGGGTGATCCCGGTCATGTCGCTGATCTCCTTGCGGGAGATGCCGGGATTGCGGTAGATGCATTCCAAGATCCGCTCATAGTTGGACAGTCGGATGATTTTTGCTTTGTACATATTGGGTGCCTTTCTGGTTGGTCAAACAGGGGAGAAGCCTGTGTATTTTGTGGCGACTTCGATGATGCGATACACGTCCAGATGCTGCTGCCATTGGGTCTCGTGCCGGCGGATGTAATCGCAGAACTCTCGGAAGTGGGCATCTGCGGAGGCTTGATCGCCGTCGCAGAGGGCCGCCAGTCCGAACGAGAGCAGGATGCAGCAGCGTCCGTGGAATTTTAGGAAATCCCAGTTTTCGTCATGCTGAGGGTCAGGCTGCTGCATTTGGTCCATGTCCATCAGAAATGCCATTGCGGTCTGGGCGATGTGGTGGAAGGCAACCTTTTTTTCGGGCTGCTTCCGCGGGCCGTGACCGTTGAAGTAATCCGTGTCGCTCAGCTCCGACAGCTGCTCCAGATATGCGATGACAGAATCGTAGTTCGGGCCGAACATGGCGCGGAAGTAGGTCTGCTGCATCTGCTCATAGGGGATGCTTAGGTCGAGCAGTGACAGCCCCATCACATAGTTGGGGAATCCGCTGGGAGCCATGGCCCGCAGCTCCTGACAGCTCATGTAGCCGTTGGAGCCCAGAGCCTTGAGGGCGTGGATGTCGTCGTAGATCACCTTGGCGATCTTCATATAGCCGAAATCCCCGTAGTGGGCCCGGCCCAGAGGGTAGTCATAGAAGAAGCAGTCCCCCGTGAAGCGCTGTTTCCAATTGAAATAGTGGGTCAGGTTTTCCTCCACGCTTTCCGGCAGCCGGAGCTTGTTGCGGACATAGGGCCGGAGAGGGACCTTTACCGGGTGCTTTGGATAGGGCTTTTCAAAGGTGCGGCTGATGGGCGCAAACATCAGGCAGAACCGCTCGGGATGCTCCAGTCCGCTTTTTAGGGGGGCATAGAGCAGCTCCTGATACAGCAGGAACACGATCTTGGTGTCCAGTCCCTCCTGAGTCAGGCGGGCATCCAGTTGGTTCAGGATCTGCACATATTGATCCGAAAGGGTGGTTTGGGCGCATTTGGCGCACTCGCATACATTATTATATTCATCAGCAAGCCAGAAATGGATATAGCTGACACTGGGGTGCTGACGGGCATATGTGACCACCTGCTCGATGAGCAGCTTTTGGGCCTCCGGATTGGAGTAGCAGAGGTTTGTGTTGGTGGGGATGCCGTGCCAAAGGCCCCGTTTCTGACCGATCTGAGCAAGCAGGGCTTCCTTTTCCGGCGGCAGGTCCGGTGACTCCTCCCGCCAGCCGGTGTTGGCGCAGCCGATGGCCTCGCCGGTCCAACCGTGTCCGACCCGGTGGTCGGTCAGTCCCCGCAGGGTCATGGCCTCGGTGATGGCGACCTCCATCTGATCCAGCTGCTCCCGGGTTTTCTCCTCGGCGGGCAGCAGAGGGTTCAGGGTGTGGCTGTACCACCGTTCCAGAAAGATATCCGGCTTTTTAAATTGTACGAAAAAGGAGTTGCAGCCGATCTTGGGCAGCCAGTCGATGAAATCCAGTACGTTATCGAGGGAGTTGGCACCCTCGATGCAGACGCCCCGATGGGGGAAATCTGCGGTCTTGCCCGGCTCTTCGACAAACCGTGCCTCCGATGAAGGCAGGTGCGGCACGTAGGTCCCGCCCCGTCCCGGGCGCAGGAACACGAAGCCGAGCCTGCGCAGGTAGTCATAAACACCCAACAGCACGCTGCGGGGAGAGCTGCCGCATATCTGCCCCTGCTGACGGGTGAACCGATAGGAAAACCAGTCGATGGCAGCAGGATGATCGGCGCAGGGCTCCACGGACAGATGAACCGGATAGTCCTCCGGTCCGGCGGCGGGGTCGGCATGGAGCATATTCAGATGATTCAGCAGCTCGCTGCCTGCAAAGGCCACGGTGGGGTGGCGCAGCGATGTATGGATCGTGATGTGGCTCATGGAAGGCCTCCGATATTTCTATATAGTTATTCCTGATTTTATAATTATATTTTATAATCAAATAGCACAAAGGTCAACGGGATATTTATGGGTAAAAGTGTACGAAATAGCTGAGTGCCATTTGTAGCAACTGTACGAACTTGGTAAATTAGCACAAATTACACTTGAAAAATGAGAATCCATTTGTTATTCTCAGGTCAAGCGTTGGTTGATGTGCATTCAATTGATTATAAGTTATAATCAAAAAATATCAAAAATCGCGATTGTTAAGACAGATGGATGAAGGAGATGTATTTATGGTAAAGAAGAAAGGGTCCAAAATCAACAACAAGGTATGGTTGCTGATCTCCCTTTGCACAGCGTTGGTTGTGTGGTATTTACTGTCCATTGGAGAAACGACCAGTCGCAGTTTCCCCTTTCTGGACAAGGTGATACCGGCAGTCAAGACAATGATCGACAGAAATGCCCTGTGGGCGGATATCTCAAGCAGTATGGCATGCGTGGGCATGGGCTTCGGTTTGGGTTTCCTCACCTCCCTTCCGGTGGCATTCCTGATGGCGTGGTACACGCCGGTCCAGAAGATCCTGGAGCCGTGGATCAATTTCATTCGTAATATCCCTGCACTGGGCTATGCCCCTCTGCTGGTTATCACCTTCGGTGTGGGTCAGAAGCCTGCGGTCATCCTGATCTGGATCTGCACCTTCATGACCATGAGCATCACCATTTATCAGGGCATCAAGAACATTGATACCACCATCTTGAAGGCAGCCCGGGTCTTGGGCGCAAACGATTTTGACATTTTCATCAAGATCATCTGCCCTGCGACCGTTCCGTTCATCATCACCGCCGTCCGTCTGGGCCTGAGCGCAGCGCTGACGACCCTTCTGGCGGCAGAATCCACCGGCGCTCAGGCAGGCATCGGAATGCGAATCCGCTCTCTGGCAAACTCCTTTGATGCGCCTCCCATGCTGATGTATATCATCATGCTGGGCATCATCGGACTGGTTCTGGTGAAGATCGTTGATATTATTGAAAGGAAACTGACAGGATGGCAGGAGAAAATTTGATCAAGCTGAAAATCGACAACGTCTACAAGGAGTATGACGGCCGCAACGGCAAGACCGTCGCACTCAACGGCGTGAGTCTGGATATCAAGGAAAATGAATTCATCTGTGTGGTCGGCCCCTCCGGCTGCGGAAAATCCACCCTGCTGAATATCATTGCCGGCCTGCTGGAGCCTACCAGCGGCGAGGTGTACCTCGACGGCAAGAAGATCGAAGGCACCGGCGTGGAGCGCGGCGTGGTGTTTCAGGGATATGCCCTGTTCCCGTGGAGAACGGTGCTGAAAAACGTCATGTTCGGACTGGAGATCAAGAAGGTCCCCAAGGCACAGGCCGAGCAGATCGCCCGCAAGTATATCAAGGCGGTGGGCTTGGAGGGCTTTGAGAATGCCTATCCCAAGGAGCTGTCCGGCGGCATGCGTCAGCGTGTTGCCATCGCCCGTGCCTATGCGGTGAATCCGGAGGTCCTGCTTTTGGATGAGCCCTTTGGCGCACTGGATGCCCAGACCCGTGTGCAGCTACAAACAGAGCTGCTGAACACGTGGGAAAACGAGAAAAAGACCTGCTTCTTCATCACCCACGATGTGGATGAGGCCATTATTCTGGCCCAGCGTGTCATCATTATGAGCGCCCGCCCCGGCCGGATCAAGAAGATCGTGGACATCGACATCCCTTACCCCAGAACGCAGGCCACCAAGAACGATCCCCGCTTCTTGGAGCTAAAGACCGAGATCTGGAATGAGGTCTATCAGGAATTCCTTGAGGTACGAAAATAGTAGCTTGCCGATGTGATTCGGTGAAATATTGGAACAAAAATGGAGGAAAATATCATGAAAAAAATCATGGCGATGCTTCTGGCTCTGTGCATGGTCGGTTCCATGGCAGCCTGCGGCGGCAATGGCGACACCACCCAGACCACCGCACCTTCCGGCAGTGAGGGTGTATCCGCAACCGATGGCAGCACCCCTGCCAATCAGGAGACGGTGAAGCTGAATGTAGGCTACATGCCCAACTACGCATCCGTCTGGTCTGTTCTGACGGCTATCGACAAGGGATATTTTGCAGAAGAGGGACTGGAGATCTCCCTGTGGCCCTTTGACGGCGGCCCCGCTGAGATCGCCGCAATGGAAGGCGGCAGCATCGATCTGGCCTACATCGGCCATGGCGCCCACAAGCTAGCAATCAACGGTCAGGCGCAGGTGTTCCTGCCCTCCTCCGTTCACAGCACCGACCGCATCATCGTTCTGCCCTCTGCCGGTGTGGACTCTGCCGAGCAGCTGGCAAACCTGAAGGGCAAGAAGATCGCCTACAACGGCGGCTCTTCCTCTGAAACTGCCCTGAACGGCGCACTGAAGGCCGCCGGACTGACCATGGATGACATTCAGGCCTTTGAGATGGAGCCGTCCAACATGGTGGCATCCATGATGTCCGGCAGTGTAGATGCTTGCACCGCATGGAACCCCTACTCCAACCAGATCATGGACACCTGCGAGGGTGCAAAGGAGCTGGAGTTCTCCACCGACTCGGTGAACCTGTCCAGCTGGATCTGCCTGCCCAAGTATGCTGAGGAAAATCACGATGTTCTGGTCCGCTTCACCCGTGCGCTGCTGAAGGCCATGGAGTTTGCATCCAAGGAAGAGAACTGGCCCTATGTTCTGGAGCTGTACGCAAAGCAGTGCGCAAAGGATGTGGAGGCCTGCCAGGTGGAGACCGCAGATGCCCACTGGTTCTCTGCTGAGGACATCAAGAACGGCATGGCAGACGGGACCATGAAGGACTACTACACCCGTCAGCAGGAGATGTTCATCGAGGGCGGCGCCGTAGAGGCTCCCGTGGATCTGGAGAACTACATCCTGTTCGATGTCATCAACGAGGCACTGGGCTGATCTTGACCCGGACATAACAGCATATATACTCACAAGCTTGCTGAAAAGGGGACACTTGCATTGCAGGTGTCCCCTGATTTGGCAGATAGGAAGGACGATACACATTGGATTATTTTATCACAAACGGTCGGGTGTACCACAACCACACCTTTGAAAATCGTGTCATTCATGTTGTGGATGGGAAGATCAGGCTCTGCACCGAGGATCAGATCCCTCAGGGGGCGCAGATCGTGGATGCCGGAGGGATGCACGTGGTCCCCGGGTTTATCGACATCCACACCCACGGAGCGGTGGGCGTGGACGTCAACAGTGCAGATGCCCGTGGACTGCACACCATCGGCAAATTTTTTGCATCCAACGGAACAACGGCGTGGCTGGGCTCGGTGCTGACCGATACCGTCGAGCAGACCGAGCATTGCATCCGGCAGTTCAAGGCCTATGAAGCCCTTGAGACCGAGGATGCGGCGGAGCTGCTGGGCATCCATCTGGAAGGGCCGTTCCTTGCAAGCGAGTACAAGGGGGCCATGCCGGAGCATCTGCTGCATCAGGGCAACGTCCGGCTGCTTCGCCGCTATCAGAATCTGGCAGAGGGCCGGATCAAATACGTCACCGTCTCTCCGGAGGTCCCGGGGGTCAACGAGATGATCCCGGAAGCAAAGGAAATGGGCATACGGGTGGGCATCGGTCATTCCGGCGCCACCTACGATCAGGCCATAGAGGCCATCGATCGGGGCGCGTGCCTTGCCACCCATGTCTGCAACGCAATGCGGCTGTTCCATCAGCATGAGCCGGCGATCATGGGAGCGGTTCTGGAGCGGGACGATGTCTACTGCGAAATGATCTGCGACGGACGGCATCTGGTGCCGCCTACGGTTCGCCTGCTGACAAAGATCAAGGGGATGGACCGAGTGATCGGCATTACCGATTCTATCATGGCGGCGGGACTGCCGGATGGCCGCTATCATCTGGGGGTCAATGACGTGGTGGTAGAGGACGGGGATGCCAAGCTTGCCAGCAACGGCGTTCGGGCAGGCAGCACCCTGACCTTGAATCGGGGACTGAAGAATATGGCGGCTTTCACGGGCAAGCCTCTGGAGCAGGTGATCCCGGCGCTGACAGAAAATCCTGCAAAGCTGCTTGGCATGGACGACCGCATCGGCTTTATCGATGACGGGATGGACGCGGATCTGGTGTTCCTGAACGATCAGCGGGACGTGGTGCGGGTGTTTGTGAAGGGCAGACCGATTACCTGATGCTTCCCAAGAAATGGGAAGATCTGCCTTGCTCCGGACGGGGATCTTGTGTATAATAGGCAGAAATGAAGCAAACAGCCCCGGGAGCCTGTACTCCTTTTTCAGGAGGGGGCAGGTCCCGGGGCGATAGGAGGCAGAACAATGGACAGTGACATTAAAAAGCTGCTGGAATCCGTGCAGAGCGGGCAGACCTCTGTGGATGAGGCGCTGATGGAAATTAAGACCGCGCCCTTTGCCGATATCGGCTATGCCAAGGTGGACCTGCACCGCAGGGTCCGTCAGGGGGCGGCCGAGGTCATCTACGGTGCCGGAAAAACGCCGGAGCAGATTGCCGGGATCATCGAGGCCATGCTGAAAAACGGGCAGAGCCGGGTGCTGATCACCAGAATGTCCCAAGAGGCTGCCGACTATGTGTCCGAAAGGGTGGAGCTTGACTACCGCAGGGATGCCCGTGTGGGTATCGTCGGGGGATTTCCGGAGGCCGGCGGCATCGGCAAGGTGGTCATTGCCACCGGAGGGACCAGTGATATCCCCGTGGCGGAGGAGGCGGCCCTCACCGCCGAGATCCTTGGCAGTCAGGTGGTCCGGCTGTACGATGTAGGGGTCGCCGGGGTCCATCGGCTGCTTGCCCACATGGAGCTGATCATGGGGGCGAGCGTCATCGTTGCCATCGCCGGAATGGAGGGGGCCCTTGCCAGTGTCATCGGCGGTCTGGCGGACTGCCCCGTGATCGCGGTGCCCACCAGTGTGGGCTACGGCGCATCCTTCGGCGGGGTGTCGGCACTGCTGTCCATGCTCAATTCCTGCGCCAGCGGGGTCAGTGTGGTGAACATTGACAATGGCTTCGGCGCAGGGTATCTTGCCAATATGATCAATCACATGGAGGTGCATCGATGAAAACACTGTATTTGGACTGCGCCATGGGCGCTGCGGGGGATATGCTCACGGCGGCGCTGCTGGAGCTGCTCCCGGATCAAGAGGATTTTGTTTCGGAATTGAACCATATGGGGCTGCCTGATGTGGTGTTTTCTGCCGAAAAGTGCGTCAAGTGCGGAATTACGGGGACCCATATGTCGGTGAAGGTGCATGGGGCGGAGGAGGATGCACACGGCCATTCCCACCATGAGCATCCCCACGGACACGCCCACAATCACGAGCATCCCCATAATCATGAGCATGCTCATGACCGCCATCACGCACATGGACACCATCACACCGATCTGCACGTGATCGAGCATGTGCTGTCCCATCTGACGCTGCCTGAGCAGGTCAAGGAGGATGTTCTGGCGGTCTATGGACAGATCGCACAGGCGGAGAGCCATGTCCACGGTGTCCCCGTGGAGCAGATTCACTTCCATGAGGTCGGCACGCTGGATGCCATTGCGGATGTGGCGGCGGTCTGTCTGCTGATGCACAGGCTGTCGCCGGAGCAGGTCCTTGCCTCTGCGGTGCATGTGGGCAGCGGAAGTGTCCGCTGCGCCCACGGTGTCCTGCCGGTGCCGGCCCCTGCCACTGCCCACATCCTGAGAGGGGTGCCGATCTATGGCGGCAGCATCCGCGGCGAGCTGTGTACGCCCACGGGAGCGGCACTGCTGAAGCATTTTGTGACAGGGTTCGGCAGCATGCCCGTGATGAGGGTGTCGGACATCGGCTACGGTATGGGCAAAAAGGATTTTGAACAGGCCAACTGCGTGCGTGCCATGCTTGGGGAGACGGTGTAGATCCTGCGTGCTCAGCCACCCTCGGCTTTGACGGGGCTGCGCCCCTGCCTGAAAGCTCCCCCCAATCAGGCAGCCAATCAATCATAAACGCCCCCATCTGCCGAAGCGGATGGGGGCGTTTTGTATGCTCAGATCTCCATGATGACGGGCAGGATCATGGGGTTGCGCTTGGTGGTCTTGTACAGGTAACCACTCAGATCGTTCTTGATGGCGGACTTGATGGTGCTCCAGTCCTTGATGTGCTTGCGCTGACAGCGGACGACGGCCTCCTCGGCGACCTTTCTCAGGTTTTCCATCAGCTCCTCGGACTCCTTTACATAGACGAAGCCGCGGGTGATGATGTCGGGGCCGGAAATGACGGAGCCGTCCTGAGCCGAAAGGTTCAGGCAGACGACGATCATGCCGTCCTGGGCCAGATGCTTGCGGTCCCGCAGGACCACGCTGCCCACGTCGCCCACGCCTGCGCCGTCAACAAAGACCTTGCCAGCGGGGACGGTGCCGGTGATCTTGCAGCTGCGGCTGCTCAGCTCGAACTGGGTGCCGATCTCGCCGATGAGGATATGGGAGGGCTTCATGCCCATCAGCTTTGCCAGACGGGCATGCTGCTGCAAATGGCGGCGCTCGCCGTGGATGGGAATGAAGAACTTGGGCTTGCACAGGCCGTGGATGATCTTCAGCTCTTCCTGACATGCGTGGCCGGAAACGTGCAGTCCCTCGCTCTTTTCGTAGACCACGTCTGCACCCTTGCGGTACAGCTCGTTGATGATCTTGCTGACTGCCTTCTCGTTGCCGGGGATGGCCGAGGCGGAGATGATGATGCGGTCGTTGGCCTGAATCTCGATATGCTTGTGGGTGTTGAATGCCATACGATACAGGGCAGACATGTTTTCACCCTGAGAGCCGGTGGAGACGATGACCACCTTGTTTTTGGGCAGGCTCTTTATGGCCGTCAGATCCACGATGGTGTTGGCCGGGACCTTCAGATAGCCCAGATCCGATGCCACCTTCAGGACATTTTCCATGCTCCGTCCGGTGACGGCGACCTTTCTGCCGTAGCGGTGGGCCGTGGCAAGGACTGCCTGAATCCGGTGCATGTTGGAGGCAAAGGTGGTGACGACGATCCGCTGATCGCAGTTTTTGAACTGACGGTCCAGACCCTCGGCCACGGTGTTTTCGCTGGGGGTGTATCCGGCACGCTCCACGTTGGTGGAGTCTGCCAGCAGGGCCAATACGCCCCGCTTGCCCAGCTCGCCGAACCGACCCAGATCGATCATGCCGTCAGAGGCGGTGGGGTCGATCTTGAAGTCGCCGGTCATGATGACGGTGCCGACGGGGGTCTTGATGGCGAAGGAAACGGCGTCGGCGATGGAGTGGTTGACGTGGATGAACTCGATGCTGAAGCAGCCGGCCTTGACCACGTCGCCGGGCTTGTGGGTCACCAGACGGACCTTCTGCGAAAGACCGTGCTCCTCAAGCTTCAGCTTGATCAGCCCGTTGGTCATGGCGGTGCCATGGATGGGGCAGCTGACCTGCTGCATGCAGTAGGGGATGGAGCCGATGTGGTCCTCGTGTCCGTGGGTGATGAACATGCCCCTGAGCTTGCCTGCGTTCTTGACCAGATAGCTGAAATCGGGGATGACCAGATCCACGCCGTACATTTCTTCGTCGGGGAATGCGATGCCGCAGTCAACCACGATCATGTCCTTGCCATACTCCAGAACGGTCATGTTCTTACCGATCTCGTCAAGACCGCCCAGAGGGATAATTTTCAATTTTTCTGCCAATGAAATTCAATTCTCCTTTCAAATCGTAAAGGCTGCAATTGCTTGCAGCGACAAACAGGACAGCTGTTTCCGGCCGCCGGACCCTGTATCGCCCATTGGTATGGAAGCGTGCCTGCAACGTATTTCGCGTTTTTGTGTCACCGATGAAAATACCGGTGTTTTATCTGCGCGGGTCTGCCCACCCGGCGCACGCTGAAACAGATTATACCACATTTTCCGAAAAATGTACATATATAATTTGTGAACACGGTCAGCCCGTTGGAAATTTGGAAAAAGGGTGAAAATCTATTGCAGGATGGTCCGGAGTTTGATATAATATCCCCTATAATTGAGAACAATGGGTAAGAATACCCTAAAATGGAGGTGAACAGGATGAACCGAAAACTCGGCAGACTGATTCAGCCCGGTATGGGACTGTACTTTGCGGTGATGCTTGTGTTTGCGTTATCGGCATTTCTGGTGGATCAGATGGTGGTCGCCATTGCGGAGGTCGCCATCACGGGTGTGCTGTTTATATTCTATCATTTCAGCAAGGTCCATCGGCGGCGGGAACTGGAGGCATTCATCCAGTCGGCAACCAATACCCTCGATACAACCGACGGCGGAAAGACCCCCTTTCCCATGGCACTGGCCCGACTGGGCGACGGGGCGCTGATCTGGTCCAACGAATCCTTTACCCACATGTCCGGCTTCAAGGACAAGATGTACGAGCAGAAGATCACGGATCTGCTGCCCAATTTCACCACCGACTGGTTGGTAAACGGTCAGAGCGAATATCCCTATGACGTGACACTGGAGGGGCGGCGCTACCGCATCTACGGCACCACCATCCACGCAGATGACCCGCAGGGGACACTGTTGGCGGCGCTGTACTTTACGGACCTGACGGATCTTTACCAGATCCGGGACGAATACATCCGTTCAAGGCCGGTGGTTTCCCTGATCGTCATTGACAACTACGACGAGATGACAAAAAATCTGTCGGAAAGCGCCATTTCTTCCCTGAATGCCCAGATCAACGACTGCATCACCCACTGGGTGGAGGGCTATCACGGCATCCTGCGCAGGATGGAGCGCCACCGCTACCTGTTTATTTTTGAAAAATGGGATCTTCAGAGCGCAATCGACAACAAGTTCTCCATTCTGGATGACATCCACAAGGTCACTACCCCCTCGGGGGTCGCCGCATCCATCAGCTTCGGTCTGGGTGTGGACGGCAGCAGCTTTGAAGAGTGCTATGATTTTGCGGCCCTCGCCATCGAAATGAGCCTGAGCCGGGGCGGCGATCAGGCGGTCATCAAGGATCGTCTGAATTTCAACTTCTACGGCGGCAGAGCCAAAGAGGTGGATCACCGCAGCAAGGTCCGCTCCCGTGTGACGGCCAACTCCCTGATGGAGCTGATCGGACAAAGCACGCAGGTGTTCGTCATGGGACACAAGAATGCGGACATGGATGCAGTGGGTGCGGCCTTGGGCGTGTGCTGCATGTGCCGGAAAAAGGGCAAAAAGCACTTTTTTGTCATCGATGTAGAGAACAATTCCTCGGAAAAGCTTCTGGAGGAGGTCCGCCAGACGCCGGAGTACCACGATATCGTGATCTCCGGGCAGGAGGCGCTGCTTCTGGCGGATGCAGGCAGCGTGCTGATCGTGGTGGACACCAACCGCCCCAATCAGGTGGAGTGCGGCCCCCTGCTGGAGGCCATCCCCAAGGTGTGCGTCATCGACCATCACCGCCGAGCGGCAGACTACATCAACCCCGTGGTGGTCAACTTCCACGAGCCCTATGCCTCCTCCGCCTCGGAGCTGGTGACGGAGCTTCTGGAATATGTGGTGGAAAAGCAGGATGTCCTGCCCATTGAGGCAAAGGGCCTGCTGGCAGGACTGTTTCTGGACACCAAGAGCTTCAACGTCAGGACCGGCGCACGGAGCTTTGAGGCGGCGGCCTTCCTCAGACGGCTGGGCGCTGAGACGGTGGAGGTCAAAAAGCTGATGCAGAGTGACTTCCAGAACACCATGGAACGCTATCAAATCATCAAATCGGCTCGGCTTTACCGCAACGAGATCGCCATTGCCGCTCTGGATACCACGACCACCAGAGCCTTGGCGGCTCAGGCGGCAGACGAGCTGCTGAATATCACAGGCATCCAGTCGTCGTTTGTGCTGTATCCCCAAGGGGATGCGGTGGTGGTTTCCGCCCGATCCATCGGCGAAGCCAACGTGCAGGTGATCCTTGAGCCTCTGGGCGGCGGCGGCAACGCAGCCACGGCAGGCGCCCAGATCCAGAACGTCACGGTGAACGAGGCACTGGACAAGCTGGTGGCATCCATTGATGAATACTATGGAACATAACCGAAAAGGAGTAATATTAAGATGAAAGTAATTCTTTTAGCTGATGTAAAGGGCAAGGGCAAGAAGGGCCAGATGATCGAGGTATCCGACGGCTACGCAAGAAACTACATGCTGCCCCGCAAGCTTGCCACCGAGGCAACTGCCGATGCAGTCAACACCATGCGCATGAACGACAAGGCCACGCAGGAGCGTCAGGCCAAGGAGCGTGCCGAGGCACTGGAGACCTCCAAGAAGCTGCGGGAAATGACCCTGACCGTCACCGCCAAGGGCGGCGGCACCGGCAGACTGTTCGGCGCAGTGACCAATCAGGAGATCGCCGAGGCACTGAAGAAAAACACCGGCATCGTCATCGACAAGCGCAAGATCGTCATTGACGAGCCGATTAAGAATGTAGGCACCTACACCGTCAAGTGCAAGCTGGGCTATGAGATCGTGGGTCAGCTGACCGTCAAGATCGAGGAAGCCTGATCCGGGGGCAAATATCACGCGGCACAGGCCGCAAAGGAGTGGAATGAATGGATGAAGAATTGACCGGACGGCAGATGCCCCAGTCACTGGAGGCAGAGCAGGCGGTTCTGGGTTCCATCCTGATCGACAGCAGCTGCGTAGCAGATGTGATCGGCATTGTTCGCCCGGATGATTTCTATCTGGAGCAGAATCGGGAGATCTTTGAAACCATTTACACCATGTTCAATTTCTCCCAGACCATCGACCCGGTGACGGTTCTGGACAAGATGCGGGAGCTTGGGCGGTTCCATGACAATTCCCGGGATTACATCCTGCAGCTCATGGAGATCACTCCCACTGCCGCCAACGTAGAGCGGTATGCACGGATCGTTCGGGAAAAATCCATGCTGCGTGGGCTTGCTCAGGCGGCTTCGGACATTTCCGAGATCGTCTACAAGCAGGAGGGCACCCCCGGTGAGATCCTGGAGGCGGCGGAGAAGAAGATCTACGCCCTGCGCAAGGGCGAGCGCACGGAGTCACTGGAGCATATCGGAACGGTGCTGCACAAGGTCTTTGACCATCTGACCGAGCTGAGCATGTCCGATTCGGCGATCCCCGGTCTTTCTACGGGACTGCGGGATCTGGACACCAAGATCAACGGACTGAACCGATCGGACCTGCTGCTGATCGCGGCACGTCCTGCCATGGGTAAGACGTCCTTTGCCCTGAACATCGGTCTGAACGTTGCCAAAAAATACAAGTCCACCGTGGCGGTGTTTTCTTTGGAAATGTCCCGGGAGCAGCTGGCAATGCGACTGCTCTCCGGCGAAAGCTTCGTTGACAGCCAGAAGATGCTGACAGGCAAGCTGGCCGACGAGGAGTGGGGCAAGCTTGCCATGGCCTCGGCCTCCCTGAGCCAGACGGATATCCGTGTGGACGATAACCCGGCCATCACCGTTGCGGAGATGAACGCAAAGCTGCGGCGGGTGGAGGATCTGGGACTGGTCATCATCGACTATTTGCAGCTGATGACCGGCTCCGGCTACGGCAAGCAGTCGGAAAACCGTGTTCAGGTGGTGGGTGAGATCTCCCGTTCTCTGAAGATCATGGCCAAGGAGCTGAATGTTCCGGTCATCTGCCTGAGCCAGCTGTCCCGTGCGGTGGAGAGCCGCACCGACAAGCGGCCCATCATGTCCGACCTTCGTGAATCCGGTGCCATCGAGCAGGATGCCGACGCCATCCTGTTTCTGTATCGGGATGACTATTATAATGAAAACTCAGAAGAAAAGAACGTGGCTGAGTGCATCGTGGCAAAGAACCGTCACGGCGAGACCGGAACGGTGAAGCTGCAATGGCTGCCTCAGTTCACCACCTTTGCCGATCGGGAGTGGAAGCATGCTGAATAAGCTGATCTCCGCCATCGCCCGATACAAGATGCTTTCCGGCGGTGAGACCGTGATCTGTGCCGTCTCCGGCGGCGCAGACTCCATGGCGCTGCTGTGGGGGATGTGGCTGCTGCGGGAGAAGCTTCAGATCCGGGTAGAGGCGGCGCATTTCAACCACAATCTCCGTGGGGAGGAATCCCTGCGGGATCAGGTGTTTGTGGAGAAATTTTGTGATTTTCACGGGATACCCCTCCATGTGGGGCAGGCGCAGGTCTGCTCCGGCGAAAAAGGTCTGGAGGCTGCGGCCCGGGATGCCCGATATGGCTTCCTGCGCAGTCTCGACGGTCTGATCGCCACGGCCCACACCGCAGACGACAACGCAGAGACGGTGCTGATGCATCTGATCCGAGGGACGGGACTGCGGGGTCTGGGGGGGATCACCCCCAAGGGTGAGGGCCTGATCCGGCCCATGCTGGACATCACCAGAGACGAGGTCGAGGCCTTTCTGGCGGAAAACTGGATCAACCACATTGACGACAGCACCAATGCTTCCAATGCCTTTTTTCGGAATCGGGTCCGCCATTGCATCATGCCCCTGCTGCGGCAGGAAAATCCCGGCATCGGGAAGAACCTTTCTGCCATGGCGCAGCGGCTGCGGCAGGAGGATGCAGTGATGCAGGCGTGGGCAGACGAGGCCCCCATCCACAGTGTCACGGCCCTGCGGCAGATGCCGGAGGCCCTCCGGCGCAGGGCGATGGAGCGGCTGCTGAAGGAATCGGGGATGCCCGAGCCGAATTCCAGTCACATCGCTCAGGCACAGGCTCTGGTGATGACCGACAAGCCCTCGGCTTTTTCCGTGTTTCCCGGAGGTGTGATCCTGCGCAGGAATTACGACAGACTGGAAGCAGGGCAGGAGCCGGTGGTGCTGAAAGCAGCGGCGCTTCCCCGAGGCGGCAGCGTGCAGCTGCATGAGGTGGGTCTGGAGGTCTCCTGCACCGAAGGTGGTCGGAGCGTCAACAGTCCCATGGAATTTTCTGTGTGTCCCGTGGGGGAAATGGTGGTCAGGTGCCGCCTGTCCGGGGATGAGATCCGCCTGTCCGGCGGGACAAAATCCCTGAAAAAGCGGTTTGCTGACCAAAAGATCCCGGCAAGCAGACGCTTGGCGATCCCGGTGATCGCCGATGAGCGGGGCGTGCTTGGGGTGTATGGGATGGGAGCCAATCTGGATCGGATCTCAGGGGAGCATCCTGTCACCGTACAATTTTCAGAAATCGACCCCGATGGGGTTTTATAAACAAAAAGTTTGAAAAAGTGAGGCTATATCAGTATGCGAAATGATATTCAGAAAGTCTTATTGACCGAGGAGCAGATCAAGACCCGTATTGCGGAACTGGGTCGGGAAATTTCCGCAGAGTATGCCGGAAAGGACCCCATTTTCGTGGGCGTTCTCAAGGGCGTGGTGGTGTTCTATGCCGACATGATCCGGGCCATCGACGTGCCCTGTCAGCTGGACTTCATGTGGATCTCTTCCTACGAGGGCACCGAGTCCACCGGAAAGATGGTGGTAAAGAAGGACGTGTCTGCGGATATCGAAGGTCGCCATGTGGTGATCCTTGAGGATATTTTCGACACCGGCAGCTCCCTTGACTACACCTACAAGCATCTGCTTGAGAAAAAGCCTGCATCGCTGAAGATCTGCACGCTGCTGGATAAGCCTGAGCGCCGCAGACCGGAGGTCACCCTGAAGGCCGACTACACCGGCTTTGTGATCCCCAATGAATTTGTGGTGGGATACGGTCTTGACTACAACGAGTTCTACCGGAACCTGCCCTATGTGGGCATTTTGAAGCCTGAGGCTTATGAAAACAAGTAAGGAGTATTATTCGATTTGAAATCTCGTAAAATTTTACCAATCATCATCTACATGGTGCTGATGTTCCTCCTGTTCAACTGGGTGCTGGACATTTTCGGCATGAGACATGATGACCTGTCCTATTCTCAGGTGGTGGAGCTGTTCCGGCAGGAGCAGGTCAGCAGCTTTACGGTTCAGGGGGACAAGATCCAGCTGAATCTGCACGACGCTGAGGGGGGAAAGGAGACGCTCATCACCTCTCTGGGTGATATGACGGCGTTTCACTCGGATCTGGACGAGCTGATTCGGGAGCAGAAGGAAAAGGGGGTCCTGAAGGACTACACCTATCTGCCGATGCCCCGAACCAAGCCTCTGGATTATGTGATGCCCCTGCTGGTTGCCGGCGGCATTCTGCTGCTGGTCTGGTTTGTCATGATGAGCAAGCTCAGCGGCAACAATCCCCTGTCCAATTTCGGCAAGGCCCGGACGGTTCTGGGTATCCCCGACAGCCAGAAGGTCACGTTTGACGATGTGGCCGGAGCCGACGAGGAGAAGGCCGAGCTTCAGGAGGTGGTGGACTTCCTGAGAAATCCCAAGAAATTCGACCAGATGGGCGCACGCATCCCCCACGGCATTCTGCTGGTGGGCCCTCCCGGCACGGGCAAGACCCTGCTGGCACGGGCGGTGGCCGGTGAAGCGGATGTGCAGTTTTTGTCCATCTCCGGCTCTGACTTTGTGGAGATGTACGTGGGCGTGGGCGCAAGCCGTGTGCGTGATCTGTTCGATCAGGCCAAAAAGGTGGCCCCTGCCATTATCTTCATCGACGAGATCGATGCGGTGGGCCGCAAGCGCGGCTCCGGCATGGGCGGCGGTCACGATGAAAAGGAGCAGACCCTGAACCAGATGCTGGTGGAAATGGACGGCTTCGGCAAGAACGAGGGCGTTATCGTTCTGGCGGCCACCAACCGTCCGGATATTCTGGACCCGGCACTGCGCCGCCCCGGCCGATTTGACCGAGAGATCTATGTGGGCGCCCCCGATGCCAAGGGTCGTGAGGAGATCATGAAGGTCCATGCCCGGAACAAGCGTCTGGGTGAGGATGTTTCCCTGAAAACCATCGCCATGGCCACCTCCGGCTTTACCGGAGCGGATCTGCAGAACCTGCTGAACGAGGCGGCGATCCTTGCCACCCGTGCAGACCGTCCGGTCATCAGCATGGAGGATCTGGATCAGGCCATGATGAAGGTCATCGCAGGTCCGGAGAAGCGCAGCCGTCTGCGCAGAGAGCGGGATATCCGCCTGACAGCGGTACATGAGGCCGGTCATGCGGTGGCGATGCACTTCCTGCCCACCCATGATCCGGTGCATCAGATCAGTGTCATCCCCAGAGGGCAGGCACTGGGCATCACATGGAGCATGCCCAATGAGGAATCCACCCATGTGACCAGAAATGAGATGTTTGAGAATATCGTGGGTCTGCTGGGCGGCCGTGTGGCGGAGGATATCACCTTCGGCGACGTGTCTACCGGCGCATCCAATGACATTGACCGGGCATCCCAGATTGCAAGGGACATGGTTGCCCGCTACGGCATGTGTCAGGCACTGGGTACGGTGTCCTACAATTCCGACGACGAGGTATTCATCGGCGGAAGCTACGGCAAGACCAAGAGCTACTCGGAGAAGGTGGCCGGCATCATCGATGACGAGGTCAAGAAGCTGATGGATCAGGCGTATGACCGCTGCCGTCAGATCCTGACAGACAATGCCGACAAGCTCACTCAGGTGGCTGATTTTCTGGTGGCCCACGAGGTCATGTCCGGCAAGCAGTTTGCAGACTGCATGGCAGGCAGACCCGTGGATGAAAACGAAGAGGCTTCCCTGTTCAGCGATTTTGCTGAGCCTGATCAGCAGGGTCAGGAGTAAAGAACCGTTCTCTGAGGGAGCGGTAAATACAGATGATATTTCTGCTATAAAATAAGGCGCAGGAATCAGGCCATCCCTGATTCCTGCGCCTATTTTGCTATGGAAGGCGCCGTTACATGCTGTAAAAGTAAAAGGCGAGGAAGTGCAGGACGCTGCCCAGAATGACGAACACGTGGAACACCGAGTGCATCCACCGGACCTTGGAGCCGATGCCGTAAAGCACGGCACCGACGGTGTAGGCGATGCCCCCGAACAGCAGCAGGTAAAAGCCTGTGGGGGAGAGCAGCTGCCAGATGAACCTCATAAACGGCAGGATCGCCCAGCCCATGCCGATGTAGCAGATCATGGAAAAGGCCTGATATTTGTGCAGGTCGATGGCGGTCAGGGTGGTGGCAATGGCACACAGGCCCCACTCCACGGCGAACATCCCCCATCCCAGTGCCGGAGAGGCCCTGCGGATGGCCCCGAGGGAGATGATGGTGTAGCTTCCGGCGATGAGAAAATAAATGGCGCAGTGATCCAGAATCTGAAGCACCTTCTTTGTGGTGGTGGGCTTCCATCCGTGGTAGGTGCTGGAGATGGCGTACAGGGCCGTCAGGCACACGCCGTAAATCACGGCGGCGGTGATCTCCGTTGCGCCGTAGTGGATGGCGGATTTGGTGACGCAAAGCACAAGGGCCGCAATGCCGCCCAGACAGCCGATGGCATGGGTCAGGGTATTGGTCAGCTCTTCGGCGAATGTATAATTGGGCAGCGCCCGATCACAAAGCTTGATACGTTTTTGCATGGGTGAGACCTCCGTGGATTTGATACCATCATCATAGCACACATGGGGGCAAAAGGTTCTCTACTGTGCGGATTCTACCAGAAACGGGTGGTAGAGTGCCCTTCTCCGGTGGATAGAATCGGGAGTAGTTATCTCTAATCACCAAAAAGCAGTGGCTAAATTTGGTGTTCTGTTGGTAAAATTTATAAAAAATTAATGTGCTACTCATGACTTCCTGTGCTATAATATGAACAGTGACACCCGGTCATTGCGACGGGGGCAATAAAGGAGCATCTATGAACAATATCTTGTTTTTTCTCACACCAAAGGCCATGTGCGCCCATCTGCACGCTGACTACACCCTGCGTCAGGCTCTGGAGCGGATGGAGAGTGCGGGCTATACCTCACTGCCCATCCTCAACAAGCGGGGGGAATACTGCGGCACCCTGTCAGAGGGGGATCTGCTCTGGGCGATCAAAAATCTGTGCTATATGGATATGCGTCAGGCGGAGGCCCACCGGATCATGGAGGTCCTGCATCGGAAGGATTATATCCCCGTCAAGGTCAACACCTCCATGCATGACCTGATCGATCGGGCGGCGAACCAGAATTTCGTCCCCGTGATCGATGACAAGGGGGCGTTTATCGGCATCGTCACCCGCAGCGCTATCATCAAGTATTGCCAGCAGCAGCTGTTCCCTGAGGATTGACGGGACCAAAAAACAGCACCCGTATCATACCGCCCTGATGAGGGTGCATCCCGATGAAAGAAAGAAAACACTGAGAAGATCCGTGAAAGGCTTTTCTCAGTGTTTTTTCATCTTTATATGCAGGGGTCGGCTTCTCCGGGCTTGTGGATATGGGTTCGGGAGAGCTGACTCAAGGAGGAGTCATAGTGATCACTGGTCAGGGCGGTGTAGAGGATGTCCACGATGTTCAGCTGAGAGATCCGGGAGGACATGGCACCGCTGCGGAACAGCGATTCGTTGGCGGCGGTGTAGAGCTTCTGGTCGGCAAGCTCGGAGACGGGGGAGGCGATGCATCGGGTGATGGCGATGATGGGGGTGTGGTTCTGCTTGAGCGCCTTCATGCATTCCACCATCTCCACCGTGTGTCCGGAGTAGGAAAACACGATCCCCAGATCGTCCTTGGTGGCGTTTCGGGCCTGAATGAGCTGAGAGTGCCAGTCCTCGTTGACAATGCAGAGCTTGTTGAGCCGCAGGAATTTCAGGTAGGCATCCTTTGCCGCGCACAATGAGGCACCCATGCCGAACATGTAGACGATCCGGGCATTCTGGATCATGGAGATACACTGGCGCATCGCATCCACATCCACGAGATTCTTGGTGTCCTCCAGAGACATGATATTTTTATAGGTGATGGTCTCCACGATGTCCTCAAGACTGTTGGCGTGACCGATCTCCCGCTGTTCGTTTTTCTTGTTCTGCTCCCGCAGGACCAGCTCGCTGATGACAGCCTTGCGAAATTCCTTGTAGCCGGCATAGCCGGTATGGTGGCACATCCGCACGATGGTGGAGGGGGAGGCGAAGGTTTTTTTCGCCAGATCATGGATGCTCAGATTCTCGACCAGCTCTGGCTCGTCCAGGATCTGCTTGGCGATTTCTTTTTCGGTGGGGGTGAAGCCCTTGGAGGATTCCCGCAATTTTAGAAGAGCGCTTGTCATATGTACACTACCTTTTCGTGAAGTACGTCTATTCTAGCGATTTTATTTCATACAGGCTATTCGCTATATACACAAAAACGAATTCTCTGAATTGGTCAAAACGCATAAAAAGAAACGCGGTATTCTTGGGTAGTTTCATCAAAACAAATAAAAATATGCAAACGCACCAAATGGTGAAACAATGTTTCTTTGTATATTGTATTAATTGACATAAAGTGCGATTGCGTATATTATTAAGTGTACAAGAAGCGATATGCAGATGGTCCCCTGGGCCTGCCTGCAGGAGAGGAGCTTTGCATGAGTCTTAATTTGAACAATATGTCCACGGAGACCAGAAACCCCAATACCATGAATCTGGATATGATGTCCCCGCTGGAGCTGGTAACTGCCATGAATCAGGAGGATGCCAGAATCCCTGAGGCCATCAGGCCCGCCCTGCCCCAGATCGCCCGGTGCGTGCAGTGGGCCATCGAATCGGTGGAGGCCGGCGGACGGATCATTTACATGGGTGCCGGAACAAGCGGCCGTCTGGGTGTTTTGGATGCAGTGGAATGTCCCCCCACCTTCGGTGTTTCGCCGGAATTGGTGGTAGGCCTGATCGCCGGAGGCGAAAAGGCATTTGTCAAGGCCGTTGAGGGCGCAGAGGACAGCCGGGAGCTGGGTCGGGAGGATCTTCTGAGCATCAGCCTTGAGAAGCGTGATATCGTGATCGGCATTGCCGCATCCGGTCGGACGCCCTATGTACTGGGAGGTCTTGCCTATGCCAAGGAGGTCGGCTGCCGGACGGTGGCAATTTCCTGCAATCCCGGAAGTGCCATCGGTCAGGCCGCAGAGCTTGCCATCGAGGTGGTCCCCGGGCCCGAGGTCCTCACAGGCTCCACCAGACTCAAGGCAGGCACCTGCCAGAAGCTGATCCTGAACATGATCTCCACGGCCACCATGGTATCCACCGGAAAGGCCTATGAAAATCTGATGGTGGACGTGATGCAGACCAACGAAAAGCTGCATGTCCGCGCCCAGAACATCGTCATGGAGGCCACCGGCGTTGACCGGGAGGTGGCAAAGGAAAAGATCACTCTGGCAAACGGCTCTGCCAAGACCGCCATTACCATGATCCTTGCCGACTGCGGTCTGGAGGAGGCAATCCGGCGGCTTGAAAAAGCCAAGGGCCACGTCCGTCAGGCCATTGAATAAATCATGTATATGAACAGCAGATATGCTGTTTTATAGATCCCGAGGTTTCGGTGTTTCATATTATAGGAAGAGGTGTATAAAATGACGAATCAGGAACTCTCCATTACAATCCTGAAGCTGGTCGGCGGTAAAGAGAACGTGGCCAGCGCAACCAACTGCATGACCCGCCTGCGTGTGACCCTGAAGGACAACAGCAAGGCCGACGTTGCAGGGCTCAAAAATACAGAAGGTGTTCTGGGTGTGGTAGAGGATGCCACCATGCAGATCATTCTGGGACCCGGCAAGGCCAAGAAGGTGACGGACCTGTTCAAGGCTGATGCAGGGCTGTCTGCCGGCGGGACCTCCACCGATAAGAGCTGGGAAGAAAACAAGGCTGCCGTCAAGGCCGGACAGAAGCAGAGCAAGCTCAAGGACGGTCTGCGGCTGATTGCAAATATCTTCACCCCCCTGATCCCTGCGGTGATCGCAGGCGGTCTGTTCAACGGTTTTGCATCGCTGATGGGTCAGATCCCTGCCTGCGCTGAGGGGATCGCCTCCGGTGCCGGCTTCTGGTTCATTTTGCAGAACCTGTTCTCCCTGTTCGGCGCTGCATTTTTGGGTTACTTCGCCATCTACACCGGTATCCGCTCGGCTGAGGTGTTCGGTGCAACTCCCGCTCTGGGCGGCATGATCGGCGCAGCCTCCATCGGCACAAATATCGTGGCCATCTCCACGGCATTGGGTCTTTACAACGCAGAGGTCCCTCTGGAGTCCATCCTGACCACCGGTAAGGGCGGCATCATCGGCGTTATCGTCGGTGTGTGGCTGCTGTCCAAGGTGGAGAAGTGGGTGCGCAAGCACGTTCCCGATGTTCTGGATCTGATCGTAACGCCTCTGATCTCCATTCTGGTCACCGGTGTTGTCTACGTCTTTGTGCTGATGCCCGTCACCGGCTACATTTCCGACGGTCTGGTTTATGTTCTGAACCTTCTGGTTGCTTCCACCAACCCCGTTGTCAGCATCATCTCCGGCTTTGTGATGTCTGCGGTGTTCCTGCCCATGGTCCTGCTGGGTCTGCATCACGGCCTGATCCCCATTTACTCGGTACAGCTTGAGCAGATGGGCGGCGTTTCCCTGTTCCCCTGTCTGGCTATGGCCGGTGCAGGTCAGGTGGGCGCAGCGCTTGCCATCTATGTCAAGTCCCGTAAGGTCAAGAACCTGCGCATGCAGCAGACCATTCTGGGCGCGCTGCCTGCCGGTGTTCTGGGTGTTGGCGAGCCTCTGATCTACGGTGTTACCCTGCCCATGGGCAAGCCCTTCATCACTGCCGGTCTGGGTGCCGGCTTCGGCGGTGCGTTCTGCATGCTGATGGGTGTTCAGGCCATTGCCTGGGGTCCCTCCGGTCTGGTCGCAACCCCGCTGATGAAAACCCCCGCTATGATGCTGTATTTCGTGCTGGGTCTGGTGATTGCCTATGTCATGGGCTTCATCATCACATGGTTCGGCATTAAGGAAAAGGACGTTGCCAATGCTTGATACACCGGGATTTTCCGTTTACCTGTCCACATTTGAACAGCAGTGGCCCACGCTGCGTGACTGGGCAGGGACAAACGCCCCGGTTTTCCTCTCGCTGCACATCAGTGAGGAATTTGATGACGGCTACTGCCGTCGTGCAGAATCCGTCTGCCGGCAACTGGCAGACAACGGATTCCGCATCATCGCTGATGTGTCCAAAAAGACAGCCCTTCAGTTTGGCGAGCCGGATCTGATCCGGCTCGCCCTTCGCCTGCATATCTGGGCGCTGCGGATCGACTATGGGTTCTCTCGGGAGGAGATCGAGGCCATGGCTGAAAAAATGCCCATTGTTTTGAATGCTTCCACCACATCCGAGGCAGATGCCCGTGCCATCAGCGGACGGGGACATCAGGTGTTCGCCCTGCACAATTTCTACCCCAGACCGGAAACGGGTCTGGACGAGGAATTGCTGATGAACACCACCAAGATGCTGCAAAATGCCGGACTGAAGGTTCAGGCCTTCATCCCCGGGGACACCCGAAAGCGGGGGCCTGTGTTTGAGGGGCTTCCCACGTTGGAGCGGCACCGCAGCGCCCTGCCCAGTGCCGCCTTTGTGGATCTGGCACTGCGCTTCGGCATGGATAACATCTTCCTTGCCGATCCCGGCATCAGTCAAGTGGAGCAGCAGCGCATCGCCAGATTCTGTCGGGAGAATGTCATCTCGGTGCCGGCGGTTCTGGAGCCGGAGTATCAGGGACTGTACGATCAGGTGTTCACCTGCCGGGTGGATTCCCCCAAGTGGCTGATCCGATTCACCGAGTCACGGACCTACTCCTGCGTGGGGAAAGCCGTGGAGCCTGAGGGCTGCCTGCCACGGGAGCGGGGAGCCATCACCATAGACAATCTGGAATACGGACGCTACTCCGGCGAGATCCAGATGATCCGCAGTCCCCTGAAGGCTGACAGCCGGGTCAATGTCATCGGTCAAGTGCCGGAAAACGGATGGCTGCTTATGGACCGGATTTCGGGGGGACAGAAGTTCGCACTGGTTCGCTGCTGAGAGAAAGGGACCGATATGGAAATCAAACTGATTGCAATGGATCTGGATGGGACGGCCCTGCGGGACGATCACATGACCGTGTCCTCACGGCTGCTGACGGCGCTGCAAAGGGCTCACGAAAAAGGGATCGGGATCGTTCCCGTGACAGGCAGGCCCTATCAGCTGCTGCCCCCGTTTTTAAAAGAGGATCAGTCCTGGAAGGAATATGCCATTTTGTGCAACGGCAGCCAGCTGCGCAGGCTGGACACCGGTGAAGTGCTGTACGGCCTCACTGTGGAGGGAAAGGATCTGGAGGCGATCTTGGATCTGGCGCAGGAGCATCGGGTGCCGGTGGAATTTTCTGCCGATGGCAGGCTCTATCTGACCGAGCAGGACATGCAGGCTCAGAAGGACGTTCCGGAGCTGGGGTTTCACTGTCGGGAGATCCTGCCGAAAAACGGCATCGTGGTGGATTCTCTGCGTCCCATGTGTACCCATGGGGCAGTGGAAAAGGTCAACTTAAATGGTGTGCCGCAGCAGCTGCGGCGGCAGATCGAGCAGGGGCTTGCTCCGCTTTCGGTGTCCGGCGTGTGGGCCTCGGGGTGCAGTATGGAGATCACCCACGTGGCTGCGACCAAGGGCATGGCTCTGCGGCGGCTGTGCAGCATGCTGGGGATTTTGCCGGAGCAGGTTCTGGCATTGGGAGACAGCGGCAATGATGTGTCCATGCTGCAAATGGCAGGCGTCGGGGTTGCCATGGGCAATGCGCCGGAGCCTGTACGGCAGGCGGCCCATGCCGTGACCGGAACCAATATGGATGACGGCGCGGCCCTTGCCATTGAAAAATTTGCACTGTAAGATCAATCCCCCGCTCCGATCGGAGCGGGGGATTTTTTCTAAATAGCTGTCTGGCGGGATGCTCGGCAGACAGGTTCCTGATTTTTCGGGCAGTCCAAGGCCCCGGGCTGATATCAGCCCGGGGCCTTGCTGCTGTGTTGTCAGAGAGAAGCTCAGGCCTTGGGAGCGTCCTTCAGAAGCTGCTCCAGAGCGGACAGCTCTTCTGCGTCACGGGATGCATCCAGCTGTGCCATCACATCCTTTGCATATTGCCAGTCGGTTTCGGAGCCGGAGGCCTTTGCCCGATCGAACAGGACCTGCACCATGGAATAGCCGGAGCGGACCAGAGGATGGGCGGCATCCACGCCCTCGGCGGCGTTCACCAGTCTCAGCTTATCCCGTGCCATTTCGGCAAGCAGGGCGCTGAGGGCCTCGGGAGAGGACACGGCACGATCGTCCATGCCTTGGTACAGCAGCTGCGCCACAAAGCCCAGAGAGGCGGAGGTGTACCAGTTGCCGTTAAACTTGTTGGGGTTGGCGGCGGGATCGGTGACCGGGGAGTTGATCTTGTTGGTCAGATAGACCACCACCAGATTTTCCTCCGGGTCGATCATGGTCAGGGTGCCGGTCCAACCCTGATGACCGATGGTGCTGGGGGAGGACTGGGTGCCGAAGTACCACTCCCGCTTCAGGTTGGCCTCACGCCACCAACCCAGACCCCACTGGGGGGTGTCCTCTTTCTTGGGGGCGGTAAAGACGGACATGACATCGGGGTCAAAGAACTTGTTCTCGCCGTAGCCGCCGGTCAGCATCACCGATGCAAGCTTTGCAAGATCGGTGGCGTTGGCGAACAGTCCGGCATGGCCGGAGATGCCGCCCATTGCATAGTGGCACTTTTCGTCGTGGACCTGACCCTGAAGGGTATCGGTGCGGACCCCGGTGAAGGAGATCACACCGTCACGGGTGTTTCCGTTCAGCTCGGTGGCGGCGCAGTCCTCGGGCTTGAATCCGTTTTCAAGAGGCAGATAGGTGATATGCTCCAGACCCATGGGCTCCCAGAAGGTCTCCTTCAGGAAGGCGGAGAACTCCTTGCCGGTGATCTTTTCGATCACGAAGCTCAGCAGCATGTAGTCCACGTCGGAGTAGACGGTTTTTGTGCCGGGCTGATACATGAGGGGCGTCTTATAGATGGCCTCCAGAGTGGCCTGACGGGTCTGGGCCGTGCCCTCGTGACCGGAGTAAAGGACGTTTTTGGTGTTGGGATCGGGTTTCTGGGTGGTCTGGTCAAAGGCATCGTTGTGATACTGGGGATCGGCGGGGAAGCCTGCCTGATGGCGCAGTACATCGCGGATGGTCAGCGCAGATTTCCACTGCTTCACGGTTTCAAGCTCCACGGGGTCATAGTCGGCAAAGGCGATGGACACGGTATCGGACACGAACGCATCCCCCAAAATGTCACAGATGCGGCTGTCCAGAGTCACAAGCCCCTGACTGACCAGATATTGCAGGGCATAGTTGACCGAATACATCTTTGTGTTGGAGGCCAGATCGTACAGGGTGTCGTTGGTCACCGGAGCGCTGTCGGTCTTGGGGGTGCCGTCGGGGTGATAGGCATTCACGGTGCCCCATGCGTTCTGGTAGACCAGACGGCCGTCCTTCACCACGGCCATCTGGGCACTGGTGAAGCCGTTTGCCACGTCCGATTGCACGATGCTGCTGATGGCGTCGAGTGCCGCCTGAGAGATGCCCACGTCCTCGGGCTTGCCCTCTGTCACGGTGGGGTAGGGGATGCAGACCTTGACGGCCTCGGGAAGCTCGATGGGTTTAATGTTGCCCAGCTGGAGGGTGTTCGTGCCGTTGACGGTGTACGCCGAGATATCCACGGCCCAGGTCTTTCCTGCACTGAGGGAACTGGTGTCGATGGCATGGTTGTTCACAAACAGGGTGAAGCCCGTAACTCCCTCGGCGGGGGTGATGTAGAGCATGCCCTGTCCGGCATAGCCCTTGAAGGAGTACATGCTGTTCATGCCCAAGGTGTCATCCACATAACCGGCCCGGTCGGGGAAGGTGACCTCTGCCATCCACTGGGCATCGGGCAGAGTGACGGACTTCGGGGCCTGTCT
>DYCR01000015.1:7712-42249 GCA_019418025.1 Clostridiales bacterium | reverse complement strand
AAAAGGAGTGTATCGATTATGAGATGTCCAAACTGTGGCAGTCCTGTGATGGTATATGCAAATCGTTGGGAATGCGGCTACTGCGGTGACTGTGGTGTTTTTCGCACCAGACAAGCTGCGCCGGAACCGGAGCAAACGCAGCATGCCACCTTAACCGTGAAATTTGTCAGCAAGCTGGATTTTTATGAAACATGGTCAAAAATGAAGGTGTCTCTTTCGCAATATGCCGAAAAACTCGTTCCCCAACTGGGCAATGTGCTGATTTATGAGATCTCCCATGCGATGACTGTTCCGGGACACACTACTGAAAACGAAAAATTTCAGGAACTGGATGAATTTTTGCAAAATGATCCGATTCTGGGATACGGGCCGAACATTCGGGACATCATTCATGCGGCCAAGCAGGGCGAGGAGCTTTGTGTCGCAGAGGGAAAGCTGACAGAGGATGCCTGCGGCGGTTTCTGGCAGCGGCTGATTCGGAGGCTTCCCTCTGGGGATGATCCGGAGGAGCTTGAAGATCTCCTGTACGGGCTTGGGGCCTTTTATCAGTATTTTGTTTCTGATGAATGGGGAGGCGAAAACCTGACACGGTTCCACGAGCTACAGGATGCCCTTGCATATCACCGGTGCCGTCACCGGTATTTTTTCCCGGATCTCGGTGCAGCAATCGCAAGGCTGCAAGCCGATGACACCGGCTGCATAGAGGAGGATTGCAGAGATATTCTGGTATCGGGGTATCCGGATCTATTTCAGAAGTACACCTTGGAGGATATGGAAGATCTCCAGTGGAACTTCTTTTTAGAGGATCTTGCAGAGTACGAGCCTGCCCTTGCCCGAGCCATGTGGGAAACCCTGCTCGCCGCTGCCGGACCCGATTTCACAAAAAATCCCACCGTCGAAGAATATCTGACGGAAAATAATCCCTTTGCAGACGACAACTAGCTTCTTAGAGAGGGAGTGCGTATAATGACATTCTGGCAGATTTTCCTGATTTTTATTGCCGTTGATTTTATCATCGCCTTGGCTGGCGGCCCCGGGGCCGCCTTAGTCTGCGGCGTGGTTTTTGCCGTTGCGTGGTTTATTTACGGCGAAATAAAAAGGCTGAACACCCCAAAGGGTCGAAAGCAGAATCAGGAGCAGCAAAAGAAGGAGAAAGAAATCGAGGATTACTGGGGAACGATCGAGTAACAGCGTTGGCTGCTGCGTTCAGGAGCGGCCCTCCCCCCTATCGATCCTGTATGACGGTAAGCACCGGGCGCCCACGACGAAGTGATGGGGTTCCCGGGGCTTTTTCTTTTGGAGAAATTTATTTGGTTGCGGCTTGACGCAGCCTGTCAACCATCCTTATGATATAGGCAGGATGAGCGCACATTCTGAAACGAGGGTACTTTTATGAAAACTGCTTTATACCATATCCGCATGCGCTGCAACTACTCCCAGAGCATGACTGCACGCATCATAGGCATTTCCCGTCAGGCACTGAGCATGTGGGAAAACGGAGAAAAACCGATTCCCGACAAGCGGAAAGCGGAGCTGGCCGCTCTGTTTGGTATCGATGCCGGTATCTTGGAAGAACAGGATGCTGAAAAAATCGCCGCCTTCTGTGACCGAGCCGTATTCAGCCGCAGCTGTGAGGGCAAACAGGTTTTCTCCTTCTGCCCTGCCGAGGATCGCCCCAGAATCTTTCTGGGGATGCCGCAGGAAAAATTGCCTGCCCAGTCCTGTCAGGACATGATGGCTCACAAAACCGCACTACTGGAGCGTGTCGATCGCATGCTCCGGTTTGAATCTGACCGACAGGTGGAGCAGATGACGCAAATGAACCAGATGATCACCCTGCTTGAGCGTATGGTGGGGATTTTGGACTGCTGCAATCAGGTGGACGAGGCACACCGTGGGCGGCTGATCCGCTTTCTGTCAGAGCAGATGGGCATTCTGTCCGCCGTTTTGGGCATTGCGGACAGCAGCCATTCCGATGACAAATGGAATCGGGAGCAGGAGCATCTTCTGCGGTTCCGACTGGGGCAGCTGAACCGCTCTGAGAAAAGAGCCGGAAAGCTCCTTGCTGTGGAGAATACCGCAGCGGTCAGCCTGATGGAGCGGGCGGAATATTGGTATCAGTATGTGAAGCAGGCCGGAATCAGCAGTTCAGAACTGCAATGGTACCTGAATCAATTACTGGAACAGGAGAATCACGATGGATAGAATTGAATTGCACACCAACAGCATTTGGTCAAAAGAGCTGGCTTTATCCGACCCGGCTCAGATCGTTTCCATGTGCGCCAAATACGGCTGTAAAGCTGTTGCCATCACCGACCGAAATTCCGTACAGGGGTATATGGATGCAGAACAGGAGGCGGTCCAAAAGGGAGTCACACTGATCTACGGTCTTACGGTGGACTGCGTGGACGCAGATGACCGCTATGCAGTGACCTTGCTTGCAAAAAATGAACAGGGTCGGGAACAGATTTTTGATCTGATCAAGCAGCTGCACCGAAAAGAGCCCGCTTTGGGGCTATATGTCACTCGGGCAGAACTGGATGCCCACAGAGAAGGGCTGTTGTTTGGCGCCAGTGCCGTGGACGGACAACTGGTTCGTGCTATCCAGCTGCAAAAAAGCGAACGCACGCTCCAAGCGGCGGCACAAACCTATGACTACATCGAGTTGCCTTTGGAGCCCTATGATGTTTCTGCAAAGCTGTGCCAGTTGGCACATAACTGCGGCATCCCCCTTTGTGCGGTGCAATGCAGCAGCCTTTACAATGGCAGGGACGAGGTGTTCCGCCATATCTATCAGGCACTCGCCCTGCACGAGGGGATCTGCGCCAATGCCACCATGTACCTGTCGGGTGAGGAACTGGAGCAGGAGTTCCGAGAGCTGTACATCCTGCCGTCTCAAAAGGAGGCCATTGAGGAGGCACTCCATCACGGGCCTGAGCAGATTTTTTCTCAGATTCAGCCGATGCCCACTCTGGAGCAATGGGTGCACGAGGGATCGGAGGAGATGCATCGGGATGCAATGGAAAAACTGGAAACATCCGCATGGAGGAAATTTGCGGAACGCTATGGGGATAATCCGGAGCCCAGACGGAAAAAGCGACTGGAATTTGAACTACAAAAAATTGACGAAGCACAGGTAGCCGCTGATATGATGGTTTTGGAGGAGATGGCAGCGGCACTTTCGGCAGAGAATTCCCCCATTTCGTTCGGAGGGAACTGAGGCAGTTCCTTTCTGCTGTTCCTGCTTGGGGTTGTGGAGCATGATCCCATGAGTCCGGATTTTGAGCTGCCGGTCGAGCCGTTTCTGCTGACGAAGAACAAGCTCCATGGAATAAATTTACAAACTTCAATCAACTCAAAATCCATCATTCTAAAGCACCTGAAAAACCGGTATGGTTCCCGTTTGCTTGCACTTACACCACCGGCAAGCGTTCGGAGAAGCGAAGAGGACACCGCCCAAATCGAAGAGGAATACCTTGCATCCATGGACAAAGAGCAGCAAATGCAGCTGAAAAACAATCCGGCTTTTGCACATGGACTTGCATGGGAAAAGGATTCGAGCAAAAAAACCAATATTTGCAGGCTGGTTCTTTTGCCCGACCGGAAGAAGATCGATATTCTCCCCGTTGTCCTGCCAGAGGGCGCCGATATTCCGGTATGGTGTGCATGGTCTTGGAATTGCAGTTTGCCGACCTTTACGATTATAAACCGCAATTCCGTGATCGTGTTGGAGGATTGCCAGCAAAGCACAGGGGTTGCATGGAACGACATCCCCTTGGATGAGGAGCGTGTCTATTCAGCGATTCGTTCTATGGATATCCCCGGAATGAAAGATATCTTTTCGATGTTCGCATTTCCCTCGGAAGGGAAAAATGAGGGGATGCGGAGTCTGCTCCCCATCCGGGATCTCCGCAGCCTGAGCCGAGTCATGTCCCTGTCCCACGGAAGAGGGGTATGGATCGACAACCAAGAGGAGCTGCTCCGATCCGGCGCCATCTGTCCGGAGCAGGTGATCTGCTGTCGGGAGGATGTCTACCGCTATCTCATCTCCCGTGGTGCAGGCGAGCAAGAGGCCGCAAGCCTGATGGAGTCTGTGCGCAGCGGCGATGTGAAACGTCGAGGATTTACCGATGAAGAAACCGCACTTTTGCAGCGCTGCAAGGCCGAGGAATGGTTTCAGTCAGTCTGCCAAAAAACGGAGTACCTGTTCCCGGAGGCACATTTGGTTACGCCTTCTCGGACCCTTGTTCGTCTTGTGTGGTATCTGCTGCATTTTCCGGAGCTGGTAAGACCGATCCTTTCAGAGGCCGTTGCCCCATTCAAGGAACTCCCCATCTGCTGACACCCCTCGGCACAAGTTAAAAATTCACCATAATACAAAACCCGAAAACCGCTGCAACACAACGGTTTTCGGGTTTTCAGATTTTTTTTGGCGTTTTTCTTCAGCAAAAATGCCCCCAGAATGTACTCAGGATTTCACCGTATTTCTCGCTATTGTCCTGACAGATGGTAGTTCACCCCTGCTTTGGCATGATGAAAAACTTCATCGTGGGGTAGCTGATCACCACCTGCATAAAAATATTTATCACATTGGCCAAGGTGGGAACAAGGCTCTGGGGAATCCCCACATTCACCAGAAGCATCTGGCTGTAAGCGGGCAGTGCGGCAGAAAGAATCACCAGTACCACCGCCAACAGGATGTATTTGGGTACCGCCTTGCTGAACGCAGCATTTGACTTGAACACCAAGTTTTTCTGCACAAAGAAATTCACCGTCTGAGCCGCGGCAGTCGCCACCAGAAAGCTTAAAAATCCGCACAGGCCCAGATCATTCTCCACATTGGTGTAGTTAAATATGAAAAACTGAAATGGCTGATCGGCAAACCTTGTAAATACGAATCCTGTACACAACCACATAACCACAAAGTTTGTGATGGTGGCGCAGTTGGATAAGAGATTGAACAGGATGAATTCCCACAGATTAGGGTGGTCATCGATCCATTTTTTGATTGCTTTCATTGGCTATGCTCCCTTGATCAAATGTTGCTTTTATACATTTACGGCTTCTTTCGTGCTTTACGTGCGTTAAAATAGCCCTTCCAAACTTCCTTCAAGCCCCGGAAGAAGTGCCCGTTCGCCATAGTCAAAAGGCCCCGTGCCATTTCCATGGTCACCCGTCCGCCCATCATCTTGGCGATCCCGCGGAAGGGCATGTTATACACAAACAGGATATTCAGATCCGGCTCGCCCTTGGCAATGCTCCGATCCTTCATGCCGGTCAGGATCTTCCAGACCAAACGCGCCAGCATGCTTTTGGCGTAGTACATCTGGCATATGGCATCGTTCATATCAAGCAATCCGCTATGATCCCAACCCGGGGCCGGAATGGGGCGCCCCAGCAAGGCTTCGAACTCCCCGTCATCGATGCAGTCCACTTTTCCGCTGTAATAGCGAGGCATCTTTTCATACTCATATGGACAGGGTGCCTCGGTTCCCTTGATCTCCAGTGTGCCGGTCAGCCGGATATCTGCAACACTGGCTCCCACCATCAGTCTGTATGTACCCGGCTCTACCTGCCAGCTGTTGGTCTGCACATTGAAATAACGGAATGCCTTGTCATCCAGAGCGATCGTCACCGTTTTGCTTTCTCCGGCTTTTAAGAACACCTTGGCAAAGCCCTTCAGCTCCTTAGCCGGACGGAACACCTTTGCCTCAGGCAGGGACACATATAACTGCGCAACCTCCGCGCCGTCCCTGCTGCCGGTGTTGGTCAGGGTAAAGCTCACCTGTTGGTCGCTCACCTGCAGATCGCTGTATGAAAAGGTAGTATAGCTCAGACCGAAGCCAAAGGGGAAGCGAACCGGAACCTGCGCCGTGTCGTAATAGCGATATCCCACGTACAGTCCTTCCCGGTATTCACTGGTCCGCTCCTTACCCGGATAATAGGAGGCAGAGGGATTGTCTCGGCACTCCATGGGATAGCTTTCTGCCAGCCTGCCGCTTGGATTCACCTTTCCGGCAATGACCTCCAGTACCGCACCTGCGCCGGCCTGACCGCCCAGATATCCATGGACCAACGCCTTACACTCGTTCAGCCAAGGCATTTCCACCGGACTGCCTGCCGAAAGCACAACAACCACATTGGGATTCACCTGCGTCACGGCCTTCAGCAGCTCGACCTGATTTTGGGGCAGCTGCATATGACTGCGGTCCAGACCTTCTGTTTCAAAAATTTCCGGCAGCCCCAAATACAAAAGCACCACATCGGCCTGTTTCGCCAGCTCCTGAGCCTCCTGCTTCAGGCTCTCGCCGGGTCGATCGCTCCTCTGGTATCCCTGTGCATATCCTGCAAACTGCCAAGGCATTTCCTTGACTTTCTCCAACGCAGTGTCCAGTCTGGTTGGATTCACAAGACTGGACCCCGCTCCCTGATAGCGAGGTGTTTTCGCAAAATCGCCCACCAATGCCACCTTGGTGTTTGCCCTCAGTGGGAGTATCCCATCCTGATTTTTCAGCAGAACCACGGTCTCCAAGGCCGCCTGATGCACCATTTCGTGATGCTGCTCGACCGAGAATTCCTTCTTGCCGGCGATGCCGTCCTTTGTTGCAAATACAAGCCGCAGCAGCTCATCCACCCGCTGATCTACGATCTGTTCTGAGATCCTTCCATCCTTTACCGCCTGCACCAGTTCACGGGTGCTGTCACCGCCGGTGCCGGGCATCTCCAGATGGCTTCCGGTCCGAACGCCCTCCACATGGTCATTGGAGCCGCCCCAATCGGTGACCACCGCCCCCTCGTAGCCCCACTCGTCCACCAGAATTTCCCGCAGGAGATGGGCATTTTCATTGGCATAGGTCCCGTTGACCATGTTGTAGCTGCTCATGATGGTTTTGGGCTTGCCTTCCTTTACGGCAATTTCAAACCCCGTCAGATAGATTTCCCGCAGGGTACGCTCATCTAGCACACTGTCGCTTGCCATACGGCGCAGCTCCTGACTGTTCACCGCAAAGTGCTTGGGGCAGGCAGAAATGCCGTTACTCTGGATACCGCGGACCAGAGCTGCCGCAAGCTTGCCGGAAAGATAAGGATCTTCGGAAAAATATTCAAAGTTTCTGCCGCACAAAGGGCTGCGCTTGATATTCAGTCCCGGTCCAAGCAGCACATTGACCCCCTGACTGGCTGCCTCCTGCCCCACCATGCGGCCCATACGCTCCACCAATTCCAGATTCCAGCTGTTTGCCATGGTCGCTGCTGTTGGCAGACAGGTGGCAGGCATACTGGCATTCAGGCCAAGATGATCGCCGGTTCCCAGCTGCTTGCGGACACCGGTAGGCCCGTCTGACAGAAAAATGGACGGGATTCCCAAACGCTCCACCGGATGGGTACTCCAGATGTCCCGTCCGGAAAGCAGACCGCACTTTTCCTCCAACGTCATCTGACCGATCAATTCTTGATATTTCATGGCTGTAAAAACTCCTTTTGCTGTGGGATCGATAGAAGGATTTCCTTTCATCGGCCGTTTTTCTCGGCACAGACGCTTTTTTCTCTGCATCGAGAAAAGCAGCCCAAGAACCGGGGACCTTACAAATCATCTGTAAGGTCCCCGAAAAACAGGCTTGCTGTCTCTTTTCCGGTTTATTACGAAAAAGCAGTCAGATCAACCTTCGGTTTTGGGTTGTTCTACGAACACTTCCTTGCTGCGGCGGTATTTCTTCACGCTGCGCACCTCCAGGAACACAAAGCCGACTAACAGTACCGCATCGATGGTGAAAGCCGCAATCTGCCAAGCGGGCATGCCCTGATTCAGAGCATCGTCAGCGTAAGCGCTGCTGTTGACCACTGTGTACAGGATATTCTTGCTTGCGTTGCGGAGGGTCTGAACGGTGGAAGGTGCCTTCAGATCCTGCATCCGGTTTAGGCCGGAGTCGTAGGTCGTCAGAAGAGCGTCCACACCGTTGTTGAATGCCAGATCCGCATTCATAAAGCCCCACCCGGAATTTGCAAAGTTATCGGTGAGGACAAAGCCCTTGAAGCCCCATTCATCACGGAGAACGTTCTTCAGCAGCTGACTGCAGCCTCCGGCCCACCGATTGCCCAGGAAGCTCCATGCTTCCATCACGGCATTGGCTCCACCCTGCTTTACGGCGATCTCAAAAGGCTTGAAATAGATCTCACGCATGGACTGCTCGTTAGACCAGATGGAGACCATCATGGCGTTAGAGTCGTACATCGCGAAGTGCTTAATGTATGCATACACCCCGTGGCTCTTAGCACCGGCTACTGCGCTGCCTGCGATCTTGCCTGCCAGAACGCCGTCCTCGGAATAGTACTCGAAGTTACGACCGCCGAAGGGGGTGCGATGAGTATTCATTGCAGGTGCGTACCAACCGTTGACATTCATTTCATTGGCCATCTTGCCGATATTCTCGCCGAACTCATAAGCCAGATCCTCGTTCCATGTGCAGGCGATCATAACCGCCACCGGGAAGCCGATGGAGCCGGTCTTGGTAAAGTTGTTGTTAATGGACGCAGGTCCATCGCAGTCGATGGTGGCAACCTTGCCGATAGAGGCCACTTCACCGGTCTGGAAGCCGGCCAAGCCGCTCAGATTGCTCATCTCCTCTACCGTCATCTGATCCAGCAGACTCTCCCACATGGGATCATCATACTCTTTGCCCCGCAGATCCAGAAGCTTCAGGCCATTCTTGGCGCCGGTCGTAGGCATCTGCACCGAGTTGTCCACATATGTGGTGTAATCAAAGGTTTCGTTGTTGAAGTAGCCTTCTGCATATTCATCGGACAGCTCCAGAGTTGCAGGAGCCGCAGTCACCTTGCCATAATTTGCAAAGCCATCTGCACGGGACAGGTACTCAATGTCACCGGCAGCAAAGTCAAACAGATTGGTCGCAGGGGTCAGGTCACCGGAATGGCCCTCCTGATCATAGCGCTTGGTCTGCTCAACCGTATAAGTCTTAGCGTCAATGACGTTGTGGGAATCCTTGTTGATGCTGATTACATAATCGCCCTGCTCCAGCACGTAGCACTTATTAACCATCATGTCATAGGATGCCAGTTCGTCCACAGGGAAGGAAATGTCAATGGTCTGGGACTGACCGGGCTCAAGCAGATCAGTCTTATCCATGGCGACCAAGTTTGCAGCTGCTTTTTCAACGCCTCCGTTGGTATAGGGCGGATTGAAATAAACCTCTACCACATCCTTACCGGCCACACTGCCTGTGTTGGTTACGGTAACTTCAAAATTGATATTTCCATCCTTCTGCGTGATATTACCCATCTTCTGCTCAAAGCTGGTGTAGCTCAGACCATAGCCGAAGGGGTACTGCACGGTGGTGCTGTAATCCAAAAATCCTTCTGCCGCAGCAGTCTCATACCACTTGTATCCCACATAGATGCCTTCCACATAGTTGGTGAACTTGGGCTTGACCTCAAAGGAGAAGTTGGGACCCATGGCAACGGTGACAGCCTTGTCCGTCATATTGGTATACTCCAGCTGATCGGAGTTGTTCCACCAGGGCGTGTTCGTCAAATCATACACAAAGGTATCGGAAGTGCGGCCGGAGGGATTCACCTCACCGGTGAGGATTTTGCCCAGCGCATTGAATCCCACATTGCCGGTGCCGGGGCACCACAACACGCTCTTGATCTGAGGATACTCTTCTACAAAGCCCAGCTCAAAGGAATGGGCACTGTTGTAAACCAACAGAACATTATCAAAGTTCCTGCAAACCAGATCCACCATGTCCCGCTCCGTCTGGGACAGTTCCAGATAATGATGCCCCTCGGGGAAATCGTTATATTCCTCACTGTTGCTGTCATAGGAGACCTTGCTCAGATCCTTTGGCATATCATTGTAGCCCTCGCCGCCGATACGGGAGATCACCACAACAGCCACATCCGAAAAGTTCTTCGCATTCTGAACCATCTCATCCGAGTACAGGTCTGCCGCAGGCTCAGGCAGGGTCCATGCCTGCTTACTCTCGGACATCTTAGGCCGATTGGAGGTGTAATTGGTGTAAAAATCATGCAGCTCGGTATTCAGCTCAAAGCCTGCATTCTGCAAGCCCTGCTCCAGGCTTACAATAGGCCACAGGTCGTTGATGGAACCGGAGCCTGCACCGCCGTATACCGGGTTGACAGAAGCCCAGCCAAACAGGTTCAGCTTTCTCTGCTCATTCAGGGGCAGCAGCCCCTCGTTCTTCATCAGGACCACGCCTTCACCGGCAATGTTCTCTGCGACAACCGAAGCCCCGGCGGCAGTCTCCTCCGACACGGTGCCGTTTCCGGTTGCCAGACCAATCAGAGTGGACATGGGGCCGAATACGATTAGATTCAGCACAATGACCACAGCAAGTCCTCCTGCCAGCAGACTCTGACCGCGGATCAGCTTTTTTCTGTGGACAGCCATCTTGCGGCAGACCACACTGGCCACGATAACCGCAAGAACGATGCATACCAGCACGATCAGGTATGGTTTACATGCATTTAGAACGCCTATTACGTCATTAATATTGATTTCAAGCATTCTATTTCCTCCTTTTCTATATTTCCCTTCACGGGCAAGCAACTGCTTTTCAAACGCTTCTTGACCTGTGATCCTCTGTGCAGCCGCCTGTGTCACACACAAAGATAACCTGTTTGTTTATGCGTTTTATTCACCCTTGCTTGCGTTCTGGGGCGATTATATCATAACGGAATTGGTTATTTTCCCTTTTTTCACAAATTGCAGGTTTTCTGCGCAAATTGAATATTCAGTCATCTATTTTCAACAAACCATCTCTGCATTTTTTGGTCATTTTCAATAGCTCCCGCCTTCAGGCAGACGATTGGATTTGACGAAACGATATAATATAATGCTGATGCGGCTGATTTGATAGATTAAGGGGCAGCGATCCATCCTTCCTTTCAGGGCGCCTGATCCGGATCGGACCTTTGCATGAAACAGGGCATCCTTTTGCTTGACAAAAGAAGGTGCAGTACACTATATTATTTAGATATACAGTTTATTGAGACTGGATCACAAGGCGGAGGGAGATGAAAATCCGTGATTCGGATTGCGATTGTAGAGGACGAAGCGGCGTATCGCCGGCAGCTGCAACAGTTTGTAGAACAGTACAGCCAAGAAAGCGGGCAGGAATTTGAAATTTCCCTATTTTCAGACGGTATCGAAATCGTAGAGAGCTATCATGTGCAGTACGACGTGATCCTGCTGGATGTGGAGATGAAATACATGGACGGTATGACCGCCGCACAGGAGATTCGAAAGGTTGACCCGGAGGTCGTGATCATCTTCATCACCAACATGGCCCAGTATGCGATCCGAGGATATTCGGTGGACGCTTTGGATTATGTACTCAAGCCCGTGAGCTACTTTGCCTTTTCTCAGCGGCTGAATCGAGCCATTGCTCGAATGGGCAAACGCACCCGGCAATATATGACAATTGCCATTCGAGGCGGGGCGCAGAAAATCCCTGTGGATGACATCTATTATATTGAGAGTCAGGGACACACATTGATTTTTTACACAAAGCAGGGCCAGCACAACACCAGCGGCACGATGAAAGAACTGGAGGAGAAGCTGACGGGGCTGAATTTCTGCCGATGCAACAAGGGGTATCTGGTGAACCTGACCCATGTAGATGGTGTACAGAACGGATGCGCTCTGGTAAACGGTCAGGCCTTACCGATCAGTCGTGGCAAAAAGAATGAATTTATGGAAGCTCTGACTGATTATCTGGGCGAGGTGATCAAATGAGTGATGTACTGTTTCCGGATATCCCCCGGCTCTACACTGCCCTAGCCGAGTGGCTCGCCTGCCTCGTGTACCTTTCTCAGCTCCCGCTGCGGTTCAGGGGATGGAAGCTTGCGGGGATCTGCGGCGGGATGCTGCTGATACAGAGCATGTTCATGACATTTACCGGGAATCTTCCCATCGTTTTCTGGATGCCCTGCATGGCGATGGCGGTGGGACTCATGTTCCTGTTCCTGCTGATCTGCACAAGCACCGGGGCAGTAGATGCCGGATATACCTGTATGCGTGCGTTTATCTTGGCAGAATTTGCCGCATCACTGGAATGGCAGCTGTATTTTTACGGAGCTTACCGGATGCACTGGGAGAGCTTCTGGATCAGATGTGCCTATCTGGTTATCGTCTACGGGGCGGTATTCGGACTGGTGTACTATCTGGAGAATGCCCGATGCCAAAAGAAGTACCATATAAATATGACCCCCCATGCCATGTGGGGGGCAGTAGCCATCGGTGTGGGTGTATTTCTGATCAGCAACCTGAGCTACGCCTACCAGAACACGCCCTTTGGCGGAAGGTTTGTCACGGATATCTTCAATACCCGCACCATGGTGGACTTGGGCGGTGTTGCCATTTTATACGCCTATCACATGCAGCGGGCGGAGCTTTACATGCGGTATGAGCTGGCTTCCATTCAGAATGTTCTGAAGAATCAATATGCCCAGTATCGTCAGTCCCGGGAAAGCATTGAGATCATCAACCGGAAGTATCATGACCTGAAGCATCTGATCGCAGCACTGCGGGCAGAGAGTGACCCCAGTCTCCGCTCCAAATGGCTGGACGAAATGGAAGCCGACATCGCAACCTATGAGGCGCAGAACAAAACAGGCCATCCGGTACTGGACACCGTACTGACCAGTAAGAGCCTTTACTGCCAAAAGCACGATATCCAGCTTACCTGTGTTGCAGACGGCACAAAACTGGCAGGTATGGACGCAGTGGACATCTGCACCATTTTCGGTAATGCACTGGACAACGCCATCGAATGCGCGCTGCAACTGAAAGACAAAGCAAAGCGGCTAATCCATGTGACGGTTACGGTGCAAAAGGGATTTTTACTGATGCGGTTTGAAAACTATTATGAAGGACAGCTCGAATTTGTCGAGGGTCTCCCCGTTACCAGTAAAGACGATGACGCCTACCACGGTTTTGGCATCAAGAGCATCCGCTATACTGCGGAAAAATATGACGGACGTATTAAGATCAGTACAGACGACCACTGGTTTGAGCTGCGCATCCTGATTCCTCTGGACAATCTGGAAAAACACAGCAAATCGGAATCGCAAGACCGATAACCTAGCCCTGTGACTGGCTTTTATGTAGACAAACAGGATACCGCATGATACTATGGAAGTGTCATAAAAATTGAATAAGGAGTGTGCACAGCTATGAAAAATTTTCTGAAATCCTCTGGCAAAGCAGTCCTCTATGCCCTGTTTTATGTGACGATCCAAACGCTTGTGGGGATCGTATACATGGTAGTTTCCACCGTCTCCTACATATGGACCCATCTGAGCCTTCTCCAAGGTGATCCGGCTGCGGCGCTGCCGCTTCTTATGGATTCCATGCTTGAAAATATGGACCGGCACACCATCATGTTGGTTTTGCTTTCCAATTTGGTGGCTCTTGTGATCATCTGGCTGTTCTTTGTCCTCCGGAAAAAGAAGCTTTCTCATGAGATCGGACTGGGAAAAATCTCTCTCAGGAATTTTATTGCAGCTGCCCTGTTTGGTGCCTCCTTCTCCGTTGTGCTGTCTTTGGTCATCAGCCTGATCCCCTTCCCCGAGGAGATGGTCGAAAGCCTAAACGCAAATTCCGAAGCTCTGACCAATGATATCAGTCTGCTCTCATTCATAACTGTGGCACTGATTGGGCCTATCACAGAAGAGGTATTCTTCCGCGGACTGGTTTACACAAGACTGAAGGCCGGAATGAATGCAATTGCCGCAGCCATGATATCCTCTATCCTATTCGGACTGGGGCACGGCGGTTTTATCTGGTTCCTCTCTGCATTCCTTGCTGGTCTGGCGATGGTTTGGATTTTTGAAACAACAAAATCCCTGTATGCCGCAATCACGATCCACGTTGCAAATAATGCCATTTCTCTGCTTACGCAGGATACCATCGCACCGATCTGGCTGATTGGGCTATGCATTGTTGTTTTGATCGGCACGGCGTTCTACATTGTCAGAACAAATCCTCCCATTGCCCTGCGTTCTGTCAAATCGTCTGAAGCATAGATATTATGACAGACCCCATCCGTTTCATGCTTGTTCCCTCCAAACGGATACCTGCGCAAACCCAAAATCAAACAGTGTATGAAACAGCCCCGGCACCGAAATGAAGTGCCGGGGCTGTTTGCATTTTTACTGCATCGGTCTGATCGCACAAGCCATAAGCAGGGCATCAGGCCGAAACAAAATCAGTTAAAGCGCACCACCTTGTGGGCCACACCATAGATCAGCTTGACGAATTTCATACCGGCTTTTCCAGGCATGTTGATCAGCGCCAGCGGAGAACGGCGGAGCATCCGAGTATATCTTGCATCATATAATTTGCAGCTTTCCCACATCCGGATCAGATCCCGCTCGGCATCCTCATTTTGATTCATCCGCGTGTACAGGGTCGCAATGGCAAACATCATGAAAAGCTCATGCTTCATGTATTTTTTCAGCCGCTTGTCTGCGACGGTATCCAAGTGGACCGATTCAAAGCACATCTGCGTCACTCTGATCTGATGGTCGTACCGTTTCATCATAATGTCCTTCTGAACTGACTGCCCCTCACGGCCGATGGTATACCGATACAAGTCCATGTTCAGATAGCAGAGGCGTTTGACATACGGCAGGATCGCAAAGACCAAGAGGTTATCCTCGTAGAAGGTGTGCTTCGGCAGGTTCACCCCACTCTTGCGCATCACCTCAGTCCGGAACGTACACGAATGGATGGTCAGCAGCTGATGCAGCTGGAACGACCTTGTCTCAGACCATTTGATCACACGGTTTTTCGGCAGGGCATTGCTGTAATTGATGGATCGGTCCCCCACCCCGTCACTGTGGACATAGTAATAGTTGGTGACCACCAGATCCGTTCCTCCCTGCTGATCAAACTGCTCCAGCTGCTCCATAAAGGCAGTCAGGTCATCGCTCAGGCAATCGTCACTGTCCACGACCTTGAAATACCGTCCGGACGCATGGCGCAGGCCTTGGTTGATTCCCTCACCGTGGCCACCGTTTTCCTGATGGATCACACGGATGATGGAGGGATACTTCCGGGCATATTCGTCCGCAATTTTCCCGGTGTTGTCCTTGGAGCCATCATCAATAATGATGATCTCCACACGCTCACCGGCAGGCAAAATGCTGCGGATACATTTTTCCATATAGTCCTGTGAATTATAGCAAGGGATGACAACTGTCAATAATTTCATCTTTCTGTTTCCTCTGTCGAAATTTCTTTCTTTGCCAGCTCCAAGGCAGAATGCAGCACCTTATCCATATCGTAGTAGCGATACTCTCCCAGTCTGCCGCCAAAAAGGGTTTTCGGCTCCTTCAAAGCCAGCTCCCGATACCTCTGGTATAGGGCGTTATTTGTCTCATCATTGACCGGGTAATAGGGTTCTGCGCCGGGACAGGCCTCCAGACTGTATTCTCTGGAGATCACCGTTTTTGGCTGCGTCCCAAACTCAAACCACTTATGCTCGATAATCCTGGTATAAGGTGTCTCGCGGTCGGTGTAATTGATAACCGCGTTGCCTTGGAAATTAGGGGTATCCAGTACCTCAGTCTCAAACCGGATGGATCGGTAGGAAAGCGGTCCGAAGCAGTTGTGAAAATAGGCATCCACCGGTCCGGTATAGACCACCTTCTCGGCAGCTGCATCCCACATCTGCTTATTTTCAAGGTAGTCCTCCTCCAGACGCACCTCGATCCCCTCGAGCATTTTGGCGACCATCTGTGTGTAGCCGCCCATAGGGATTCCCTGATAACGGTCATTGAAGTAATTATTATCAAATGTAAATCGAACAGGAAGCCGCCTGATGATGAAAGCAGGCAGCTCGGTACAGGGTCTGCCCCACTGCTTTTCCGTGTAGCCCTTGATCAATTTCTCATAGATATCGGTTCCCACCAGAGAAATTGCCTGTTCTTCCAAATTGCGGGGCTGTGTAATGCCGGATGCTTTCCGCTGCTGGCTGATGATGGCTTCTGCCTCTTGCGGAGAAGTCACGCCCCACATCCGGTGAAAGGTATACATGTTGAAAGGCAGAGAATACAGATTTCCGTGATAGTTCGCCACCGGGGAGTTGGTATAACGATTAAATTCCGCAAAACGGTTGACATAATTCCAAACCTCTGTGTCACTGGTATGAAAAATATGCGCGCCGTAGCGGTGTACCTGAATCCCCTCTATCTCTTCTGTGTATACATTGCCGGCAATGTGGTTTCGTTTCTCAATCACAAGCACCTTTTTTCCGGCATCCGTCATCTGACGGGCAAATGCCGCACCGAACAGTCCGGCACCTACAACCAGATAATCATAACTCATGGAAATTTTCTCTCCTTTCTCGGTCTGTCTGCACATGCAGCCAGAGCTTCGATACGATCCCCTGCCTCGGGGATACAAAACAGCTTTTCTCTACGGAAACAAAAGAGCCCGGCTACTCCGTGCAGCCGGTTTTATTGGCCTTTTTGATCGTCATTTCCGGATCAACGGCCCACTCTTTTGTATTAAATGTTGACCTGCCTGCTGCCATATGATCTTGCATCGGCAGGACACGGGGCTGCGGATCTACCGGGTCTGGGGTAAGACCACAAAACGCATCCGCCCGGAAGCATCTCCGCAGATCCCCGTTTTCTCTGCACCGCCGGAGCCTGCGAGGCACTGCTTGCCGCAGTCCCTTCGCAGCTGCATCCGGCGTTTATGTTAGGTCCTTAGGTGATCGGGCACCTGATCCATGGTCTGATACTTCTCCATGGCCTCCTCAACGCTCATGCCGTTCTCAATGGCGACCTTACGAGCCGCGTTGACAGACTGGATCTCTTTCATCTTGCTGCCGGTGAGGCTGTAGCCCTTCATTGCCATCAGCGTTGCGATCCATGCCAGCATGGGAATGACGCAGAACATGACGATAACCGCAACCTTGATGCCGAAGGAATAAGGTGTGCTGTCGGTGGGCAGATCAGACAGGCCGGCACACACAAGGAAGATCACTGCCACCAGAGTCTGAGCCAGAGAGGACACCAGCTTATCGACCAGAGAGAACATGGTTCCCATGATACCGGGGATGTACTTACCGGAGCGGTAGGTCTCGTAGTCAGAGCAGTCAGCGACCATGGGGATGGGCATGTCGGCCGTTGCGTAGTAGGCGCCATAGCCAATGCCAAAGAATACCATGAACAAGATGGTGTACAGGTTGATGGCATTACCGCCGCTGAAGGGGAAGGAAAGCATCAGGCTGGGGTTGCTGTGATCGCTGATCAGCAGCAGCACCAGAACGCCTACGTAGCTGACCAGAGCCACAAAGACATAGCGGATCAGGGATGCACGCTGGCCCTTCTTCTGACTGGTGCGCATGGACAGCAGGAAGAACGGAACGGCACACACATAGCCCAGAACCATGGTTGGCAGGTACAGGGAGTTGTAGTTGCCCATCATAATGCCGTACAGAGCCAGCAGAACAGTGGTGTTGGTTGCAATGGCCAGAGCCAGCTTGCAGCCTGCACCTGCAACCATCAGACGCTGCATGGGCTTGTTGGCCTTGATGATCTGCATGTACTCGGAAATCTTGACCTTCTCCTGATGGCCGCCCAGACCGTAGAACTCAGGACGGTCCTTGGCAGCGATGCCGATGATCGCCAGAACAGTCAGGAATACGGAAATGGCAATGCCGATGGGAACAATGATGCGGTAAACAACAGGGTTTGCATAGCCGGAGACAACGATGTTGCCGGCTGCGTCCTTCACGTCATAGCCGGCCTTGACCAGAGGGATCAGGAACTGCATGATGCCCATACCTGCCAAGGAGCCGACGGTATTGAAGATGGTAAACATGGGACGCTGATTGGGGTCGTTGGTCAGAACCGTCTGACCGGCGCGGGTAACAGAGGTCTGGAAGGTATAGCCCAGAACCCAGATGAAGTAAATGACCGTGAAACCAATATAGCGCAGGGGCATCATGGTTTCGGGGACCATAGGCAGCAGGATGTAGAGTGCGATCACGCTCAGCGCCATCACCACGCTGCCCAAAATCATAAAGGGGCGGAATTTACCGATCTTCGTGTCGGTGCGGTCCATCATTGCGCCGATGATCGGATCGGTGATCGCATCGAACACACGCATGACGGTAACCATAATGGATGCGAAAATACCCAGATGCAGGATGCTCGATCCAAACTGGGCGATATAGGACAGGATCAGTACAAAGTACACATTGGTTGCGCCGTTGTTAAGGGGGAAAAGAACCAGCTGATATGGTTTTGCCCGGTTCAGCGCTGACCTCTGTTCAGAGTTTTCTTTCATTGCCGATTGAACTCCTTGCAATTAATTTCTTTACAGTATGTGGATCATTCCATCCACGCGGGGACACCCCCGCTTTTACACCCAGTTTGCACTGGAGCTTTTTTGCTTTTTCAATTTGTAATCCGGATTGGGTTTTTCTACCCGGCGGAGGGTCATCGCATCGCGGCAGTCGCCGGACTGTGCCTCCAGCTTCACCTGACCGTTCAGAGGCACCTTGAAGGTGAACACCTTCTCACCCTGCTTCGTCTCCAAAAGCTTTCCGTCACAGTAGAGGGACACCTCATTCTGATTGGAATAAACCTTGACGGTGGTGACTGCCTCGGTGCGGTCTGCATACCGTCTGCCGCACAGATGGACAAAGGGTTCATCGCTCCAGTAAGCCTTATAAACGTAGAAGCTGTCCTTCTTGAGCTTCCGATCAAAGGTCACCAGACCCTTGTGGTTCATACCCGGCTCACCGCCCTGATCCCGAGCGTCGGCGGCAAAATCAAACATATTCCAAACATGGGTGCTCCACATATAGGGATGACGCTTGAAGCACTTGAGCATGAACTCGTGGTAGATCGCCTGATACTCCTCTGTGTGGTCCCCTCGGCGAGGTCTGGAGGAGTGCAGGTTGGGCATGCCCTCGCAGCCGTATTCGGAATAGCCCAGACAGCGCTTGGGGTAAACCATGTGGAAAAAGCTGATCCACAGGTCATTGAGGAATCGGCCGGGTACATACCAGCCCAGATACAGGTTCCATGACACAAGGTCAGAAATATGGGCCACGGGGTTGAAGGGACCACACACCGCATAGCAGGCCAGACTGGTGGGTCGGGTGGCATCCATGCTGTGACACAGATCATTCAGCACCCGATGGTTGTCCATCATGTCCTTCTTGTCCTTGGTGGAGATGGTGATCTCGTTGGACAGGCCCCAGGTAACAATGGATGGGTGGTTATAGTTCTGGACGATGAGCTCCTTCATCTGACTGATGGTGTTGTCACGTCCATTGGGCATATGCTCGGAAATGTAGGGGATCTCCGCCCAGACGATCATGCCGTACTGGTCGCACAGATCATAAAAATACTGGTCGTGCTGGTAATGGGCCAGACGGATCGTATTGGCACCGATCTCACGGATGAGGGCCATATCCTCATCGTGATGCTGCCGTGTCAGGGCGTTGCCCAGACCCTTGCGGTCCTGATGGCGGGATACACCCTGAAGCGGATAGGGCCGTCCATTCAGGAAGAAGCCCTTCTTGGGGTCCACCCGAAATGTGCGGACACCAAATCGGCTGGAGATCTCATCCACCACTTCCCCGTTCTTGGTCAGCCGCAGGACGGCAGTGTAAAGATACGGGTCACGGACGCCGTCCCAGAGATGTACCTCGGGAATTTCCAGAGTCACATCCGTTCCTCTGCCTTCGGCCACCGCTGCGCCGGAAGCATCGGTCAGACAGACCTCTACTTCCGCCTCTTCCGTGTTGGTCCAGGACTGTACCCGCACCACGCCGGTGCTGCCCTTCACTGTGGGCGTGATCTGCACGCCGGGGCCGCCGAAGTGATCCAGATCAAAGTGGCATTTGTTCACCACCAAAAGCATCACGTCGCGGTAGATACCGCCGTAGAACGTAAAATCCGCCTTCTGGGGGTACACCCGATCGTTGACGCTGTTGTCTACATGCACGGTCATCTGGTTTTCCCGGCAGAGGACGTCCGCGATCTCCACCCGGAATGTGGAGTAGCCGCCATCGTGCTGAACGACCTTTTTCCCGTTGAGCTCCACATCAGCCGAGGCATTCACGCCCCGGAACTCCAGATACACGGTCTGGGTATTGGGGTCGAATTCGGGCATAGAAAATGTTTTCTTATAGATACAGGTACCGCGCCAATAGTCGTTACCGCCATCCTGTCCGTCTGATGCATTCCAGGTGTGGGGCAGATCGATCTGTTCCGCTGCGCCCTGTGGACCAAAAAAGGTCCAGTCCCGGTTTAATGAAATGCTGTTTCGCATCAAGCTTCTCCTTATCTACTGTTGCAGAACTTCGTATCCATCAGCTCGAAATATGAGTTCGAGTATCATTGATCGTTGCTGCCAGATTGAATTTGATTGTTTTTGTCGGCTTTAATACAAGTCCACCGCAGGATCATAGATCCTGTGGCGGACTTGTTTGCTGCCTCAAAGCCGTTCTATTGATTTAACTTACTCGTTTGTTTTCTTTTTCTTGCCGGGGACCATGTCCATTACCAGCAGAGCCAGAGACAGGATGCTCAGTACGGCCAGAGTGATCTGGGTCACGTTCAGAGCGGTCTGCCACCAAGGAGTGACCACCACGATTCTGGTGTCCATTCCGATGCCGTCCATGCCACGGGAGTGAAGCACGGTGTAGAGGATGCGGTGTGCAGACTCACGCATTGCCCGTGCCATGGGAGCGTTGGGAGTTGCACCGTCGGGGCCGTAAGCCGCGAACTCAAATCCCAGATCGCCGGAGGTGGAGGCAATCGCGCCGGTGCCGGTGGTACCGGGGAAGTTGTCAGGAATATCACAGCCGCCCAGTACCTCGTGAGGCTTGCTCATGTAATCCTTCTCGTACATGTCGGTCACTGCAAAACCAGTCATGCCTGCTTCGCCGCGGAGCCAATCGGTCAGCAGCTCGTGAGATGCACCTGCCCATACGGCACCGATACGGTTGAATGCGGTCATAACGCACTTGGCATCGGCATTGACGATGGGCAGCTCGAAGGCACGCAGATAAAGCTCACGCATAGCCTGCTCGTTGCACCAGGTGCCGAGGCCCTGACGCTGAAGCTCCTGATCGTTCAGTGCAAAGTGCTTGTTGTAAACATACACGCCCTTGGACTGGATGCCCTGAGTCTCATAGGTATCGATCAGGCCAGTCAGGATGCCGTCCTCGGAGTAGTACTCAAAGACACGGCCGGCGTAGGGAGTGCGGTGGATATTCAGGCCGGTGCCGTAGAAGCCTGCGTAGCCTGCCCACATAGCGTCCTCACCGATGAGTTCGCCGACTTCCTTCACCAGCTCATCGTTCATGGTAGCAGCGATGATGCCGTTGCAGGGGTAGCAGGTACCGGTCAGGTTCTTGTCCGGGTCGTTGGTCTGGTTTGCATAGCCGTTGATACCGGAGGAATACTTCTGAGTAACACCGGAGGGGCCGTTGTGATCCAAAGTCTCGGGCTTGCCGATGGACTCAAGAGAAACCGTCATACGCAGACCCACTGCGCACAGACGGGCCAGATCCTCAAAGCTCAGCTGGTTCAGCAGCTCGTCCCACTTGGGATCGTTGTAAGGCAGAGGCTCACCGTTCTCGTCCTTCAGCAGCTGAATCAGAGAATAGGCGGTGTCATCAGAGCCCATCACAGGCCAGTTGTCATCATTGGCGGGCAGGTCTGCATCATCCAGAATGGTGTCCTGATACATCTTGTCCGTCATAGCCAGCTTGACGAAGTTGTCATTCTGACCGTCACCGTTCTCGTCGGTCCACAGCATCAGGGTGTCCTTCCAGTTGTTACGGGAGAGATAGGTGATGCTGTTGTCGCCCTTGCCCTCATAGCGGTTGATGTCAGCGCCGGCAAAGAGGCTGGTGACATCGGCGCCGGTGCCGTAGGCCTTGGAATAGGTCTCTGCGTCAAACGCATACTCGGTCTGATAGACCATGTCGGAGCTGCCCTCTGCGGTCATGCCATTTTCGACGGTCATGCCCTTGGCAGTCAGAATGTTGTTGATTGCCTCATGGCTGTTGGCAGCGGCAGTCAGGTAATAGTTGCCGGCATCCAGAATGAAGGAACCGGTTCCCAGAGCATCATAGCTGGTCAGGAAATACTCGGGGAAGGTGATGGTCACAGTCTCGGTTGCACCGGGCTCCAGCATGCCGGTCTTGCCATAGCCGACCAACTCCACAGAAGCCTTCTCGATCTGGTTTGCTCGGTCATAGTCGGTGTAGGGCTTCTGCGCGTACAACTGCACAGCCTTCTTGCCGGCTACTGCGCCGGTGTTGGTAACATCAACCGTTACAACATACTCGGTATCGGCACCCTTGCCCTGCTTCTCCACCTTCATGTTGCCCATATCAAAGGTGGTGTAGCTCAGGCCGTAGCCGAAGGGATAAGCGACCACATTGTTATACTGGAAGTCGCCCACGTTCGCAGCACCCAGAACAGTGTCCTCATATCGGGTTTCCGTGTAGCGATAGCCTACATAGATACCCTCCTGATATGCCACGTAGCTTGTGTACTTAGCGGGGCTGGAAACAAAGGTATAGTCGGCAGCATTGGTATAGGTATAGTTGCCGAAGTTTGCCATGCCGGGATTCAGCAGGTTGTTGGTCCACCAGGTGTCGGGCAAGGAGCCGGAGGGGTTGACCTTACCGCTCAGGATATCACCGACTGTGTAAAGACCGGTCTGGCCTACGGAGCCGACCCACAGAGCCGCATCAACGCCAAGCTCCTCGTCGTTCAGGAAATCAGCAGAGACAGGGTTTGCGCTGTTGAGCAGCACAACGATGCCGCTGAGCTTGCCCTCATCCTTCATTGCCTTCAGGCCTTCCAGAATGCCGCGCTCGTTCTTGTTGAGCATCAGGTAGTCGGAGTTCTCGGGGATGTCTGCACCCAAGGGGTTAGCGCCGCCGTCGATGTGGTTGCTGTGCTTCAGGTCGTTGGCCTCACCGCCGACACGACCCACAACAAACACGGCCACTTCGCCGTTGCCGAAGCTGCTTGCTGCGTCGCTCTTCATAATGGACTTCCAGCGGGCTTCGTTGATCGCATCGCCGCTGCTGGAGAAGTCACGGCCATACTGCTCCGTCTTGTACCAGTCCAGAAGAGGCTGATTAACAACAGTCAGTCCGCTCTGGGCAAAGGCATCCACAAAGGAGGGAGCATCTGCCGTGTTGACCGCACCGGAGCCGGTGCCGCCGAAAACGGGGGAAATTGCAGTTGCGCCAAAGAGGGAGACCTCAGTGCCCTTGATGGGCAGGACACCGTTGTTCTTCAGCAGAACTGCGCCCTCGGCTTCGACCTCTTTTGCTTTGTCTAAACCGGCGGCCTTCAGATCAGCCACCGAATTGAATTTGGATTCATAATAGCGTACATATTCGCCGTCATCGCCACCCACGATCTGGGATGTGGAGATGCCTAAAAAGCCGTTGATCTGTCCGGAAAACTGACCTGCAAGAGAATTAAGGAAGGTGACCAGAACCAGCAGACCAACCATGACGTTGGCGAAAATTTTCTTAAGTACTCTTTTTTTTGAAGGTTTCATTCGAGTTTCTCCTATCTGCGGGGGGCAATCAGGCGTTCCGATACTTTCTGGTATACAGTCCAACCTCGGCGGTTACCAGAGTGACAAGCATCAGGACCGCGCACATAACAATTTTATTGAACTCAGCGAAGGGTTCAATTCCGTAAATGGTATCTGCGATAGGCCAAATGACCATTTGAACGAACATCAAAAAGGAAATGCCGCTGCCGAGGCAAAGCAGAGCAGGAGCAAAACCGGCAGTACGCTCGTTGATCAGCAGCAGTACAACGGCAATAACGCCGATCACTGCCAGAATGATGCAGATCTGAATGTTGAACACAGGTTCCTTGTACTCGATCCCCTTAAAAAACACGCCGTAGCAGATCGCAGAGACAACGGCGAGAACAGCAGAAACGAGTGTGGCAAAAAAGCCAAATGCCTTTTTATTTGTCTTCATAGAAAAAGCTCCTCTCGATGGCCGCACAGGAGCATGCTCCTGTGCGGCCGGGGAAAATCAGATAACGAAGAGGGATAAAATCTCCGATTAGGCTTTGTCGAAAATCAGGCAGTAAACCCACTCGCCCTCGGTGCCGGGACGGTCGATGTGCTCATCGCTGAAGCCCAGCAGCAGCTGACCCTGATGGTTCATGCCGATGATGAGGGACTGCTCGGTGGTGTCGATGTCGGTGGAAACGCCGGCAACCTGATCCAGGAACAGGCCGTATGCATCAACATCCTTGAAACGCATGGTTGCAGCACCGGGCTGGCTGTAGAACTGACCCTCCTGGCCCTTCTCGCCCTGAGAGAAGTCAGACCAGCTGGTAGAACCGCGGTAGCCCTTCAGGTCGTCAGCAGCCAGCTCATTCAGAACGCTCTCCTGACCAAAGGTCAGATCGCCGATCAGGTTGTAGACCTGATTGTGGATGTATGCAGGCTCGTCAACCAGCTCGGAGGGGTCCAGAGACAGGGTAACAGCCAGAGTAACAGCATCAGCAGCAGCGTCGTTGGTCTGGCCGTCGGCAAAGACCTTGGACAGCATCCACTGACCTTCCATGTCTGTTACAGCGCTGCCGTGGAACAGATCGGTGGGGGCAGCATTGGGGTCAAGCTCGAAGGAAGTTTCCTGAGCCTTGGTCTCCTCGGGAGCCTTGGTTTCAGCAGGAGCCTTGGTCTCGGTAACAGCGGGATTGGTAGCAGCAGCATCGGTGGGCTTGCCGGCATCATCGGAAGCGCCGCAAGCGGCCAGCATAGAGAGGCTCAGTGCACAGCACAGGCAAACAATTTTCTTCTTCATAGAACTAGTTCTCCTTCTTGGGTAAAAATGAAAAATGCGGTTTGTAAGGCCACGCGGGACAGATGCCTGAAATCAGGGACCTGTCCCCCTTAGGCCAGCCGGGGAAACCCCGGCTTGAAAACGATTAGTAGCTCAGACCGAAGCCAGAGACATAGAGGTTGCCGGCAGCATCCTTATAGGCATAGGAGCCGGAGGGGGAATTTGCCAGAACATCGGCACTCATGTGCTGATCCTTGACATAGCCGGGAACATCGTTGGGGGATACGCAGATATCCCAAACCTCGCCATCGAGATCCGTCTCGACCAGAGCGATGACAGACTTGTCAGCAACCATGGTCAGGGGCAGCTTGCCGGTGGGGTTGTGCTCGCCGGTCACGACCTTGGCAATGGACTCGTCCGTGTTGACGAAGGTGCCGATCAGCGCATCACAGAAGGGCTCCATGTCGGTCAGGATCCAGGGGTTGGAGGCGTTGATTTCACCAACAACCTTACCGCCGTTTGCATGAACTGCATCAGCGATCTTCTGGAACTCGTCCATGCCTGCAACCGTGGTGACGATCGCAGTCTCATCGGTGCGCTTGGCATTGTTATCATAGATAGGTGTCTCTACATCTGCAACCAGATCCAGAACAGCCAGCTTGCTGGAGCCGGTGCCCTCAATGGTGGGAGTCACACGCAGGTAGGCAACGTCTGCCTCAGCGTAATCCTCAACCACGGCAAAGCCGGCAGTCTCCAAAGCGGTGACCATGCCGTCCATCTTGGCATCGTCCTTCTGGTTGAAGCCGTGGACATAGATCTTCTTGGAGGTGTCCTTCAGAGGCAGGGTGCTTTCGCCGTTCTTCATCAGAACAACGGAATTCAGGTTCATTTCCTCAGCCAGAGCCTGAACCTTAGGAGTCACATCGTTGACAGCAGCGATGCTGTCGTCCATGTTGCGGTAGGGGTTGTCCAGATTGCCGCTCTGCACCTGTACCTTCAGACGGTTGACAGCGGAACGCTCCAGATCCTCACGGGTCAGCTCATTCTTATCCAGAGCAGCCTCCAGATATTCAATGGGCTTGCCTTCCTTAAAGCTGATAACACCGCAGTCGTTGCCGGACTTGACAAAGGAAACGATACGCTCGTAGTTGGTCAGGTCCTCAACACCCTGCTGACAGCCGGGGTTCAGAGAGTCGGAGTTGATCAGGCCGTCAAAGCCCAGAACGCCGCGCAGCAGGCCCTGCAGGATGCCGTCATTGAAGGCATTGCCGCGGCCGCCGTAAAGGATGTCATAGGTCTTGCCGTTGTACTCCAGCATCTGAGGAGCAATACGCTCGTCAACGATGGGCTGAGAGTAACCGGGCATAACGCCGGCAACGCCAGCCTCGAAGGCTGCGATGAAGGGCTTCAGCTGATAGTCAGCCAGAGAGTTCTCAACAGAGTAGATGCGGTAGCGTCCGGTCTCTGCATGGCTCTCAAAGCCGTTGTAGCTGGAGCCGTCGCCGGGGAAGTGCTTGATGGTCAGCAAAACACTGCCGGGGATCATTCCCTGATCGCCGTTCTGATAGCCCAGAACCAGGTTGCGGGCGATCTCAGCGCTCATGTCCTCGCGCTCGCCGTAGGTGCTTGCGTTACGGGACCAGCGGGGGTCACTTGCGATATCGACCTGAGGACCATAGAGGCCATCGACACCCTTGGCCTGCATGACGATGCGGTCATACTGAGCATCCTCCAGAACCTTGTCGGCATTGCCTGCACCGAGGGAAGCAGCGGTCACGCCTTCGGCATTGGGCAGACCATGCTTGATGGGGTTGGTGTAGCAGAAGAAGGGAATTGCCACTTCATTGCCGTTGATGGCGGCATACTCACTGTACTGCTCCAGACCGTTGTTGAACCATACGGCAACCTCAGTCTCAGGATCGTTACGCAGAACGAAGGTGCGGAAGCCTTCCGTGTTCAGCAGCTCGATGTTGGTCACGTCAGGAGTCTCCTTGACGCCCCACTCCAGAGAGGAAGCATACATCTTGGTCCAGATGGGCTTGCCATTCTCGTCAACGACTTCGTCCTTCTTTGCGTAGAGGGGGCTATAAGCCATCACGTTGAACAGAGTGTGGGTCAGCTGCTCGACACTCATAGCCTTGGCAAAAGCCTCAGCACGGGTCTGAGCATCCAGATTCCAGTCCTCGAAGTCGTCCAGCTCATGGTCGTTATCCAGATCGCGGTAGTATTTACCGTCCTTCTCGATAACACCCAGCAGGGTAACACCAATGGTGGGGCCGTTCTCATTCTCGTAGAACACGGGAGTCAAGAACTCAGAGGTCAGCTCACTTTCATCAGCCGCAGTGTAGGGGGCCTCAATGTAAGTCTGCTTACCTGCAATGCCACAACCGGCTGCCACAGAAAGCAGCATCGTTGCCGATAGCAACAGGGAAATGATTCTTTTCATAAACAGCGCTCCTTCTATATAGATAACATTAGTTAGTCGACCTCAAATCCGCTCATTCGACTAACTCCCGCCATTGTATAACATGTAAAAGGCTTTCACAACTGTTTATGCATAAGATGCAGATATTTTGCACAAGTGACATCATGATATCCCATGATTTCTTGTTACAGGAGTACACCCCACTCTGCTTTTGTGTAACTATACTAAATCACGGCTGTATTTTTTGTGCATAATTACTCATTCGATTTTTACAGCATCGGCTAAGAAAATGCAGCCGGCAAATTTCCGAGCATCCGCTCAGTCCGATTGCCGGCTGCTGTCAACCAACCAGATCGTCAGCTTGAACATTCCGTTTTCTGCCTTCACCTTCAGCCTTCCGCCGTACTTTTGGGCGATGGCCCTCATGCTCTTCATGCCGTAGCCGTGATACCCCTCCATATCCGGCCGGGTCGTGACGGGCAGCTCCTCTTCAAAGTACAGCTGTCCTTTATAATAGTTGGTCACGCTGACAGAGACCAGATCACCGCTGCTGCGGATGATCATGCTGATCTGACGTTTTTCCTCCTCCTCCCCCCGGGATGCCTCGATGGCATTGCCCAGAGCGTTCCCAAGAAGAGAATAGAGGTCTGACTCCGTGAGGAACTTCAGGCAGCTGCCGTCACCCATGAAGCTCAGCTCGATGTGGTCTTTTTCACACAGCAGCGCCTGATCCGCCAGCAGCACATCCAGTGTTTGGCTGCCGGTATGGTAGGTCTGATCATAGATCCGAATCAGGGACTTGATCTCCTTCTGCTCGTCATCCGTGATCGGCAGGTGGAAATCCTCCAGCTTATGACGGATGTCGTGGCACTTCATGTTGATAAGCTCAATGGTGTCCTTCCGCTCCGCCATCTGCTTGCTTTCCTTTTTCCACAGCATGCGGACCATTTCCATCTCTTTGGCCAGCTTGGCACGGCGGTTCAGCTCAAACTGCATAAACAGACACAGCAGGCAGCAGGCGATGGCATAGAGGCTGCCGGCAATGGTCACGTAGACATCATGCTCGATGCTGATTTTGGAAAAGCGTGTGATTCCCACACACACCAGAACCATGATCGCACTGAGCATCCCCATTCTCCGCCGGATCTCGCCCTTCTCATAGGCAAAGTCTGACGAGCTGATCTTCCGGCCCACCGCCCAGTACATCAGCGCACTAAAGGGAACATAGCTGAGCAGCGCGCCCACAAAATACAGTGCAGAGTCTGGATCAAGATATGCAGACGGGTTCAGCTTTAAGCCGATCAGCTGAAGGACCTGATAGATCAGATGCTGCGTGGCCCGTCCTGCGCTGGCACAGCACAGAGCCTGCTCCACACTGGTCTGAAAACAGAAGTGAAAGATTCCCCAGAGCATACAAAACTCGATCACATAATAAATGAAAATCAGAAGATCAGAGGTGTAAAACGCATAGCTGATGAAATGCACGAACACCATTCCCAGAACCAAAGCGCCGATGATCCGCCCGGCAAATTGCTTTCTCCTTGGGAAATTGATAAAAAACGGCAGAAAGCACATCACATTCTGCAAGTATACCAACAAAAATTCATCCATCATTTATGTCCCACCTACCATATATTCTGCATAGGCCTGCAAAAACTTCTGCTTATAAGACCGGCCGATGTGGAGCTTTTCTCCCTCTACCACCATGTCGTCTCCGACTACGCTGCGCACATACTGCATATTCACCACATGCCAGCGGCTGATGGGACAGTAGCTGTCCGGGAGCTGCTGGGCGATGGATTTCAGCGTTCCGAGGGAGCGATAAACCACATCTCTGGTATGCCAGTTCAAATAGTGCCCATCCGCTTCTACATAGTAGATCATCCGGGTCTGGAGGCCGATCGTCTCCCCCTCCGTGCGAATCACGATCCGCTTGCCCACTTCGCTGCCGACATGGGCCATGATCCTCTTCAGCTTCAGATCAAATGCATAATCGTTGATGGGCTTCAGGATGTAGTCAAAGGCCTCTACGGCATACCCCTCTACCGCGTACTGCGCCATATTCGTCACAAACACAATGGTCACACCGTGATCCATCCGCCTGATGGATTTTGCTGCTTCCATGCCTGACATATGAGGCATTTCTATATCCAAAAAGATCAAATCGTAATTCGATTTGTAGACATTGATCAGCTTGAACGCATCGGGATACCGCGTAACGGAAAAATCCAACTGATTTTTCGAGGCATATCGCATCAGCGCATCCGTAAGATTCTTCGCATCCTGATCGTTATCCTCAACCACTGCAATGTTAAACATCTATCTCACACCTGCCTAATATCTGTTTTCTATAAGATGTTTTTCAGTTTCTCTGGTTATAAAGCAGCCGGTCCGTCCGCTTTCACAGTACAACTTCATTTTACACAGAGTAATGCTATCATATTTTCGCATATGAGGCAACTGCTTTTCTCCCCGAGCCTCCGTTTTTCGACACATCGCTTTCCTGAACGCTCCGAGAAATACTGAAATATCCCCCTCTGCATACTTCTGAAAAAGCGCAGACAGATCTCCTCCGGATGCCGCAGACTGTTTTGCTGTGTTATATCAGCCGAAAAACCGCAAAGTGCATTCCCCTGCCCCATTCCGGCATATGCCCCGCAACCATCTCCGCATGCCCCCATTCATGTACCGTATACTATATAAATAGCCCCGGCACCGCTTTTGAACTTCCTATTCCCGTTTTCCACAGCTTCAATTTTCCTTTAGACACAACGATCCCCCCTTATGTAGTTACGATCCTACACAAGGGGGGATTTTGTCTGATGTCCGTTTTTACCGGACCTATTCATATGCCCGGGGAGTTTTGTTTTGGATTACAGCAGGTCCTGAACCAGAGACAGAGCGGCCTCGTCGGCAACCAGAGTGAAATCAGGATGCAGCTGAAGGATGGAGCCGGGAGCCTTGGGCGTGATCGGGCCAAAGAAGCAGTCCTTGACAGCCTGAGCCTTCTTCTCGCCGTTGACAACCAGAAGCACCCGCTTTGCCTGCATGATGCCGCCGATGCCCATGGTGTATGCAAACTTGGGCACATCATCCCAAGAGGCAAAGAAGCGAGCATTGGCATCGATGGTGGCCTTGGTCAGCTCTACCTTGTTGGTTCCCTTAACAAAAGCATCGGCAGGCTCGTTAAAGCCGATGTGACCGTTGGGGCCCAGACCCAGCAGCTGCAGATCTGCACCGCCAAAGGATGCGATCACAGAATCATAGCGTGCGCACTCGCCCTCGGCATCCGGATTCATGCCGTTGGGAATGTTGCAGTTTGCCTGATCGATATTCACATGATCGAACAGGTTGCTGCGCATGAAGTATGCATAGCTCTGGTCATGGTCTGCATCCAGACCCACGTATTCGTCCAGATTCACGGTGCTGACCTTGGAAAAGTCCAGATCGCCGGACTCATACTTCTTGATCAGCTCCTGATAAGTACCCACGGGGCTGGAGCCGGTGGCCAGACCCAGTACACAGTCAGGCTTCAGCTGAACCTGTGCAGCGATGATATTGGCAGCCTTGCGGCTTACGTCGTTATAGTCTTTTGCACGGATAATTCTCATGGAAAGATACCCCTTTCATTCTTGTGAATTCCAGTTTATTCTACCACCAATTCCCACATATGTATAGGGCTTATTATATTTTTGTTGATTTTGATAACGATGGGCTGTTTTTATGTATTGTTGTCAAAAGGATCGCGTTGAAATCTGGCCTTATTTTATAATATCATTTTGGTTCTTTTTCTATTACCAGGATGTGTTACAATGGTGAAAAACTCATAAGGGGGTTTCTCTATGAACCAACCAAAAATCAAATGGATCTTCCCGCCCCTCGGACTGGTATGTCTGGCGGCAGGAATCTGGGGCTTCTCCGCTGCCCGCAGCACCGCAATTGCCGAAGCCGCATCGGCCGGAGATCAGTTGCAGTATGCCATGAAGCTGATCCTGATCCTTCTGGGCATCATCGCTGTTACAGTGCCCTTCCTGACAAAATTCAGCACCCGCAAAACCGACACCCGGACCCTGACTCTTGCTGCCATGTTCGCCGCCCTGTGCTACATCGGCTTTACATTCTTTAAGATCGATATTCCGGTAGGCTCTGAAAAAACAGCCTTCCATCTGGGCAATGTATTCTGCGTTCTTGCAGCCCTGTTCCTCGGCGGATTCTGGGGCGGCATGGCCGGCTCGGTGGGCATGACCATTGCAGACCTGACCACCGGCTATATCACCTCCGCACCCAAGACCTTCCTGCTGAAGCTGTGCATCGGTCTGATCGTCGGCTTTGTGGCGCACAAGGCATTCAAGCTGAGCCAGCAGCATGACAAGCGTTTTCTGACCATCGCCACCGTCGTTTCCGCAGCCGCCGGCATGGCCTTCAATGTAGTAGGCGATCCTCTGGTCGGATACTTCTATAAGATGTACGTCCTCGGTATTCCCCAGGAAATTGCGAATGCATGGGCCAAAATGGGCGCGATCACAACGTTGGTCAACGCGATCGTTGCCGTTATCTGCTCCAGTGTCTTTTATCTGGCACTCCGTCCTGCTCTTCAGCGCAGCGGTATGCTCAGGGTCTCCGACAAAGGCTGACAAAACACCCCTCGGCTATGCCGAGGGGTGTTTGATTTACATAACTTCTTTCATCCTCCGGGCCAATCCCTCTGTAACGGCGGCGCAATGCTCCGCTGCCATTTTCTCAAAGGCAGGATAGTCCATCTGGGCAGAGTGGTCGGCCTTATCCGAAATGGCACGCAGGATCACAAAGGGGACCCCGTTGCTATACGCCACCTGAGCGATGGCAGCGCCCTCCATCTCGGTGCATCTGGCATTGGTGACGGCGATGATATGCTCCTTCTGCTGTGTGGAGCAGACGAACTGATCTCCGGTAGCGACCCTGCCTAGCTTGGTGTGGCCGGGCTTCAGGGATTCACTGGATTCCATGGCAAGTGCAATCAGCCTGTCATCGGCGGGGAAGGAGACAACATCCTGCCCGGGCACCTGACCCGCGGGGTAGCCTACGTAGCTGCAGTCAAAATCATGATACATGGCATCCTCGCTGACCACAACATCGCCGATATCCAGCTGCGCATCCAGAGAACCTGCGACACCTGTGTTGACGATATGTGTGACCTCATAGCGATCGCACAGGATCTGGGCGCACATGGCTGCATGGACCTTGCCCACGCCGCACTGCACCACGACCACCTGTGTCCCTTGCAGAGTGCCCTGACAGAACTCCATTTTCCCGATTTTTTCCACGGTCTTGTTCTGCATACGCTCTTTCAAAAGCTCTACTTCCACGGCCATTGCACCGATAATTCCCAATTTCATGTGTTTTCTCCTTTATTCCGGGTAGACCAAACGGTCATCGCTGATATTTTCCAACAGGGCGCAGTAGCGCTTGGCCCAGTATTTCGCCATGGGCAGGTTCATGTCCAGATAGTTTCCGCAATCCTTGGCGCTTGCCCCGGGGATCTGGCCTTCAAAATCTGCCATATAACGGAAGCAGCCCCGAACCAGAGGCAGGATCTCTTCCGAGGTCAGATCCCCCGCTGCCAGCAGATAAAATCCGGTTCGGCAGCCCATCGGCCCGAAATACACCACACGGTCCTGCCACTGAGGATCGTTTCTCAGGTAGGTTGCACCCAGATGCTCCATGGCATGGACCTCTGCCGTGTTCATCACAGGCTCGTCATTGGGGCTTGTGATCCGCAGATCAAAGGTGGTGACGGTTTCGGCACCGATGCGGTCCTTTCGGGACACATATACCCCGGGCTTTAATTTTACGTGATTTATGGTAAAGCTTGCGATCTTCTTCATATTTAACCTCTCAGCAGTAATTTCGTCAGTTCTTCTGTTGTATCCACCACGGCAGCTGCACCGGCATCCTCCAGTTCCCCGCGGTCGCCGTAGCCATAGGTCACGCCGATCCCCGGCAGACCGTTTTCCTTTGCACCAAGAATGTCGTGCTTTCTGTCCCCCACCATCACGGTGTCCGCAGGATCGATCCCGAACTCCCGCAGCGCATAGGCGATCACCTGATCCTTATAGCTGCGCTCTTTTCCCATGGATGCACCGGCAATTTCCGGGATATAGGAATCCAGTCCGAAATGGTGCATCACCACTCGGGCAAATTTCTCAGGCTTTGACGTAGCCAGAACCAGACGCTTCCCCTGAGCCTTCAGCTCAGACAGCATGGGGATGACCCCGGGGTACAGCTCGTTTTCAAAAATACCCTGCTGCTCATAGTAGCTGCGGAAGCATTTGGTGACCTCCTCTGCCTGTGCCTCGTCCAGTCGGCAGAATTTTTTCAGGCTCTCATGCAGGGGTGGGCCGATAAACTTGTAAAGCGTCTGTCTGTCCGGGATCGGGTGTCCCATGGCCTCCAGTCCGTGGGCAGCGGCATTGATGATGCCTCTGCCGGAATCCGTCAGGGTCCCGTCCAAATCAAACAAAATTGTCTGATACATATTCTAAACCTCGCATTATATGACATTTTACGCATATTATAAACGATTTTTATGAGATTTTCAAGGGTATGTTCCGATCAGGCCGTATAAAAAGCGTCGATTTCCCATGGACTGTCTGCCTCGCACACCCTCTGTACGCTGCTCCGTCGCTTTCCCATTTTGCATTTTTCAGAATTGAATCCTGCATTTTCTATTGCAATCAGCACCATTATGTACTATACTTATGGTGTAATCTGAACGAATAGGCTATCTATAATCAAGGAGTGATGCACATGGCAATCAAAAATGAGTATCTACAGGGCATCTACGCCGGACTGGTCCAGCGCAATCCCGAGCAAAAGGAATATCTGCAAGCTGTCGAGGAGGTCCTCACCTCTTTGCAGCCCATCGTGGAGCGCCGTCCGGATATTGTCAAGCATCGGGTCATCGACCGAATCGTCGAGCCTGAGCGTGTGGTGATGTTTCGGGTGTCTTGGACCGACGATCAGGGAAATCTTCAGGTCAATCGGGGATACCGTGTGCAGTTCAACTCCGCCATCGGGCCTTACAAGGGCGGTCTGCGTCTGCACCCCAGTGTAAACCTGTCCATTATGAAGTTCCTCGGATTTGAGCAGGTGTTCAAAAACAGCCTCACCGGACTGCCCATGGGCGGCGGCAAGGGTGGCTCAGACTTTGACCCCAAGGGAAAATCCGACACCGAGATCATGCGCTTCTGTCAGGCCTTCATGACCGAGCTTTACC
>DYCR01000015.1:0-7702 GCA_019418025.1 Clostridiales bacterium | reverse complement strand
TTTACCGCCACATCGGTGCGGATACCGACGTTCCTGCCGGAGACATCGGTACAGGGGCCCGGGAGATCGGCTATATGTTCGGCCAGTACCGTAAGATCCGAAACGAATTTACCGGTGTGCTGACCGGAAAGGGACTGTCCTACGGCGGCAGCCTTGCCCGCACGCAGGCCACCGGCTTCGGACTGTGCTATTTCACCGAGCAGATGCTCAGCTCTGCCGGAGACTCCTTCGCCGGAAAGACCGTGGTCATCTCCGGTTCCGGAAACGTGGCAACCTATGCCAATCAGAAGGCCACTGAGCTTGGCGGAAAGGTCGTGGCCATGAGCGACTCCTCCGGCTATATCTACGATCCCAACGGTATCGACTATAACATCATCCGTCAGATCAAGGAGGTCAACCGAGCAAGGATCAGCACCTATCTCGACTTTGTGCCCACGGCAGTCTTTACACCCGGGTGCAAGGGAATCTGGAGCGTGAAGTGCGACATTGCTCTGCCTTGTGCGACACAGAACGAACTGGATCAGGAGGATGCACTTCTGTTGATCGCAAACGGTGTGCAGTATGTCGCTGAGGGCGCAAACATGCCCTGCACCACCGAGGCAATCAACGCCTTTCAGGCGGCAAACATTCCCTTTGGCCCCGCCAAGGCCGCCAATGCAGGCGGCGTGGCAACCTCCGGCTTGGAAATGAGCCAGAACAGCCAGCGCCTGAGCTGGACCTTTGAAGAGGTTGACGAGAAGCTGCGTCAGATCATGAAAAACATCTACGAATCCGCTTCCTCCGCCGCCGAGGCTGTGGATCAGCCGGGCAATCTGGTAGTGGGCGCAAACATTGCAGGCTTCCTCAAGGTGGCAGACGCCATGATTTGGCAGGGCGACGCATTTTGATTCCCCCTCTTTTTCCTTTTTCCCACCCATATACGCTGAAACGGACAATCTCCAAAAGAGATTGCCCGTTTTTTTGCACCCTGCAAAGGTTCTCAGCCGTTGATTCCCGGTTTGGCATATTTAACCAATCTCTGAGCGTAGACACCGGCAGAGCAAAGCTGCCCTGAGCCGGTAACGCCCTCTCTGGAGCCGTCCACGTCAGGGTCAACATATCGGTTGAACCATCGCTCCATGTCCCGCCGCATGATGACGATCTGCTTCTCATAATTCGGGTCCTGAATCAGGTTGTGTTCCTCGTTGGGGTCCTGCTGTAAATCGTAGAACTCGTCCGGCCCGTAGGGATAGACATGGACATATTTGTATCGCCGGGAACGAATCATCCGCACGGGGCCGTATTCATCGAATATCACGATGCTCTGCTCGTTCTCCTCTTCATCTCCGCCCCGCAATGCATCGGCAAAGCTCCTGCCCGGCAAGTTCTGCACCTGCTCCATGCCAAGGCCCAGAAAATCCAACAGCGTCGGGAAGAAATCATAGGCGCTGACCATCCGGTCGCACACCCTTCCGCAGGGGATCTCCTTGGGATAGGAGATCAGGAAGGGGACCTTGACGGAGGTGTCATACATATTCATGGGCCGAGTGCCGTTTCCCTTTCCCCAAATGCCGTGGTGGCCCATGTTCATGCCATTATCGGATGCAAAAATAACAATGGTGTCCTCAGCGATTCCCTTTTCTTCCAGTCGATCCAGAAGCCTGCCCACACCGTGATCCATAGCCGTGACGGCGGCATAATACCCTCGTAAATTGGTTTTTCTCTTTGGTGTTCCGTAGACGGGGCCGCAGGTCGCTCCCGGGTGATCCGGCACGTCCGGCACACTGTCAAAGGGACAATCCTCGTACATATCCAGAAATTCCTTGGGATGATGCTCCGGCCCCCAAGGGCCATGAGGTGCGGTGTAATGGACGCTTAAATAGAAGGGCTCTGCCTTCTGGGACAGCTCGTCCATAAACTCCAACGCCTTATCTGTGATCAGGTCGGTCACGTAATGTCCGTGCATCAGCTGAACATCCCCGTTTTCCACGATATCCGGGTGATAATAGCAGCATCCACCCCGTCCGATGGTGTACCAGTATTTGAAGCCGTGCTGCGGGTTGATGCTGTCTCCCAAGTGCCACTTACCGCTAAGGGCGCAGGTGTAGCCGTTCTGTGTCAGCACGTCGGTATAAGTCAGCTTTCCGGCCAGATACTGGATGGGCTTGTGTTCATCTACGTAACCGCCGTAAGTATCCTCAGCGCCTTGAGCGGCAAAACGCTCTGCGTCCAGATTGCCGCCCCGCAGCCAGTCAAGGACACCGTGGGCAGAGGGGATGGTCCCGGTCAGGAGCGAGGCCCGAGCCGGAGAGCAGACAGGTGATGCGCAGAAGAAATGGTCAAACCGCATGCCGTTTGCGGCGATCCGATCCAGATTGGGGGTGCGGATCTCGTCATTTCCGGCGCAGTGCATCGCCCACGCCCCTTGATCATCGGTGAGGATGAATACAATATTTGGCCTTTTTTCCATACAAATACAGCCTCCGTATTTTGTTTTTCAGAAAAGATCTGAGCCGTCGGTTCAATCAGGTATTCAAGAATTTATTTGTATTTCTTTTATCGATATATACATGTAACAATATACATCAATATGACACATTTCGCAAGGGGATTTGCTTCATTCCCGGTCCTATGGTACCACTGTTTCTTGCTGTCTGACGAAAAAACGGTTTTATGTAACCTCCCAAAAACAAGCATGATCCGTGGACCCGGCCCTGCCGTTTCCACGGATCATTAAAGTATAAGCCCGCTTACGCTCTGCGCTCCAGTCTGATATACACCGGGTGGTTGATTTTGTGCAGCACTGCATAGCTCTCAGCGGATTCCGGATGCTCACCGCCTTGGATCATCAGCCACTCGGCGTAGATCCAAGGGAAGTAATCCACCCCATAATCTTTCTCCATCGTGTAATTCAGGGAAAAATCATTGCGCTCAATGATTTTCCGTACAATGGATTCACTGATCAGCTTATTGTGGGTGATAAGCTCCACATATTCCAAATCCGCCCGCTCCTGAAAGAGCCTTTCCACAATTTGAAATGCCTCGATGAAATTTTCTCTGGGCCTCATCTTCTCCAAAAGCGTTCGGATGGGAAACGCCCGAAAGTGCATACGCGCAAAGCTCCTCCCCTCTTCCCTGCGATACTCAACGATCAGGCAGTCGCTTCTGCGGTCGAAGGTCTTTTCTCCTCGCAGACTCATAAAGTGGACATACTCAGAAAAAACCTTCAGCAATTCGATCAGCCTGCAATACGCCTCCTTCACATCCTCGTAAGGGGCATTTTCCCGAAAGCTTTGCAGCAGACCGCCCTGCAGCAGCCGGAGGATCTTCTCATTCACCCGCTCCATCTTCCTTAAAAACAGGTAAAGATAGAACCGTATCCCCAGAAAAACAGCTGATGCCAGAACGACCAGACCAATGACGCTCCACAATAGAATATGCATGTCTATGATCCTTTCTTCAGGTATTCTCGTCAGCATCCCTCAGGATGTTCATTTTTTGCAGCAGATAGGTCAGCCAGCTGGTTTCCTTGGTGATAATATTCGCCTGCACGCTCATATTATCCTTCAAAGCAAAGGAATCTGCGTAGATCCCGTTATTGGTCTGCAAATCCACCGCGGCAGTCACCTGATAGAAGGTCCCCTCCTTAGATTGGACCGGCGTGTCATAGATCTGTTTTACCGTTCCATCAATAAAACCGTAGTCCTTCCGCTTCAGCCCGTCCACCGTCAGCTTGATCCCCTGACCGGGCTTGATGAAGCCGATGCCGCTGCTGGGAACGTTCAGCGTGACCTCATATTCCTTTTCGGCATCCTTTTCTGCATTCAGGCTGCCGAGGATCACCCCTGCCGACAGCAGATCCCCTTCCTTGATCTTGGTGATATAGCTGACATATCCCGCCTCAGATGCCGACAGCTGATAGCTGTCCAAATCAATATCGATGGATGCCATGGTGCTTTCATAGCCCTGAATTGCCGTGGTCAGTTCCTGCTCTTTATTTCTGATCCCGACAATGGCATTTGCCCTCAGGTTTTCCACCTCTGCATCGGCCTTCTTCCTTGTGTCATTGACCATATTCCACGACTGGTTGATCTTCAGGGTCAGGCTGTCGATCTGCTGCTGGACTTGCAGCTGATTCTGCTCGGAATAGCTGCTTTTTTCCGACTCCACCGCATCCTTCTGCTGCTGATACTGAGCCGCAAGGATCGGGTCGGCCTCCGCCTGAATGAGTGCATCCAGCTGATCGAGCTTCATCTGATACTCCTCAAGCTTCATACGGAACAGCTCGATCTGCCCGTGATATGCGTGATCCGTATCCAACGTGGTTTCGTCCTTCATGGCGCTCATCAGCTCCCGCAGGGCCGAGCGCTGAGTGGACAGGGCATTGGATTCTCCCGAAAACACCCCCGCCTGCAAGGCATTTACCTGAGACAGGAAATTCTCCGCCTGCGCATAGTAATACCCCTGTTCATCATTGTCCTCAAAGGTATTTTCCTCCTGATTCAGACATTCCTGAAGCTGAGACAGGTAGCCAAGGTGCTTTTGGGCATCCTCAATTTTTGCCGACAGCTCCTCCTTTTGACTTTCCAGCTTGTCACTGCGCAGGGAAAGGATACGCTCCCCCTTCTCTACATAGGCCCCTTCCGCCGCAAAAACCTCCTCCACCACGCCGTCCGCCAGAAGCTGAATGTCACTGATCTTGTTCACGTTCACCAGTGTTCCATGCACATCCACCGTTTCCTGCTTGTGGGTGAGAGACAGCCAAACGCCCACACCGATCAGCAAAAAAATGATAGCGTAGACAAAGCCCACAATAAACCGATAGGGATTCAGAAAGATGAACTCCTTTGTCAGGCGAATATCCTCCAGATCGTTCATGAATTTCAATTTGTTTTTCATCCGGATCATTCCACCTCCCTCTGGGCCCGGCACATCTGCCTGTACAGCGGACTCGATTGCAGAAGCTGTTCGTGCGTCCCTTGGGCCACCACGCCATTTTCATGCTCCATCAGGAAGATCCGGTCACAGTGCTTGATGTTGGCGATCCGATGGGTGATGATGATGGTGGTCTTATCCTTGGATATTTCGTTGATGACATTCTGCACAGCCTGCTCTGTCAGCGGGTCAAGCTGATTGGTCACCTCATCGAAGATGTAAATATCGCCGTTTTTCAGCAGACCTCGGGCCAGTGCCAGACGCTGTCTCTGACCGCCGGAGAAGTTGCTCCCGTTCTCCTCCACAAGCGTGTTGTAGCGCATGGGAAGCAGGTTGATGAACTCATCCAGATTCACCTTTTTGCACGCATCCACCACTTCATCCAAGGTGATGGTCGGATCGTGGGCAGTCAGGTTCTCGAAGATGGTGCCGGTAAAGAGGAAATTATTCTGGGAGACATAGGCAATATGCTCCCGCAGCTCGGTCCGGTCATAGTCCTCGATGCGGTAGCCGCCAACGGTGATGTTGCCCTCCTCCGGCTCGATGAAGCGCAGCAGCATTTTTGCCACCGTGGACTTTCCGCAGCCCGATTCCCCCAGGATCGCAACAGCGGAGCCCCTTTTGATCTCCATGTTTAGATCCTTGAAAACCGGAAGTCTGCCCCGATAGCGCACGGCTACATTTTGCAGCAGGATGTCACCCTCCAGCTTCTTGGCATCCACAGGATTGGGCACCTCATTTTTCTCGGTTTCCAGATCAATGATGTCAGACAGCCGCTCGGAGGCGATCACTGCCTTTTGAATTTTTGCCTGCAAGGAAACAATGTTTTTGATCGGCGTAAAATAATACGTCAGCAGTGCATTGAACGCCAGCAGCTCACCGATGCTGATCTCTCCCTGAAAAACAAAGTACGTCCCCACCCACAGCACAACGATCATGAACACGCCGTCAATGGCATTTTGCAGGGCATTTTTGGTGTTGTCCTTCGTTTCTGCGTGGAAGATCGCCTGCATAAAGCGGACAAATTTATTCTCCGCCTTAAAGGAGATCTTTTCCTCCAGAGCAAAGGATTTGATGGTCTCGATGCCGGAGATCGACTCCACCATGAAGGAAGCATAGTCACTGTTGCGCTTTAAAAGCTCACGGTTCATTTTATAATATGTTCTTTTGAAAAGCAGCAAAACGATGCACAGCAGAATGATGGGCACGAACGTCATGTAAAACAGGGTCGAATTCTGCCGGAACAGAATGATGCCGCCGAATACGACCATCACCACATCGATCAGTCCGCTCAGCACCACCGAGGAGACCGCCTCCCGTATGACAGCCGTATCCTGCAATCTCGACAGGATCTCCCCCACCTGAAGCGTTCCGAAAAAAATCGCAGGCATGCGGATCACATGCTTGAAAAAGCCAAGCATCAGCGGGATATTCATATTCACGCTGATATACAAAAACAGCTGGTTCCGAAAGGCCTCGGTGATCACCCGAACGACCACCAGAAGCACAATGGCAAGTGAAAATGTGTGCAGCGACTTTTCCGAGAAGGTCGGAAGGATATCATCAAACAGGATCTGGGAATAAAACGAGGCAAGCACACCCAGTCCCGTGATCACCAGAGAGCTGAAAAACACATGGAACAGCAGGCGCTTTTGAAACCTGAGCAGCCCGAAAAAACGGGTAAACAGTCCCTTTTTGTCGCTCGCCTTCTGAAATCGGACTGTTGGCATAAAGGTCAGGATGACCCCTGTCCACTCCTTCAAAAACTGCTCGATGGGGACAGTAATAAGCCCCCGTGCCGGATCACCCAGAGTCACCCGATTTTTCCCCAGCTTATAAATCACCGCAAAATGCGCATATTGTCCGTCCACGATCAGATGGGCAACGGCAGGCAGCGGGATATCATCAAAAATCGCTTCTTCCTTCTCCGTTGTCTGAAAGGCACTGGATTCAAAGCCGATCTCCCGGGCCGCTGTCACGATGCCCAGTGCAGTGCTGCCCCTTGCATCGGTGCCGACTTTATGCTTGATGGTGGATAACAGCGTCTTATAGCCGTAATAGGAAGAAATCATCGCCAAGCATGCTGCACCGCAGTCTTTTATATCATTTTGCTTTATAATCGGAAATTTGGCCATAAGCCACCTCCCATGATCTCAATGTAAATGGTAAACCACCCAATGCCGGGTGGTTTCGATGGCGCATATACAAACCGCCGCAGCTGACAGGTCCCATCAGCCGCAACCGGGACAATCCACAGCAACTGCCCCTTTGTTTTCAGCAGCTCTACGCTGACCCCAAGGCAGTCACTGTGGACCGATAAACCCGTGAAATATACGATTTCACATCATAATGCTGTTGGAAACAGAACGATTACTTGTTCTTGATTGCGTTGCCAGCCTGAACAGTGCCGTAAGCAGCACCCACGATGGCACCAACCATGCCGATGAAGCCTGCGATGGCCAGACCGATCAGACCGCCGTTGACCTCGCTCATTTCCTTTTCAGTCATCTCGTTAAAACGCTTCATATTCATTTCCTCCTAAGTTTTTATTTAATGTAACCTAACTAGGTCTTGATTAGTATAAAGCATGTTTAATGAAATGTAAATAGTTTTTTCTAATTTTCTCATAAATTAATAATTTAATTTTAAGCTTATATAAAAAATCTGCCGCAGGATGGATCTCCTGCGGCAGACCAAGTGTATCAAACATTCTACCCAAGTTTGCCGCTTCATCGGCAAAAAAGATAAAATCATTTTCCACGGGGGCGTGTACCTCGGGGAAAATACT
>DYCR01000014.1:824-42873 GCA_019418025.1 Clostridiales bacterium | reverse complement strand
AGACGAAGAAGCTCCCCGTAGCTCTGGCTGCCGTAAATATCCGGCTCCCGAATGCCCAGCATGTTGATATTAGGTCCGTTGATGACTAAGAGCTTCATAACACTTCCTCCAAAAGAGAGATGATTTTTTCGGCTGCTATTTCACAGGTGGAGTCGTTTACCATGGTTTTGTCAGCAAATGCCGCATACATGGGCCTGCGATGCTCGTACAGCGCGGCGGGGGCGGTCTGCTGGGACAGCGGTCGGCCGTCGGTGGGCAGCAACGCCGGATCTCGCTGAATCCAGATGACAATGCCGTTTTGGCGGAGCAGAGGCTTGTTTCGTTCCTCGGTGACGCAGCCGCCGCCCGTGGCGATCACCAGACCGGATTGCTTGCCCAATTCAGACAGCACTTTGGTTTCCAGAGAGCGAAAGGCCTCCTCACCATCCTGTGCAAATATTTCAGGAATGGTTCGTCCGAACTGCTTTACCAATGCTTCGTCGGCGTCGATAAATTCCCTGCCGCATTTTTCTGCAAGGAGCCTGCCGATGGTGGATTTCCCACAGCCCGGCATCCCGATCAGGACGATGTTTTGCATTTGCCGGTGCAGCTTGGCGTACACCTGCGCAACGGCCTGCTCAGGGATCGGAAGCCCCGTGAAATATTCCGCGGCCTGCTTTGCTTGGGCAACCAACATCCAAAGACCGTTGAAGGCGGGGATATTCCGGGCCTCGCAGTCCAGAATCAGCTGGGTTTTGGCAGGATTGTAGATCAGGTCGAATACACCTTCCAAATGGGGAAAGCGGGACACATCGATGGGAGATGTCCCTGTGTGGGGATACATCCCGATGGGAGTGGTGTTGACGATGATCTGTGCATCCGTGTGCCGGTGCAGATTCTGATAGTTGTTCTCTCCTGTTCTGGAAATCAAGATGACCTGACCGCCCAGATCCTCCATTACAGCTGCGGCGGTCACTGAGGCCCCGCCGGTCCCCAGAATCAAAACCTTCTTTTGGAAAACAGCTGCTCCGCTGCGTTCAACTAGGGAACGAAATCCGAAATAATCGGTATTGTGTCCATGCAGAGAGCCGTCCGGTGAGCGAACGATGGTGTTGACGCTTCCAAGGCGCGCGGCAAGCTCGTCGATGGTATCCAAATAGGGGATCACATCTTTTTTATATGGCATGGTCACGTTCAGTCCGGCGATATCTTTTTGGGACAGGAAGGCTTCAAGCTGTTCCGGCTCCTGTTCAAACAGCTCATAGCTGTATGAGCCCAATAATCCGTGGATCTGCGGGGAATAGCTGTGCCCCAGATTCCTGCCCAGAAGTCCGAATTTCATCAAACCACCTCGCTGTAACTTCCCAGATACGTGAATTCTTCGGACAGGTCGTCCAGTTCGCACATCAGCTGTACGAACTCATCGGAATAGATGGAGGTTTCCAGATCAAAGTAGAACATGAATTCAAAGTCCCGGTCTGGGATCGGTCGGGACTCAAGCTTCGTGACGTTGATGCCCAGCACATAAAGGCGTGCCAGAACCCGGTAAAGGGAGCCGGGACGGTGGGGAAGCACCATCATGATACTGGTCCGGTCGGCACCGGGGTAGATCTCCAGATTTTTGGAAATGCAGATGAAACGGGTGCGATTGTTGCCCTTATCTTGAACAGAGGAGGCCAGGATTTCCAGATCATACAGCTCTGCGCAGCTTTTACTGGAGAGTGCAGCTACGTCATTTCGACCGGACTCTGCGACCATCTTTGCGGCAACGGCTGTGTTCTCTACGGCGATGATCTTGGCATTGGGGAACTTTTCCAAAAATGCCGAGCATTGACCGAGGGCTTGCTCGTGGGAGTAGACCTCGGTGATGCTCTCCAGATCCGTGCCACGATTTGCCAGAAGATGATGGTCGATCTTCAGACGGAAGGTGCGCACAATGGAGAAATTCCGCCGTATCATCAGATCATAAACCTTTTTGACAGAGCCTGCGGTAGAATTTTCCAGAGGAAGGATGCCGTACTGGCAGAGGCCGCTGTCGATTGCGGAGAAAATGCTTTCAAAGTTTTTGAAATACATGATAAACGGGGATTTAAATATTTTCTCACAGGCGATTTGTGCATATGCACCCTCTACACCCTGACAGGCCACCGTAGGAGTCTGGGGGAAGAGCTTCGGGGTGGATTCAATGGCCTGAACGATTTGCCGGTGCAGAGGGGTTTCTTTATGATTTGTTTTGCTTTGATGGCTCCGGCTCAGTTCGAAAAGCATGGAGTACAGGACACGGGTATAGTTTGCCATATCCAGCCCTGCTTTTTCAGCCACGTCCATCAGCTTTTCACGTTCGCGTCCGGGGACAAATACCGGCATGCTGTGTTCTTTTTTGTATTCTGCAACCTGCTCGGCAACCTTCATGCGCCGACAGAAGAGCTTCACCAGTTCATCATCGATATCATCGATCTGCTCACGCAGTTCCTTTAATTCCATATTATGTTCTCCTTTATCCTTTTCGGGCATTCCATTCAAGGTATGCGTCATAGACGGCTATTGCGGCGGCGGCTTCTACCACAGGGACCGCACGGGGGACAATGCAGGGGTCATGGCGGCCCTTGACGATCAGCTGTTGGCCGGATTTGCCGGAAATGGAAATGCTTTGCTGGGGCATGCTGATGGATGGAGTGGGCTTAAATGCGGCACGCAGGATCAGGGGCATTCCGTTTGTAATGCCGCCCAGAATACCGCCTGAATGATTGGTGGCGGTTTTTACGGTCCCGTTTTCCCAGAGGTATGGGTCGTTATTTTCGCTTCCGCGCATTTTTGCGGCTTGGAATCCTGCGCCGAACTCCACGCCCTTGACAGCAGGAATCCCGTAAAGGATCTGCGCGAGCCTGCCTTCCATGCCGCCGAACATGGGTTCTCCGAGCCCAACGGGCAGTCCTGTCACGGCGCACTCTATGACGCCGCCCACGCTGTCGCAGTCGGCTTTAGCATCCCGGATGATGCCCTGCATGATCACCCCTGCCTCATGTGAAATTACCGGGAAATCCTCCTGTATTGACTCAAGCTGCGGGGAGATGGGGGAAAAGGGGGTGTCTACAATGCCGGAAATAGAGGCAATGTGCGCACCGATGCGGATACCCTTCTGCTCCAGCCATTGCTTACACAGGCCTCCGGCGATGCAAAGCGGAGCAGTCAGCCGTCCGGAGAAATGACCGCCGCCGGAGATGTCCTGAAAGCCGTTGTATTTTACCTGTGCGGCGTAGTCAGCGTGACCGGGTCTGGGGCAGTCAGACAGATTCTGATAGTCCACAGAGCGAGTGTTGGTGTTGTGTATGATTGCGGCAATGGGAGCGCCGCAGGTATGGCCGTCAACGAGTCCGGATAGAAATTCCGGAGCATCCGGCTCCTTTCGGGTCGTGGAGACATCGGTTTTTCCCGGTGCCCGACGATTCAGAAAGGTCTGAAGCTGTTTAAAATCCACAGGAAGTCCGGCGGGGACTCCGTCCAGAGTCATTCCGATGGCCTTGCCGTGGGACTGTCCGAAGATCGACAGCTTTATCAATTGTCCGTAGGTAGAGCTCATAGAATACCTCCCAATGATTCGTAGTCTGACCAAAAAGCAGGGTAGGACTTACTGACAGCCTCTGCCCCTGAAATGGTCACCGGCTCAGAGCAGACTGTGGCGGCAATTGCGGCGGCCATTGCAATGCGGTGATCGCCGGCGGATGTGACATGTCCGCCACGATAGCCGGTTCCTCTGACGGTGAGACCATCAGGCGTGACCACTGCACAGCCGCCGATCCGGTTGATCAGATCTGCGGTGGTTTGCAGTCGGTCGGACTCCTTGATCCGCAGTCTCTGGGCGTTGACGAAGGAAGCGCCCTCTTTTGCACCTGCTGCAACGGCAAGGATAGGCACAAGATCGGGGATGTCGGATGCATCGACGGTGCAGTGGTGGTCCAATTTGACAAGCCATTCGGCAGCGGCACGATCCCCTTGGGGTGAGCTTGGAGACAGGCCCTCCAGTGTCAGATCCGAGCCGAGGCTTTTAGCGGCAAGCCAGAAGGCCCCGTTGCTCCAGTCGCCCTCCACCTCAATGGTGCCGGGGGTGGTAAATTGGGCAGGCCTTACGGTGAAGCACTGACGGCTCAGGGCAGGCTCTGCACCGAATGCGGCAAGTGCCCTTTGGCTCATCTCTATATAAGGAAAGGACTCGAGCCTGCCGGAAAGCTGCAGCTGGCTTTCCTCAGAAAGCAGGGATAAGGCAAACAGCAGTCCGGTGATGAACTGACTGGAAACACTGCCGTCTATGGTGTAGCTGCCTGCTTGCAGCTTTCCTTGACAGCGAATGGTGTTTTCTGTGGGACGGCTCAGCGTGCAGCCCATCCGCTCCATTTCCTCCCAAAGAGGAGAAAGGGGGCGCTGAGGCAGCCGACCTTCCATGGAAAACACGGTATCCACGCCCAACGCACCTGCAATGGGCAGCAGAAAACGAAGGGTCGAGCCGCTCTCACAGCAGTTCAGGACGGCGCTCCGTGGAAGAGCGGTGATCGGAGAAATGCGATACCCGTCATCGGTACGGATGATCTGGGCACCCAGTGCAGCCAGACACTCGGCGGTGGCTTGGATATCCCGATTGATCTGGGGACAAAGGAGCGTGGTGGGGCGGTCTGCAAATGCTGCACACAGCATCAGCCGATGGGCTTGGGATTTGGAGGGGATCGCGCGGATGGTCCCCTTTAGTTTGCGGGGGCGGATGGTAATATCCATATCAAAGACCTGCCTGAATAAAGGATTGGATTTCGCTAACCGGGGTGGGGCGAATGACGCAGTCGCCGATTTGGCGGGGGATGATCAAATTCACCGTATCGCCGGAACGCTTTTTGTCAGAAAGTGCCATGGCATACAAATCAGATGCCGAATAGTCTGTGCCAGTGGGGAGGGAGAACCGAGTCAGCAGCTGCTGACAGGCGCGGCTCACCTCCTGGGTGCATAGGCCCAGACGGGCAGAGGCTCTTGCAACGATGGCAATGCCGATGGAGACGGCTTTTCCGTGGGACAGGGCAAATTTGCTCATGGCCTCGACCCCGTGACCGATGGTGTGTCCCAGATTCAGCTTTTGTCGCAGACCATGCTCCAATTCATCGGCGTTGACGATATCACGCTTATGGGCCACGCAGCGGGCGATGACGGTTTCCCGGTCAAAGTCCGGTCCGGTGCGCATCAGCAGATCAAACATCTCAGGATCAAACAAAATGGCGGTTTTGATGATTTCGGGACAGCCGTCTAAAAAGATTTCCGTGGGCAGCGTATCCAGACACCTAAGGTCGCACAGAACAAGACTTGGCTGATGGAAGGCTCCTGCCAGATTTTTTCCGGCAGGCAGATCGATGGCTGTCTTTCCGCCGACACTGGAGTCTACTGCTGCCAAAAGCGTGGTGGGGACCTGCACGAATCGGATGCCGCGGAGAAAGACTGCGGCACAAAAACCCGAAAGATCCCCTACAACGCCGCCGCCGAGGGCCACGATGAGGTCCGTACGTGTCAGCTGATTTTCAGCCAAAAAGTTCAAAAGCTGCAAAAAAGTCTGCCCGTTCTTGCTTGCTTCTCCGGCGGGAAAGACAAAACGGCAGGTTTCCAGTCCGGCATCCTGCAGGCTTTGCTCAGCGGTGGTGCCATACAGAGTGAATACAGTTGTATCACTGACAAGGCATACCTTTTTGACCTTTCCCAGCTTTGTGATCTGCTGACCCAAAGTCGGCAGCAGGTCTTGTCCGATTTGAATTTTGTAGGCTCTGGAGGCATTTACTTCTACGGTGGTCATGCGTCGGCTTCCTCCTTTGCGCGTTTTCCGTCCGCTAAAAGCCGGATCAGATCTTCCATATCGCCACCCGTAATGGCATCCTTATATTGAGTGAGTGCATTCAGATAGGTGTCCAGCTCCTGAAGGACAAATTCTCGGTTCTCAAGAAATAACTCGGCCCACATCTGGGGATTCAATCGGGCAACTCGGGTCAGATCCTTATAGCTCCCCGCGGAGAACCCTTTGTGATCCTGTGCAGTGGGGGACTTGATGAACGCATTGCTCAGAATGTGCGGCATCTGGGAGGTGAAGGCGATCACTCGATCATGCTCCTGTGGAGTGGTGACCGAAAAGGAGCCGAACCCACAGGGAGAAAGGGCAGCCTTTATATCTTCCAGAAGCTGCATATCGTCAAAGCGGGGCGGTACCAATACCATGGGCGCACCCTGAAACAGGTTGGAGCGGCTGTGCTTGAAGCCGGAGTGGTGGGTGCCTGCCATGGGATGGCCGCCGACAAAGGTGAAGCCGTGCTGCTGTGCCAGCGGGAGGCAGCGGGCGACGACAGACTGCTTCACACCGCAGCAGTCAATCACCATAGCATTTTTGTGGATCAGATGGGCATTTTCCTCCATCCATTGAATGCAGCCGGCGGGATAAATGGACAGCAGGATCAAATCACAGGTGCCGATATTTTGTTCATTCAGCGGAGCGGATACGATTTCTGCTACCTGTGCAAAGGTGAGCATGCTTTCGTCCCTTTCGCATGCCAATACCATATGTCCGGCTTTGGCATAGGCTCTTGCAAGACTGCCTCCGATCAGCCCCAGACCTAAGATGCCGACAGTCATCGGATGACCTCCCGAATCAGCTGAACACGGTGGCTCAGTTCATCGAACTGGTCAGGGGTCAGGGACTGGGCGCCGTCGCACAGGGCGCAGCTGGGATTGTTGTGAACCTCGACCATGATGCCGTCGGCACCGGAGGCTGCTGCGGCGGCGGCCATCGGGGGGACCAGTGCAGCCTTCCCGGTCGCATGACTGGGATCGACCACCACAGGCAGGTGAGTCAGCTGGTGCAGAACGGGGACTGCCGAGAGATCCAGTGTGTTGCGGGTGTAGGTTTCATAGGTGCGGATGCCGCGCTCACAGAGAATGACATTGGGGTTGCCCTCACTCATGATGTATTCGGCGCTCATCAGCAGCTCCTGCAGGGTGTTTGCCAGACCGCGCTTGAGCAAGATGGGCTTTTTGGTTCGGCCGACCTCCTTCAAAAGGTCAAAATTCTGCATGTTCCGTGCGCCGATCTGAATGACATCCACATCGGCGAACAGATCCAGATGGGCCTGATTCATCAGCTCCGTGCAGATGGGAAGGCCGGTTGCTTTTTTTGCCTGAAGCAGCAGATGAAGGCCTTGTCCGCCCATGCCCTGAAAATCGTAGGGGGAGGTGCGGGGCTTGAATGCACCGCCGCGGAGAATGTTTGCGCCGGAGTTTTTAACAGCCTGAGCGACCTCGATGATCTGGGCTTCGCTTTCTACGGAGCAGGGTCCGGCGATCATGGCGAAATATCCGCCGCCGATTTTTACGTTTCCGATCTCGACGATGCTGTCATTGGGGTGGAACTTCCGATTGACCTGCTTAAAGGGCTCGGAAACCCGTTTGACGCTTTCCACGATCTCCAGACTGGACAGCAGCTGGGTATCGATCTTGCTGGTGTCGCCGATCAAGCCGAGAATGGTGACTTCCTTTCCCTCTGAAATATGAACGTCCAGATCCATGCTCTTGAGCCACTGTACCAAATGCTCGGTTTGTTCGGGGGTAGTGCCTTGTTTCAGTATTGCAATCATGATCAAACTCTCCTTATACACAAAAAAGCACCCCACGATGTGATTCGTGTGGTGCTAAAAACTTTCATAATGGGTATCTGCCTGAGGGATTCGAGCAGCACAAATCACTATTACCTTTTCAAGAAAAAGTAATAGTAGCCATAAAAGTATGCAGCTGCAAATACATTGTGGCTCATGGGATGTGTGCCTCCGAGAATTTATATGATAGGTGCAGTATAGCACAGGCAAATCCAGATTGCAAGAGGGGGAGCGAATATTGACGATAATTTTTTGGTGGGCGGCAAAATTCCAAAGAGAACCTTGAACGAATGTCTCATATGGGATAAAATATCACAAAGGAGGCGATCGTATGCAGCATTTGAATGAAGCGCAGGTAAAGGCCTGTTTCCCGGAAAGAAAGCGGGAATCCCACAAGGGCGACTATGGCAGGCTCCTGCTGCTGTGCGGAAGCAGAGGATATACCGGAGCGGCGGCTTTGGCAGCCAGAGCGGCACTCAGGGTCGGAGCGGGACTGGTATATCTGGGGGTTCCGGAAAGCATTTACGCCATTGAGGCGGCAAAACTGGACGAGCCGGTGGTGCTCCCGCTTCCGGATCAGGATGGAATGCTGTCAAAGGATGCCTGTGAAGGGATCTCAGCGCTGCTGCCGAAGATGGACGCAGTCCTGTTTGGCTGCGGGAGCGGCATCGGAGCGGGGACAGCTGCTGTCCTGAGCCTGCTGCTCCGGCAGGCGGACTGTCCGCTGATTTTGGACGCAGATGGCATAACACTGCTTTCTCGGCATAAGGATGAATTGCGGGGCAGGACAAGTCCCACGATATTGACACCCCATGACGGCGAATTTGCCCGATTATCTCCCGAGGCGCTGCCCAGACAGGAGCAGACCGAGGCCATGGCACGGCATCTGGGCTGCATTTTAGTGCGCAAGGGGCATCGCACGATGATCACAGATGGTGTGCAGACCTATGAAAACCTGACCGGCAATCCCGGGATGGCAACAGGCGGCAGTGGGGACGTGCTGGCAGGGATCATTGCCGGACTGCTCGGGCAGGGGATTCCTCCGCTTCATGCTGCGGCAGTGGGTGTGTGGCTGCATGGTCGGGCGGGAGACATCTGTGCAGAAAAGTGGGGAGAATACGGGATGCTTCCCGGGGATATGGTGGAGGAGCTGCCCCGACTAATCAAATAGGCGGGAATCAGAATGAAGCGGATCATCTTATTGTTTTTGTCGGTATGCTTGCTGACCGGCTGCGGAAGCGGAAGGGAGCGGTCAGATCAGATGCTTGATCTGCGCAGCCGGGTGCTGTCGTCGGATCAGATCGGGTTCCGTGCGGAAATCACGGCAGACTACATAGATGCAGTAGAGGAGTTTTCGATGTTTTGTCAGGTGGACGGGGAGGGAACGGTTTCTTTTCGGGTAGAGGAGCCGGAGGAGATCTCCGGCATCACAGGGAAACTCTCCGGTCAGGAGGGGGCGCTGATCTTTGATGAGGAAATGCTTGCCTTTGGCCTGATGGCGGATGAGCAGCTCAGTCCCATCAGCGGCCCGTGGGTCATGGTGAAGGCGCTTAGAACAGGTGTCATCACTGCTGCGGTACAGGAGGATGAGAAGCTGCACGTGACCATCAACGACAGCTACGGGGAGCAGCCTTTTACCACGGAGCTTTGGATCGAGGATAGGAAGGTCGAAGAAGCGGAAATCAGCTGGCAGGGGCGGAGGTTCCTGTCGATGGATATCGAGGACTTTGAAATCATGTAGAATATTTGCCCATGCTGCATAGGATAAAACAGATGGCGACGGTATATTTTTCTATCTGACGTGGGACAATAGAATCAACCGCGTTACATAGGAATATCCGGTAGCGCCGGTAAGATTTCTCACGGAGCGTGAACAATATGGATAGCAGTGTGAAACGGGGCGACATTTTCTATGCAGATCTAAGCCCGGTGGTAGGCAGCGAGCAGGGCGGGACCCGTCCGGTGTTGATCGTACAGAACGATACCGGAAACCGTCACTCCCCGACGGTGATCGCTGCGGCAATTACCAGTCAAACCGGAAAAGCCAGACTTCCGACACATATCAACATTGCCGGAGGAAGTGTGGGACTTTCCAAGGATTCTGTGATCCTGCTGGAGCAGATTCGCACCATAGATAAAAAACGTCTGCGTGAGCATATGGGCAGATTGGATGATGCACATATGTCCATGGTTGACAATGCCATAGCGGTGAGTTTCGGCCTTCATGAAACTCAGTGAATATACAGCCTTGCCGGAATACGGCAAGGCTGATTTTCTTTAGAATTACTAAGAAAATATCGGTGGAAATTTCTGGATTATGGTGATAAAATGAACTCACGATAATAAATTCCAAAAGGAGAGGAAAGATACGATGAGACATACGAAGCATATTTTGTCACTGGTTCTGGCATTTGTACTGGTGTTCGGAATGATCCCACTGCAATCCAGAGCCGCTCAGGGCGGAAAGCTGGCTGCGATCACCTTCGATGACGGCCCCTCTGCCACCACCACTCCAAAGCTTCTGGATGGGCTTAAGGAACGCGGTGTAAAGGCGACCTTCTTTATGCTCGGTCAGAGCGCAAAGAATAACATGGATGTGGTCAAGCGTGTTTATGACGAGGGACACGAGATTGCAAGCCACTCTTGGAATCACCCGGACCTGAACACCTTGTCTGATTCTCAGGTACGTAATCAGCTGGATTCTACCACTGAGGTTCTGGATCAGGTCTGCGGCAAGGGCAGCTATCTGCTCAGAGCCCCCTATGGCAATGCAAACTCCCGGGTAAGAGGCATTGCCGGCGTACCGCTGATCTATTGGACCGTCGATCCCGAGGATTGGAAGTACCGCAATGCGAACACAGTCCGCAACAACATTGTAAAGAATACATACGACGGCGCGATCATTCTGGTCCATGATATTTACAGCTCCAGCGTTGAGGGCGCGCTGATGGCCATTGACGATCTGGAAGCTCAGGGCTATGAGTTTGTAACAGTCAGCGAGCTGCATCGCAGAAGAAACATTCCTCTGGAGAATGGCCAGTGGCATTACAGCTGCAAGCCCAACGGAACAGATGTCGGTGATATTGCTACACCTGAGATCACCTACACGACCACCGATCGAAAGACCATGACCGTCACCATCGAGGGTCAGTCCGGACTGCCGATCTACTATACCACTGACGGCTCCGAGCCAAAGCAGGACAGCACGGTCTACTCCGGCCCCTTTGAGGCCCCTTACGGAAGCACAATCAAGGCATACTCTGCCTTTAGAGTCAATGGCTCCCGCTCCGAGCTGGCGGTTCTGGATCGGGATCAGAAAGCAGAGTCCTACCGCCCGAAGCTTGAAAAGGTCGATGGCAAGGTGGTAATGACCTCCTCCAATGACGACTCCTCGATTTACTACACCCTTGACGGCAGTGCAGCCACGGAAAACAGCACCCTCTATACTGGGCCTGTTGAGGCACCGAAGGATGCATACATCCATGCGGTCACGGCCGGTGAATACTACAATACAAGCGCAGAAAACATTGTCTATCACTCTACAAACGGCGTGCTGTTTGCCGATGTAAAGCCCGAGTCTTGGTATTACAAGTCCATGGATCGGATGGCGGCAAAGGGACTGATGAGCGGCTTCGGCAATAACTACTATGAACCCGATACCAAGCTTTCCCGGGCAATGCTGGTGACGATGCTGTATGCATACGCCGGCAATAAGCTGGAAAGCGGCTGGCAAAAGACCAGTCCTTATGTGGATGTAAATGGCGAGGCTTGGTATTCTGAGGCTGTTGAGTGGTCCTATCGCAACTCTGTAACGGCAGGCTACGAGGATCAGACCTTCCGGCCTGATCAGGATGTATCCCGTGAGGAACTGGCTGTTATCATCGACAAGTTCCTGCACCTGCGGAATAAGCCTCTGGAAAGAGGCGAATCTTGCGAAGGCAAGTTCGGGGATTACAGCGATATCCATGCATGGGCAGTTTCCGGGGTAGAGGCTTTGGTGAAGGCCGGCTTGCTGGTAGGCGATGACGGGAATGTATATCCTCGCAACGGAGCAACCAGAGCAGAGGTTTCCGCCATTATCAGCCAGATGATGGATTATGAAGAGGCGTACAAGGCACCTGCTGTTCAGAATGATGCTGCATCGACAGAAGCGACAGCTGTGACAGAGCAGACAGTACCGGCTGCCTGAATAAAGACCATATCGTTCAAAAGCCCTCCACAGGAAAATTCCTGTGGAGGGCTTTTTGGTGTTTTGATCTGCAATTGATTATTGGGCTTGTGCAGCCATGAATGCGTCTACCTGAGACTGCATCTCGGTGGTGACCTTCTCTAATCCGGCTTTCTCCATTTTATCCATCATTTCAGGAATGATCGTTTTATAGTCGTCCAGACCGTAGTAGAGAATATCCTTATACTCCATCCAGATCGCTTCAATGGTAGCAAGTTCAGTCTCGACAGGGGTGCGATCGGGAACAAAGCCGAACAGAACGTCGTAACCGGCCGCCTCGTTGCCCTGAATGGTGTCCTCCCACATATTTTCCGGGTCGTTCACGGTCAGCAGTGCGTTGAATTGATTGCCGAGCTGCCACTGGGGACTGATCCAGCAGTCAGGCAGCGTCTGCACCCGTCCGTTGACCAATTCATAGTCCAAACCCTCCAGTCCGAAAAACAGCATATTGGACACTTCCTTGTTTACGAACAGGTAGTCTAGCAGCTGCAAAGCCTTTTCAGGATGCTTGGAGTTTACATTGAGGCTTGTGATGGTACTCTGTACGGAAACAGTGGTGATGACGGGGTTGCCCAGAGAGGGAACGACACATTCAGAACCGGTGATGGTTTTCAGGATACCTTCAACACCGGGCTTTTTCCGTTCGTAGCGGGAGCGGATGGTGCCCTGTCTCAGCATGGAGTCCTCGTCTTTCAGCGTGGCTGCGTCTGTGGGCTGCCAGCCTTCGTCCCGCCATAGCTTAAACGAGCGCAGAGCAGGCTCGATCCGCTCAAAGAAATGGTAATTATCGACCTTTTTGGTTTCTTCGTTGTATGTCAGAACGGGGAGATTCAAGATGGTGGAGATTGGGCGCTCCTGAAGGAAGTTTTCAATGATGATCGATCCGCCGCCGCGGGTTGCATATTTATCAGGATAAGCTTCTGCGATTTTACCAATGGCTTCGTTGAGCTTGTCCCAGTTGTCGATGTGGTCTACATCCAGCTTCAGTGCATCGACATCTTCCTTTAAAAAGCGGAATCCGGCCTCGTCATACATGACCTGATAGTTCATGATGCCGTAGATGCCGCCATTTACCTTGACACCGTCCCACAGCCGTTCGGGAATGATCTGCATGATATGAGGGCAGTTTTCTGCAAGCATCTCCGGCGTCAGCTGAAGATATGCTCCCTTGCCTGCGGCGGAGACGTAATTGTTGACCCAGTTAGAGGTGAAGCACATATCCCAATCGTCACCGCCGGCCATAGCCATTTGCATTTTTGTGTTGTAGTCTCCGGGGGAGACGAATTGCAGGTTCAGCGTCATGTTGAGGTCCTTGAGCAGTTTTTCGTTTACAGCCTTCATGACCTCTTCGTAATGCGCGGGCTGCTCGCCCCAGATGAACCACACGATCTCCGCAGGCGGTTGAGCCGCATCGGAGCTATGTGGGGCGGTGGCGGTGTCGGCAGGCCCTCCGCAGCCGGAAAGTGCGCCGATCAGCATGAGACTTGCCAGAATGATGGACAGAAATTTCTTCATTTATATGCCCTCCTTAATGATGTATGCATACACGCTGTCTGTCTGCGAGATGCACCGTGAGTTTAACGGCCCGTATATCGTATTCATTCTATATATGCGATGAACAGGTCACCTGTACATATACGGGGGTCGATTACACTGATATCTTAGTACATCCGGATAAATATGCAACTCCTAAAACATAATCGGCGTTCAAATTCAAGGTTCAAAATACGGCCCGACTGTCTAAACCGCAGGAAGGCAGAATGAGGGGGGATTTTGATTTTTAAACATGAATGTAATTTTGGACAATGGAAGAGAACGGCATAAAAAAGCCCTGCTGACTGTTTGGGGCAGTCAGCAGGGCACGAATGATTTGTAAATGCACAGGTCGGGCAGGTGCGGCAAAACTAAGTCGATGCTCGCAGAGCGGTCTGACAGGTGGCTGCATCAGCCTTTCTGGGGAATTGAAGCTTTGCTTACTTGGCAGGCTTATAGCTGTCTTTCAGGCTGACAGAGCGATTGAATACCAGATGGTCAGCGGAAGAATCCTTGCTGTCGGGGCAGAAGTAGCCCAAACGCATGAACTGATAGGATGCAGGAGCCTTGGCATTTTCCAGACTCTTTTCCACCTTACAGCCGTTGAGGATCTCCAGAGAGTTGGGATTCAGACAGGCGATAAAGTCCTTTCCGGCAGCGTCGGGGTCAGCATCATCAAACAGGTTGGAATACTGACGGACCTCGGCCTCACAGCAGTTTTCTGCATCCACCCAGTGAATGGTTGCACCCTTGACCTTGCGGCCGTCAGCAGGATTGCCGCCCTGAGATTCAGGATCGTAGGTAGCCAAAACCTCCACGATGTTTCCGTTCTCGTCCTTGACACAGCCGGTGCAGGTGATGAGGTATGCACCCTTCAGGCGGCACTCAGGGCCGTTGGGAGTCAGACGCTTATATTTCGGCATGGGGATCTCCATGAAATCGTCAGCCTCGATCCAAAGGCTGCGGGAGAAGGAGACCTCTCTGGTGCCGGCGGATTCGTCAAAGGGATTGTTCTCCACCTGAAAACGCTCGCTCTTGCCCTCGGGATAGTTGGTGATGGTAAGCTTGACCGGCTTCAGCACGGCCATGACACGGGTGGCGGTTTCGTTCAGATCCTCCCGGAGGCAGTACTCCAGAAAACCGTATTCAATGGTATTGGGAGACTTGGCGACACCGACGCGCTCACAGAAGTTGCGGATCGATTTGGGGGTATAGCCCCGGCGGCGCAGTCCGCACAGGGTCGGCATTCTGGGGTCATCCCAGCCGGAAACGCGGCCTTCCTCCACCAGCTGTCTCAGCTTGCGCTTGGAAAGGACGGTGTGGTCGATTCCCAGACGGGCAAACTCGATCTGGCGGGGATGGTGGGGGACGCTGACATTTTCCACGACCCAGTTGTACAGGGGGCGGTGATTTTCAAACTCCAGAGAACACAGGGAGTGGGTGATCCCCTCCAGTGCGTCCTGAATGGGGTGGGCAAAGTCGTACATGGGGTAGATGCACCACTTGTCCCCCTGACGGTGGTGATGCATATGGCGGATACGGTAGATGACCGGATCACGCATATTGAAGTTGCCGGAGGCCAGATCGATCTTGGCACGCAGAGTCATGGCGTTGTCCTCGAATTCGCCCTCGCGCATCCTGCGGAACAGGTCAAGGCTCTCTTCAATGGGACGGTCCCGATAGGGAGATACAGCGGGGTGATCCACGTCGCCGCGGTTTGCCTTGAACTCCTCGGGAGTCAGCTGGCAGACGTAGGCAAGTCCCTTGCGGATCAGCTCGACGGCAAATTCGTAGTCCTTTTCAAAATAGTCTGAGCCGTAGAAGAAACGATCGCCCCAATCAAAACCGAGCCAGTGGATGTCCTCTTGGATCGCTTCGACGAACTCGACGTCCTCCTTGGTGGGGTTGGTGTCATCCATGCGCAGATTGCAGATGCCGCCGAATTTTTCAGCAGTGCCGAAATCGATGGTCAGTGCCTTGCAGTGACCGATGTGCAGGTAGCCGTTCGGCTCCGGCGGGAAACGGGTATGCACGGTCATACCGGCATATCGGCCGCCGTCGGCAATATCTTCTTCAATGAAAGCGTGGATGAAATTTTTGCTTTCCGTAATTTCAGCCATTTTGTTACCTTCCTCTCTGATTGGGAGATTTTCCATAATAGACACATTATAAAACATTGCTGACGGTTTTGCAACCAAAAAAGCGATTTATCATTGAATATTCACAAGAGAACCGTTGTATTTGTGAACAGATAAAAAAGAATTTGCAAAAAAAAGAAATATATGTTGTCAATTTGGCTGACTTATATTAAAATAGGGGATGATATGAAAGGAGTGGTAAACTTGCCTGAGGTTCAATTCAAGCGAGTATTGTTGAAAGTCAGTGGTGAGGCACTGGCCGGAGACGCACGTCGCGGTCTTGACTTTGATGTGATCGGACAAGTGTGCGATGCGATTAAAGAGTGTGTAGATATGGGCGTTCAGATCGGTGTGGTGATCGGCGGCGGCAATTTTTGGCGCGGAGTCAAAGACGGTGCCGACAAGATGCAGCGCAGCCATGCAGATTCCATGGGCATGCTTGCAACGGTCATGAACTGTCTGGCTGTTGCGGATGCACTGGAGAAAAAGGGTGTTGATACCCGCGTGCTGTCTGCGGTGGAGATGCCCAAGTTCTGTGAGTATTTTACCCGTGATACAGCGGATCGCTACCTGAATGAGGGAAAGGTCGTCTTTTTCTCCTGCGGCACAGGCAATCCCTATTTCTCAACGGACACCGGTGCGGTTTTGCGTGGCGTTGAGATCGAGGCAGACTGTGTGCTGATGGCCAAGAACATCGACGGTATTTACTCTGCCGACCCCAATGTAGATCCCACTGCGGTAAAATTTGATACCCTGACATATGATGAAGTGCTTGCCCGCCATCTGAAGGCTACGGATACAACGGCAATGACACTGGCAATGGATAATCATATGACTCTGGCATGCTTTGCACTGAAAGACCCCAGAAATATCATCCGTGTCATCTGCGGCGAGCAGATCGGCACCATTGTTAAGGAGGATTAATTTATGAGCGTTGATTTTAAGGAATATCAGAGAAAGATGGAAAAAACTCTGGATGTACTTCAGGAGAATTTCGGCTCGGTCCGAGCAGGCCGCGCCAATGCAAAGGTTCTGGATCGCATTACGGTTGAATACTATGGTTCAGAGACACCCCTGAACGGCGTTGCATCTATTTCTTCTCCTGATGCACGTACACTGGTCATTACGCCTTGGGATACAAAGGTCCTGACCGACATCCAGAAGGCCATCCAGATGTCTGATCTGGGCATCAATCCCCAGAATGACGGCCGCGTGATCCGTCTTGTTTTCCCCCAGCTGACGGAGGAGCGCCGTAAGGAACTGGCAAAGCAGGTCAAGAAGTATGCCGAGGACGGCAAGGTTGCAATGCGCAATGTCCGCCGTGAGGGTATGGACTATGTGAAGAACCTGAAAAAGAAGTCCGAAATTACCGAGGACGAGCAGAAAAAGGCAGAAAAGGATCTGCAAGATATGCTGGATAAGTACATCAAGAAGGTGGACGAAGCCCTGGCAGTGAAGGAAAAGGAACTGATGGCAATCTGATCATGCCACAAGGGGCGCAGTTTTTGCGCCCCTTTTATGATTATAGGTGAAGAAATGGCAATATTTAAGAAAAAAGAAACAGAAATCGAGGCAGAAAAGCTGCCGGCCCCGAAGCATATTGCAATCATTATGGACGGCAACGGCCGGTGGGCCAAAAAGCGCGGACTCCCGCGAACCGCAGGGCACGGTGCAGGTGCGGAGACCTTCCGCCGGATCGCAAACTACTGCCGTACACTGGGTGTGGAGTATCTGACGGTTTATGCGTTCTCCACGGAAAACTGGAGACGTTCTGAGGATGAAATTGCGGGCATCATGAAGCTGCTGCGAAACTACCTGACAGAAGCGCTGCAGGATATGGATAAAAATCATGTTCGATTCAAATTTTTCGGCGATCTGTCCCGGCTCAGTCCCGACCTTCAGGAGCTGTGCCGTCAGGCGGAAACATCATCGGCTGAATACCATGAGGTGCAGGTGAACTTCTGCCTGAATTACGGCGGACGAGACGAGATCATCCGGGCAGCGAAGGCGTTTGCACAGAGGGTGGCTGACGGTGAATGCAGCCCTGATGAGCTTACCGAGGCAGGCTTTGAGCAGTATCTGTACTCCTGCGGAGTACCGGACCCCGAGCTGATCATCCGCCCCTCCGGCGAAATGCGGACCAGTAATTTCCTGCTGTGGCAGAGTGCTTATTCTGAATATGTGTTTATGGATGTGCTCTGGCCCGACTTCCGGGAAAAGGATCTGGACCGTGCAATCTCAGAATATCACCGGCGCAACCGTCGGTTTGGAGGCGTGTAAATCATGAAAACCCGAGTGATTGCGGCAGCAGCGCTGCTACCGCTGCTGTTGGCAGTTGTACTGTTCCTGCCAAAGGTCTTTACGGCGATCGTTTTCGGCGCAGCGGCATCGCTGGCTGCCTATGAGCTGCTGTATGCCACCGGACTGGTAAAGCAGCCGCGTTTGGTGGCATATTGTGCGGTGTCTGCATTTTTGGTGTCGATCTGGAGCTATACCGGACAGAGCCATGCGTGGGCAACGGTACTGGTGCTGGCGGTTTTTGCTGCAATGTTTGGTGAGATGATGGCATCTCATATCCAGCTTACCTTTGACAAGACGGCCATGTGTATCGTTGCAGCACTGGTGATTCCCTACTTACTGACCAGTCTTGTACGGATCCATACGATGGAGCTTGGACGCTACTACATTCTGATCCCGTTTTTGATGGCATTCATGCCGGACAGCGGTGCTTATTTTGCAGGTGTGAAATTCGGTAAGCACAAGCTGGCCCCTGTGATCAGCCCGAAAAAAACGGTGGAGGGTGTCGTTGGCGGAGCGGTCAGTGCCGTACTGGGGATGCTGCTGTATGTATTCATTTTGAATAAGGGATTCGGCATGCAGGTAAATTATCTCTATGCGGTGATCTATGGCGTGGTATCGGCAGTCGGCTCGGTGTTTGGTGATTTGTGTTTTTCCGTGATCAAGCGCCAGACGGGGATCAAGGATTACGGCAATCTGATTCCCGGACATGGCGGGATTCTGGATCGTTTTGACTCTATGATGGTGGTAGGACCTTTGGCAGAAGTGCTGATCCTGCTGCTACCTTTGGCGGTGAAATAATTATGATGAAAAAAATTAGTATTTTAGGCTCTACCGGTTCCATCGGCAGACAGACGCTTGATGTGATTTCCAGATTGGACGGTGTGCAGGTTGCTGCACTGACAGCCGGCTCCAGTGTGGAGCGGATGGCGGAGCAGTGTCGGAAATTTTATCCGGAACTGGCTGTCATGTCCACGAAAGAGGCGGCAGAGGAACTCAGACAGTTGATCTCGGATCTTTCTACCCGAGTCAGCTGGGGTGAGGAGGGCCTGATCGAAGCGGCGACCGTTGACAGTGCAGACTGCGTCATCACAGCGGTTGTGGGCATGCTCGGATTGAAGCCCACCCTCGCGGCGATCCGTGCGGGCAAGCGCATCGGTCTTGCAAACAAGGAGACGCTGGTCTGTGCAGGGGAACTGGTTATGGCGGAGGCAAAGAAGCACCACACGGAAATCATCCCCGTGGACTCTGAACACTCTGCGATCTTCCAGTGCCTGATGGGCAGCAGAGATAAAAGAGAAGTGAAGAAGATCATTCTGACCTGCTCGGGCGGTCCGTTCTTTGGAAAGACAAAGCAGGAGCTTCGATCTGTTACCAGAGCAGATGCGCTCAAGCATCCCAACTGGAAGATGGGGGCGAAAATCACCATCGACTGCTCCACCTTGATGAACAAAGGCTTGGAAGTGATCGAGGCGATGCGCCTTTATGACCTTCCTCTGGAGCAGGTTCAGGTGCTGATCCATCGTCAGAGCATCGTTCACTCCATGGTGGAGTTTGTCGATGGGGCGGTGATGGCTCAGATGGGTTCGCCGGATATGCGTCTGCCCATTCAGCTGGCGCTGACCTATCCGGAGCGGACTGTTTGTCCGGTAGATCCTCTGGATCTGACAGCGGTACCCCTGTCCTTCAGTCATCCGGATCTGGAGGCATTTCCCTGCCTGCGCCTTGCAATGGAGGCGGCAAAGCAGGGAGGAACTGCGTGCCCGGTGATGAACGGTGCCAACGAGGAGGCCGTTGCCCTGTATTTGCAGGATCGCATTGGGTTTTACGATATCTATGATTTGGTCTGCGGTGCAATGGAGGCAGTTCCCTTTACAAAGGAACCCACATTAGAACAGATTCTGGAGGCGGATGCAGCAGCTCGAGCCTATGTGCGTGAGCACGTAAAGTAATTTTTGATTAAAGCGAGGAAACTACATGTATATTGTGTTGGCAATTTTAATGTTTAGTCTGCTGATTTTTGTCCATGAGCTGGGACACTTTGTCACTGCGAAGCTGTCCGGCGTTCAGGTGAATGAGTTTTCCATGTTCATGGGCCCGGCAATCTTTAAAAAGCAAAAGGGAGAGACGCTCTATTCCATCCGGTGCATCCCGTTCGGTGGATACTGCGCCATGGAAGGAGAGGATGACAATTCGGATAATCCGCGTTCCTTTGGCAAGGCTGCTTGGTGGAAACGACTGATCATTCTGGTTGCCGGCGCAGCAATGAATTTTTTGTGTGGATTTTTGATCTTCTACTACCTGTTCGGTGTTTCCTCTCAGGTCGAGGTGCTGCCTGAGCCTGTGATCTCCAGTTTTCATGCAGGTAATCACCTGGAGGGGCAGAACGGCCTTCGTGTAGGAGACGAGATCCATTCCATCGACGGTGAGCGTGTATATGTCAGCTCCAATATCTCCTTCCTTCTCAGCCTGAACCTTTCCGGCGAGCCGGGGGTCCATGATATCGTTGTGATCCGTGACGGAGAAAAGGTCCTTTTGGATGACTTTAGAATGGAGCCTATCGAAATCCAAACCGAGCAGGGGACTCAGACGCTCTATGGCATGAATCTGACCACTGCGCCCAGAACCTTTGTCTCCGGCTTGAAATATGCATGGAACAACACCATCGATACGGTGCGTATGGTTCGCATGAGCCTGAAAATGCTGATCTCCGGGCAGGCAGGCCTGAAGGATGTAGGCGGTCCGGTCATGATCGTCCAGACCATTTCCGAGACCGCGGAAAATTCCGGCAGCACAGATGCTGCGATCCGGAATGTGCTGTTTTTCAGCGCGTTTATTGCGGTGAATCTTGCGGTGATGAATCTGCTCCCGATCCCTGCCTTGGATGGAGGTCGGGCCGTGTGTGTGATTTTGTCCACTGCGGTGGAAGCCGTAACAGGAAAGAAACTAAACCCCAAATATGAAGCGTACCTGCATGGCGCCGGCATGTTGATTCTGCTGGGCTTTATGGCAGTGATCACGTTTAAGGATATATTTAACATTTTTAGAGGATAAATAACTATGACAAGACAGATTATGGTAGGCAGCGTGCCCATTGGCGGCGGTGCCCCCGTAGCGATTCAGTCTATGCTGAATACCAAGACTACGGATGTAAAAGGATGTTTGGATCAGATCGGTCAGCTGCAGAAGGCCGGCTGCCAGATCGTGCGTTTGGCGGTCCCAAACATGGAAAGCGTAAGAGGCTTTACTGAAATTTGCAAGGAAAGCCCCCTGCCTCTGGTGGCGGACATCCACTTTGATTACAAGCTGGCGATTGCAGCAGCGGAGGGCGGAGCAAGCAAGATCCGGATCAATCCGGGCAACATCGGCGGAGAAGACCGGGTCAAAGCCGTTGTGGATGTATGCAAGGATCGGAAGATCCCCATCCGCATCGGTGTCAATGGCGGTTCTTTGGAAAAAGGACTGCTTGAAAAGTACGGCCATCCTACGGCCGAGGCTTTGGTTGAAAGTGCCTTCTCCCATTTGGAGCTGTTGGAAAAGTTCGGATTTTATGATACCTGCGTTTCTATGAAATCCTCCACCGTGCCCACTATGGTTCAGGCGTGCAGACTGCTGCGGAGCCAGTGCGACTATCCGCTGCACATCGGCGTGACGGAGACCGGCCCTGAGCGGGTGGGTCTGATGAAGTCAGCAATGGGTATTGGCTCGCTTCTGCTGGATGGGATCGGTGATACCATTCGTGTCAGCCTGACAGCAGACCCGGTCAATGAGGTCTATGCTGCAAAGGATATCCTGAAGGCAGCGGGCCTCCGCAAGGAAGGCGTGAATATCATTTCCTGTCCCACCTGCGGCAGAACCAGGATCGATCTGATCGGTTTGGTCAACCGCGTGGAGCAGGCACTGAAGGACTGTGAGAAGCCCATCACCGTTGCAGTCATGGGCTGTGTGGTCAACGGACCCGGTGAGGCTCGTGAGGCAGATATCGGCATTGCCGGCGGCGATGGCTGGGGTATGATTTTTGAGAAAGGTGAGCAGGTTGAGAAGCTCCCCTATGACCAGCTGTTGGATGCGCTGTTGAAACGGATCGAAACATTCTAAGGATTGCGAATGATGGATAATGTACTCTTTTTGAATATGTTTTCCCTCTACCGGCCGCCGGAGTCAGAAGCACAGCTTCTGGCTCAGGCGGCTATTCGTGCCGCCCAGATCGATACCCATAAGCGTTCGGTTTCCGTGGAAATGGAGTCCCCCAACTACATTCCGGAGCGGATCATCCGGGATGTGTGTCAGCAGGTCGAGCTGTGCTACGGCCTGAACGAAGTGGAGATCTACCAGTATTTTCCAAGCTCAGAGCTTCCGAAGATGGAGCCGGCGGAGCTGACGGGGCTGTTCGTGGAGGAGAACTCCATGTGCAGGGGATCACTTGCCGGGGCCGTATGGCAGTGGCAGGGGACTAGCTTGACCGTTAAGCTGAAGGCCAACGGAAAAAAGCTTCTGGAGGAATGCATCCCCGCGGTTCGGAGCCGGATTCAGGCCATGTGCGGGGAACCGGTGGAAATTGAAATCGTGGCCGGAGCGGATCTTGAGGGACAGGCCCTGTTTGATGCGATGGAGAAAATGCGCTCGGAAATGGTCGCAAAACAGCCAAAGCCGGTGTTTGCAGAGAAAAAACAGACATTCTCCTCCGGCAGCACCCAACAGGGGGATACCTTCTACGGCAGACCCTTTAAGGCTCCGGCTGTGCCAATGAAGGATATCAAGCTGGATATGGGCATCGTGGCGGTGGAGGGCAGAGTGTTCCACGTAGACCACAAGGAGCTGAAAAAGCGTAATGCTTGGGTCATCAATTTTGATATGACGGACAACACCAACTCCATCCGTATCAACAAATTCATGGAGGCCAATGAGGCAAAGCCCGTCCTTGAGAATGTCAGCGTGGGAAGCGTCCTGAAGATTCAGGGCAAGCTCATGATCAACCAGTTTGACAATGAGATGGTGCTGAAGCCCAATTCCATGATGCCGGGGTCCATGCCCAAGCGGCAGGACACCGCCGAAGGGATGAAGCGTGTAGAGCTGCATCTGCACACCACTATGAGTAATATGGATGCACTGACACCTACCGCTGCTGCGGTCAAGCAGGCAGCGGCATGGGGGCATCGGGCAATTGCGATTACCGACCACGGTGTGGTGCAGTCCTTCCCGGAGGCGATGAAGGCAGCGTCCAAGGCCAAGGTGGCCGGGACGGACCAGAACATCAAGGTCCTCTATGGTGTAGAGGGCTATTATGTGAACGATGTGGACGACCGTGTGGTGGTTCACGGGGACGTGGATGCTCGCTTTGATGACGAGTTTGTCTCCTTTGACTTGGAAACCACCGGCCTTTCGTCCAGAAATGACACCATTATCGAAATCGGTGCCGTTCTGATGAAGAACGGACAGGAGATCGACCGATTCCAGACCTTTGTAGACCCTTGCAGAAAACTGGAGCGCAAGATCATTGATTTGACCGGAATTACCGACGATATGCTGATCGGCGCACCAAAAATTGAGGAGGTCCTGCCGAAATTCCTCGAATTTGTCGGAAATCGCCCTTTGATTGCACACAATGCGGATTTCGACGTGGGATTTGTCCGAGAAGCGGCCAGAAGGCAGAACCTTTCGTTTACTCCGACTTCTGTGGACACGCTGATTTTGTCCCAGAATCTGCTGCCGCAGCTGAACAAATTCAAGCTGAATATCGTTGCAGACGCGTTGAGCCTGCCGGAATTTAATCACCACAGAGCGGCAGATGACGCGGTGACCTGCGGACTGATCTTCATGAGACTTGTGAAGAAGCTGGAGGAAATGGAGATCTTCACCCTGTCGCAGATCAACCCTGCGATGCCTCAGCTTCGTTCTAAAAATCGGATCGACAACAGGCATGCACGGCACATCATCCTGTTTGCGAAAAATCAGGTGGGGCTGCGGAATCTGTATCATTTGATCTCTGACTCCAACCTGCAATATTTCAAGCGTGTTCCCCGCATCCCAAAGTCTGAATTGATGGAGCTTCGTGAGGGGCTGATCATTGGCTCGGCCTGTGAGGCAGGAGAGGTTTATCAGGCAATTCTGGAGCACAAGAGCGAGGATGAGCTGCTGAGAATTGCGTCTTTTTATGATTTTCTGGAGATTCAGCCCATGGCAAACAATGCATTTATGCTGTTTAAGGGGCTTGCAAAGGATGAAGAGGAGATCCGGAATTTCAACCGTACAGTGATCCGTCTGGGTGAGAAGCTTGGCAAGCCCGTCGTGGCTACCGGCGACGTTCACTTCCTGAATCCCGAGGATGAGATCTTCCGCCACATCCTGCTGGCGACAAAGGGCTTTGAGGACTGTGATCGTTCGACACCGCTGTATTTCCGCACAACCGACGATATGCTGAGAGAGTTTTCCTATTTGGGGGCGGAGAAAGCATATGAGATCGTTGTTACAAATACCAATTTCATCGCAGATCAGTGCGAGACGCTCAGGCCCGTGCCTCATAACCTGTTCGCGCCGAAGATCGAAAACTCTGTTGAGGATCTGAAGGCATTGGTTTACGGAAAGTTCCGCCGGCTTTACGGAGATCATCCGCCGGAGCTGATGACCAAGCGTGTAGAAACCGAGCTGAACGATATCATCAGCTGTCACTATGATGTGATCTACATGTCGGCGCAGAAGCTGGTGCAGAATTCTCTGGAAAACGGATATCTGGTTGGCTCCCGTGGTTCGGTCGGCTCCTCTATCGTGGCGTACATGTCCGGCATTACGGAGGTTAATTCCTTCCCGCCGCATTATCGATGCCCAAATCCTGAGTGCAAATTCTCTACCTTTGACGTGCCGAAGGGGTATGGCTGCGGGGCAGACCTGCCGGATGCTGTCTGCCCAAAGTGCGGGACCAAATTTGAAAAAGACGGATTCAATATCCCCTTTGAAACGTTTCTTGGTTTTGGCGGCGACAAGGTGCCGGATATCGACCTGAACTTCTCGGGTGAATACCAGTCGAGAGCCCATGCTTACTGCGTGGAAATGTTCGGTAAATCCCATGTTTTCCGAGCCGGAACCATTGGAACAGTGGCGGAAAAGACGGCATTTGGCTATGTGAAAAAATATCTGTCAGAGCGTGAGCAGAAGGCGAACCGTGCAGAGGAAACAAGACTTGCCTCCGGCTGTGTCGGCGTTCGCAGAACAACGGGGCAGCACCCCGGCGGTCTGGTGGTTATCCCTCAGGAAAATGAGATCTGGGATTTCTGCCCTGTGCAGAAGCCGGCAGATGACCCGAAGGCAGACCAGATCACCACGCATTTTGAATACCACTCCATGGAAGAAAACCTGCTGAAGCTGGATATGCTGGGTCACGATGACCCTACCATGATCCGTATGATGGAGGATATGACCGGGGTGGATGCAAAGCTGATCCCCTTGGATGACAAGGATACCATGTCCATCTTTACATCCTCGAAGGTTCTGGGGTATGAAAACGACAAGCTCCTCGGCCCCACAGGTGCAGTTGCGATCCCGGAGTTCAACACGAGATTCACACGAGGCATGCTGATGGACACCATGCCCACGAAATTCGATACGCTGCTGCGTCTTTCCGGCTTTTCTCACGGTACGGACGTGTGGCTTGGAAATGCAAAGGATCTGATCACCTCTAAAACGGCATCCGTTGACGAAGCGATCGGCTGTCGTGACGATATCATGATCTATCTGATTTCCTGCGGTATGCCGGAAAAGCGTTCCTTTAAGATCATGGAGGCGGTCCGTAAGGGTAGGGGCCTGCCCGAGGGCGCGGAGGAAGAGATGATTGCAGCAGGTGTTCCGGATTGGTACATCGGTTCCTGTAAAAAAATCAAGTACCTGTTCCCGAAGGCCCATGCAGTAGCCTATGTTATGATGGCGTTTCGCATTGCGTGGTTCAAGGTCCATCATCCTCTGGCGTTTTATGCGGCGTATTTCTACCGCCGAAGCCAGAAGGGCGGATTTGATGCAGCGATGATGACCGGAGGGATCGATTCGGTGATGGCGCATATCAATGCCATCGACGGCAATGAAAATGCAACGGACAAGGATGAGGATCTGCTCACCACCTTGGAAGTCGTTTACGAATTCAACCTCCGGGGCTTTGAGTTTCTGCCGATCTCTCTGTATAAAAGCCACGCAACCAAGTTTTTGATTCAGGATGGTAAGCTGCTCCCACCCTTTGTATCGATTTCCGGCCTCGGCGAAAACGCGGCATGGGATCTGATGCATGGCAGAGAGGGAAAGAGCTTCATCTCCATCGAAGAGGTGGCCGCTGCCTGCCCGAAGGTATCCAAAACCCACATCCAGATGTTGAAGGATGCCGGGGCGTTTGGGGATCTGCCGGATACCAGTCAGGTCAGTTTGTTCTAGTCTCTTTACAAAAACACAGAATTTTGATATACTGACTTTGTTGTATAGAACAGATAAAAACAGTTTCTGAACAGGCACTGTGGATGTCCACATTGCGCAAATTGATACAAGGAAAGAGGTTTTTGCAGTGCAAGATATTGGAAAACAGTTTCACATTCGCTGCGTAGAAGGCGACGTAGGCCGTTATGTTTTTCTGCCGGGTGACCCCGGTCGCTGCGAGGCAATTGCGGCCCATTTTGATAACCCTGTTCATGTGGGAATGAACAGAGAATACAACATTTATACCGGAACCCTTCTGGGCGAGAAGGTCAGTGTTTGTTCCACGGGCATCGGCGGCCCCTCGGCGGCCATTGCAATGGAGGAGCTGGCTGCCATTGGAGCAGACACCTTCATCCGGGTGGGGACCTGCGGCGGAATTGCCATGGATGTCTGCCCCGGTGATGTGGTCGTTGCAACGGGTGCGATCCGATATGAGCATACATCTTTGGAGTATGCGCCCATCGAGTTCCCCTCAGTGGCTGATTTTGACATCACAACGGCCCTTGCTTCTGCCAGCCGCGAGCTGGGCTACAACACCCATGTGGGGGTCGTTCAGTGCAAGGATGCGTTTTACGGTCAGCACAGCCCGGAAAAGAGCCCCGTCTACTATGATTTGCTGCAAAAGTGGGAATCCTGGAAGCGTCTGGGCGTAAAGGCCAGTGAGATGGAGTCGGCGGCGCTGTTTGTGGTTGCCGCGGCTCTGGGTGTTCGCTGCGGCTCCTGTTTCCATGTGATCTGGAATCAGGAGCGTGAAAAGGCCGGTCTTGAAATGCCCATGACGGAGGATACCTCCGGCGCAGTCAAGGTCGGTATTGAGGCCGTGAAGAAGCTGATTCAGGCGGATCGGGCAAAGTGATACCGTTATCCCCATGACCTTAGGGTCGTGGGGATATTTTTATCGTTTGTTGGGTATAAAACAACATGGTTGCGATTGCAATTTTTTAAATCCTTGGTATAATGGAGAAAAAAGATCTAGGAGGGACATTATGGAAAAAAAGATTCGTCAACGCTCGGAAATCCCGGCAGAGGATCGTTGGGCAACAGAGGATCTGTACGCCAATGATGAGCTTTGGGAAGCCGATCTGGAAAAATTTGTACAGCTCGGTAAGGAGCTTGCATCCTATGAAGGGAAGCTGGGGTCTGATGCAAAGCATCTGCTCGGATTTATGAAGAAACTGGAGGAAGTGGAAGTTCAGGGCGACCAGCTTGCAGAGTACGCAGCACGCAGAGGCGATGAGGATACCCGTGTTTCCTTTTATCAGGCAATGAACGGTAAATTCATGAGCGCATATGTTGCCATGAGTGCCGCATCCAGCTTCCAGACTCCTGAAATCATGGCAATTTCTGAGGAGACGATGGAAGGCTTCTACAAAGCAGAACCCGAGCTTGAGCGCTACCGCCGCTATCTGACAGATCTGCGCCGCCTGAAGGCGCATGTGTTGTCTGCTGAGGAGGAAAAGCTTCTGGCAGCAGCAGGCGAGGTGGCACAGACCCCGGCCAATGCCTTTGAGATGTTCATGTATGCGGACCTGAAATTCCCGACCGTGAAGGATTCAAAGGGGAAGGAACACCCCTTGAGCAGCGCAAGCTTTACCACTTTGCAAGCCAGCTCTGACCGCGTCCTGCGCAAGAATGCCTACGAAACGCTCTATCATACACTGGGCAGCTACAAGAACACCTCTGCATCGCTTCTGGCTTCGCAGGTCAAGCAGCTGCAGTTCTTTGCGCAGGCTCGGAAGTACCCCACATCCTTGGATGCCTCTTTGGCACAGACCAACGTACCCACATCTGTGTACACCAATCTGATCGAGGCCGTTCATCAGAATCTCGACAAGATGCACCGCTATGTCCGCCTGCGTAAGAAGCTTCTGGGGGTAGACGAGCTGCATTTTTACGATGTTTATACATCATTGCTGTCCGGCGGAGAAAAGGAAATTCCCTTTGAAGAAGCTAAGCAGACGGTTTACGAGGCAGTCGCTCCTCTGGGTGAGGAATACCGCTCTATTTTGAAAGAGGGATTTGAGAATCGCTGGATCGATGTTTATGAGAACGAGGGCAAGCGCAGCGGTGCATACTCTGCCGGAGCCAAGGTCCATCCCTTTGTGCTGCTGAATTATGAGGGAACGCTGGATGCTCAGTTCACACTGGCCCACGAGATGGGGCATGCGCTGCATTCCTATCTGTCCAACAGAACTCAGAATCCTCTGGATGCCGGATATGTCATTTTTGTTGCGGAAGTTGCCTCCACCTGCAATGAAGCACTGCTGATGGAATACCTGCTGAACAAGACCACGGACAAGAAGGAACGTGCATATCTCATCAATCATTTTCTGGAGCAGTTCAAGGGTACATTGTACCGGCAAACCATGTTTGCTGAGTTTGAGCTGAACATTGCCCGCATGCATCAGGCAGGCACTCCGCTGACGGCAGAGACCCTGTGTGGTGAGTATAAGCGTCTGAATGAGATGTACTTTGGGCCTGATATGGTGGTGGACGACGAGATCGCCATGGAGTGGGCGAGAATCCCGCACTTCTACTATAACTACTATGTGTTCCAGTACGCCACCGGATACTCTGCAGCAATTGCGCTGTCCCAGAAGATCCTTGCAGAGGGCGAGCCGGCGGTTGAGAAGTATCTGGAGTTCCTCAGCGGCGGCTGCTCCAAGTCTCCGGTCGACCTGCTGAAGGGTGCAGGTGTGGATATGTCAACACCGGAGCCTGTTAATCAGGCACTGGAGCTGTTTGGCAGACTGCTGGATGAGATGGAAGAACTGACAAAGGACTGAGCCATGAAGGAAGTTTTCTTGCCCACGCTCCATTCCTTCGCGATGGATAACATTTTTACCGGCTCCTGCGGTCTGTTCCGGTTCCGTGCAGCACCGAATGTGATCATGGCTACCCCGAAAGAGGTGGATTTTGAGCAGAGCAGCATCAAAGCCGAATTCTGGCACGGTCAGCTGTGCTATGAACTCAGTGAGATGGAAGGGGAGCAGGTCTTTCCCATGACAGACGAAGGCCGTCAGGCCATGAAGGATTGGCTCGAAGCGAATATCTGAAATAAAAAGGCTCCGATATTTCGGAGCCTTTTTATCAAAAATGGGAAGAATGGAGTTGACAATCGGGGGAAATATGTTAAAATATGAGAAGAATTAGGCAATGCGATACGGAAAAGAAACAGTTTGCTTCCTACGAGCGAAGAGGGGACGGTGTGAGCCCTCCGGTGTTTGCAGGCTGTGGGCCGCTTCCGTGCAGTCCGGGATGACCGGAACGGGTGCTCCCGTTACAGGGCAGCTAAGATGTCGATTTTTCGATAAATTAGGGTGGTACCGCGATTTTCCTCGCCCCTAACTCTGGGGTCGGGGTTTATTTTTTTGTCAATTTGTATCTATTTTATGGAGGTAATACGCATGAATCCCAAGCCCTATGGCGTGAATGAGCTGCGTGAGATGTTCCTGAGCTACTTTGAGAGCAAGGGCCATCTGCGTCTGCCCAGTTTTTCTTTGATCCCCCAGAACGATGCTTCTTTGCTGCTGATCAACTCCGGCATGGCACCGATGAAGCCCTACTTCACCGGCGAGGTTGAGCCTCCCCGCCACCGTGTCTGCACCTGCCAGAAGTGCATCCGTACCGGTGATATTGAAAATATCGGTAAGACAGCCCGCCACGGCACGTATTTTGAGATGCTGGGCAACTTCTCCTTCGGTGACTACTTCAAGCATGAGGCCATTGCATGGTGCTGGGAGTTTTTGACCAAGGTCGTTGGGCTAGAGCCGGATCGTCTGTATCCGTCCATCTACGAAAACGATGACGAGGCATTTGAGATCTGGAATCACGAGATCGGTGTTCCTGCCGATCATATTTTCCGGTTTGGCAAAAAGGATAACTTCTGGGAGCATGGCTCCGGTCCCTGCGGCCCCTGCTCCGAGGTCTACTATGACCGCGGTGAGAAATATGGCTGCCATGAGCCCGGCTGCACAGTCGGCTGCGAATGCGACCGCTATATGGAAGTGTGGAACAACGTTTTCTCCCAGTTTGACAACGACGGAAACGGAAATTACACGGAACTGACACAGAAGAATATCGATACCGGCATGGGCCTTGAGCGTCTGGCAGTTGTGTGTCAGGATGTCAACAGTCTGTTTGACGTGGATACTGTTATGAACATCACCAACAAGGTCACAGAGCTGACCGGTGCATCTTACGGCATGAGCGACAAGACGGACGTTTCTCTGCGCGTGATCACCGATCACATCCGTGCCTCGACCTTTATGATCGCCGATGGTGTCCTGCCCTCCAACGAAGGCCGCGGCTACGTTCTGCGCCGTTTGCTGCGTCGGGCTGCCCGCCATGGCAAGCTCCTTGGTGTCAACAATCCCTTCCTGTATCAGGTTGTTGAGACGGTCATCAAGGAAAATGAAAATCACTACACCTATCTGCGTGAGCGCGCCGACTATATCATCAAGGTCGTTCGTGTGGAGGAGGAAAACTTTGCCCGCACGATCGATGGCGGCATGCGTATCTTCGCCGACATGCTCGCAGAGCATAAGAGTAAGGCAGAGACAGTATTTTCCGGCGCAAATGCATTTAAGCTTTACGATACCTATGGCTTCCCCATTGATCTGACTGCGGAAATGGTAGAAGATGAGGGGATGACTCTGGATACCGAGGGCTTCAACGGACTGATGCAGGAGCAGAAGGTTCGTGCCCGTGAGGCCCGCAAGGCTTTGGGCGATCTGGCTTGGGCCGGCATCGATCTGGGTCTGGATAATACCCCCACCGAGTTTGTTGGCTATGAGGTCAACAACTGCGAGGCAAAGGTTCTGGCAGTTTGTGTGGGCGAGGAGCTGTCCGGCAGCATTGCCGGAGGCGAAGATGGGATCATTGTCCTGAATAAGACCCCCTTCTATGCAGAGATGGGCGGTCAGGTTGCCGATCAGGGCGCAATTCTGGTGGGCGAGTCCCGGTTTGTCGTTACCAATGTTCAGAAGGATAAGAGCGGCAAGTATCTGCACTATGGCAAGATGGCCAAGGGCAGCATCAAGGTAGAGGATGTAGTTCTGGCGAACATCGACGTTGAGCGCCGGAAGGCGATCATGCGTGCGCACTCGGCTACCCACCTGCTGCATAAGGCACTGCAGAATGTTCTGGGTGATCACGTGCATCAGGCAGGCTCTCTGGTTGAGCCGGATCGTCTGCGTTTTGACTTTACCCATTACTCAGCTGTCACGCCGGAGGAGCTGACGAAGATCGATGCGATTGTTCAGGCGGCTGTTCTGGAGGGTTACGCCATCGACACCAGAGAGATGGGCATTGATGAGGCAAAAGCTCAGGGGGCAACGGCACTCTTCAGCGAAAAATACGGCGATGTTGTGCGTGTGGTCAACATGGGCGATTACAGTATCGAGCTGTGCGGCGGCACTCATTTGGATAATACCGCAAAGGTCGGCCCCTTCCGTATTGAGAGCGAGGGCTCGGTGGCTTCCGGTGTCCGCCGTATTGAGGCCATCACCGGCAAGGAGTGTCTGAAGGATATGGCAAAGAATCGTGAACTGGTTTATGAAGTCTGCGGTTCTCTGAAAACGAAGCCTGCGGAGCTGACAGACAAGATCCAGTCTCAGCTGGATGAGATCAAGGAGCTGAAGAAGCTGATCGAGCATTACAAGGCAAAGGAAGCCTCCGGTGAGGTTGACCGTTTCCTGTTTGGTGCCCATACCGTGGGAGATCTGCATGTACTGACGGTGAATGTTCCCAATGCAGATGCAAACAAGCTGCGCCAGATGGGCGATATGCTGCGGGATAAGGACCCTCAGGTGGCGGCAGTTCTGGCAGCGGTGAACGGAGAGAAGCTGACCTTCCTGGCTGTCTGCGGCAAGGATGCCATCAAGGCGGGCGTCAAGGCCGGAGATCTTGTGAAGCATGTCTGCGGGTTCTGCGGCGGCTCCGGCGGCGGCAAGCCTGACAGCGCCATGGGCGGCGGCAAGGATGTACTGAAGCTGGATGATGCACTGGCTCAGGTCGATGATTTTGTAGCAGCTAAGCTGCAGTAATGAAAAAACGGGGCGCTGTCTTGCGGGGCAGCGCCCTTTTCCCAAGGAGGTGATGATCCTGCGAACACTGATGTGGTTTGTGGTCGGCTTTGCGCTGTCCTGTGGGGCAGCTGCATATGGCTTGCGGGGAGTAGTGCTGCCCCTTCTGGCGGCAGGCGTGATTCCTGTATGGTTGATTTGCTGCATCCGAGCCAAAAGGCGGAGCCGTCACAGTGTTCTGTCGGCTGTGCTATTGGGCGTCATTTTGGGAAATATCTGGTTTTATGGGTATGATGCATGGAGGCTTCAGCCGGCACGGGAGGCTGATGGCAGCACGCAGGAGATCACTTTTCGGGTCAGCGGATCACCGTGGGACACGGAACGGGGAATTGCGGCAAATGGTCAAATCAGTCTGAACGGACAGCACTATCGGGTCAGACTGTATATGAACGGTGCCTACCGATTGAGCCCCGGAGATGTGGTACGCACCACAGCCAAGCTGCGGTTTACGGACATAGGAGGGGCTAAGGAACCGACCTTTCACAGAACCGGGGGAACCATGCTGCTTGCATATCAGTCAGGGGATGCATCCGTGGAGGAGAATCCACCGGGACTTCGTGATCTGCCGGAGCTGATGCGTGCAAGCAGCCTTGACATGATCGAGCGGTATATCCCCGGTGAGGCTGCGGGCATGGCGAAGGCACTGCTGCTGAGTGACCGATCGGACTTGAGCTATCTGCGCAGCAGCCAGTTCAGTGTGACCGGGATCAGCCATATCGTGGCGGTGTCCGGACTGCATGTTTCGATATTGTTTGCGGTCCTTTATTGCCTTGCCGGAAAACGCAGATATGCAACAGCGCTGATCGGTGTCCCCTGTCTGCTCTTTTTTGCGGCTATGGCGGGATTCGTCCCGTCTGCGACCAGAGCCTGCATCATGCAGATACTGCTGATGCTTTCGCTGATGACAAATCGGGAGTATGATCCGCCTACGGCATTGGCGGCGGCTGTCCTTGTGATGCTGCTATGGAATCCACTGGTGATTGCAGCAGTGGGATTTCAGATGTCGGTAGCAGCTGTGGCAGGAATCTTCCTGTTTTACGGGAAAATCAGCCGTTGGCTGGGAGGGCTGCTTCCGCAGGGGAAAAAGAAATCCAAGACCAAGAAGCTTCGGATCTGGTTGACTACAAGTATCAGTGTCACCTTGAGCGCAACGATCCTGACACTCCCTCTGGTGGCTTGGTATTTTGGGACAGTCAGCCTGATCTCGCCGATTTCCAACCTGCTGGTACTTCCGGTGGTCAGTTTTATTTTCTACGGGACGGCGATGGTGTGCCTGATCGGGCATGTGATCCCTGTGTTGGCAGGGATCGTCGGTTGGGGGACGGCTATACTGATCCGATATGTATTTGCGGTGACGGAAATGCTGTCGGGGCTGCCCTTCGCAGCAGTCTATACCAGAAGTGTTTATGTGGTTTTCTGGCTGTGCTATTGCTATGCGGCGCTGACGGTGCTTCTGGGGTCAAAGGAGAAGCGGCCCATTCCGGCAATCCTTTCCTGTGTGGCAGCATTGGGGATCGCCCTGACGGCATCATATGGTGAGGTCCGTTTGGAGGATTATCGGGTGACGGCACTGGATGTTGGACAGGGACAGTGTATCCTGATGCAGTGCAACGGGAAAACATATATGAGTGACTGCGGCGGCAGCTATGGCAAGGATGCAGGAGATTATGCCGCCAGAACGCTTCTGAGTCAGGGGATCTTTCGTCTGGATGGACTGATCATCAGCCATTATGACGAGGATCACATAGGCGGAGCAGAATATCTGCTTCAGCGTATGGAGGTTGATACCGTCTACATTCCCGACATAGAAGGGATGGAGGAATTTCAGCAGAGGCTCCTTCGCGTGGCAGAGGATGTGAAGCTCTGCCCTGTGCAGCAGGACATGGTCCTGCCCATCGGGGAGGGACAAATCACTATATTTGCACCTCGGCAGGCATCTAACAGCAATGACAGCGGCATGGCGGTATTGTTTCAAAGAGGAAAATATGATACACTGATAACCGGTGATTTGGGCTCCGGAAGAGAAAGGGAACTGGCTGCTGAAAAGGAGCTGCCGGATTGCGAAGTCTTGGTGGTAGGTCACCACGGCTCAAAAAGCTCCACGTCTGAGGAGCTGCTTTCAGCGATTACACCGGAGGCTGCAATGATATCATCGGGACGGAATAATCGATATGGACATCCCAACGGGGAAGTGCTTTCCCGTCTGACAGAATTTGGCTGTCACATTTTCAGGACGGACCTGATGGGAGATCTTATTTACAGGGGGTGAGCGCATTGGCAAAACAGGAAATCAAAAAAGATGAGATAGGGCGGTTGAAGCAGGCGATCCGAGCAGGCGCGCTGGAAAGACTGTATATCCTGCACGGTGAGGAAATGTATCTGCTGCACTACTATCTGGACCAGATGCGGAAAAAGTCTATTGACGAATTGACTCAGGATTTTAATTCGCACCGTTTCACCCAAGAGACATTCAGCGTCCAAGGCTTTACCGATGCGGTAGAGGCACTGCCGATGATGGCGGAAAAAACCTTTGTACAGGTGGATGATATCGACCTGTTCAAAATGAATGAGTCTGACCGGACCAAAATGATCGAGGTCCTTTCGGATATTCCGAAATACTGTACGGTTGTCTTTACCTATGAAATCGTCCAGTGGAAGCCGGATAAGCGCCAGAAAAAGCTGTGGGAGGCTGTGGATCGGCACGGTGTGATCGTGGAATTTGCCAAGCAGAATCAACGGGAGCTGGTGACATGGATCGGCCGCCATTTTGCATCCGGCGGAAAACGGATCTCGGCGGAACTGTGTACCTATCTGATTGACATTACCGGGGGGACCATGACGGCCCTTCAGGGTGAGATTAAGAAGATTATGGCGTATTCGGCGGCGGATGAAATCTGCAAGGCGGATATCGATGCCGTGACGGAGCCTGTATTGGATGCAGTGGTGTTTCAGATGACGGACCTTCTGGGAACGGGGGAGTATGCTGCGGCCTTCCAGAAGCTTCAGCAGCTGTTCAAAATGCAGCAGGAGCCCATTGCGATACTGGGTGCGGTGGGCATGCATTTTCGCGGGATCTCCACGGCAAGGACCCTGATGGATGCGGGAAAAAATGCCGATACCTTGATGTCTCTGACCGGCATGCGGGATTATCCGGCAAGAAAAACCATGGCCGCGGCAAAGAAGTTTTCGCCGCAGTTCTGCCGGACGGCGGCTGAGCTGATATTGGAAACGGACTATCAGATGAAAACGTCCTTTGACGACCAAAAGCGGCTTCTGGAAATTCTGATCCTGCATCTTGCACAGGAGGCACGCCGATGACAAGGATCAAAGAGGCCATTGTGGTCGAGGGCCGCTATGACAAGAATACCCTTTCCCAAATCGTGGATGCCCCCATTCTGGAAACATCCGGCTTTGGGATCATGAAGGATAAAGAGAATCTGGAGCTGCTGCGCCGTGTGGCACGGGCACGGGGAATCATCATTTTCACCGATTCTGACGGCGCCGGGTTTGTGATCCGGAACTACCTGAAGGGAGCGATCCCGCCACAGTACGTGAAGCATGCCTATATTCCGGATATCTACGGAAAAGAAAAACGGAAATCTGCCCCCGGAAAAGAGGGGAAGCTCGGGGTGGAGGGGATGACACCGCAGGTCATCTTGGATGCCTTGAGAAGGGCAGGAGCGACCATCGACGGAGAAAATGCATCAGCCCCTTATCGGGAGATCTCAAAGCAGGATCTGTTCGGATTGGGGCTGTCAGGGTGTCCGGGCAGCGATCAGAGGCGAAAGAAGCTGCTGAAAAAATTGAATTTACCTCAACATATGAGTGCAAATGCCCTGCTGCAGGCGCTGAATATGCTGTATGGTTCAGAGGAATTGACAAGGATAATGGAGCAGATCGATGATTGACATACAAGTAAAAAATCTGACAAAATTTTTTGTCATTGGAGAAAATCTGCTGGACGGACTGTCCTTTGATGTGCAGGAGGGGGAACGGGTCGCTATTCTGGGCCGCAATGGCTGCGGTAAGACGACGCTGTTCAAAATCCTGACAGGTGAAATGGATTATGACGATGGCGAGGTATATGTAAACCCGGATAAGAAGCTGGGCCTGATCTCTCAGATCCCGCGATTCCCCGACGGATACACGGTGGAGGATGTGCTGAGAAGCGCTTATGAGGAGCTTGTCAGGATCCGCAGAAAGATGGAACGTCTGGAAGGGGAGATGGCCTCGGGGGACGAGTCTGTCCTGCGGCAGTATGATGATCTTTCCAATCGGTTTTATACCGGAGGAGGATACGAGATGGACGTGGAGGTGGACAAGGTCTGCAACGGCCTTGGTATCACCCAGCAGCAGCGCAGGCAGCTGTTTGACAGCCTTTCCGGCGGAGAAAAGACCCGCATGAATTTGGCTAGGCTTTTGTTGGAAAAGACGGATATCCTGCTGTTGGATGAGCCGACCAACCATTTGGACCTGCGCAGTGTCGAGTGGCTGGAGGGCTACATCCGCAGCTTTAAGGGAACAGTCTTAGCCATTTCCCACGACCGCTTCTTTCTGGATCAGGTTGCGGAGCGTATCATCGAGATCTCCGATGGACATGCGGAGTTCTACTCCGGCAACTATTCCTTTTATATTGACGAAAAACAGGCTCGGTTTGATTTGCAGATGAAGCAGTATGAGCAGGAGCAGGCAAAGCTGAAGCAGCTTGGATATACCATGGAGCGCATGAAGGGTTGGGGCATCAACAACCGGACCTTGTATCGGCGCGCCATGTCCATTCAGCATCGGATGGAGCGGATCGAGAAAACCAAACGTCCCACAAAGGAAAAGACCATGAAGGCCAGCTTTGGAGAAAAGGGATTTTCCGGAGACGTGGTTTTCAAAATCAAAAATATGGAAAAGCACTTTGGGGACAGACAGCTCTTTTCTGATGTGAACCTTCTGGTGGAGGGGGGCGAGCGGATCGCGCTGCTTGGCGACAACGGAACGGGAAAATCCACCTTTATCAAGTGTCTGTTGGGGGATGAGGATTTCGGAGGAAAGCTTCAGTTTGGACCCACGGTGAAATGGGGATACTTACCTCAGATCATCCATTTCGAGCATCCGGAACGGACGCTGTATGATACCATGCTCTATGAGAAAAACTGCACGGCACAGGAGGCTCGTGACCGTCTGGGCGCATTTTTGTTTTCCGGTGATGATGTGTTCAAAACCGTTGGAAATCTGTCAGGCGGCGAGCAGTCGCGCCTGAGGCTGTGTATGCTGATGGATGAGAAGATCAACCTGCTGATTCTTGACGAACCAACCAACCATCTGGATATTGCATCCCGTGAATGGGTGGAGGCGGCCATTGAAGAATTCGAGGGTGTTCTGCTGTTTGTGTCTCACGATCGGTATTTTATCGAAAAGTTCGCAGAGCGGATCTGGGAGCTGGAGGACGGCACCATCAAGGACTATCCCTGCGGATACGGAAAGTACCGCTCCATGAAGGAGTTTGAAAAGCTTTCCAAGCCGGTTCTGTCGGCGCCGCCCAAGGAGAAGAAGGAAAAACCAAAGGGCGGAACAAAGGATGCAGAGAAGCTCGTGCGCAAGCTGGAGCGAGAGATCGAAAAGCAGGAGCGTGCAATCGCAGACTTTGACGGTGCCATCGAGGCAGCTGCGGCAGACTATCAGGAGCTGACGAGACTTCTGGAGGAGAAGGAAGCGGCGGAATTGGTGCTGATGGATCTGATGGAGCAGTGGGAGACTGCCAGCCTTGCCATTGAATAATAGAAGTTGACAGCGGTGGAAGAGTGTCTTATAATAGTCTAAAATATTATTTTCGTCGGTTTTCCGACATAAGGAGCGTTAAAAATGAGTTCTTGTAATGGAAATTGTTCATCTTGCGCCAGCTCCAGCTGCGGTGATCGCACCGCAGAGAGCATGCTGGCCAAGCTGAATCCCAATTCCAGTGTTAAAAAAGTGATTGCCGTCGTGTCCGGTAAGGGCGGTGTCGGCAAGAGCACCGTGACATCCATGCTGTCCGTTGCCATGGCCCGCAGAGGAAAGCACGTAGGTGTTCTGGACGCCGATATTACCGGACCTTCTGCCCCCAAGGCATTCGGTGTCACGGAATGTCAGGGTGCCACCAAGGAGGGCCTGTACCCTGCACTCACCCGCAGCGGCATTCAGGTTATGTCCATCAATCTGCTGCTGGATAACCCCGGTGACCCCGTTCTGTGGCGTGGTCCTGTCATTGCCGGTGCCGTCAAGCAGTTCTGGACAGATGTGATCTGGGAAGATGTAGACTACATGTTTGTAGACATGCCTCCCGGAACAGGCGATGTGCCCCTGACCGTATTCCAGAGTCTGCCTGTTGATGGGATTGTGATTGTTACGAGCCCTCAGGATCTGGTTTCGATGATCGTTGCCAAGGCGGTAAAGATGGCGAATATGATGAAGATCCCTGTGTTGGGATTGGTAGAGAATTACAGCTATCTGAGTTGCCCTGACTGCGGTAAGAAGATCAATGTATTCGGTAAGAGTCACGTAGACGAGGTCGCAGCGGAGTTTGGCCTGCCGGTTCTGGCACGGCTTCCGATCGATCCTGCCGTGGCTGAGGCATACGATGCCGGTCTGATGGAGACGGTTCCTACGGAACATGTAGCCGGAGTGATTGAGGCCATCGAAAAGATTTGAATAAGCAGCCGGAAGGGGGGCACCCCTTCCGGTTTTTCATAATATGACAAAAAAGAGCGAACCGAAATCGGTTCGCTCTAATCGTTTATTCATTGGTGTAGTTGTCAAAGTAACCCTGGATATAGATGATGGGGGTACCCTTGTCTCCGGAACCGGAGGTCAGGTCGCACAGAGAACCGATCAGGTCGGTCAGACGGCGGGGGGTAGTACCCTGAGCAGCCATGTTACCAACCAGACTGGAGCCGTCCTTCTGCTGGATCTTCTCCTTGATCGCATCCCGCAGCGCCTCGCCGGTCAGATCGGCAAAGTCATTGTCTGCCAGATACTTCAGCTTCAGCTCGTTGGGAGTGCCTTCCAATCCGGGGGTATAGGCGGGGGAAACGACAGGGTCAGCCAGCTCCCAGATCTTGCCAATGGGGTCTTTGAATGCACCGTCACCGTAGACCATAACTTCAACATGCTTTCCGGTCAGCTTCAGCATACGCTCCTGAATATCCAGAACCAGATCCTGGCATTCTCTGGGGAACAGCTTCACGGTGTCCTCGGTAGCTTTGTTGGAGCCAAGCAGACCGTACTTTGTGTTGTAGCCGCTGTCATTGACGGGGGCGGTCATGATTTCATCCAGACCAAATACCTTTTCAGCGCCTGCTGCCAGCAAAAGACGCTTGGTGCGGGCACGGGTGTGGATATCACAGTTCAGGACGTTTTTGGTGTAGCGCAGAACAGCTCTGGGATCGTTAGCAAAAACGACCTCGACCTCTGCACCGCTCTCGCGGATCAGGTTGCTGTAATATTCTACATAGTCAACGCCGGTGAAGGGATGCTTTGTGAAGCCGAACAGTTCGCGGTAACGAGCCTCGGACAGCACATCGCTATAAGGATTTACACCCTTTTCATCCATCAGGTCCCAATCGATCAGATGGTTTCCGACTTCATCGGAAGGATAGCTGAGCATCAAAACGACTTTCTTACAGCCCTTTGCGATACCGCGCAGGCAGATAGCAAAACGGTTACGGCTCAGGATGGGGAAAATGACACCAACGGTTTCGCCGCCAAACTTCGCACGTACATCCTCTGCAATGTTGTCTGCGCTGACGTAGTTGCCTTGGGATCTTGCGACAATGGCTTCTGTTATAGCGACGATGTCACGATCACGGGGGGCTAAACCGTCATATTTCATTGCCTGTGCAATAGAATCGGTGACGATATCAGCGAGATTGTCTCCCTCACGAATGATGGGAGCGCGGACACCCATAGAAACAGTACCAAACATCCGGCTCATAAATAACACTCCTAATCAACCATAGAATAGCGTTTTGAAAGAACGCTTTTACTTACATATTATAATACATGATACCCCATTTGTAAAACATAATAATCGATCTGCAAAAAAAATATTGCTGGAAATAAAAATAATATTTGTCTAAACTGAATAATTAAGGATAAAAATATCAAAAACGCCATAAATAAATCATGACGTTTTTAATATTTGCTTATAAGATTTTGCCGAACAAATATAGTGCAATCAGCAGGATCAGACTCATGGGGCCATAGCTGGCCAGTGTCACTTCGGAGTAAATTATCTGAGTCAGACCGAACTGATTCAAATAAAATATGATCAGCACCATAAAAATGGTGGTTAGGATCGCTTTTGTAAATTGCTTGCCAAACAGGTTAGAAAAGAAGAACGCATAGCAGGCGCCGATGATCGGGTTGAATATAGAAAGCAAGACGCTGAAAATCAGCTTCAGCAATCCAATCAGAAGGATGATCCCCCAGAAGGCAATCAGGATGGTTTCAGCCCATGCGTCAAAAATTTTCGGAGCAAAATGATTAACGGCAGAATATAGCCCGAAATATAAAATCAAGGCGCTCATGGCGGTGACGGTTCGGTAGAGATACCATGTGATAATGCTGCGGCCTCGGGGCAGAAATGTCTCGAGGGTGTTCACGAGCAAGGCGAGGATGGACATCTGCAATACAGCAGGATAAAGGATCAGATCAGGCAAATGAGAAACATCCCATAATACTGCGTGATCTGCGGTCATTGTTGTAAATGGGAGACTGTTGAACAGTTGGTGCAGGGCGGGGAAGTACCGATAGAGCATTACGGCACTGACGTAAATGAGCAGGATGTTCAACACAGCAGATACACTCCGAGTCAGACTGGAGCCTCTGCCTAAGAATGCCCGAAAGATTGCGCCGACAGCAAAAATGCCGACGGCGATCACACAGGACAGCTTGATCGTTGCCACCCAATCGATCTGATAACCGGAGAGGTCTGTGATAGCGGACAGATATCCGATGGAGTACATAAATACCTCCTAAATCAGTGAAGATGTACAAAAACAGCCGCCAGTTTCCTGACGGCTGTTGAATGCATACGGTAGAGATAAATTACTTGATCTCTGCAGTTGCGCCAGCTTCCTTCAGCTCTGCAACCAGCTTCTCTGCATCTTCCTTGGAGATAGCTTCCTTCAGAGTCTTGGGGCAGTTGTCAACCAGATCCTTAGCGTCCTTCAGGCCCAGGCCGGTAGCAGCGCGGACAACCTTGATGACGTTCAGCTTGGAAGAACCAGCTTCCTTCAGGATGACGTCGAACTCGGTCTTCTCTTCAACCTCAGCAGCAGCGCCGGCAGCGGGAGCAGCAACAGCAGCAGCGGCAGCGGAAACGCCGAAAACTTCCTCCAGGGTGTGAACCAGCTCGGACAGCTCCAGAACGGTCAGGCCCTTAACTTCCTCAACGAGAGCAGTGATCTTTTCACTAGCCATTGTAATATCCTCCTAAAATGTAAGTTAAAGTGTGTTTGTTAGTGTGTGCAGCAGATTAAGCCTCTGCCTCGGCTGCGGGAGCGCCGCCTTCCTTCTGGATACGAACCTGATCCAGAACAAAAGCCAGGCTGGAAATGGGAGCCAGGAAGGTACCCAGAACAGAAGCCACCAGAGCATTCTTGCTGGGCAGTTCGCCGAAGCCATTGAGCTGCCCTGCAGTCA
>DYCR01000014.1:0-814 GCA_019418025.1 Clostridiales bacterium | reverse complement strand
ACCTTCAACAACGCCGCCCTTGATGGTCAGGGTGTTCTTGTTCTTCTTGGCAAACTCGCAGATGATACGAGCGGGAGCGATGGGATCGCCGGTGGTGCAAGCCATTGCGGTGGTACCGTTCAGAACTTCGTCGAAATCGTAACCAGCGTTCTGGGTAGCGAAACGAGTCAGGGTGTTCTTAACAACGGAGTACTCAACTTCAGCATCACGGAACTGCTTACGCAGCTCGTTATCCTGAGCAACAGTGATACCCTTATAGTCGACAAAGACGATGGAAGAAGCTTCCTTGATCTTGCCGGTCAGGTTTTCAACCACGGCCTTCTTGCTTTCAAGAACCTTTGCGTTAGGCATGTGAGATGTCACCTCCGAAATAAAAAAAGTGTCTTTCTGCCAAATGACAAAAAGACACGTAAACAATCATATTCACGCACCTCGGCAGGATTTACCGCTTGCGCAACCTGCTGTCTTTGGCAACAGGAAGATTATAGCATAAGGTGAGAGCGTTGTCAACAGTTTTTTTGAAATATTTTATCGAAAACTGTGCCGAGGATCATAGGAAAACCGGGAAGCAGAAGCTTCCCGGTGAAAATCTGTAACTAGAATTACAGGTACTTGGCAGCGCTGACCTTAACGCCGGGGCCCATGGTGGACACAACGACGCAGGAACGGATATACTGACCCTTAGCTGCGGAGGGCTTAGCCTTCACAACAGCCTTCATCAGGGTATCCATGTTCTCGACCAGCTTTTCGGTGCCGAAGGAAACCTTGCCGATGGGGCAGTGGATGATGTTGGTCTTGTCCAGACGGTACTCGA
>DYCR01000013.1 GCA_019418025.1 Clostridiales bacterium | reverse complement strand
TCTGGGGCCCATGGGGACGGGGCTGCTGCTGTGCAGGCGGCTGCCTGCACCGTGGCTGATGGGCGGAACGGGAAGCGAGTCGGTGCGTCAGCATATGCCGGACTTTTTGCCGGATCGGGGAGAGGCCGGGACCATGAACGTGCCGGGGATCGCAGGCCTTGCTGCGGGGATACGATATGTCATGCGGGAAACCCCTGAGGTCATCGGTGTGCGGGAGCGGATGGCAGGGGAAAAGGCTGCCCGAATGCTGGAGGCACTGGGGATGGAGGTCTTTTCCGGTCCCAGTCAGCTGGGGACGGTGTCCTTCCGCTGCGGCATAGACTGCGAAACCGCGGCGCAGCGGCTTGCCGAGGCGGACATTGCGGTCCGGGCAGGGCTGCACTGTGCGCCCTTGGCACACAAAAGTGCAGGCACCTTGGACACGGGGACCATACGTGTCAGCTTTGGTCACGATGCGTCGGCAGAGCAGATCCAAACGCTGAAGCAGGCGGTACAGACAAGATTGCCGCCGGCAGGTGCGTGATTTTTTTACAGATTTTCTCTTGCTATTAAAGGGTCAATCCGCTATAATAGTAAGGATAATAGGGTAGTTATCAGGATTTTCAGGTGCTGCCCAATAACCAAAGAAAAGCGAGGTATGGCTGTTTATGGAGTATCTACAAGATCTTCTCAAGCAACTGGCGGCAATGTCTCTGTCGGACTACCTTGATATTGCCATTGTGGCATTTATAATTTACAGGGTCATCAGGATGATCCGCTCCACCACCACCATGCGGATCGCAGGCGTAGTGGTCGGCATGCTGCTGGTGGCATGGTGTACCCAGCTGTGGAACCTGCACACCCTGAGCTTTCTGATCAATCAGGTCCTGGCAGTCGGTATGCTGTCTCTGGTCATCCTGTTTCAGCCGGAGCTGCGCCGGATGATGGATCACTTGGGAAGCGTCAGCATCCGTCAGCTCATCAAGCCCAAGGAAAATGTGGAGCAGATGGAGCTGGTGATCGCCCAGACCGTCATGGCCTGCGAGGTGATGAGCCGCGAAAAGATCGGCGCGCTGATCGTCTTTGCCAGAAACCAGAGACTGGATGAATACTTCAAGACCGGCACCGTGATCGACGGCAAGGTCTCCGAGCAGCTGATCCGCAACATCTTCTTCCCGAAGGCCGCCCTCCATGACGGCGCCATGATCATCCGCGACGGGGTGATCGCCGCAGCCGGCTGTGTGCTGCCCCTGTCAGAGAGCCATCGGCTCAGCGCGGATCTGGGTACCCGCCACCGGGCGGGCGTGGGCATGAGCGAGGCATCGGACGCGGTGATCGTCATTGTGTCGGAGGAGACCGGCACGATGTCGGTTGCGGTAGGCGGCATGCTCAAGCGGCATCTGGCCCCCCAGACACTGGAGCGCCTGCTGAGGCAGGAGCTGTGCAAGGAGGAAAAAAAGACACAGGAAAAGACCCTTCTGATTCGCCTGAAGCAGATGCTGGCCCGTAAGGAGGAAAAGCAGAATGAAAAATAAGGTGCTCAGTGCGCTGATCGCACTTACGCTTGCTTTCGGCCTTTGGTTGTATGTCATCACGGTCATCAGTCCCGACCAGACCAGACCCTACTACAAGGTCCCGGTGGTACTGGATAACGCCAACTCTCTGACGGAAAAGCAGCTGATGCTGGTATCCGACCCCAACCCCACCGTCACGGTGGAGCTGGCGGGCAACCGTTCGGATCTGAACAAGATCAACTCCTCCAATCTGCTTGTGGTGGCAGATCTTGGCAGCATCAACGAGGCCGGTGAATATGCCATCGGCTATGCTGTGATCCCGCCCAACGAGCTGATCAGCGGCGCGATGACCGTTCAGGATCGGGACCCCAAGCGGATCTCGGTGGTGGTCGCCGAGCGGGTGAACAAGGACGTTCCCGTTCAGATCGTCTATGAGGGCAATGTCCCGGAGGGATATATCAAGGGGACACCGGAGCTGGATTACAGCGAGATCAAAGTCTCCGGCCCCAAGGAATTGGTGGAGCAGATCGATCATGCGGCCATCAAGGTGGATCTGATCAACCGCACCGAATCCATCGCCCAGAGCTATCGGTATGAGCTGCAGGATGCAGAGGGCAAGCCTCTGGACGTGAAGCTGGTCACCACCAACGTGGAAAAGGTCCGGCTCCAGCTGCGCATCTCCGCCATCAAGAAGGTGGATCTGCGGGTGAACGTGGTCGATGGCGGCGGTGCCACCGCCCAGACGACCCAGATCCAGTATTCTCCCAAGCAGATCAGCATCGCAGGCAGCGAGGCTATGCTGGAGGGACTGGACGAATTGGTACTCGGCACGGTGAATCTGGCCGAATACGCCAGTGATTCTGTGAAGGAATTTGAGATCCTGCTGCCGGAGGGCATCACCAACGAAAGCGGTGTCAACAAGGTGACGGTGACCATCTCCTTCCCGGAGCTGAAGAAGAAAACCTTTGACGTCAGCAGCATCCAGACCATCAACGTCCCGGAGGGGATGGAGGCGGATGTGCTGACCAAGGTGCTGACGGTGACGGTCCGCGGTCCTGTGGATCAGATCGATGCACTGGTCCCCACGGATCTGAGTATTCAGGTGAATCTGGAATCGGTGAACGGGGCAGAGGTGATCGAGCCGATCATCACCATTTCCGATAAATTCCCGGATGTGGGCTGCGTGGGGAAATACAGCGTTTCCGTCACGGTGGCCCCACCGTCGCAGACAACAGGTGATTGACCATGGAGCAATATGTAAAGGTGCATAAGACCCTGCCCGGGGGCAGGGCGGAGGTGATCCACTTCCGGGAAAGCGCATGCTCCGGAGAATGCCATAAGTGCGCCGGCTGCGGCGCGGCCAAGGAAACGCTGATCGTTCAGGCGGAGAACCCCATCGGCGCATGCGCAGGGGACTTCGTCACGGTATCGTCGGATACCGTGGGGGTGCTGAAGGCGGCGGCGGTTGTCTATCTGGTCCCCATGATCCTGTTTTTCTTGGGATACTGGGCAGGCTCAGGGGCAGGCCTTGGCGCACCGGCCGGATGCGCGGGATTTGTTCTGGGACTGATCCTTGCGGTCTGGGCGGACCGGATGAATGCCAAACACAAAAAGACGGTTTATACGATCACAGGCTATGCCCCCGGATCGGGGCAGGCCGAATCATAAAGGAGGACATTGGCTTGGTTAGGAGCATGACTGGCTATGGCCGTTCCGTGGAAACGGTGAACGGTCGGGAGTTTACGGTTGAGATCCGCTCGGTGAACAACCGATATCTGGACTGCACGGTAAAAATGCCTCGGATCTTCTCTTTTGCAGAGGATGCGGTCAAGCAGCTTGTAAAGGCTGAGGTATCCCGGGGTAAGGTGGACGTGTATGTCAGCGTCAATGCAGAGGCGGTGTCCGAGATTCAGGTCACGCTGAATCAGCCGGTTGTTGAGGGCTATCTTGCGGCAATGCGCCGGATGGTACAGGAGTATGGCGTTGCCGATGACATCAGCGTTACGGCATTGGCAAAAATTCCGGAGGTATTTCAGGTTCAGAAGCCCCAGCTGGATGAACAGCAGCTGAAGGAGGATCTGCTGGGTGTTGTGAAAAATGCCCTTGTAAACTACAACCACATGAGACAGGTGGAGGGAGCGGCACTGGAGGCGGATCTGCGCAGCCGTGGTGCGACCATTCTGGAGCTGGTTTCTCAGGTGGAGCAGGCAAGCCCCCAGACCGTTGCGGATTACCGCAGGCGTCTGGAGGAAAAAATGCGGGAGGTTCTGGAAAATAAGTCCATCGATGAGGCCAGAATCCTCACCGAGGCGGCGATCTTTGCCGATAAGGTGGCGGTGGACGAGGAGACGGTCCGCCTGCGCAGCCATCTGGAGCAGATGGACGCCATGCTCACCGGCGGCGGAGCCGTGGGACGGAAGCTGGACTTCCTGCTGCAGGAAATGAACCGGGAGGCCAACACCACCGGATCGAAATGCACCGATGTGAAAATCGCCCGGATCGTGGTGGATATCAAGGCGGAGCTGGAGAAGATCCGGGAACAGACCCAGAATCTGGAGTAAAGAGGAATTTCATGAAGCTAATCAATATCGGTTTTGGAAATATGATTTCCGCAGCCCGATTGCTGGCGGTGGTCAGCCCGGATTCGGCCCCCATCAAGCGCGTGATCCAAGAGGCTCGGGACCGGGCCATGCTGATCGACGCCAGCTACGGCCGCAAGACCAAGTCGGTGCTGCTGATGGATACAGATCACGTGATCCTGTCTGCCATTGCCCCTGAGACCATTTGCGAGCGTTCTCAGGACAAGCAGGGGGTCCACTATGAGGAGGAAGAGGGATGAGCAAAGGAAAGCTGTTTGTGATTTCCGGCGCATCCGGCGTAGGCAAAAGCACGGTGCTTGCCAAGGTCATGGGAGCAAGAGAAGATCTGTGCTTCTCGGTCTCGGCTACCACCAGACAGCCCCGGGCCGGAGAGCAGGAGGGCGTTCACTACTACTTCGTCACCGGAGACGAATTTCAGAATATGATCGCCAACAACGAGATGCTGGAATATGATTTCCACAACGAGACCTTTTACGGCACCCCGAAAAAGCAGCTGTTTGAAAAGCTGAAGGATAAAAACGTGGTTCTGGACGTAGAGCCCACGGGTGCCTTTAACGTGAAGGCGGCCTGCCCCGAGGCAACGCTGATCTTTGTCATGCCGCCGGACGATCAGGAGCTGGAGCGCCGCCTGAGAGGACGGGGCGACACCTCTGCCGAGCAGATTGAGCTGCGTCTGGAGCGGGCAAAATGGGAAATGGAGCAGCGCTTCCGCTATGATTATATCGTCGTGAATCAGGATGCGGACGTGTGCGCAAATGAGATCTTAGAAATCATGGCTGAAAAAGCCCATGAGGAATAATGGAGGAATGTTGATATGTTATACCCCCCTGTTGCTGACCTTTTGAAGCAAATCGATAGCCGTTATCTGCTGGTGAACGTGGTGGCCAAGCGCGCCCGCCAGATCGCAGATGAGGCAAATGAACTGGGCGAGGAGCTGCCCGAGAAGCCCGTCACCATGGCGATCCGCGAGGTGGCAGACGGCAAGCTGACCGCTACCCTGAAAGACGAATATAAGAAGTAATTTATGCCAAAGGAGGAATGGGGATGATTGCAAGAATCGCGGTCTCGGCCGCCCTGTTTGCCATTGACAAGCCCTATTCCTATCGCTTTGGTCAGGAGATGCCCCTGAGGGTGGGGATGCGGGTGCAGGTCCCTTTTGGCTCCGGTAATCGCCGGTGCGAGGGGATCGTGCTGCAGATCACCCAAGGGGATGAATCCAAGCTGAAGTCCGTTGACCGGATTCTGGACCCGGAGCCGCTGCTGTCGGAGCATATGCTTCGGCTTGCGGCGTTCATGCGGGAGCGGTATTTCTGCACCTTTTACGAGGCGATCCGCGCTATGCTGCCCGGGGGACTCTGGTTCAGGACAGTGGAGCGGTTCACTCTGGCTCCGGACGCCCCTTGGCGGGGCAAGAGCATCCGGCAGCCCGATGCCCAGTGCATCCTGACCCATCTGGAGGAGCTGGGCGGACAGGGAGATATGGATGACGTCAAGTCGGTGCTTGCCGATGAAGAGGCGAGGACTGCTGCGCTGAAATATCTGCTGAAAAAGAAATGGATCACCACCGAATCGGACTTCCTGCGCAGAACCGGCGATCAGTCGGAACAGATTGCGACACTTGCCGCTTCTGCGGAGGAAGCCATGGAATTCGCTTCCCATCGCCCGAAATCCGCCGCCATGCAGAAGGCTGTCATTCAGCTGCTGTGCGGGATCGGCTCGGTGGCGGTGAAGGAGCTGTGCTATTTTACGGGGGCTTCCACGGCAACGGTGAAGCGGTTGGAAAAGCTGGGCTACATCACCCTAAGCCAACGGCCCACCCTGCGCTGCAAGGAAATCACCCCTGCCCATCTGGATGGCCCTCTGGAGCTGTCAGAGCAGCAGCAGTGTGTGTTTGACGGCCTGCGGGAGCAGATGCAGCAGACGATCCCCGGGGTGGCACTGCTGCACGGCGTCACCGGGTCGGGAAAGACATCGGTTTATCTCAAGCTCATCGAAACCTGCCTGAAATCAGGGCGGGGAGCCATGCTTCTGGTGCCGGAGATCGGTCTGACCCCTCAGCTGCTGAGTCTGCTGGCGGCCTATTTCGGCAATCAGGTGGCGGTGCTGCACAGCAGCCTCTCTGCCGGAGAACGCTATGACCAGTGGAAACGGATCCGCTCGGGGGATGCCCGGGTGGTGGTCGGGACCCGATCGGCGGTGTTTGCACCTGCCGGTAATCTGGGCATCATCATTCTGGATGAAGAGCAGGAGCATACCTATAAATCAGAAAATGCCCCCAGATATTCCGCTAAGGAGATCGCCATCTGGCGGGGGGCAAAGGAAGGGGCACTGGTGCTGTTCGGCTCGGCGACCCCATCCATCGAGACCATGTACCGGGCAAAGTCCGGGGACTATCGACTCTATGAGCTGCGCAGCCGATTCAACGGCCGTCAGCTGCCTCGGGTGGAGATCGTGGACATGAAGGAGGAGCTGAAAGCCGGCAATGATTCGCCCTTCAGCCGCTTCCTTCTGGACGGCATCCGAGACAATGTGCAGCATGGCAAGCAGACCATCCTGTTTTTGAACCGACGGGGCAATTCCCGGGCGTTGGTGTGTGTGGATTGCCGGGAAAGCCCGGAATGTGTCCGGTGCAGCAACCGACTGACCTACCACAGCGCCAACGAGCGGCTGATGTGCCACTACTGCGGACACTCTCAGCCGGTCCCGAAGCGCTGCCCCAGCTGCGGAGGACCGCTGAAGCCTCTGGGCGTCGGCACCCAGAGGGTGCAGGAGGAACTGGAGCTGGAATTTCCGGATACCGAGATCCTGCGGATGGATGCCGACACCATCAATGCGGTGAACACCCATGAAAAGATGCTCAGCCGCTTTCAGGAGGAAAAGATCCCCATCCTGATCGGCACCCAGATGGTGGCAAAGGGTCTGAATCTGCCGGATGTGACCTTGGTAGGCGTTCTGGATGCGGATCTGAGCCTGTATTCCGGAAGCTATCGGGCGGCAGAGACCACCTTCAACATGATGACGCAGGTGGTGGGCCGTGCCGGACGGGGACAGAGTGAGGGCCGTGCCGTGATCCAGACCATGGTTCCCGGGCATGAGATCATTTCCTTGGGCGCAAGGCAGGACTACGACGGCTTTTACGATCTGGAGATCGGTCTGCGACGGGTGATGAACCTGCCGCCCTTTGGCGACAGCATCAGCATCACCTTTGTCGGAGAAAACGAAGCGGCGGTGCTGCGGGGCAGCGCCCTGTTCCGGGACAGCCTTTCGGCATGGTTCCGGCAGAATCAGGTGGATGAGAATGGGTTTACCCTGCTGGGGCCAGCACCGTGTCCGGTCATGAAAATCAATTATCATTTCCGCTACCGCCTGACCCTGCGGTGTCGGGCGGACAGACTGCTGAGGCAGACCCTGAGCAATTTCCTGCGGCAGTTTATGCAGGACAGGCGGAATCGGGGCGTTTCGGCATTCATCGACGTGAATGGATATGAATAGGAAAGAGGCGTTGTAATTATGGGACTACGTAGAATTCATACGGATCAGGAGCCTGCACTGCACAAGGTGTGCAAGGCTGTGACGACTTTTGACAAGAAACTGGAGCTGCTGCTGGAGGACATGAAGGACACGCTTCTGGATGCCAACGGAGTGGGCCTTGCAGCTCCTCAGGTGGGCATCCTGCGTCGGGTGGTCCTTGTGGACACCGGCGAAGAGATCCTGGAGCTGATCAATCCGGAGCTGATCGAGACCTCCGGCGAGCAGGTCGGCATGGAGGGCTGCCTTTCCGTGCCGGGCAAATACGGCATCGTGAAGCGGCCTATGTTTGCCAAGGTCAGGGCTCAGGACCGCCATGGGAACTGGTTTGAGGTGGAAGGCGAGGAGCTGATCGCCCGCTGCTTCTGCCACGAGCTGGATCATCTGGATGGCATTGTCTATACGCAGGTGATGGACCGATTCCTCACAGAAGAGGAACTGGAGGAACTGTAATAACCGTTAGGAGGGATTCCATGCGTGTTGTATTTATGGGAACGCCGGACATTTCGGCGACCTGTCTGAAGAAAATCATTGCAGACGGCTTTGATGTGGTGGGGGTTTACACTCAGCCGGACCGCCCCAAGGGGCGGGGGATGAAGCTGGTCTGCTCCCCGGTCAAGGAAGTGGCACTGGCCCACGGTATCCCCGTGTTCCAACCGGAAAATTTCCGTGAGGAGGAGACGGTGCAGCAGCTGCGGGACCTGAAGCCCGATATCTGCGCCGTGGTGGCCTATGGCCGTATCCTGCCCCAGAAGGTACTGGATGTCCCCACCTTCGGGTGCATCAACATCCATGCAAGCGTACTGCCGGCATACCGTGGCAGCGCCCCCTATCAGTGGGCAGTTCTGGACGGTCTGACCGAAAGCGGAGTCAGCGCAATGTATCTGATCCGTGAAATGGATGCAGGCGACGTGATCGACGTGGCAAAGACCCCCATCGGAGAAAACGAGACAGCCGGAGAGCTGCTGGACAAGCTGGCGGTTCTGGGTGCGGATCTTCTGAGCAAGACCCTGACCCGGTTCACGCAGGGCCCTGTGGAGGCCACGCCTCAGGACGCATCCAAGGTCAGCTTTGCCCCCATGCTCGATAAGAGCATGTGCCCCATCGACTGGAGCAAGAGCGCGCAGCAGATTCACAATCATGTCCGCGGTCTGCATCCCTGGCCGGTGGCAACCGCTCAGCTGGGCGGCACGGGCTTTAAGATCCACCAGACCGTTCTGGTGGAGGGCAGCACGGACAAGCCTGCCGGAACGCCGGTGGAGCTGAACAAAACCGGCCTGCGGGTGGCCTGCGGCGACGGCAGGATGATCGAGATCCGTCAGCTTCAGGCAGAGGGCGGCAAGCGCATGGCGGCTCCGGATTACTTCCGGGGACACCCTCTGGAGATCTGATATGACCCCGAGACAGACGGCACTGGAGGTGCTGATCGGCTGCCGGAAAAAGGACGGATGGTCCAATGCGCTGCTGAAAGAGCAGATCGGAAGAGGGAATCTCGACAAACGGGATGCGGCCCTTGCCACGAGGCTGTGCTATGGGGTGCTGCAAAACCGAGGGCTTCTGGATTTTTACTGCCAGCAGCTTTTGACGGGCAGGCTCAAGGGGCTTCGTCCGGTGGTGCGGGATATCCTGCATCTGGGACTGTATCAGATCCTGCTGATGGACAAGATCCCGGATTCTGCGGCGGTGAACGAATCGGTGCTGCTGACCAAGCAATACTGTAAGCAGCAGGCCCACGCGGCGGCACTGGTGAACGGTGTGCTGCGCAGTGCCGTCCGCAGAAAGGATGAACTGGAGCAGCCGCAGGATCTGGCGACCCGATATTCCCACCCCGAGGGACTGGTGAAGCTGTTCGGCAGCTATGTGGGACAGCAGCGTCTGGAGCTGATGCTGAAGGCGAATAACGCTGCGCCGGAAACGGTGGTGCAGGTGAACACGCTGAAAACCACCGCCGCACAATTGCAGGTGCGTCTGGAGTCAGAGGGGGTTCAGGTACACAGCCACCCGTGGCTTGAAAACTGCCTTGTCCTGAGCGGAACCGGAAGCATCGACAGGCTGCCGAGCTTTCGGGACGGAGCATTCTACGTGCAGGATGCGGCGGCGAAGCTGGCCGTGGACTGCGCCAAGATCCCTGAGGGTGAGCTTGTGGTAACCGACTGCTGCGCAGCGCCCGGCGGAAAGAGCTTCGCCGCGGCGATGGCTCTGGGTGGAAAGGGGAAGATCATATCCTCTGATGTCCACGAGCATAAGGTCGGACTGATGCAGAACGGGGCCGACCGACTGGGCTTTTCCAATATACACCCCAGACAGTTCGACGCCACCGTGTTTGACCCGGCTCTGGAAAATCGGGTGGATGCGGCACTGGTGGATGTGCCATGCTCCGGCTACGGCATCATCCGCAAAAAGCCGGACATTCGGGAAAAGGACCCGGACACCATGAAGGACCTGCCTGCGTTGCAGCTTGAAATCTTAAACAATCAGTCAAGATATGTAAAGCCCGGCGGAGTTCTGATCTATTCGACCTGCACCTTGGTGCGCAGAGAGAATGAGGGCGTGGTGGAAAAGTTTTTGAAATCCAACAGGGATTTTTATTTGGAGCCACTGGAACTGCCGGAGGTGTTCGGCAAGAATGAAAGCGGAATGCTGACGCTGGTTCCCGGTGAATACGACACAGACGGCTTCTTTATCTGCCGTCTGCGGAGGAATACATGAATATCAAAGCAATGACCCTGCCTGAGATGACCCTTGCCCTGAAGGAAATGGGGCAGCCGGCGTTCCGGGCAAAACAAATCTATACATGGCTGCACAAGGGTGTGCACTCCTATGATGAGATGACCAACGTCTCCAAGGAGCTGCGCCGGCTTCTGGCGCAGGAGTACCCCTTCACCACCCCCGAGGTGGTGCGCAGACAGGAGTCCCAGAGGGACGGTACGATCAAATACCTGTGGCGGCTGTCGGACGGAAACTGCGTGGAAACGGTGCTGATGCGCTATCACTACGGAAACACCGTCTGTATCTCCACGGAGGTGGGTTGCCGCATGGGCTGCGCCTTCTGCGCCTCCACTCTGGGGGGCCTTGTTCGCAGACTGGAGCCTCAGGAGATGCTGGATCAGGTCCTGTTCACGCAGGTGGATTCCGGTCTGCCGATCTCGCACATCGTTTTGATGGGCATCGGTGAGCCTCTGGACAATTTTGACAATGTGATGCGCTTTTTGGAGCTGGTGAACAGCCCCGAGGGCATGAACATCTCCATGCGCCACATCAGTCTGTCCACCTGCGGACTGGTGCCGAAGATCCGTCAGCTTGCGGAAAAGAAATTACAGCTGACCCTGTCTGTCTCTCTTCACGCAGCCAACGATCAGGTGCGAAACACCATCATGCCGGTGAACAAGGCATATGCTTCTGAGGAGCTTCTGGAGGCCTGTCGGGATTATTACAGGATCACCGGACGGCGGATCTCCTTTGAATATGCCATGATCGACGGGGTGAATGATTCTGAGGCGGATGCCAGACTGCTGCTGAAGCGGCTGAAGGGTCTGCCTGCACATATGAACCTGATCCCGCTGAACCATGTGGAGGAAAGTCCCCTGAAGCCCAGTAGCCGCGGGGCGGTACAGCGTTTCCAGAAGATTCTGGAGGACGGAGGCGTGCCTGCCACGGTGAGAAGGACCCTGGGCGGTGACATCGACGCTTCCTGCGGACAGCTTCGCCGGAAGTACAATCGGGAACAGGGAAAATAATAAACGGGAAAGGAGGCGCTTGCTGTGCAGAGTTGGGGATTGACCGACACGGGCTGCGTCCGCAGCCAAAATCAGGATGCTTATCAAATCGTACAGCTGGATCGCAGCACCTCGGTTTATGTCGTGTGCGACGGCATGGGCGGTGCAAAGTCCGGCAATATCGCAAGCTCGCTGGCCATTGAGGTATTTGTTCAGGAGCTGAAGCGGGTACACAAAAGCGGCATGACACCGGAGCATATCGAGCAGATGCTGATCAGTGCCGCAAAGCTTGCAAACTTTACGGTCTTTGAGCAGGCCAATCAGTTTGAGGAGTTTCGTGGGATGGGCACCACCTTGGTGGCGGCCTATGTGACCGGAAATAAGGTCACGGTCATCAATGTGGGTGACAGCCGGTGCTATCTGGTCAACAGCGACGGCATCCGCCAGATCACAACAGACCATTCTCTGGTCCAGAGGATGGTGAGCCGCGGAGAGCTTACGCCGGAGCAGGCAAGGACCTTTCCCGGAAAGAATTTCATCACCCGGGCCGTGGGCACAGAGGCGACCATCGAATGCGACGTGTTCCACGAGACTTTGGCCCGAGGGGATGCGCTGCTGCTGTGCAGCGACGGACTGACAGGCGTGGTGGACGATCAGGAGATCCTGTTTGAGGTCGTCCACGGTGTCAACAAGGATAATTGCTGCCAGCGTCTGCTGGATATTGTAAAAATGCGCGGCGCACCGGATAATGTGACAAGCATTCTGGTATTGGCCTAAGCCGGTAGATGAAAGGAGTAATACAATGGATAATGATAAATACATCGGCCGGCTGTTGGATGGTCGGTACGAGATCTTAGAGGTCATAGGCACCGGCGGAATGGCAGTGGTCTACAAGGCGCGCTGCCACCGACTCAACCGTCTGGTCGCCATCAAGATCCTGAAGGATGATCTGTCTCAGGACGAGGAGTTCCGCCGCCGCTTCCATGCGGAAAGTCAGGCGGTTGCCATGCTGAGCCATCCCAATATCATGGCAGTGTACGATGTGTCCACCTCCAGTGAGGCCGACTACATCGTCATGGAGCTGATCGATGGCATCACCCTGAAGCAGTACATGGAAAAGAAGGGCACGCTGAACTGGAAGGAGACACTCCACTTCGGCATGCAGATCGCAAAGGCACTGGAGCATGCCCACAGCCGGGGTATCGTCCATCGGGATATCAAGCCCCACAATGTCATGGTGCTGAAAAACGGCAGCGTGAAGGTGACGGATTTCGGCATCGCTCGTATCATGTCGGCAAGCAACACCCTGACCAAGGAAGCCCTTGGCTCGGTGCATTATATCTCTCCGGAGCAGGCAAAGGGCGGGCGCGTGGATAACCGCTCGGATATCTATTCTCTGGGCGTGGTCATGTACGAAATGATGACCGGAAGAGCCCCCTATGACGGGGAATCTCCCGTGGCGGTGGCCATTCAGCATATCAACGGCGGCGCACCCATGCCCTCCACCCTGAATCCCAATATTCCGGGGGGCCTTGAGCAGATCATCATGAAGGCTATGGCTCTGGAGCCGGATCAGCGGTACAGCAATGCCACACTGATGCTGTATGATCTGGAGGAATTCCGGAAAAATCCCAGCATTCTGTTTGATTTTAACGATAAAGAGCAGGTGGATGCAGCCACTATGCTCAATCAGGTCAGTCAGGCAAGCCAGATGGCTCAGGTTGTTCAGCCTCCTCAGGGGCAGCCCCGACCGGCTCAGCCCAGAACCACGGCAGAGCGTGTTGCCGGAGTCCGTCCGGACAGACCTGCTCAGCAGCGTCCCGCGGGGGCGCAGACCGGCAGACCGGCAGGGAATCCTGATCCTCGGCGGATGAATCGGGAGCAGGACCCCAGAAGGATGACTCGGGACGGTCAGATGCGTCAGAGTGCAGGCCGCTCGGCTCGGCAGGAAGCGGACGAAGAGCGCCGCCGCCACAATCGGACCGTCACCACGGCGGTTGCCGTATGCTCGGCGGTTGCTGTGGTCGCCATCCTGATCTTTCTGGTATACGTGCTGAACGGCGCACTGTTCGGCAGTGATACGCAGGTTGCGCCGGTTCCGAACCTGATCGGCAAGGTTTTTGACGAGCTGGATCGCAGCCAGTATCCCGACATCGAAATCGTTCAGGGTGACCGAGCCTTCAGCGATGAGTATGAAGAGGGTGTCATCATTGACCAGAAGCCCAAGCCCAAGGAGCAGCTGCCTCTGGGGGGCACGGTCACGGTTTATGTCAGCATGGGGCCGGAGCAGGATGAGCTGCCTGCCATGGCAAAGCTGCAGGGCATGACCAAGGACGTGGCGCAGAATTATCTGAATGCCCTGAAGGGGGAGCTGAACCCCAAATTTGAGGAAGTATTTGACGATGATATCAAAGAGGGACTGGTGGTCAGGACCGATCCCGCCGAGGGCGCCAAGCTCAAGCGCGGTCAGACCGTCACCATTTATCTGAGCAAGGGCCCGGAGGAAAAAAAGGCAAAGGTGCCCAATGTCATCGGTAAGAGTAAGGAGGCAGCGGTTCAGCTGCTGAAAAATAACGGGTTTGAAACCTACCGCTTCGAGACGGAGCAAAGCCTTGAGGACAAAGACACCGTGGTGCGGCTGTCTGTGAATTCCAACGAGACAATCGATGTCACCACGGAGATCGTCATTTATCTGTCTGAGGGAACCGTCCGCAAGCGTGTGCCGGATCTGCTGAACAAGACCTTTGATGAGGCACAGAAGGAGCTGAATGCGCTGGGCTTTAAAACGGTCACCGAAAAGCGCGAGGAAAACAGCGCCGAAAAGGACAGGGTATTCCGTCAGTCCATTTCCTCCGGCGTGGAGATCGACGTGACAACGGAGATCATCCTCTATGTTTCCAACGGACCGAAGGAGACGCAGCCGCCCACGACGGCACCCACAGAGCCGGAAAAGACCGTGTATAAGACCATCGATCTGCCGCAGGATGAGGATGAGCCGTATAAGCTGACCATCATGCTCGACGGCAAGACCATTATCAACGACCAGCTGATCCAGCCGGGAACGGCAAGCTATGCAGTTCAGCTGACCGGCAGAGGTACGGGCCTGCTCGAGGTGTTCATCGATGGGGAATCGTACCATAGAGAAAAGGTGGACTTTGGTGGATAAACGAAGCAGCGGACGAATCATCAAATCCCTGAGCGGATTTTACGATGTCCAGACGGAGGAGCAGATCATCACCTGTCGGGCCAGAGGCCACCTGCGCAGAGGCCAGAGTCCTCTGGTTGGGGATCTTGTGGAGATCAGCGTTGAAAAGGGGAAGGGGATGCTGGAGCGCATCCTCCACCGCAAGAACTGCTTTGTCCGGCCTGCGGTGGCAAATCTGGACCTTCTGGTGATCTTTGCCGCAAATGTCAACCCGATCACAGAGCCGTTTCTGATCGATCGGGTGGCTGCCATTGCAGGTGATCAGGGGGTGGAGGTCTGCATCTGCATCAACAAGTGCGATATGGATGCAGGGGACGATCTGGCCCAGACCTATCGGGATGCAGGATACACCGTTATCCAGTCCAGTGCCCAGACCGGTCTTGGTGTGGAGGAGCTGCGCAGGCAGCTGGAGGGAAGATTTGCGGCCTTTACGGGCAATTCCGGCGTGGGAAAAAGCAGCATCCTCAATGCGCTGTCGCCGGAGCTTCAGCTGCAAACCGGCGAGGTTTCGCAGAAGCTCGGCCGCGGCAGGCATACCACCCGTCATGTGCAGATCTACAAGCTCGGTCCCAACACCATGATTGCCGACACCCCCGGGTTCTCCTCTTTTGACACCGATCAGATGGAGCTGATCCTCAAGGAGAATCTCCAGTATGCATTTCCGGAGTTTGCCCCGTATCTCGGCAGCTGTCAGTTCCGGGACTGCACCCATCGGAAGGAGCCGGGCTGCGCTGTGACCGAAGCCCTTGCGCAGGGGAAGATCGGCAGGAGCCGATACGAAAGCTATTTGAAGCTTTATGAAAAAGCCGCACTGGTCAAGCAGTGGGAGCGAAAGTGAATCCCTGCCCCGAACGATTCCCCGTTCGGGGCAGTTTTTGCAGCCTCGAGGGGCGGAAGCCGCGGCAAAACGGCAGATCACCATAGTCTGCGCAGTGAGAAAAAGCTGCCTGTGAAAATGACTGAATTTCATATAAAAACTTTGTGATTTTTTCTGAAAATATGGTTGACAACAGGGAAATCCTGTGGTATCATGGTTGAGCATGTGTGGGAAAGCTGCGCGTGCGATGCGATGATGCAGGAGATTGCGTCCTAGACGGTAACTTCTGCGGAGTATGTCCGGTCATCGGGCGGCTGAACTGTTCAGATTGCGCTTGCGTATATCGCTGCATCTGGAAGAGGGTCGGCTTGCGTCGGCCATTTTTCATAGGCTAGAATGATACGCACGGAGGCGCGGACAAACAGTTCACCGTACCCAGGCACAAAAGAAACTGAGTACGTTTTCAAGGAGGAAAACAATCATGGCAAACCAAGAAATGATCCGCATCAGACTGAAGGCTTATGATCACCAGCTGATCGACTCCAGCGCTGCTAAGATCGTGGAGACTGCTAAGCGCAACGGCGCCGCTGTTTCCGGCCCCATCCCTCTGCCCACCAAGAAGGAAGTTGTGACGATCCTTCGTGCTGTCCACAAGTACAAGGATAGCCGTGAGCAGTTCGAGCGTAGAACCCACAAGAGACTGATCGATATTCTCAACCCCAATCAGAAGACCGTTGAGGCCCTGATGAGCCTGGATCTGCCTGCTGGCGTTGAGATTGAGATAAAGCTGTAATTGCTCGTCACAATTATGGCTGCCCGCACTGTCTGGCATCGGGCGGACGGGTCATGTTGACACGGGAAACCCAATGTTCCTGAGTCAACCAATAACCTATTATAAAAGGAGAAAACCAAAATGCAGAAAGCAATCATCGGCAAAAAAGTGGGCATGACCCAGATCTTCGATGAGAGCGGCAAGGTCATCCCTGTCACTGTTGTTGAGGCAGGTCCCTGCGTTGTCACTCAGAAGAAGACTGTCGAGACCGACGGCTACACTGCCGTGCAGCTGGGCTTCGAGGACATCAAGGAGCACAAGCTGTCCAAGCCTGAGGCTGGCCATCTGAAGAAGGCCGGCGTTGAGGCAAAGCGTCACCTGAAGGAGTTCCGTCTGGAGAACGCAGCCGAAATGAATGTCGGCGACGTTGTCAAGGCTGACGTCTTTGCAGCAGGCGACAAGATCGACGTGACCGGCATCAGCAAGGGTCACGGCTACCAGGGCGTTATCAAGCGCCATGGCGCACATCGCACCGATATGACCCACGGCGGCGGCCCTGTCCATCGTCATGCTGGTTCTATGGGCGCATCCTCTCACCAGTCCCGTATCTTCCCCGGTAAGATCGGTGCAGGTCAGATGGGCAATGAGCAGGTCACCATCGAGAATCTGGACATCGTTCAGGTTAATGCAGAACTGAACATGATCGCAATCCGCGGCGCCATCCCCGGCCCCAAGGGCGGTCTGGTCTTTATCCGCAACACCGTCAAGAACAACAAGGTCAAGAATGTCGAGACCGGCATCAGCAAGAACCCGCAGAAGGCTTCCGGCAGAAACCCCCAGAAGGCTTCCGCAAGAGGCTAAGGAAAGGAGAGATTAAATCATGCCTAAGACTAATGTTTACGATATGTCCGGCAAGCAGGTCGGCGAGATCGAACTCTCCGCAGCTGTGTTCGGCATCGATCCCAACGGCGCTGTTGTCCATGATGTGGTCAAGAACCACCTGGCAAACTGCCGTCAGGGCACTCAGTCCGCTCTGACTCGTGCAGAGGTTTCCGGCGGCGGCAGAAAGCCCTGGAGACAGAAGGGCACCGGCCGCGCTCGTCAGGGCAGCACCCGTGCTCCTCAGTGGACCCACGGCGGTATCGTGTTCGCTCCCAAGCCCAGAGATTACAGCTACACCCTGAACAAGAAGGTGAAGCGTCTGGCTCTGAAGAGCGCTCTGTCCGCTAAGGCACAGGACAACAATGTTGTTGTCATCGACTCCATCAAGATGGATTCCATCAAAACCAAGGACTTCGCAAGCTTCCTGAGCGCTGTCGGCGCCGAGAAGAAGGCTCTGGTCGTTACCGCTGAGGCTGACCAGATCATTGTTAAGTCCGGCCGCAACATCCCCGGCTGCGCTGTCACCTTCGCCAACCTGATCAACGTTTACGACGTGGTCAACGCTAACAAGCTGGTTGTCGATCAGGCTGCTCTGGCCAAGATCGAGGAGGTATTCGCATAATGAACGCTTACGATATCATTAGAAGACCGGTTATCACCGAGCAGTCCATGGAGGCTGTTGCTGATAAGAAGTATGTTTTCATGGTTGATGTCAATGCTGACAAGACCCAGATCAAGGCAGCTGTCGAAGAGATCTTCGGCGTCAAGGTTGCTAAGGTCAACACCATTCGCATGCAGGGCAAGCTGAAGCGCACCGGCGCTTATCCCGCAGGCCGCCGTTCTGAGTACAAGAAGGCTGTCGTCACCCTGACTGCTGACTCCAAGACCATCGAGTTCTTCGAGGGTATGGTCTAATCCACATCTCAATAAAGGAGTAAACGCAAAATGGCTATTAAAACTTTTAAGCCTTATACCCCTGCTCGACGGGGCATGACCGTCTCCGCTTTTGAAGGCGTGGACAAGAAGGCAAAACCTGAGCGTAGCCTGGTTGAGACCCTGAAGAAGCACTCCGGTCGCAACAGCTACGGTCATATCACCGTCCGTCATCGCGGCGGCGGCAACAAGAGAAAGTATCGTATCATCGATTTCAAGCGTCAGAAGACTGACATGCCTGCAACCGTGCAGCGCATCGAGTACGATCCCAACCGTTCCGCCTTCATCGCTCTGGTGAAGTACGAGGACAACACCCTGAGCTACATCCTGGCTCCCAACGGCCTGAAGGCCGGCGACGTGGTTGTTTCTTCCGCATCCGCCGACATCAAGCCCGGCAACTGCCTGCCCATCGCTAACATTCCTGTTGGTACCGTTATCCACAATGTGGAGCTGCAGCCCGGCTACGGCGCACAGCTGGTTCGTTCCGCTGGCACCGCTGCTCAGCTGATGGCTAAGGAAGGCGACCTGGCTCAGGTCCGTCTGCCCTCCGGCGAAGTTCGTTACGTTCGTACCAACTGCACTGCTTGCATCGGTCAGGTCGGCAACACCGACCACGAGAACGTCCACATCGGTAAGGCTGGCCGTACCCGTCATATGGGTATCCGTCCCACCGTTCGTGGTTCCGTCATGAACCCCTGTGACCACCCCCACGGTGGTGGTGAGGGCCGCGCACCTGTCGGCCGCTCCGGACCTGTTACTCCTTGGGGTAAGCCTGCACTGGGTTACAAGACTCGCAAGACCAAGAACCGCACCGACAAGTTCATTGTCAAGCGTAGAAACAGCAAGTAAGGAGGAAATGAAATGAGCAGAAGTATTAAAAAAGGCCCTTTCGTAGCTCCTGAGCTGTACAAGCGCGTTGAGGAGCTGAACAAGGCTGGCGAAAAGAAGGTTCTGAAGACCTGGAGCAGATCTTCCACCATTTTCCCCTCCTTCGTTGGTCACACCATCGCTGTCCACGACGGCCGCAAGCACGTGCCTGTCTATGTCACTGAGGACATGGTCGGCCACAAGCTGGGCGAGTTTGTTCCTACCAGAACCTTCCGTGGTCACTCTGGCAGCAAGACTGCCAACAGCAAGTAAGGAGGTACTGAAATGGAAGTTTTTGCACATGTAAAGTACGTCCGCATGTCTCCCCGTAAGGTGAAGCTGGTTTGCGACATGATCCGGGGCAAGGACGTTAAGACCGCTGCCGCATATCTGAGCCAGACCTCTAAGGCTGCTTGTGAGCCCATGGCTAAGCTGCTGAAGAGCGCTGTAGCAAATGCTGAGCATAACAACCACATGAATGCGGATAACCTGTATGTTTCCACTGTGATCGCTAACCCCGGCCCTGTGCTGAAGCGCGGCAGAATCGCATCCAGACGCGGTTTCGTTCGTATTCTCAAGAGAACCACTCACATCACCATCGGTGTGAGCGAGAAGGCTTAACAGGAGGTAGCTATGGGACAGAAAGTTAATCCCCATGGTCTGCGCGTTGGCGTTATCAAGGACTGGGATTCCCGCTGGTACGCCCGTGAGGACAAGGTTGGCGATCTGGTTGTTGAAGATTTCAACATCAGAAAGTATCTGAAGAACAAGCTTTACTCCGCTGGCGTTGCAAAGATCGAGATCGAGCGCAGCAACGGCAAGGTAAAGATCAACATCAACTGCTCTCGCCCCGGCGTTGTCATCGGCAAGGCTGGCGCTGAGATCGAAAACCTGCGCAAGGATATGGAAGCTCGTCTGGGCAAGAGCGTTGCTCTGAACATCGTTGAAGTTCGCAGCCCCGACCTGAACGCACAGCTGGTTGCAGAGAACATCGCTCAGCAGCTGGAGAAGCGTATCAGCTTCCGCCGTGCAATGAAGAAGGCTATGCAGCAGGCTACCCGTCTGGGTGCCAAGGGCATCAAGGTCACCTGCGCAGGCCGTCTGGGCGGTGCTGAAATTGCCCGTTCCGAGAGCTATCACGAGGGTACCATTCCTCTGCAGACCATCCGTGCCGACATCGAGTACGGCTTTGCTGAGGCTGCTACCACCTACGGCCGCATCGGCGTTAAGGTGTGGATCTACAAGGGCGAAGTCCTGAACACCACCCTGCGCGCTGCTGCTCCCGAGCCCGCTCCCCGCGAGCGTCGTGAGCGCCGTGACCGCCGCAACGGCGATCGCCGCAACGACCGTCGCCAGGGCGAGAGAAGAAACTATAACCGCGAAGGAGGTAACCGCTAATGCTGATGCCCAAAAGAGCTAAGTACCGCAAGGTGCAGCGTGGCCGTATGACCGGTACCGCCACCCGTGGTAATACCGTATCTTATGGTGAATTCGGCATCCAGGCTCTCGAGCCCGGCTGGATCACCGGTAACCAGATCGAGGCAGCCCGTGTTGCCATGACCCGTTCCACCAAGCGTGGCGGTAAGGTCTGGATCAAGATTTTCCCCGACAAGCCTTATTCCAAGAAGGGCCTGGGTACTCGTATGGGTTCCGGTAAGGGCGCTCCTGAAGGCTGGGTCGCTGTGGTCAAGAACCAGAAGGTGATGTTCGAGATTGCTGGCGTTTCTGAGGAAGTTGCCCGTGAGGCACTGAGACTTGCTCAGCACAAGCTGCCCATCAAGACCCGCATCATCAAGAAGGAAGAGCCTGTTACTGAGATTGGTGGTGAATAATGATGAAGGCAAAGGAAATCAAAAACCTGTCTGTTGAAGAGCTGAACAAGAAGCTGGCAGACCTGAAGAAGGATCTGTTCATGCTCCGCATGCAGCATGCCACTAACCAGCTGGAAAACCCCATGCAGATTGCGGCAGTCAAGAAGGACATCGCCCGCGTCATGACCATTATTCGTGAGAAAGAGACCAACGTCTGAGGAGGTAAGCAATTATGACTGAAATGAATAGAGCTTTCCGCAAGACCAGAATTGGTACTGTTGTCTCCGATAAGATGGACAAGACCATTGTGGTTGCGGTTGAGGATAGCTACCAGCATCCTCTGTATAAAAAGACCATGAAGCGGACTTACAAGCTGAAGGCACACGACGAAAACAACGAGTGCGGCATCGGCGATACCGTTGAGGTCATGGAGACCCGTCCCCTGTCCAAGGACAAGAGATGGAGACTCATCAACATTATTGAAAAGGCTAAGTAAGGAGGTCGGACAACTATGGTACAAATGGAAAGCTATCTGAAGGTTGCCGACAACACCGGCGCTAAGGAAATCCACACCATTCGTGTCCTGGGCGGCTCCAAGCGTAAGTACGGTAACATCGGCGATGTCATCGTTGCTTCCGTTCGTAAGGCTGCTCCCGGCGGCACTGTGAAGAAGGGTGATGTCGTTAAGGCTGTTATCGTCCGCACCAAGCGCGGCGTCCGCCGTGAGGATGGCACCTACGTTCGTTTCGACGAGAACGCAGCTGTTATCATCAAGGACGACAAGAATCCCCGTGGCACCCGTATCTTTGGACCGGTGGCACGTGAGCTGCGTGACAGAGACTACATGAAGATCCTGTCTCTGGCTCCCGAAGTCATCTAATGGGGGTACTGAAGGATGAACATTAAGAAGAACGATACCGTTATTGTCCTGTCCGGTAAGGACAAGGGTGTTAAGGGCAAGGTCCTGGTTGCCATGCCCGCTGAGAACAAGGTTGTTGTCGAGGGCGTTAACGTCGCTACCTGCCACACCAAGCCCCGTAAGCAGGGCGAGACCGGTGGCATCGTAAAGAAGGAGACCCCCATCCGTACCTGCAAGGTCGCTCTGTTCTGCGACAAGTGCGGTAAGGGTGTCCGTGTCGGTCACAAGATCGACGGCGACAAGAAGGTCCGTATCTGCCGCAAGTGCGGCACCGAAATCTAATGAAGGAGGAGTAATCAATGAATGCACCTAGAATGAAAGTTCAGTACACCGAAGAGATCGCTCCTTCTCTGATGAAGAAGTTCGGTTACAAGAGCGTTATGCAGATCCCCAAGCTGGACAAGGTTGTTATCAACGTCGGCTGCGGCGAGAGCAAGAACAACGCGAAGGAGATTGAGGCTATCGTAAAGGATCTGGGCATCATCACCGGCCAGAAGGCTGTGATCTGCAAGGCTCGCAAGTCCGTTGCAAACTTCAAGCTCCGTGAGGGCGAAAATGTTGGTGTCAAGGTCACCCTGCGTGGTGCCAAGATGTACGAGTTCCTGGACCGTCTGTTCAGCATTGCGCTGCCCCGTGTCCGCGACTTCCGTGGCATCAACCCCAACAGCTTTGACGGCCGCGGCAACTATGCCTTCGGTCTGAAGGAGCAGCTGATCTTCCCCGAAATCGAGTACGACAAGGTGGATAAGATCCGTGGTATGGATATCTGCATCTGCACCACTGCTGCCACCGATGAGGAAGCTAAGGAGCTGCTGAGCCAGCTCGGCGCTCCCTTCTACGCTTGATTGGAGGAACGATAATGGCAAAGAAGTCTATGATTCTGAAGCAGCAGGCTGAGCCCAAGTTCTCCAGCCGCCGCTACAATCGCTGCAAAATCTGCGGCAGACCCCATGCATACCTGCGCGACTACGGCGTTTGCCGTATCTGCTTCCGTGAGCTGGCTTACAAGGGCCAGATCCCCGGTGTCCGCAAGGCTAGCTGGTAAGGTCGAGTTATAATGTAAAACAGGCACGGGAAGTCGGGTGAAGATGGGCTGGATCTGATTCGACCGCATTCACTCGATACCCCCTTGTCTTAACGGGTTTAGCCCGTAACTTCATTAAGGAGGATATTTAACATGCAAATCACCGATCCCGTAGCAGATATGCTGACCCGTATTCGGAACGCTAACTCTGCAAAGCACGAAACTGTGGATGTTCCTGCTTCCAACCTGAAGAAGGCTATTGCTCAGATTCTGGTGGACGAGGGCTACATCAAGTCCTTCACCGTTGTTGACAACGGCAACCAGGGCATGATCCACATCACTCTGAAGTATTTGGCAAAGAAGCAGACCGTTATCTCCGGCCTGCGCCGTGTCTCCAAGCCCGGCCTGCGTGTTTACGCTGGTGCTGAGGAGCTGCCCAAGGTTCTCAAGGGCCTGGGTATCGCCATTGTCTCTACTTCCAAGGGCGTTATGACCGACAAGAAGGCACGCGAGCTGCACATCGGCGGCGAAGTGCTGGCATTTGTTTGGTAAGGAGGTTACGGTATGTCTAGAATTGGTAAGAAGCCTGTCGAAATTCCCGCAGGCGTTACTGTGAACGTTGCCGAGGGCAACGTGATCACCGTCACTGGCCCCATGGGCACACTGACAAAGGCCATGCACCCCGACATGATCATCAATGTTGAGGGCAATGTTCTGACTGTCGGCCGTCCCGACGAAGAGCATCTGCACAAGAGCCTGCATGGTCTGACCCGTACCCTGATCGCAAACATGGTCGAGGGTGTTTCCAAGGGTTACTCCAAGGAGCTGGACGTCAACGGCGTCGGCTTCCGTGTGGAGATGAAGGGCAAGCAGCTGGTCATGCGTCTGGGCTTCTCCCATGAGGTCATCATGGAAGAGATCGAGGGCATCAAGGTCGAGTGCCCCACTCCCAACAAGATCATCGTTAAGGGCATTGACAAGCAGGTCGTCGGTCAGTTTGCTGCCGAGGTCCGTGCAAAGCGCCCCCCCGAGCCTTACAAGGGCAAGGGTATCAAATACACCACTGAGGTCATCCGCCGCAAGGTTGGTAAGACCGGTGGCAAGAAGTAATGGAGGTGTGCTGAAATGGTTAGCAAGATCAATAAGAATGCAATGCGCCTGAAGCGTCATACCCGTGTTCGTGGCAAGATTTCCGGCACCCCCGAGCGTCCCCGCCTGAATGTTTTCCGTAGTAATGCGAACATTTACGCCCAGATCATCGATGATGTCAACGGCGTTACTTTGGTTTCCGCCAATACACTGGAAAAGGCATTTGAGGGCACTACCGGCAACTGCGAAGGTGCAAAGAAGGTTGGCCTGGTGCTGGCTGAGCGTGCCAAGGAAAAGGGCATCGAAGAAGTCGTTTTCGACCGCGGCGGTTACATTTTCCACGGCCGTGTCGCTGCTCTGGCTGAGGGCGCCCGTGAAGGCGGCCTGAAGTTCTAAGTGTAGAGGAGGAAAAGATATGGCTTACAACAAGTCTAACAATGAAGCTCCCGAGCTCATTGAGAAGGTCGTCTACCTGAACCGGGTCTCCAAGACTGTCAAGGGCGGCCGCGTTATGAAGTTCTCTGCTCTGGTCGTCGTCGGCGACGGTAAGGGCACTGTTGGCTATGGTCTGGGTAAGGCTGCCGAGGTTTCCGAGGCAATCATCAAGGGCATTGCCGACGCTAAGAAGAATATGGTCAAGGTCAGCCTGGCTGGCTCCACCATCCCCCACGAAGTGATCGGCATCTTCGGTGCCGGCACCGTTCTGCTGAAGCCCGCTCCCGAAGGTACCGGTGTTATCGCAGGCGGCGCTGTCCGTGCAGTTGTCGAGGCTGTGGGTATCAAGAACATTTGCGCTAAGTGCCTGCGCTCCAACAACCCCCAGAACGTCGTTAAGGCTACTATGGCTGGTCTGGAGTCCCTGCGCACCCCCGAGCAGGTTGCTGCTATCCGGGGCAAGAGCGTTGAAGAAATCGTTGGTTAAGGAGGGCAATTAACATGGCAAACCTGAAAATTACGCTGGTTAAGAGCCTGAACGGCCGTCTGGAAAAGCACATCGCTACCGCAGAGTCCCTGGGCCTGCGCAAGATCGGCAATGTGACCATCCAGCCCGATAACACTCAGACCCGCGGCAAGATCGCCAAGATCGGCTACCTGCTGCAGGTCACCGAAGTTGAATAAGGAGGAGCTTAGAATGAAACTTCATGAACTTTCTCCTGTCGCTGGTTCTACTCACGTAGGCAAGCGCAAGGGCCGTGGCATCGGTACCGGCAACGGTAAGACCGGTGGCCGTGGCCACAAGGGTCAGCATGCTCGTTCCGGCGGCAAGACTCGTATCGGCTTTGAAGGCGGCCAGATGCCTCTGGTCCGTCGTGTCCCCAAGCGCGGCTTCACAAACATTTATGCAAAGCCCCTGACTGCTGTCAATGTGGCTTGCCTGAATCAGTTTGAGGATGGCGCTGTTGTCGATGCTGCTGCACTGATCGAAAAGGGTATCATCCATGATTGCCCCTACGGTCTGAAGGTCCTGTCCAACGGTAACCTGACCAAGAAGATCACTGTAAAGGCTGCGGCTTTCTCCGAATCTGCTAAGACTAAGATCGAGCAGGCAGGTGGAAAGGCCGAGGTGGTCTAAGTGCTAAGCACGCTGCAGAACGCCTGGAAAATTCCCGAACTTCGCAAGAAGTTGTTATTCACTGTGCTCGTACTGCTGCTTTATCGCATCGGTAACGTAATTCCAGTTCCTTATATCGATGTTAACACTCTGACTACGTACTTTGACGAAGTCCTGAGCAACACGATTTTGGGCCTGTACAACGCAATGTCCGGCTCTGCCTTCTCACAGGCAACCGTACTTGCGCTGGGTATCCAGCCCTACATCAACGCTTCCATTATCATCCAGCTGCTCACCGTTGCCATCCCCGCTCTTGAGCGTATGGCAAAGGAAGAGGGCGAGGAAGGCAAGAAGAAGCTGAACCTGATCACTCGCTACACAACTGTGGGCTTGGGTCTGCTGATGGGCTGGGCATACTACACAATGGCTGCCAATAACAACATCGTAACGGAAAAGGGCTTTATGCCTGCGCTGGTTATTATTCTGGCATTCACCGCCGGTTCTGCTGCGGTTATGTGGCTGGGTGAGCAGATCACCGAGTTCGGTATCGGCAACGGTATCTCTCTGATCCTGTTTGCTAACATCGTTTCTCGTCTGCCCGCTATGGTTAACATGATGTTCACCATGGTTTGGTGGCATGTGCTGATCGTTCTGGTCGGCATGGTGGCTCTGGTCCTGTTCATCATCTTCATCAATGATGCAGAGCGCCGGATTCCCATTCAGTATGCAAAGCGTGTGGTTGGCCGTAAGGTTTACGGCGGTCAGAACACCAATCTGCCCATCAAGGTCAGCATGTCCGGTGTTATGCCCGTTATCTTCGCCCAGTCTATCGTGAGCATCATGCCCACCATCTTTGCATTCACCAACCCCACCGGTACCTCTGAAAATGGCTTTGTGCAGTTCCTGATCAACATCAGCAATCAGCACTCTGCATTCTATGCAATCAGCTATTTCGTTCTGATCTTCTTCTTCGGCTGGTTCTATGCAGCGATCCAGTATGATCCTGTTGAGATCTCCAACAACCTGAAGAAAAACGGCGGATTTATCCCCGGCTTCCGTCCGGGCAAGCCCACCGCAGAATTCATCCAGAAGGTCATCGGCAAGATCGTTGTATTTGGCTCTGTCTACCTGTCTGTTGTGGCACTGCTGCCCATCATTGCAGGTAACATCATGGCTTCCGTCCAGAACCTCGCGATCGGCGGTACCTCCGTCATCATCGTTGTGGGTGTTGCACTGGAAACTGTGAAGGCTATCGAAGCTCAGATGCTGATGCGTCACTATAAGGGCTTCCTCGATTAAGAAAGGGGTGCAGAAGAATGAATATGATTCTGTTGGGTGCACCCGGTGCTGGTAAGGGTACTCAGGCAGAGCTTCTTGTGGAGGCTCTGGGGATTCCCTCCATCTCCACCGGCAACATGCTCCGTGAGGCTATGGCCAATGGAACGGAGATTGGAAAACAAGCAAAACACTACATGGAAAACGGTCTGCTCGTTCCCGATGAAGTCATTCTCGGGATCGTTGCAGAGCGCGTCGCTCAGGCTGACTGCGCCAAGGGCTTTATTCTGGACGGGGTGCCTCGCACCCTGGCCCAGGCCGAGGCTCTGGAGGCAAAGGGCATCCGGATCGACCATGTTGTTTCTATCGAGATTGACGATTCTGTGATCGAAGGCCGTATGACCGGCCGCCGTGTCTGCTCTAAGTGCGGCGCAAGCTATCACATCGTCGCCAATCCCACCAAGGTTGAAGGTATTTGTGACAGCTGCGGTGCTGAAGTGGCGATCCGTAAGGATGACACACCCGAGACAGTCCAGAAGCGTCTGAAGGTCTACCATGAGGAGACCGAGGTGCTGAAGGACTTCTACGCCAAGCGCGGAAATCTGCGCACGGTGGAAGGAAATCAGCCCATCCAGAAGATCACAGCTGAGATCTTGGAAAAAATCGGTGCAAATGTATGATCGCAATTAAAAATGAACATGAGCTTCAGTCTATGCGTCAGGCTTGTAAGATTACCGCGGCAGCCCGTGCTTTGGCAGGGAAAATGGTAAGACCCGGCGTTACGACGAAGGAGATTGATAAAGCTGTTCACGATTTTATCGTGAGTCAGGGCGCGAAACCGTCGTTCCTCGGCTATGGCGGCTTCCCCGGAAGCGCTTGTGTCAGCGTCAACGAGGTTGTTATCCACGGTATTCCCGGTGAATACGTTCTGAAGGATGGCGATATCGTCAGCGTAGATGTGGGTGCATTCTACAAGGGATTTCATGGCGATTGTGCTGCTACTTTTGCATGCGGTACCATTTCCGACGAAGCACAGCGGCTCATTGATGTGACCCGCCAGAGCTTCTTTGAAGGATTGAAGTACGCAAAACGCGGACAACGTGTGTCCGACATCTCCCACGCCGTTCAAAAGCATGTGGAGTCTAACGGTTTTTCAATTGTGCGCTCTTTCGTAGGTCACGGCGTCGGCGCACGATTGCACGAAGAACCCGAGGTACCGAATTTCGGACCTCCGGGGCGTGGACCCCGGCTGCTGCCGGGTATGACACTGGCCATCGAGCCCATGGTGAATGTCGGCACCCATGAGGTGCGCGTTCTGAAGGATCGCTGGACCACCGTCACAGCTGATGGTAAATTGGCTGCCCACTATGAAAATACTGTACTCATCACCGACGGCGAGCCGGAAATACTCACCGTCATCGAAGGGCTTTGATTATGGAACCAGGCAAACCTGATATATGTATTTCGGATGTAGTAGCTTCCACCGCGGGCAGAGACTCCGGGCAACTGTTCTACGTTATCAGAACAGATGGTGTGTATGTGGAGTTAGTCAATGGTAAGGATCGCTCTTTGGAAAAGCCCAAACTGAAGAAAATAAAGCATGTAAGAAAAGTCCTTCGCGCTGAGACCAGAGTTGCTGCGAAAATTCAAAGCGGCGACAAAGTACTCAACAGCGAATTACGCAAGGACCTGGCTTATTTGAGCCAGGAGGTAAACAGTCACAACCAAGGAGGTTAAAATCTTGGCAAAGGACGACGTAATCGAAATTGAGGGCATCGTTGTCGATGCGCTGCCGAATGCAATGTTTACCGTTGACATTGGCAACGGTCACACCATTCTGGCACACATTTCCGGCAAGCTTAGGATGAACTTCATCAAAATCTTGCCCGGTGACAAGGTAACCGTTCAAATGTCTCCCTACGATCTGACTCAGGGTCGGATCACGTGGAGAAGTAAGTAAAACCGAGATTCGTTCTCATATGGAGGTTAAACAGTATGAAGGTAAGACCGTCCGTTAAACCCATGTGCGAAAAGTGCAAAATCATCAAGCGCAAGGGTCGCGTTATGGTAATTTGCGAAAACCCCAAACACAAGCAGAGACAAGGCTAATAGGAGGTGCTGAAAGAATATGGCACGTATTGCTGGTATTGACCTGCCCCGCGAAAAGCGTATTGAAATTGGTCTGACTTATATCTATGGCATCGGCGCAACCCGCGCCAAGGAGATTCTGGAGAAGACTGGCATCAGCCCTGACACCCGTGTCAAGGATCTGACTGAGGACCAGGAGGCTCAGCTCCGTGAAGCCATCGAGCATAACTACACCATCGAAGGTGACCTGCGCAGAGAGACTGCTATGAACATCAAGCGTCTGTCTGAGATCGGCTGCTACCGCGGCCTGCGTCATCGCCGTGGTCTGCCCGTGCATGGTCAGCGTACTAAGACCAACGCTCGTACCCGTAAGGGTCCCAAGAAGACCATCGCCAATAAGAAGAAGTAAGGAGGGATATGTAACATGGCTAAAACTACTAAGAAGGTTGTCAAGCGCCGCAGAGAGCGCAAGGTAGTTGAGAAGGGCGCGGCACATATCCGTTCCTCTTTCAACAACACCATGGTCACCATCACCGACCTGGAAGGCAATGCCCTGAGCTGGGCTTCCTCCGGCGGTCTGGGCTTCCGTGGCTCCAGAAAGTCCACCCCCTTTGCTGCACAGAGCGCTGCTGAGACTGCTGCCAATGCTGCAAAGGAGTACGGCCTGAAGACCGTTGAGGTCTACGTTAAGGGCCCCGGCCAGGGACGTGAAGCTGCCATCCGCGCACTGCAGTCCGCAGGCCTGGAAGTCGTTATGATCAAGGACGTGACTCCCATTCCTCACAATGGTTGCCGTCCTCCCAAGAGACGTCGTGTCTGATTTTGCAATAGGAGGAATTTTACGTTATGGCTAAGAATATGCAGCCCGTGCTGAAGCGTTGCAGAACTTTGGGCGTTTCTCCTGCCGCAATGGGTTATTCCAAGACTTCCAACAAGAACCCCGGCGGCCAGAGAAGAGCTAAGAAGTCCGAGTACGCAGCTCAGCTGACTGAAAAGCAGAAGGTCAAGTTTGTTTACGGTGTGCAGGAAAAGCAGTTCCGTAATTATTATGAAAAGGCATCCCGCGCAGAGGGCAACACCGGTGAGGTGCTGCTGACCTACGTGGAGCGCAGACTGGACAATGTTGTCTACCGTCTGGGCTTTGCCAACACCCGCCGCCAGGCTCGCCAGCTGGTGAACCATGGCCACTTCACTGTCAATGGCAGCCGTGTCAACATCCCCAGCTTCCTGGTCAAGACCGGTGACGTCATTGCTGTGAGCGAGAAGAGCGTTTCCGGCAACTTCTTCAAGAAGCTGAAGGAAGACGATGCATTTGTTGCTGCTCCCAAGTGGCTGGACCGTGACAAGAATACCCTTACCGGTAAGGTCATTGCTATGCCCACTAAGGCGGACATCGACTTCGACATCGCCGAGCACCTGATCGTCGAGTTGTACTCCAAGTAATCGACCCCCTCATTTCGTTCGTATCTATTTCAGGTGGGGTGGTTTACGCCACCCCGCACTACAAGGAGGGTATTGATTCATGGTAGAAATTGAAAAGCCTCGTATTACCTGTATGGATTCTGTGGAGGATATTGCATACGGCAAGTATGTGGTAGAGCCTCTGGAGCGCGGCTACGGCACCACACTGGGTAACTCCCTGCGTCGGATTCTGCTGTCCAGCCTGCCCGGCACTGCGGCGACCTCTGTTAAGATTGCCGGTGTCCAGCATGAGTTCTCTACCGTTCCCGGTGTAAAGGAAGACGTGACTGAGATCGTCCTGAACGTGAAGCGTATTATTGCAAAGCTTCATTGTCAGGGGGTCAAGACCGTTTACATTGATGCCGTCGGTCCCTGCGAAGTCAGAGCCGGTGACATTAAGGCAGACGGCGAGGTTGAGATCCTCAACCCTGACCTGCTGATCTGCACACTCAGCCCCGATGCAACCTTTAACATGGAGATCACGATGAGCCACGGCCGTGGTTACGTGTCCTCTGACCGGAATAAGACTGCACAGACTCCCATCGGTGTAATTCCCATCGACTCCATCTACACCCCTGTTTACAAGGTGAACTACACCGTGGAAAACACTCGTGTGGGTAACATGACCGATTTTGACAAGCTGACTCTGGAGGTTTGGACTGATTCCACCATCTCTGCTCGCGACGCTGTGAGCCTGGGTGCAAAGATCATGGCCGACCACCTGAGCCTGTTCACCAATCTGTCTGATACTGTGGGCGCAAGCACCACTGTGGTGGAGAAGACTTCCGACAGACCTGATGCCAAGCTGGCAATGACCATTGATGAGCTGGATCTGTCCGTCCGCAGCTTTAACTGCCTGAAGCGTGCTAACATCAACACCGTTGCCGATCTGATTAACAAGACCGGCGAGGATATGATGAAGGTGCGTAACATGGGCAAGAAGTCTCTGGACGAGGTACAGAAGAAGCTCGAGATGATGGGTCTGTCCCTAGCCAGTGACGATTCTGGCAGCAACAACTAAGTTAACCTTTCAAGTAAGGAGGAAACGTTCATGTTTGGCACTCGTAAGCTGGGCAAAACCAGCACTCAGAGAAGAGCTATGCTGCGTCAGCAGGTTACCGATCTGCTGGAGAACGGCAAGATGGAGACCACTTTCTACCGCGCTAAGGAAATCCAGCCCGTGGTTGAGAAGATGATCACCCTGGGCAAGAAGGGCAACCTGGCTGCTTACCGCAGAGCTCTGAGCTTCATCACCAAGGAAGATGTTGCTCATAAGCTGTTCAAGGAGATCGCTCCCAAGTACGCTGACCGTAACGGCGGCTACACCAGAGTGACTCGCATTGGTGAGCGCCGCGGTGATGCTGCTGAGATGGCAGTCATCGAGCTGGTGTAATCCAAAAGCTTGTGATATAAAATGAACGGTGCAGGTTATCTGCACCGTTTTTTTGCGTGTATGATACGGCGGTGTTGACGATAAGCCGGGGGACGTGGGCAGTGATCGCCCCATCAGGGGGCAGCTAGTGGTGGAGCCCTTGGTGGGAGTCGGGAAATTTGCACTTTTGCAGATCCTGTGGTATGATTTCCCCGAAAGGCCAGACACGGAAATGCCGAAAGGAGGCTTCATATGGAAACCATTGAAAGAGTACGCCACTATGAAAAGATTCTCGATGACGCACTGGAGGCGGTGGGGAATCTCTCTGACGCATTGGATGCGTACACGAAGATCCGGGGGCAGCTGAAAGAGCTGAAGGAATACTACTTTGAAAAAGAGTGGATGGAGGATCGACGTGCGGAGGAGGAGGGAAGAGTTCCGCAGGACATGAAGCGCGGCGTCCTCTCTGAAGATGCCGTTTATGATCTTGTGACGGATGAGCGTGAACTCATGGAGCGCATGAAGGAATTGCTCCTCACCTATGAAAAATGATGCAGATATCGCAGATCCCAGCAGCACAGGGGATTTGGTGATCTACGGCAGGATAAAAGCGAGTGTACCCATGATGGGCACACTCGCTTTTGCGGATTCAGATGGGAAGCGGAAATAATCGGGATGCAGAAATCGGGGAACGCTTACGGCTGATTCTCGGGATTCTCCGGTTCACCGGCATTTTTGTTGGAGGTTCGGTAGGTACTGGGGCTGACCCCGTACTCATTTTTGAACATGGAGTAAAAATATTTCGTATTTTCAAAGCCCACTGTTTTTGCGATGACCTCAACCGGGTGGGTGGTGGTCAGCAGCAGCTGACGGGCATGCTCCAAACGGAGCTTTTTGATATAGAAAGAGATGGATTCGCCGGTTTTCTGCTTGAAAATGCGGTTCAGATAGGGGACAGAAACGTGAAAATGCTGTGCCACGGATTTACTGGAGATGGAGAAATCCTGATAAATGCTTTCCAGATAATGCTGAACGTCCTTTGCATCGATGCCCATGGAATTGCTGTCAATGGATTTGAGTGCTTCAATGATGCTCTTCAACTGGGTGTAGATCAGCGCCTTGGTCTGCCCCAGAGTCGAGGCGGCAGACAGATCTGCGTACAGCTGATGATAATTCACCCCGGGGAATGCCGGATAGGTGGCCTCGATCTTTTTCAGGCATGTGATAAGCTTGGATGCAAACACATTGATGGATGCACTGGCGGCCTCCTTGGTGTACTTGGGAAGCTCTGTAAAGTAAACATCCAAAAGCTGCTGACAGGCGATCCAATCGGCGGAACGGATGGACGATTCCAGGAGATCGATGTCCGCCACGGGGCAGATATCGGTATGCAGCTGATCCAGAGGAATGTCGTTGGTGTGCAGGATGCACCCTTCGTCATAGAAGAATCGGTAGTCCGAAAGCTCCTGAAGCCGCTGCATGGTGCGGGTAAGCTGACGGGGCTTGGAAAAGGGGTCGGAAATGAAGAAGGAGATCGACAGATCGAAGTATTGCGAGAAGGTGGACTGGATGTTTTTCAGCACGGAATTGCTGATGGAGGGCAGGTCGCTGCCTTGGAAACAGAAGAGGAAGGCAATGCCGTCCTTTTCAAAGGGCAGGTCACGGACGTTGACCTCCTGACCGAACAGCTCATGGACCACATTGCCCAGAGCAAAGCACAGCAGCCCCTGATCCACGGTGTTATTCATGGCGGAGCCGGTCATGGGGCACCATTGGGTATATACCAGAACGAAGGCGTCGCCGTCCCGATAGGGCAGCTCCTCCTGAACGCATTTGTCCCAAAATTCCTCGTCGGAGTATTTGTTGTACAAAAGCTGATCCTTTAGGAAGATCTCCTGAGAAAGGGAGAGGCTCTTTTGCTTGTAGCTGAACAGGGCGTTGAGACGGCTGGACACGTCCGAGATACGGTTGGTGATATAATCGACCTCGTCTCCGGTATCCTTCTGGGGGGCGGTCCCGGGCTCCTCGGCAGGCAGTGTGCGGCGGATCTGCTCGATGGGGGAATACAGCTTGGAGCTGACCCGCAGATTGACGATCAGGGATATGAGCCCGACGAAGATGATGATGACGATCACTGGGATCAGGTAGGTCAGCAGGGAAGCGGAGATGTCGGACTGGCGGATGATGGAGATCATTTGCAGATCGTATTCCGGATCATCCAGTACATGAAAGCGGTAGCGGATGCCGTTGATGGATGCGGCAAAGGACTCCTGCCATTGATGCTCCTTCAGCACCTTGAGGATCTGTTCGTCGGAATCGTCCAGTTCCTCGTGGTAGAAGCTGTCGTAGACCACATCGTTTTTACTGTGGTAGACCAGATAGTTTGTGGAGGCGTTGCTGTAAACAGCTGGGTCATTGTGCAGGACGGAAAAAAGATTTTCGGTATCCAGATTGGTGATCACGTAATTTCCGCCGCCGAGATGGTAGAAGGTCGTCAGGACGGTGGAGGTGGTGTCGCTGTGGCGGGAATTTTGGATCACACGGGGCATAAATTGGATCAGAGGGATGCCCGGGCTGTAGATTTGGTTGACGATGTCCCGATCATAAAAATCCTTGAGCTGCCCGAAGGAAAGATCCCGCCCGAACATAAAAACCTCGTCGGTGGTATTGTTGTAAAAGAGGACGGAGTGGATGCAGGAATCCTGAGAGATGAAGTAATCCACGTTATGCATGGCATTATAGCGATCCACCGTTGACAGGGGATTCTGAGAGAACAGTACTGCGGCACTGGGGGTCATGGAGACATTCAGGGCGTTTTTTTGGCTGTTGCTGATCTGATGATCCACCGTGGAATAGGCGGTCTGGATAAATCGTGACATGGCTGAGTCCAAATAGCTCCCGGTGACCTTTTGAAAGGAAAAATAGGTCATGACCAAGGCGCAGACCAGCAATGCGAAGGTGGTCAGATGAACGGTGCGAAATATTTTCTTGAAATGCTTTGACTGCCAGATACTCTGCTTCATGGGTGAAAAACTCCTTGACACACGCCAGATGGTGTACACTGCGTTTAATTTCTGAGTTCATTATAGCAAATAATTCAACCTAGGTATATGCTGAACGTTCATTTTAAACCAGAAAACATGTTTTTGAACCCTAAAAATGAACCTGTTCCGGCTTTTCGGCACTTGCGCGACGGCGGCGGGGTGCTTATGATATTGGCGTCAGGCAGGGACGGCCGGCTCCGGCCCCCGACTCTGGCGATCCACACGGCGGGGCTGTGTATCCGGCGGCAAAGGCCGGGTTCGCAGGTCTGCTGCGGGAATCAAATTTTGGAATTATGCTCTGGAAGGATCGAGCGTAATCAACACACAATTCAAGGAGGACACGAAGAAAATGAAAAAACTGCTTTCTCTTGTTCTGGCTGGTCTGATGACCGTGGGTGTGTTTGCAGGCTGCGGCAAGTCTGACACCAACGGCACAGATGCAGTAGACAGTAAGGGCGAGACCACCGAGATCATCTGGATGGTCAGAAGTGAAGAGCCTGCCCACTATGACGCTGTCATGGAGGCTGTCAACGCAAAGCTGAAAGAGGATCTGAACATGACCCTGAACCTGCGCTTCATCGCACCCGGTGACTTTGACACCAAGATGCAGATGGCTATGGCAGGCGGCGACGAGTGGGATCTGGCATTCACCTCCAGCTGGGCAAACAACTATGTCAGCGCAGCCGGCAAGGGCGCACTGCTGAAGCTGACCCCCGAAATGCTGGCTGAAAACGCACCCAACGTGATGAAAACCATCCCGGAAAGACTGTGGGACGGCGTTAAGGTGAACGGCGACGTTTACGCATTGATCAACTATCAGGTTATGTACGATCAGGGCGGCATGGGCTTCCTGACCGAGGCGATCACCGAGCAGAATATCGATGTCACCAAGATCAACGACTGGGACAGCCTGAACGATGCCATCGGCAAGCTGGCGGCTGCTTACCCCGACAAGTTCGCAAACCGCGGCGGCGGCCCTGCTCAGATCGAGCATTTCATGCAGGAAGAGCCCATCTGCTGGGTGCTGAACCTGCCCGTACTGGCATTCAACGAGGAAACCAAGCAGTTCGACAACAACCTGTTCTTTGAAAAGGTGGAGCCGACTCTGAAGAGCTTCAAGCTGTGGAAGGACAACAACTGGACCCCCGCTGATGCAGCAACCATGAAGGACGAAAACACCCTGATGAATCAGGGCATGATCCTGTCCCGCTATCAGCGCTTCAAGCCCGGTGTCGAGACTGCTCTGAAGAACAGCAGCGGCCATGATACCACGGTCATTCCTCTGGGCAAGCCCGTCATCAGCACCAACGCAGTCCAGAGTACCCTCACCGGCGTGAACGTCAACTCCAAGCATCCGGAGAAGGCCATCCAGATGTACGACTACATCTTCAGCAACAAGGAAGTGGCAAACATGCTGTTCTTCGGTCTGGAGGGTCAGGACTATGATCTGGTGGACGGCCGTGTTCAGGCAAAAGAAGGTGCATGGACCGTGCCCCAGTGGGAGCTGGGCAATCAGTTCAACGCAATGCTGACCGTCAACGACGAGGAGGGGGTCTGGGAAGCCACCATCAAGGGCAACGAGGAAGCCCAGTATGATGCACTGTTTGGCTTTGTTCCCGATCGCAGCAAGGTCGAGACGGAGCTGGCAAACATCGAGGCCATCTGGATGGAGTACAAGGATATCCTGTACTACGGTCTGCAGGACTACACTGTGGTCATCCCTGAGATGATGGAAAAGATGAATGTGGCCGGTTTGGAGAAGGTCACCGCAGAGATGCAGACTCAGGTAGACGCATTTTTGGCAAGCAAGTAAATCTGAATAGAGACACACAGGCGGACGCGGGGATATCCTGCGTCCGCCTGATTGCGTTCTATGACCGGAAAACTCCTCCGGCGAGGGAAGATGTACAGAAATCTCTATCGGTCGGTGGACGCGCCACAGACCCCTCAGGGGCTGCCTCGGGTAGACCGGCATGGAGGCGACGGGGATGAAGGTATGAAAACCGACCCCGGATGCAGGGAAGGGGAAAGCAGAAATGTGAACCTATGCCGTTGGGGATGTCCAATTTGCTGTGCAGGTCAGGGAAAGAGGGTGCAGCAATGGGGTGCAAAGCATGAAATTGTACCCGTGTACGTTTTTTGGAGTAGGATTTTGAACCTATCTGCGGATATGAGCACTTGTCATTGTGGATTTGCTGACTTATATTGCTGTTAGCAAAAAACGTAAGAAAGGATAGATTTTATGTCGAAGAAAAGCATTCGTCTAAGTCCTCAGAAAAAGTCCGATCGTTCTCAGAATTTGGGACTTGTTTTGATGGCGCTTCCCATGATGATCGTTGTAGCGGTGTTTTCCTACATCCCCATGGGAGGTCTGATCGTTGCATTTAAAAATTACAGCTATCGGGACGGCATCCTCGCCAGCCCCTTCTGTGATCCCCTGTGGAAGAACTTTGAATTCCTGTTCAAGTCGCCGGATACCTTCCGGATCATCCGCAACACGCTGCTTTATAACCTTGCATTCATTGTGCTGACCCTTGTGATCTCCGTGGCACTGGCGCTGATGCTCAATGAGATCCGCAGCCGCAAGGCCCTGAAGGTTTATCAGACCACCATGTTCTTCCCCTACTTCCTGTCGTGGGTGGTTGTTTCCTATGTTGTCTATGCCTTCCTGAATCCCCGTCTGGGTTATCTCAATGCCATCTCCGCAGCAGCAAACGGCGAGACACTGGACTGGTACAATACCCCCAAGGCGTGGGTCACCATTATCATCGTGCTTCAGATCTGGAAAACCGTGGGCATGAACGTGCTGATGTACTACGCAAGCCTGATGAGCATCGACTCTTCCTATACAGAGGCCGCCGTTATCGACGGAGCCACCCACTGGCAGGTCATCCGCCACATCATCCTGCCGTTCCTGTATCCCATGATGATCATTCTGACCATTCTGGCGGTGGGCAAGATCATGAACTCCGACTTCGGCCTGTTCTATCAGGTCCCCATGGATTCCAAGACCCTGTATGCAACCACAGACGTTTTGGAGACCTATGTCTACCGCGCGCTGATCCAGAGCGGCAATATCGGCATGAGCTCCGCGGCAGGCTTTTTGAAGTCGGTGGTCGGACTGATCCTAGTGCTGATCACCAACAGTGCGGTCAAGAAAATCAACCCGGACTACGGTCTTTACTGATAAGAGAAAGGAGATTGCGTTATGATTCAAGACAAGGGCAGAGAGCGTGTGAGGGCGGTCATCCTGCACACCTTCTTCATTCTGCTGTCGGCGGTATTCATCGTCCCCATGCTTTCGGTTGTGTTCATCTCCTTTACGAGCGAGGCATCCATCTCCAGTGATGGGTATCCGTTCTTCTTCCGGGAGTTTGACCTGAGTGCATTCAAGTTCATCCTGAAAAATCCCACAACGATCCTGAATGCGTACAAGGTCACCATTCTGGTGTCCTTCATCGGCACCGTATCCTATCTGCTGCTGGCATCCATGGCTGCGTTTGCCATTTCCCGCCCGGGCTTCAAGTACAAAAAATCTATCACCTTTTATTTCTTCTTCACCATGCTGTTCAACGGCGGTCTGGTCCCCAGCTATATCCTGATGACACAGGTGCTGAACCTGAAGAACACCTATGCGGCGATGATCTTCCCGCTTCTTGTCAATGTCTGGTACCTGATCATGCTGAAAACCTTTATGATGGACATCCCCAACGAGATCATCGAGTCTGCACGCATGGACGGTGCGGGAAACGGCACCATCTATTGGAAGTTTGTCCTGCCCCTGTCCAAGCCCGCTCTGGCAACCGTGGGTCTGCTGACGCTGCTGGACTACTGGAACAGCTGGCAGCCTGCCATGCTGTACATTGACGACAAGGAGATGTACCCCTTGCAGTACATGCTTCAGGTCATGCTGCGCAATATCATCGAGATCCTCAAGCAGATGCAGAACAACATCTCCGTGGCACCGGGGCAGTCGATCCCCAGCGAGAGCGTGCGAATGGCCATGTGTCTTTTGGCAGTGGGCCCGATGCTGTTCATCTTCCCCTTTTTCCAGAAATACTTCACCCGCGGCCTGACGGTGGGCGCCGTCAAGGGCTGAGCAAGAATAAAAAATCGATGAAAGACAGCCGAAAGGCTCAGACAGGCGGGCAGGAGGCGACTCACGCCCGCCTGTTTTACGAAAGGATTGTGACCATATGTCTCAGAAGATGAAAACCGTAGAAGCAATTATGATCGGCGCAGGTCAGCGCGGCGCACAGGTTTACGGAGCCTTCGCTGAGCGGAACCCCAAGGATATCAGATTTGTTGCCGTGGCTGAGCCGGATGCAGAGCGCCGCGAGGCCTTCTGCCGGGACCACGAGATTGCAAAGGAGAATGCCGCAGAGGACTGGAAGGAGCTGCTGTCCCGACCCAAAATGGCGGACTGTGTGTTTGTATGCACACAGGATAACGAACACATCGAGCCGGCCATGACGGCCATCGAGGCAGGGTATCACGTGGTCATGGAAAAGCCCATGAGTCGGGATGCGACGGAGCTGCGTGCCTTGCAGGCAAAGGCCGAGGAGAAGGGACGTCTGGTCACGGTGTGCCATGTTCTGCGCTACACCCCGTTTTTCAGCAAGGTCCGTGAGCTGATCCGCTCCGGTGCCATCGGTACGCTCCAGACCATTCAGCAGATCGAGAACGTTGCATACTGGCATCAGGCCCACAGCTTTGTCCGTGGAAACTGGCGCAGGGCAGACCAAACCAGTCCCATGATTTTGGCAAAGAGCTGCCACGATATGGATATCATGCTGTGGATGGCAGACAGCCACTGCACCAAGGTCTCCTCCTTCGGCAGTCTGGGGCACTTCCGTCCGGAGCATGCACCCGAGGGTGCGCCGGAATACTGTCTGGACGGCTGCCCCCATGCAGATGACTGCCCCTATAACGCAGAGCGGATCTATCTGCAAAGCAAGGGCGTTCATGTCCCCGTGATCCGAAAGGTCGTCAGTCTGGAGGACACCGACGAATCCGTTCGGGCGGCCCTGCGACGGGGACCCTATGGCCGCTGTGTCTACCGCTGCGACAACGATGTGGTGGATCATCAGGTGGTGAATCTGGAGTTTGAAAGCGGCGTTACTGCCTCCTTCACCATGACGGCCTTCACATGGGAGGGGGGACGCACCATCAAGGTCATGGGCACCCACGGCCAGATCGTCGGCGATGTGGAAAGCGATTTTATTGAGCTGACCCGATTCGTCAACGGTGAAAAGACCGTTATCCGCATGAATGCCGATCCCGAGGGTCACTCCGGCGGCGACAAGGGCTTTATGCGTGACGTGGTTCGCCAGATGCAGTCTGACGGCGCATACACCGGACGCACGCAGGTCTCCTCCTCGGTGGAGAGCCACCTGATCGCTCTGGCGGCAGAGGAGTCCCGTGTCACCGGAAGGACCGTTTGTATGAAGGATTTTGAGGCTTGATGCCCATAGAACAGAGGTGTTATAACAATGGATACATTTGCACAAATTGCCAAAAGCGGCATTCAGGGGCGGCATGAGCTGCTGCATCAGCCGGAACCTGCATCGCTGCCCCAGCGTGCGGTTTTTCTGAAGGAGGCACAGTGCAAGGCCACGGCGCTGCCGGAGAAAATGCACACCCCGGAGCAGCTGAAGGCGGCCTTGGCTGAGAAGCGTCAGCAGATGATGCCCTTTCTGGCAGACCACGCACCGAAGCTTGAAAGCTGTCGGGAGATCATCGATCTGAAGCGCTTCAATTATAAATTGGAGGCCGAAGCGCAGTGGCAGGAGATCGCCATTCCCCACTACTGCGGGCCTCTGGGCTACGCAAGGGCGGTCTATGAAACGGGATTTTCGCTGAAGGACCTGCATGGCCGGCGGGTGTTTGCCGTGGTCAACGGGGCAGACTACAAGGCTCAGGTCTATGTGAACAATGCACTTGCCGGTACCCACGAGGGATTCTTTGCAAGCTTTGAGTTTGATATCACCGATCTGGTTCATGCAGGCGAAAATATGCTGACGATTCGGCTGCAAAACGACCACGTGATGATGGGCAGCCGTTCTCAGGAGGACACACGCTCCTTCTGCGGCGATAAGGTGTATGCGGCAACAGGCCCGGGGTATGATGACCCTGAGATCGGCTGGCACCATTGCCCGCCCGGCATGGGACTGCTTGACACCGTTGAGATCCAGATCCGTGAGCCGATATTCCTACAAAATGTATTCGCCCGGACCTTGGAAGATGAAATGGAGTTCTGGATCGAGGCAGGCAGCTGCCTGTATGAGACTCAGGAGGTGCGGTTCGATCTTTCCGTGTACGGTCAGAACCTGAAGCAGACCGTGGTGGAGCATATGCAGATCGAGCCTCACACCGGCAAGGAGCTGGGACTGGGGGATACCTTTACCGAGGTGCTGGCACGTCGGGAGGGGACCCTGAATGCCCGTCTGCCGCTGCCCTGCGCAAAGGGACGGAACCTGTATAAGGTCCGCATTCCGGCAGGGGATATGAAGATATGGTCGCCGGATGCCCCGTGGCTGTATCAGGTTCAGCTGCGGCTGTTTACCAAGGAGGGCAGGCTCTTGGACACCCTGTCACAGCAGTTTGGTCGCCGCACCTTTACTCAGGATACAGTGTCTGAGATGAAGGGCATGTTCTATCTGAACGGTGATCCTGTCCGTCTGCGGGGCGCAAATACCATGGGCTTTGAGCAGCAGGACGTTATGCGCGGCGATATGGAGCAGCTCATCGACGATATCCTGCTGGGCAAACTGTGCAACATGAATTTCCTGCGGATCACGCAGCGGCCCGTTCAGCAGAAGGTCTATGACTACTGCGACCGATTGGGCATGATGGTCCAGACGGATCTGCCCCTGTTCGGCTGTGTCCGCCGCCATCAGTTCTGTGAGGTGGTCCGGCAGGCAGAGGAGATGGAGCGCCATATCCGCGCCCACGCCTGCTGCGTACTGGTCAGCTATATCAACGAGCCCTTCCCCAACGCAAGCAATCTGCCCAACAACAATTTGGATCGCGGGGAACTGGAGGAGTTTTTCAAGGCTGCGGATATCGTGGTGCGGCTGAACAATCCGGACCGCGTCATCAAGCATGTGGACGGTGACTATGATCCCCCCTCGGCATCGCTGCCGGATAACCACTGCTACCCCATGTGGTACAACGGACACGGCATCGATATCGGCATGCTCCACAAGGGCTACTGGATGCCGGTGAAGCCCGGCTGGTACTATGGCTGCGGCGAATTTGGCTGCGAGGGACTGGAGGACTGGGAGCTGATGCAGGAGGCCTATCCTGCCGATTGGCTGCCGAAGTCCGGCAAAGCAAAGACCCAATGGGACCCTTCCCGCATCCTGCGTCAGCAGACCTCTGATTTTTACCATTTCTTCTATGACCGCCCTGCAACCCCTGAGGAGTGGGTGGAGCAGAGCCAGAAGTTCCAGAAGCTGGCTACCAGAATGATGACGGAGGCCTTCCGGCGGGATGACCGCATGATCACCTTTGCCATCCATCTGTTCATTGATGCATTCCCTGCCGGATGGATGAAAACCATTATGGATTGCCGGCGGACACCTAAGCCTGCGTTCTTTGCCTATCGGGATGCCCTTGCGCCCATCATGCTCAGCCTCCGTGCAGATAAGACCCATTTCTTCGGCGGTCAGACAGCCAAGGCCGAGGGGTGGATCTGCAACGATACGCTGCAAACGGGCGCAGCCTGCATGCGATACGAGCTTGTTGACGGGGACACGGTTCTGGCCTCCTGTGAGCATGAGGCACAGATCCCTGCAAACCGGTCCCTGTGCAGCAGCGTTGCTTCCTTCCGGCTGCCTGTTGTCGCTCAGCGCAAGGTGCTGAAGCTGCGGGCGATGCTCATGGATGATGGGGGCGGCTGCATTGCGTGGAATGAACTGGAATACACCCTGCTGCCGGCCTGCGGTGAGCCTGCCCCCATGCGTATTCGGGGCATTGACAAAGTGACAGAGGCGGACTGGCAGGCGGTTCAGGAGGGGCAGATCCTGTGGATCGACAAGCCGGACGTGGGCAGCTATACCCTTGGAGGCGTTCAGGTCACCGTCAGAGAGAGCGGCATGGCACCCATGCACTTTGTCAGCACCAAGACCGGACATCCGTGGGCCGAGGGCTTCTGTCAGGAGGATTTCCGGCACTGGTATTCTTCCGAGACTGACCGCATCACGGCACTGGCAGATGCCACCGTCAGCGCCGATGGGTTTACGACGGTTCTGAGCAGCCGGAACGTGACGGCGGAGGGATGGCAGCCTGCGGCGATCCTGTGTGAGCATGCTCATGGAAAGGGCAGAGTGATCATCTCCCAGATCAGCTATCAGCAGATGCTTGACAATCCTGCCGGACGCATTCTGCTGTCACGCATCCATGCATCATAAAGGGATATCGATCTACAAGAGCTTGATATACAAAACAACAGGAAAGCGCCTGCCGAATATTCGGCAGGCGCTTTCCTGAGCCTATTTGACAGGCTTTCCTGTTTGCCGGATTACTCCAGATACCAGGGATCATCGTCCTGAATATTTGCTTTTTCCTCTTCGGAGATCATATTTTTCAAAATAGGCTCCATGAAGAAGGAGCATGCGTAGGCAATGCCCGCAGGCAGGAAGCCAAGCAAAATGGGGCTGAACTGGGCCACGTAGAGCCCCACGAACAAAATTGCGCCCATGGCCAGTGTAGAGCCGATATGGCGGAAGGTCAGGACGAACGCATTGAGGATTCCGCTGACAAAGGTCACGTGATACCGGGAGATCAGGGGGAAAATGTACATGCAGATGCCCATCAGCAGGAAGATCTTAAAGACGGAGAGGATCACCCAGATGATGTGGGGTTTGTTCTCCAGAACGAAATAGGCAATGATGTTCGGCAGATCGAAGAAGTAAGCGGTAACACCGATCGCCGTGAGGATCACCCCCATCAGCAGGGACATCTTCCAGTTGACCTTGATGGCGTGAAAAAAAGCCTGCATGGCCGAGCCGCGATCCCGCCGGATGGACTTGGCGATGGCGTAGTACAGTCCCACCATGGCAGGTCCGATGCCGATCACGGTGCTGCACAGGAGCAGCCACACAAGGCTCAGCAGGATCATATCCACGATTTTGTTGATAACCTGAGCAAATTCACTGTCTGGATTCAATAAATTCCACATGTCGTGACCTCCAAAGATTGACGCAGTTCAGGATATAACATCATGCGTCAAATGCGGCAATGAAGCGACAGCGCATAATTTTGCTACCCCAAATGATTGGTCGAGTGATACTATAATTTATACATGATTCAGCGGGAAAAGTCAAATTCTGCCCTTTGGATCAGGGGAAAAGACCTCGACGGGGAAGCTGCGCCGGATGGCTGCCCGTGCCGCCGGAAGGTCGGGAAAATCTCCGGCGGAGATCATCTGGACCATCAGGTTCCCGATGGCGGTGCCCTCGATGGGACCTGCATGGACGGGAAGCCCCGAGGCATTGGCGGTGCGCTGATTCAGATAGCCGTCCTGACAGCCGCCGCCGACGATGTTGATGCTGCTGTACTGCTTTCCGGTAAGTGCCTGCAGACTGGCGATGGCCTGTGCATAGCACATCGAGAGACTGGTATAGACGCACTGCATCAGCTGCCCCACGGTTTCCGGGACTGTCTGACCGCGTTCGGCGCAGGCATCCTTGATCTGCTGAATCATGCTCTCAGGGGAGAGGAAAACCTCGTCGTTCACGTCCACCGTGCCGGAGAAATCCTCCGCTCCTCTGGCCGCTTCGATCAGATCGGGGAAGCTCCACTGCTTTTCCGCCCGGACACGGTCCTGTCTGCCCTGTACATAGCTGACGCCGTTCAGCTCCCGCCGGATGGACTGGATCATCCACAGACCCATGATATTTTTCAGATAGCGGTATCGGGACCATGCACCGCCCTCGTTGGTGAAGTTCTGCTCACGGCTTGCGGCGCAGGTGATCGGGGTGTGATTTTCGACCCCAAGAAGGCTCCACGTGCCGCTGGAGATATACACGGCGTTGTCATCCAGTGCCGGGATCGCAAGAAAAGCCGAGCCAGTGTCGTGGGTGGCAGGCAGGATCACCGTGGTGTCAAAGCCCACCTGCTCTGCGATCTCCGGACGCAGGGGACCGACGGTGGTTCCCGGCATGGAAAGCTCGTGGAAGATCCCCTCGGGCAGACCGAGTGTGCGGATGATATCCATGTCCCACTGCTGTTGGGCGGCATTGACCAGATTGGTGGTGGAGGCGATGGTGTATTCGTTGGACTTGACCCCCGTGAGCCGGAAATTCCAGTAGTCGGGGGTCATCAGCAGATATCGGGCCTGAGCCAGATGCTCAGGATGCTCCTGCTGTAAGGCAGTCAGCTGATAAATGGTATTGTAGGAGGCCTTCTGGATGCCGGTTTTTTCGTACAGCTCGGCAGGGGAGATTTTTGTCTCCACCAGTCGATCCATATGCTCGGTGCGGCTGTCACGGTATGCCACTGCGTCGCCGATCACCTGATCCTTCTCATCCAGAAGTACGAAATCCACGCCCCATGTATCGATGCCGACAGTGGCGGGGATCTTTCCCAGTTCCTTGCAGGCCTTCAGACCGCCGATGATCCCGTTCCAGAGATTCTCCATGTCCCAGCAGTCGTGACCGTCTTTGAAAACCTGTAAATTGTCAAATCGGAAAACCTCCTCAAGGATCAGTTTCCCCTGTTCTGTGTGACCTAAAATATGGCGGCCGGAGGAGGCGCCGATGTCGATGGCCAAATAATATGGATGCATTGCATTCACCGTCCATTCAGAAAGCTGTGCCGATGGCACGTTGGGCGCTCGGGATTTCCCTGAGCGCCCATGGTTTTTTGTGTGACCTCGGATTTGCGCAACAGCTCCCCTCCGAGGGGTCTCGGGGATGGCTGTGTGAGATGGTTACTTATACAGAGGACCGTAGGCGGCGCAGGCCCGATAGTCCTGCCCCTCCTTGTCCATGCCGAAGGCATTCCACGCAGCAGGGCGGAAGATCTGATCCTCGGGGACATTGTGCATGCTGACAGGGATGCGCAGCATAGAGCACATGGTGATCAGGTCGGCACCGATGTGACCGTAGCTGATGGCACCGTGGTTTGCGCCCCAGTTGTTCATCACATCATAGGCGGTCTTGAAGGGCCCCTCCTTGCCGTCGCATCTGGGAGCAAACCAAGTGCAGGGCCAAGTATAGTCCGTGCGCTTCCACAGAGTGTCGGAAACCTCCTCAGGCAGGTTCAGTGTCCAGCCCTCTGCGATTTGCAGCACGGGGCCAAGCCCCTTGACCAGATTCAGACGGATCATGGTGACGGGCATTTGGGCATCGGTCAGGAAGCGGGAGGAGAATCCGCCGCCCCGGAAATAACCGAAGTCTGCTGCGTTCCACGTGGTGTTTTCCATGATGGCATCCATATCCTGCTGGGTAACCTCGTACCAAGGCTTCATGGTGCGGTTGCCCTCGGCATCCCGCGCCTGAGCGTTGGCATCAAGGCAGGCGGCGCCGGAGTTGATCAGATGCAGGAAGCCGCCGGAGGTCTTGGCAATGCCCTCAAGCTCGTATCCGGTGGCCTGCTTTACCGCCTCGGGGCTCCAGTAGGTGCGCACATCGGCGAAGATCTGAGCGCGGTTGGTCAGCAGCTTCATAAACAGCATGCTCAGACCGTTCAGAACGTCGTTCTCCGTTGCCAGAATGTAAGGCTCTCTTGCGCCGTTCCAGTCGAAGGAGGTGTTCAGCATGGCCTCGGCAAAGTCGGCATTGGGATAGAAGTCGGTCCACTGGCGCTGACCTTGGAAGCCGGCGGCGATGGCGTTGTGCCCCACCATTTCCTCCTCGCAGCCCTCGGGCAGATTCTGATTGCCGTTCATCAGATCCTTGATGATGCACATCATCTTGACCACGAACTGAAGATCCTCCTCGTTCTGCTGGGGTGTTTTCTGCACCTCAGCGGGGTTTTTGTCAAAGCCCATCCGGCACTTTTCCTTCACCCATGCCATGGCCTTTTGGAACTCGGCCTCGTCATAGATGCCGTAGGACATGCGGCGGATGATCTCCACCTCGTCCACCGACTCCACACGCATGCCCAGATACGATTCGATAAAGTCAGGGTCGATGATCGAGCCGCCGATGCCCATGCAGATGGAACCAATCTGAAGGAAGGACTTGCCTCTCATGGTGGCAACGGCGATGGCGGCACGGCCGAAGCGCAGGATCTTGTCTGCCACGTCAGCAGGGATCTCGGTGGCATCGGCATCCTGAACGTCGTGACCGTAGATGCCGAAGGCGGGCAGACCCTTCTGGGCATGGGTGGCAAGGACCGATGCCAGATAAACGGCGCCGGGGCGCTCGGTTCCGTTGAAGCCCCAGACGGCCTTGATGGTGTGGGGGTCCATGTCCATGGTCTCGGCACCGTAGCACCAGCAGGGGGTCACGGTCATGGTGACCTCGACACCTTCCCTTGCAAAGAAGTCGGCACACGCGGCGGCCTCAGCCACCCGCCCGATGGTGGTGGGGGAGATGACGACCTTGACAGGCTCGCCGTTGCTGTAACGCAGATTTTCCTCCAGAAGCTTTTTTGCAGAGCGGGCCATGTTCATGGTCTGCTCCTCAAGAGAGCCTCTGACATTCAAAAAGCCCCGTCTGCCGTCGATGGTGGGGCGGATGCCGATGACCGGATAGTGACCGATCAGTCTGTTTTCTGCCATAATAATGCTCCTTTTGATATAAAAGTATGGTTCGGATGGGTCAGACCTTCACAACGCCTTTTTTCAGAAGGACGTTGGCATAGATGGCCGTTTCGCCGGTGGCAATGACCAGCTCGTCGCCGTGGCCCATTTCGCACAGTACCTTCAAAAGCTCCGGCGACACGATGGCGGGGATACCTTTCAGCATGAGCGGCCTCCTTATTTGTGCAGGATGGGGTCGTCGGGGTTAAAGACCTTGTATCCGGGGTGTCTGCCGGTGACGCCGTAGTAGCCTCTCAGGTCGATCAGCTTCTGGACGTTTTTGCGGTCGATGTCCACGCTGCCGCCTAGGATCACGGCGTTGATGGTGATTTTTGCCCACAGCTCCAAGCTTTCCATGCGGTAAAATGCGGTGAGGACATCGCTGCCCACCGCCAGTGCGCCGTGGTTTTCCAGCAGCATCACGTCATGCTCCTGAAGATACGGCTCGATGGCGTTCGGCACCTCGATGGTGGAGGGGGGGCCGTAGGGGGTCAGGGG
>DYCR01000012.1:32392-48207 GCA_019418025.1 Clostridiales bacterium | reverse complement strand
TATTTTTATTGACCCCCGGTAAAACCGGGGGTTTTATTGGGCTAAAGCGCCCAAACAGATCCGCCGTGTATGTTGCTCCATACACGGCGGATCTCACATTTTCTAACGGTTCTTTTCGGTCTTTGGAAAACCAATGGATACCGCAAACCCCTTCCCCCATTCAGACTGAGCCGTCACATTTAGGCACAGCTCCTCTGACATTTTTTTCACCAGATACAGCCCCATCCCGGTGGCTTTTTTCTGACAGATGGATGTATCCCCTGTGAAGCCCTTCTGGAACAAATAGGGCAGATCATACGCTTTGACTCCGGTGCCATTATCTGCTATCCGCAGGACCCATTCGTTTTGACGCTCCACTGCGGATATATGCAGCACCGGATCATCCTTGCTGTATTTGACAGAATTGCTGATGATCTGCCCAAGCATAAATTGCAGCCCTCTTCGGTCTGTATACACCTGCTCGACCGTCAGGCGGTTATCGACAGCAAAGCCCTTCTCCTGAAGCAGAGGCGCATAGTCCTCCAGAACCTCCTCCAGCAGATCCTTCAGCTCCACAGCCTCAAAACGATAGTCCTTGGTGGCGCTTTTTAGACGTGCATAATAAAGCATTTGGGATACGTCCTCCTGCAAACGATTGCGGACATAATCAAGCTTGGCCTGCACCTGAGGTGTCATCTCGTCCCCACGGTTGTCCAGAATCATCGTCAGCAGTGCAATCGGCATTTTGGCCTCATGTGCCCACAGCTCCACGTATTCCTCATAATCCTTCAAATCATCTCCGAGGTGCTGAAGACCCCTCAGGCTGCCACGCAGCACCTTGGAAAGCAGCTGAACAGACTCCCTCTGCTGGTGGCTTAATAAATGCATCAGTCGTTGTTCATGGGCCTGACTTGGATCAGACAGATATTCCAAAAAGGCTTTCTGTTTTTTGCGTTCCTGAAGCGAAACAACCAGAAGGATACCCACAAACAGCACAAGACTGAACAATACGATCATCCCACTCAGTCTTTCAAAGGCATAAATATCTGCAATCCACAGCAGCAGCGCCGAAAAACCGTCCACCAAAAGCAGCAGCGCAAGCCACATCGCATAACGGCGCAGGGTGTTCCACATATGCTTCATGCTTCCACCGCCTTCTCAAGACGATATCCTTTGCCCCGAACGGTCACTACTTTCTGCTCCATCCCTAAGCCCGCCATGGTTTTTTTCAGACGGGTCATATTGACCTGCAAGGCATTCTCATCGATGAACTCTGCACTGCCCCACAATGCCACCGCAAGCTGCTCCGGACTGACAACATCCGCTCCGCCGGCAAGCAGCGTCTCCAGCAGCCTGCCCTGATTCTTGGGCAGGATCACGGAGCTGTTGTGGATATAGATGGTATAGGTGGAACGGTCTAACAGAAAGTCCGCCCCCTCTATCAGATTACTCCGGCCCTCGTACCGCTTGAGGATATTGGCGATCCTCGCAAGGAGCCGCTCCTTTCGGCAGGGCTTTGTCAAATACTCATCTGCCCCCAACGAAAGCGCCTTCAGCTCGTCCTGCATTTGATCCCGTGAGGTCAATACAAGGACCGGGATCGCGCTTTTGCTCTTCAGTTCCCGGCAGATCTGAAATCCGCTGACTGACGGCAGATTCAGATCCAGAATTACAAGATCCACGCAGAGGGAAGCCAACCGCTCCGGCACCTCGCCGAATGCATCAATCTCCACTGGATGGTATCCCGCTTTTTCCAGCATGACACATAGTTCCTGCCGCATATAGCACTCGTCCTCCACCACTGCGATCGTTTTCACGGCAGCTCCCCTCCTTTCGGTCATTCCTGTCTGCTCGGCTCCAACAGCGTTGTCAAATATCGGTCACTGGAACGCCTGACCGCCATAAGATAACACCATTCTACCACAACCAGAAGCAAAATCATAGCGGCAGCTGTAAGCATCATGTCCCCATGGCTCACAATATGGGCCCGTGCCACAATACCGTAAAACAGTGCCTTGATCCCAAACATGCTGCTGCACGCCGCCACAAGGATCGGCAGTCCCATGAACCATCGGATCTGCATGCGGGCCGATTTGCAAAGCGTCTTATAATCCGCCCCCAGATGCACCAATATGCCGTATCTCCGCCCGGTTTTCTGCTGCGTCATCAAAAATTGCACGCCCATGATGGTATTTGCCACCACAAGGAAAATAACGGCAAGATAGATCGTGATATAGCTGGCTGCCACGATGTAGAAAAGCTGTCTGCCTATATTCTGCAAATAACTCTCGTATTCGACCTCCAGCTCCTTCAGTCCGCTTGCGTCCAGTCGATGGTTCATATCCGAAATCGCCTGCATCAGCCCCACATCCGATACCGTCTCCCGATCCAGAATGCCGTTGGTATAGACATCATATTTCCCCTGCGTATATTCTAAGAAAAGATCGTCGGGCAGAATCAGAGCAAAGGACAGCGTGATCGAGCGGTCTGTGACCAGATTGGTGGTCTGCAGCGACTCCGTCAAATGAATCTCCTTCCCCATCAGCTCTGCCCGAGGACGGGATGCAAGGATGCTGTCCAAAATGGCCGTCCGTTCTTCATTGGTAAAATCAGCCGATATATAGATCGCCGCCTCGTCCTTCCCCACTTGCAGCGACGGCTTGCCTGCCAATTCCAAAAGGTGGTTATAGTCAGACAGGCATATGATATGGGGCCTTTCTGTGTAACTCAGATTATTCAGCAGGATATCCCTTGCATCCGATGACGGAAGCTGCTCAATGGATTCCATCACCGCATCCATCCGAAACACGGTTTGGTCAATGCTTTCCGTCCGGACATTCCCCAGACGCATCTGGAACAGGTCTGCAAACATCCCATCCAGTCCCTCCTCTTCCAGGGTCGTCTTGATAGCCGGGAAAATTTCATCCGATGGCATTTCCTTGTGGATATCAAACGTATAGTCCAAGACATGGGTGTCTCCCTTAGAGTTCGAGGCAGAAATAGCCACGCCTACACCAAAGCAGCACAGGGCCGCCAGAACCAAAAGCGAACTGATCGCCATGGTAGTGGACTGCTGGATCACATTTTCCTCGATCTGTCGAAAGTTGAACACATGAAGCTTTCCGCCGCCTCTGCGAACAAGGGCTCCAATGATAATCCTTAGTCCGTAAAAGAACAGGATCGTTCCGAAAAGGACCAGCATTTCCGTAAGGAACATGGCACCAGGAAATCGCCACGCAACCCCGCTCACCGCCGCGGTGTAGGCTGCTGCAAGCATGACCGTTCCGCCAATCAGTGCAAGCACATACGTCCTGCGGGGCTTCTGCGCCCGAATCCCGCCGGGAGTATCCCCAAGCAATTCTCCGATTTCCTTCTGACATATTTCTCCGCTGAGTACGGTGAATGCAACGAGCTTGATCATCAGGAATCCGGCGATCGTGAATACCATCGCCGAGACGGAAATGCTGAACTGGTGCCCGATGATCCCCATTCCGACCAGTCTCGCTGTAACAACACTGATCATTTCCGAAAACAGCACCGCAACCGGAAGTCCGAGCCCAAGTGCAAGTATGCTGCTCACGAGATCCTCTACCATCAGCATCAGGAATAGCTTGCCTCTGGACATTCCCATCATCAGATATATGCCGAATTCATGGCGGCGGCGCTGCAGCTGATATTTGCAGGCAAAGAAAATCAGGAAAAACATGACTGCAAGGGTCATGCAGTAAAAGACCGGGATCAGCATCAAAAGCTTATTCACCGCATCGCTTTCCATCTCCCGCAGGAATATCATAACATCCTGATTGGATATGGAGAGGATGATATAAAATGCGATGACAGAAATCACCAAGGCTCCGAAAAACAGTCCGTTTTCCCTGCGGCTGCGTTTGCTGTTAGCAAGGATCAGATCAGAGAACATTTCCGATCCCCCCTCCCATTTGTGCCATCACCTTCAAAATGCGCTCATAAAACATCTGTCGGTTTTCATCCCCACGGCGCAGCTCGTGAAAGACCACACCGTCCTGTATAAAGAGGATCCTCTTGCAGTAGCTGGCCGCATTGGTATCATGGGTCACCATCAATATCGTTGCACCATGATCCCGATTCAGACCGGAAAGCTTCTCCATAATGTTCTTAGCGTTCTTGGAATCCAGTGCGCCGGTGGGCTCATCTGCCAGAATCAGCTGAGGCTGCAAGATCAATGCTCGGGCCGTTGCCACCCGCTGCCGCTGACCGCCGGACATCTGTGTGGGGAATTTTTCCAGTACATCCGTAATTTCCAGATACTCAGCCAGACGGGTCAGGCGCTGCTGGCTCTCCTTTTGGGATCGTCCATGCAGAGAGGCCGGCAGCAAAATATTTTCCCGCCCGTTCAGATTGTCAAGCAGTTCAAAGTTCTGGAACAGATACCCCACCTGTCTGCCCCTGTACTCTGCCAGCTTCCGTCCGCTGAGCATGCTCAGGTCCTGCCCATTCACGCAGATTCTGCCGCCGGTTGCTGCGATCACTGTGGCAATGCAGTTGAGCAGGGTAGATTTACCTGAGCCGCTGCTGCCCATGATCCCCAGAAATTCCCCCGGCATCACCTGAAATGTAATTCCATTCAGAGCCTTCGTTTGGTTCGGTACGCTTCCATATACCTTTGTCAGATTTTCAATATTTAAAATCGGTTCCATCATGATCCCTCCTTTATGTTCTGGTAAAATCATAGCACAAACATCCTCTGAATCATACTTACAGTTGTTGTAAGGTATCCCCACTGACGCTTCACGAAAAACGCCCCATTTGCAAGGCATCTTCCTGCGCTCCTGCAAATGGGACATTATTTTACAATCGTATCAAATTTTGATGTAAGCTTCAGCCCTTGGCTCTGAATCAGTCCGAACAGATGGTAAAGCGATCCCCCTGCACAAGCACAACATACCTCCCGGCCGACTGCTCCAGAATCTCCGCCCCGGTCAGACACAGCTGCTGTCCGTCTGTCAGGAGCTCCACCTCCGCGCCGGCTCGGCAAAGAACCGTAACCGGCTCCGTGACCGCTCCGCCTATCAGCAGACGGTCAAAATTCGGAGCCTCAGAACGAAATACGCTGCCCTCCAAAACGCCATTGATCGCTACGCTCTCCGTAAGCTCCACGCCGCTGATGTGGTCCCAGATTTCTGATGCCTTGATCAGGTAGTAATTTCCGCTTGCCGCAAAATATCCACTGGGATTTTTCATACCCAGATGCGTCGTGGTGGGTCGCAAATCGTTGTGCCCCACCGTCTGATCCTGCATATGATCCAGCCAGTATGCATGGGGAGTCCCCGGTATCATGTCCGGCGTGTAGCAGCAGTACATACCACCGCAGGGGCTGACCTTGCTGATATTGGTCAAGAAGCCTTCATAAGCCTCTTGCAGCAATTGAACATCATGCTCTAACATGGCAAGCGCCGCCTTGGCCTCTGATGTCCAGATGGTCCATGCATGGCCTGCGTTGATGGAAGCTCCCCACTGTCTTGTCTCGTACTGAGTCTCCCAGAACCGGATGGTAGAGTTCTTCATGCGGCAGTCGGTTCCATCCATTTCCAGAACGTGATGCGCATTGAGGATCTCCTTTGCCACACGCAGATACTCCGGCTTTGCCGCCACATGCTCATACGCATAGATCAGCGTAGCCGCCGAACAGCCCATGGAGCCATCCTCTGTACAGGGCTCTCCCTCTGTGGGAAAATCCAGTCCCCGTCGGCAGACGTGATCGGCGATCTTCTCCGCAATCCCCCGCAGATAAACCGCTTTCTCGGGTGCTTCCTCCTTCAATATCTCTGCCCATCGCAAAAACGCCTGCACCGGAATATGTACCGTGCTGTAATCGACTCCCGGTTCATCGGGAAAATTCTGGCAGATCAGACTGCCGTCTCCCGAAAGATGCTCCCGCACAATATGCTCCACAACATGCATCGCGTCCTCTCGGACGGATTCATCACCGGTCAGGTGATAGAAATCCGCAAGCTCCTCCAGAAGAAAAATCTCATGCTGCATATAGTTGTACTCTTCAAACATGTGGTAAGCACCATAATCTCTGCCCAAAAAGCTTGCCGGTTTTTTGTTCAGCGTGCCAAAATAAGGCTTGTCCTCATGTCCCCGATTGAGCAGCCAGTTGTAAATATAGCGCTCGACTGACTCGGTAAGCTCCTTCTTTTCTCCAAACAAAAGCAGATTTTTGATCATAGCCCAGCCGGAGAAGCCTCCAAATTCGCCGCATCTGCAGGAGTAGTGGGAAAACGGATCTCCCATGCGCACCCCTCCGATGGCATCCATATCCACAGCATAGGTATCCGATGCAGCACCTCGGAAAAATGCGCCGCACGCGTGCTGCATATGGCTGCAATAAAATTCATTGACCCGATCAAGCTGACGCTCCCAACCTTCGTGGCAGAGCAGACGAGTCACATGGGGCCTCCCGTTTTCTGACACCGCTGTCACCTGATACACGCCGGGTTTCAGCAGTCTGATGCGGTTCCCCTCCAGAGGTGCAGTTCCTCCGTCCGGATCGGTTATGGTAATTTCACGACACGTGCCCAGAACCTCCACAGGGACATCAGCCCCCACCGGACCACCGCTGATTTTGGGCACAACGATGGGCAGCTCCAACGCCTCCGCAGCCTTGGGCAGGCACGCTGACAGGTCATCTGCAAACCGGATCTCGAAATCCAGTCCCCCCACCACCGGAAGCTCCCTTCTTCCATCGGTGCGCACATCATCCGCCTGCGTCAGCAGTTGGAATCCGATCATACGGTGTCCCTCATAGCTGTAACGGATGCGCCATGCTGCAAATGGGCCGGAAACCGTGAGTATCATATAGCGCCGGTCTGCCGTTGCAAAAACAAAGTATCCATAACCATAATCCTCGTCAACATAGATGATCTTAGGCATGCATTGTCTTTCCCATGAACACTGACTGGGCAGATCCAGAAAATTCAGATTCATATGCAGGCCGATCCGAGGTCCGTTATCCGTTGGTGTTTCAAACTTTCCACAGATCCGATCGTCCAATGCTTTGATCTCGATTCTGGTTGCACCGGACTCTGTATGCCCTCGCAGGCCATCCTCCGTCATCTCCAGCGGGCATACAAGCTCATCCTGCGAAAACTGCGTTCCATGAACAAAGGGCGTGCAAAATCCCGTGTCGCTTTCTTCAAACAGCCAGTTGCAGTCTGCGTCTGCCCTGTCATACAATCCGATCCACTTTCCCGTCTGTGTGTCTACTGCGATCCGATACCCGTCCTTTTGAATCTGTCTTATCATATCATCATACCTTCTCCCGACAGTTTTATCAGCCCCCAGTTTAATACAGCAGCTTCAGAATACACAAGAGCAAAAAATATCGATCGGTACACTTTTCAGGTTCAATTTAACGAAATGGGTTCAATTTTTGATCCGCGAGAACGATATCTCGATACCGCTCATTGCCCTGACAAAGAAAGGCACCTCTCAACCATCTGAGGCGTGCCTCCCAGTGTGTCAAACAGTCTGCCCGAGTTTGCCGCTTCAGCGGCAAAAAAGATAAAATCATTTTCCACGGGGGCGTGTACCTCGGGGAAAATACATATCAGCCTGAGAGCGTGAAATTTGTCCGTCATTGACGGACAAATTATGCGCGGGTCAGGCTGCAAAAATTGCCCGAAAGCCCCGGAAGGGTTTTCGGGCAGTCTCAAAGGCACCCCTCAGCCATCTGAGGCGTGCCTCCTGATCATACCATTTTTCCCTCTACCAAGTCACGGATCAGTTTCTCATCCGCCTGATGATAGACCTTTCCGTCCCACTTGATATTCGGCCCTTTTGCACACATGCGCATACAGCCTACATATTTGAGGGTGAATTTCGTGGGTTTTGTGCCATAGGTCTTTTCCACAAAGTCCGCCAGATGGGTATGCTTTCCGCAATTGGGTCCGGCACACATCTGAAGGCAGTGGCTGTCATCCAGTCTGAGACTGGGGATGCGCTTGATCACGGCTGTGACATAGCTTTCCTTGACCTGATATGCCTGCGCCATCTGCTCCACCGCCCACATGGGGATTCCGCCGCCGTTTTCCTGCTGAACCTCCCTTAAAAGCCCCAGTAGTGCAGACTGATCCCCGGGCGCGCCCTGCCCTTTATAATACGTCAGCGCTTCTTCAAAATTCCATGTCATATTGTCATACCTCTTGTATCCTGATTCAATATCTCACTCGAGTTCGTTCTCTGATCCTGTCATTCATCTCAGCAAGGCTTCCGGTATCTCCTCGGCCATCCGCTGATAGCCCAGACTGCTCGGATGGAGATGATCCCCCGAGTCATACTCCGGCAAAAACCAATCCGGTCGATTCGGGTCACGCAGAGCCTTGTCGAAATCAATGCATCCGTCGATCAGATCTGTCGTGCGAACGAAGTCATTAAAAGCATGCCGCATTTCCTGTCGAAACGGGGCGTCCGTCCGCCACCCGCCCATAGGAAGCAATGTACCCACATAAACACGGTACCCCAAGGTCCTTGCCTGAGCAATATAAGTCTTTAGTCCCTGTATCAGCTCATCTACCGTCGGAAGGTCACTCATGGGCCGAAACTCGTTCACATCGGTGCCGACGGGGTGGATAATGTCGTTGATCCCCTGTTGAATGATCACGGCATCGGCCCCGTCTGTGGGGACCTCATGCATAAAACGCTTGCTTCCCATCAGTCCGTAGGACTCATAGGTCAGGCAGCTGTACTGGCGAAGGATACGCGAGCCGCTGGTGGCCCGGCGAATGACGGATGTATGATGATAACCTTCTTTCATGCATCGCATGGTCAGAAAATCCGGCCAATCCTGTGCCGTAATGGAGTCGCCGTAGCAGACCACAGCACGGTTTTCGGTGCAGGACAGCAGCGATACATTGCTCAGGAAATAGAACAGATGTGTCTTGCGGGAGTTATCAGATGAAATCTCCGGATTCTCTGTCTGATCGCCATTGGCAAACAGTCCCTCAGACAGGGGCCCGCTTGCAAACACCACAGAACGCATCAGAGTAAAATCCGACAGGTAGAAGCTGATCATGAGCTGATCCCCCGGGCAGACAGAAAGCGCCAACGGATCTGTTACGCCGTTTTCTCCTGCCGGCAGGTGCATTTCCCTTTTTCCCCGACAGGATACAGGGTAGCAAACACCATTGTGAAAACAGGTGATCTTACTGAGGGTCACCGGCTCCGTTCCGCAGTAATTGTCAAATGTCAAACGAATGCCATTGCCGGAAAAGGGAACACGTATCGGATATCGAATGGTTATATCCTTTGCATATCGCTCCGGACGGTTTTCTGCAATGCTTACCGCATTGCCCCATATGCTCACCCATTTTTCTGCTCGATCCATCATTTCGTTCCTCTCATGATTATCCCGATATTCTTTCGGTTTGCGCCCATTATACCACCTGTGCCGATAAAATTCCAGCAGAAAATCAGAAAAATGCTTATGCACTTCTCCATTGCAAGAGAGCGTTTAATCCAAAGTAAATCGTCAGAAGATCAAACTATATCTATCCATTTCTTCATAATTTTTAAGATAACATCCTATTTTTCAATATATTTTGCAGCATATCTACATTTTGCAGCATTTTCATTCTTTACATTTTACATTAATTTTACTATAATTATATTTGTTTTTTACATCTTAATAATCTGTAAGCAAGAATTAGGAGAGAATAGCAATGAATATCTTTTCCATAATCAGGCTGCTGGGCGGTCTTGCCATGTTCCTGTACGGCATTGAGATCATGGGTGACGGTCTGAAGAACAGCTCCGGCGCTGCATTGAAAAAAATCCTCGAAAAGGTGACCGGCAATGTTCTGATCGGCGTCCTGACCGGTACATTGGTCACCGCCGTGATCCAAAGCTCTACTGCCACCATCGTTCTGACGGTTGCCCTGATCGGCGCCGGTGTGCTGAACCTGCGTCAGGCTGTATCCATTGTTTTGGGTGCAAACATCGGCACCACCATCACCGCCCAGATCATCCGACTGATGGATATCGATTCCACAGGAAATATGTTCCTTGCCTTCTGCAAGCCAGACACTCTGGCCCCCATTGCTCTGATCGTCGGAATCATTCTGATCATGTTCATCAAAACGAAGGGCTCCAAAACCATCGGCGACATTTTTATCGGCTTCGGAATCCTTTTTTCCGGTCTGATGAATATGACCGCGGCAGTCGAGCCTCTGTCTGAATCTCCTGAATTTGCCGCACTGCTGAGTCAGTTTGCAAATATGCCCCTGCTGGGTATCATCTCCGGCACTGTCCTGACTGTTATTGTCCAAAGCTCTTCTGCTATGGTCGGCATGCTTCAGGCACTGTCATCTACCGGAGCCATGAGCTTTTCCATGGTCTATCCCATTATCATGGGCATCAATCTGGGAACATGCGTTACCACGGCAATGGTATGTTCCATCGGCTCCTCCAAGGATGCCAAGCGCACGGGCGTTGTCCATATCGTGTTCAACACCATCGGCACCATTCTTTTCATGATCGTAATGAGCATTCTGCACAGGATGAACGCATTCGGCAGTTCCTTCTGGAATCAGATGGTCAACAGCGGTTCTATCGCAAACTTCCAGACCTTCTTCAATCTGGTCACAGCCTTTGTCCTGCTCCCCTTCACCAATCAGCTGGTTGCACTGTCCAAGTTCGTTGTCAAGGACGAGCCGGAAAAAGCCCCCCGCCACGGAGAACTGCTTGTGCTGAACGAAAAGCTGTACGTTTCCCCTGCTGTTGCGCTCAACGAAGCGACAAAAGCCGTTGCCGCAATGGGCGCACTGGCAAAGCTGAACTTCCAACGGGGATGTCAGCAGTTTCTGAGTTTTGACCCTTCTCTTTCTCCGCTCATTGAAGATGACGAAAACTGTCTTGACCAGTTTGCTGACTCTGCCGACCGTTTCCTCATCGGTCTATCCAAACTGGTAGAGTCGGAAGCAGAGGACCGTCAGCTAGATATGCTGATGCAGACTGTTCCGAATTTTGAACGGATCGGTGACTATGCCACCAATCTGGAAGAATTGGGACAGCAGCTTCAAAAGGATCACTCTGATTTTTCAAAGAAAGCCAAGGAAGAACTGGAGATCATGTGCCGCGCTGTCAACGAGATCCTCTGCATTACCATAGATGCCTTCTCTCACGACGATTACGAGGCTGCCAGAGCCATCGAGCCCTTTGAGGAGATCATCGACGATATGGTCCGCATCCTGCGTGACCGGCACACCAAGCGTCTGAAAACCGGAGTTTGCTCCGTCAACAGCGGTCTTGTATTCATGGAGGCACTGACTCACATGGAGCGGGCATCCGATCAATGCTCTTCCATCGCCGTTCTCATGCTGGCACGCCAGAATGACGCAATCCTCAATAATCACTATGATTACCTCCGTCATCTCCACGAGGGAAACGACGTAAACTATCAATCTGAGCTTAATCGCCGCCGCGAGCAGTATATCACAGAATTAAATCATATTTTATAATGGAAAAGTGGTGTATCTTATATCGATACACCACTTTTTGTATTGAAAACACGCAGAAATGCCGGAAGCAGTTGCTTTGCTGAGCCTGCCTCCGGCATATCACATTTCTATTATACCGCTGCTTCGATCTGCCGTATTTTTTCACGCAGCCCGATCAGGTCATCAAACGCCTCCGGACGTTTGGACACGTCCCGCAGCAGCGCCGAGGGATGGTACATGGCACTCATCCAGATCCCGTTGCGCTCGACCCATGTACCATGCTGACGTGTGATCCGGAATTGCGGATCGATCAGCTTTTGGGCAGAGATGCGTCCCAGACATACAATGATCTTCGGCTTGATCAGGGCAACCTGATTGCGAAGATAGCCAATGCATGCATCCTGCTCCGTTTCCAGAGGATCACGATTCCGAGGCGGACGGCATTTGACAATGTTGGCAATGTAGCAGTTTTCCCGACTGAGATCGATGATCGAGAGCATATCGTCCAGCAGCTTACCCGCCGGCCCGACAAAGGGCTCTCCCTGCAGATCCTCCTGCTCACCGGGTCCCTCCCCTACAAACATGACATCTGCATCCTTTGGCCCCACACCAAAGACCACATTGTGCCGGGTTTGACATAGGCCGCACCTGTTGCAGCTGTGACAAATCTCCTCAAGCTGATTCCATTCCAGCATTACGAACGTCTCCTTCTTGCCATCGCACGGCGTTTCTTTCGTCTTGCACGGATCATGGATCTACGGACCTGCATGATAACAGCCACCACGACTGCCACAGCAAGGACACCCAGCACCACGATCAAAATCTGATTAAACAGGGATGAATCTTCCTGAATCGTCGATGCAGGATTGACAGGCTTGGAAGAGGCCGGAGAAAGGACCTTCTTCTCCACGTCTACACTTGCATACATCTTCTGCTGCGCCGCACATCGATTCCCCATCCAGACCCGGACCAAGCCAATGGGATCGCCCGCCTTCACCGGAGCGCTGATCCCACCGTTATCCAGGATGTACTCATATCGCAGGGATGCCACATCGCTGTCATTCGGGACCACCGTGCTTGTTCCGTAGGTCACGTATCCCTGCCCGTCTGTCTGTCCGTCATTGACCGGGAACTGCTCCAAAATTTGGTTTTCTGCCAGCACCTGCACCGGCTTATAGCCGTTGTAGACAAGATTCATCAACTGAACCGTGGCATCAAAATGGCCGTAACTGAGGGCTGTGTAGCCGTCCTCGGCGAACGTAGCCTCCGCACCCATGATGACCGTAATCAGCTTCATTCCGTTGGACTCTGACACACTCACCAGACATCTGCCCGCCGGGGTTGTGAATCCGGTCTTACCGCCGATGACACGGGAGTCATAGTAGTTCTGATTGAGTGCCTCGCTCATCAGGTAGTTGGTGGAATAAAGTGTCCGCTCTTCGCTGAGATTTGTAGCAGGCACCACATGAGCAGGCTCGGAGTACAGCTTGTTGAATGTCTCATTCTCAATACAGGCCGCCATGATCTTTGCCATGTCCCGTGCAGTGGTATAGTGATTATCATTATGCAGGCCATGGGAATTGACGAAATTGGTATCCGTGCATCCAAGCTCCACTGCCTTCTGGTTCATGCGCTCCACAAAGGCCTCCTCGCTTCCGGCAAGATGCACCGCAATGGTAACGGCTGCATCATTGGCAGACTTGACCATCAGACAGTAGAGCAGCTCCTCCAGAGTCAGCTGCTCTCCCCCCTTCAGCCCTGCACCGGAACCGGCAGCATCAAGATACGCAATGGCATCGCCGTCAACGGTAATGACCTCATTCAGGTCGCCCATTTCCAAGGCAACCAGACAGGTCATGATCTTCGTCATACTGGCAGGAAACAGCCGTGTATCCACATTATTGGCATAGACAAGAGTATCTGTCCCGACCTCATATGCAATTGCCGCTTTGGATTTGATCGGATTGCCGGACGGATCGATCACGGGAGTGCGTGCATCAATCGTGCGGCTGCCAAGCTCGATGCTGGCATCTCCGTTGAAATCTGCCGGGAGCGTCGTCGGGGGTGCAGCCACCTGAGTCTGTGTGGGTTGTGTCCCGCTCGATGGATCTTGTGTCCCCTCGGCCGCTGTCTCCTGCTGGGATACAGTGGCAGGGACGGCTGCAGCATCAGGCTCCTCTGCCCAAATGGGCAGGAATGCGGCATGTCCAACCAAGGCAGTGGCCATTACTATGGATAAAAAACGCTTATTTTTCATAAATCTTCTCCATTATGTCATCGCCGGACTTGTCCAGCAGAAAAAAAGTGTGTATAATGTATTTCATAGCGATTATACCATTTATTTTGAGCCCAGTCAATGAAGGAGGCACATAGACATTGAAAAAGCCGGCGCAGCTTGCATTATTGGTTGTATTTTTTGTATTTGTGTCTTTTACATCCGGGTATTTTCTTTCACAGGTCACCCATTGTTCTACCATTCAGATCTCGCATAATTCTCCGACGCAGGCCCCTGCCGAATCTGCTCCGGCTGAAAAGGCTGCCCCGATCAATATCAACACTGCAGATCTTGAGCAGCTGACTGCTCTGCCGGGGATCGGTGATACGACCGCAAAGAAAATCATCCAGTATCGGAATGCGAACGGCCCATTCCTGGATATCGGCGATCTGATCAATGTAGACGGCATTGGGGAAAAGAAAATGGATAAGCTTCGCCCCCACATCACAACAGGAGGTACTATAAATGATGAAAATACTGGTGGTTGATGACGAGGCTCTGCTCGTCAAAGGAATCAAATTCAATCTGCAAAACGACGGTTATGAGGTAGTTACCGGAACAAACGGTCTGGAGGCTGTCCAGCTTGCTCAGGATTCTACCATAAATCTGATCATTCTGGATGTCATGATGCCGGAAATGGACGGACTGACTGCCTGCTCCAAGATCAGAGAGTTCTCAAACGTCCCCATCATCCTGCTGACTGCCAAGACCGAGGATATGGATAAGCTCATCGGCTTTGATCAGGGCGCGGATGACTATCTGACCAAGCCCTTTAACATTCTGGAGCTGAAGGCACGGATCAGAGCCCTTCTCCGGCGCTCGGCAGCCGCCGCACCGGTACAAAGCAACACCCTGACCATCGGCGACATCTCTCTTGATCTGGATGGACGCAACGCCTATCACGGCGGCGTTCTGGCAGACCTTACCGCAAAGGAATTTGACGTGATTGAATTTCTCATGCGCAATCCCAACCGGGTCTACTCCCGTGAGGCCCTGCTGGATACCATCTGGGCATATGAATACCGCAGCGATATCCGCACCGTGGATGTCCACATCCGCCGGCTGCGTGAAAAACTCGAACAGAATCCTGCTGAACCGAAATATATTATGACGAAGTGGGGCGTTGGTTATTACTTCAAAAAATGAAAAAACCGAAATGCCGAAATACAGCAGCACACAGTTCCGCTACGGCTTGATCTATGTGCTGATCACCTTCTGTGTCATGGCATTTTTGAACATTTACTGTTCCACCATCAGCCAGAAGCTGTTTTATCAGAGCAAACAAAGCTCCATGCAGGATAAGGTCGAGCTGATATCCCATAACATATCCGAGCAGGATATCCTGACTCCGGATGCCATCAAGAGGATACTGGAGGAATTGGAAAACCTGACCCTGACCCGTTTGATCGTCACGGACCAGTCCGGTCTTGTGCTGTATGACTCCTTGTCCAAGGGCACTCCTCTGGGGATCTACGCCCTCTACCCGGAAATCGTTCAGGCATTGCAGGGCAACGACATCTTTACATGGAGATATCATGACGGCGTCATGGAATCTCAGGCAGCCTCTCCGATCATGTCCAACGACACACTCATCGGCTCAGTGTATATTATGGAGTACGATTCGGCTCAGGGCGAGCTGATCAAATCGCTTCAGCTGAGTCTGCTGACCATCACGCTCTCATTAGAATTTGCCATACTGCTTTTTACCTTCGTTTTCTCCAAGATCTTCTCCAGCAGGGTGCGAAAGATCATCGCATCCATACAGACCATCCGAAACGGAGACTATGCATACAAGGTGGCGCTGCGGGGCCATGACGAGCTGGCTGTTCTGGGGCATCAGTTCAATGACCTGAGCCAGCAGCTGTGCATATCGGAAGGCCGCCGTCAGCAGTTTGTGTCAGATGCATCCCACGAGCTGAAAACACCCCTTGCCTCCATCAAGCTGCTCTCTGACTCCATTTTGCAAAATGACATGGATATCGACACGATTCGGGAATTTGTTGCCGATATCCGTGACGAAGCGGACCGGCTGAACCGAATGAGTACAAAGCTCCTTTCCCTGACGAAGATCAATTACGAGCCCG
>DYCR01000012.1:0-32382 GCA_019418025.1 Clostridiales bacterium | reverse complement strand
CCCGGGAGCCGATGCGAAATCGTCTACATGGGGCCCACCATTCTGCGTGTTGTGCGGATGCTGTCTGCCATCGCTGACCACACCGCTGTTACGATCCACACGAATATCGTAACCGACAGCATGCTGATGATTCAGGAGGATGATCTCTACCAGATCGTATTTAACTTGGTGGAAAACGGCATCAAGTACAACATCCCCGGCGGCAAGCTGTTTATCAACCTGACTCGTGAAAACGATCGGGCGATCCTCACCGTAGAGGACACCGGCGTAGGTATCCCAGAGGGGGCCATCGATCAGATATTTGAGCGGTTCTATCGGGTCGATAAGGCACGCTCCCGTCAAACAGGCGGCAGCGGTCTGGGTCTGGCGATTGTTCGGGATATGGTGAAAAAATGCCGGGGCGAAATCTCTGTCGAGAGCCATACTGGTGAAAAATCCGGCTCTGTTTTCACCCTGACATTCCCTGTATACGATGCAGACAAGGAGGATACATGAAAAAACACCTTTCCTTTTTACTGATCTGTGCCACCATCATCCTGCTTGTCGGATGCGCTGCTCCATCGATCAAAGATCCCGGTAATTTTTACTATAAGCCCACCGGTGAATTCTCTGCCGAGGACAGCCGTGTCATCAAGGCAGAACGTCGGGAGACAGACGGAATAAACACCAATATCATGGATCTGATCGCGGTGTACTTGCAGGGGCCGCTGGATGATTCCCTTGAATCCCCCTTTCCGAAAAATACCACCATTGAAAAGTGTACGCAGATGGATGATACACTGATTCTGATCCTGAGCCCGGAATTTGCAGAACTGACCGGTGTTGATTTGACCATAGCATGCGCAGCCCTCACAAAAACCGTCACCGAGCTGTTTCCCATCCAGAGGGTCAACTTCCAGACACGCAACGCCCTGCTCAACGGAGAGCATTCCATCACCATATCTAAAAACGGCATGCAGCTGGTGGATGATGCGTTGGAGCGGCTGACCTCCGATGTAATGGTCTATTATTCCGACGCCCAGCGGCGGTATCTGGTGGGGCAGGAGATCTCGGTCAATCTCGCCGAGGATATCGACCTTGTGGAGCATCTGATCTATCAGCTGCAAAATCCACCGAAAAATTCCGAGCTGCTCTCACCCCTTCCGGAGGGGACACGGCTTTTGGGTGCCTCCATCGAGAACAAAATCTGTAAGATCAACTTCTCCTCAGAATTTGACCACAAAGTAATGCGCAGCCCTCAGGCACAGCGTCTGAGCCTGCTGAGCGTCGTCAACACGCTGACTCAGCTTCCGGAGATCGAGTATGTCCAATTTTATGTAGAGGGCAATCTGGTCACGCAATACCGATCACTGAGCATCACCGAGCCAATGGCTTGGGATCACAGGGCTATCGGCCCGGTGCGCAACGGCCTCAACGAATTCGACGCATCGCTGTATCTGATCAACGGAATAAACGAATACCTGATCGAGGTACCTGCCAGAATCCGTCAGACTGCCGGCAGCTCCAAAGCCGAGATGGTGATCTCTGCGCTGATCAATTATGAAGCGATCAACGACTTTGAATCCCCCATTCCAAAAAACACCACTGTAAACTCTGTAACCGTTTCCGGCTCGATCTGCTACGTCGATTTCAGCAGTGCATTCATCAGCAACCAAAATATGGTCCAGAATGCCGTCAGGAGCGTGATATGCTCCCTGAGCGCACTCCCCGACATCAGTCAGGTCTATGTCACAGTAAACGGAACGATCCCACAGGGTGATCTGGCTGAATTTTTCCTACCAACAACACCAAATCAAGAGTGGCTCCCCTGAGCTTTAACCCCGAAGAAGAAATTCTTCGGGGTTACTTTTAGAAATTTTTTGTTTTCACTTTGTAACTTTTTGACTTTTTTCACTTGAAAAAAATTCGATCATCTGATATAATACAGGAAAAATTCATGGAAGGAGCTATTATGCGATTTATTTCTTGGAACGTAAATGGTTTAAGAGCCTGTGTACAAAAAGGCTTTATGGATGTATTTGAGACACTCAATGCTGACTGCTTCTGCTTGCAGGAAACCAAGCTTCAGCCCGATCAGATCGAGTTGGACCTGCCCGGCTATCATCAGTATTGGAATTCTGCTGAGAAAAAGGGCTATTCCGGAACGGCTCTGTTCACAAAGGAACAGCCTATGTCCGTTACATACGGTGTGGGCGTACCGGAGCTAGACACGGAAGGACGCCTGATCACCGCCGAATATCCTGATTTCTATTTGGTTACCTGTTATACGCCCAATGCGCAGCAGGGTCTGGCCCGCATCGACCACCGGCTGCAATGGGACGATGCCTTCCGCTCCTATCTCATGGAGCTGGATCAGCATAAACCCGTGATCATCTGCGGCGATCTGAATGTGGCGCATCAGGAAATCGATTTGAAAAACCCCGCATCCAACAAGGGCAATGCCGGTTTTTCCGACGAAGAGCGTGACAGCTTTACAAAGCTTCTCGCCTCCGGCTTCACAGACACCTTCCGCCACCTGCATCCCGATGTAACCGGTGCATACTCTTGGTGGAGCTACCGCTTCAACGCACGAAAGAACAACGCCGGATGGCGTATCGATTACTTCCTCGTATCGGATCGAATCGCCGATCGAATTCAGGTCACTCCCATTTATAACGAGATCCTTGGTTCCGATCACTGCCCGGTCGGCTTGGATATTACCATGGAGGGCAGAGAATGAAAAGCAAACTGACTCGAATATTATCAGCAGCACTGGTTTCCGTGATGGTCATTTCCGCAATACCGAAGGTCAATGCATACAGCGGTGTGGCAGATTGGGCTGCCGAAAAGGTTGCTGCCATGGACTCCATGGGGTTGATCCCCGAATCTCTGGCAGATGCCGATCTCAGTCTGGATATCAGCCGACTGGACATGGCACGGGTTGCCATGCTGGCATACACCAAGGCCACCGGAAATGAGGTATCCCTTCCGGACTCACACCCCTTCACCGATACCACTGACCCGGATGTCGAAAAAGCCTACTCCATCGGCCTGATCGCCGGTAACGGAGACGGAACCTTCCGCCCGGACGCTTCCCTCACCCGTGCAGAATTTTTCTGTATCGTCGTGACCTTCCTCGACTTGACTGACTATCCCCTGAGCAGCAGCGATAAGGCCAGCCTGTCCCGCTTTACCGATGCTGATTCCCTGCCCGACTGGGCATATGAGCGTACCCAATTGGCTGTCGGTCTGGGGCTTGTGGCAGGCACAGGAAATGCCCTGTCGTGGCAGGATACTACCGCTGCACAGGAAGCACTCATCATGTTCCACAACGCCTACGCTCTCTCGATCGATCCTCCCGAGCCAGACCAAAAACCTGATGTCCCCGCTCCTGATCCTTCCGGATTTATCGGTCTTTCCGACTGGGCATCTGACTCCGTGCATAAAATGTCGGACATGGGACTCATCCCGGATGAGGTCCGCAGCACTCCCATGAACGGCATCATCACCCGTACCAATATGGCAAAGGTCATGATGCTGGCCTATAAGCAGCTGATGGGGGTGTCAGACAGTGACTTGGGACAGCCCACCGAGGACCCCTTCACCGACACCGATGATCTGGATGTGCTGAATGCATATCGTCTGGGTCTGGTCAGCGGAAAAGGAAACGGAATTTTCGGAGCCAACGATCCGATCACCCGACAGGACTTCTTCACGGTTGCTGCAAAGTTTTTGAATGTTGTCGGATATGATTATTCTGACGATCAAAGTGTGAGCCTGTCCAGATTCCATGACTCCGGCAAGCTGGCCGGTTATGCGGCAGCTCCTGCACGTCTTTTGATCAGCATCGGCGCGCTTGCAGGTGACTCTGACGGGTATCTGAATCCCACCGATGACATTGTCTGTCAGGAAGCTTTGTGCATCTTCTTTAAGATCCACCAGTTTGTTTCGTCATGGGATGGCTCTTCGGACAGCTCAAAGGAAAAAGGCGAAGCTGTTGCTGCTTATGCAAAACAGTATCTTGGCTATGACTACGTCTACGGCGGCAAGGATCCCGAGACCGGCTTTGACTGTTCCGGCTTCATCTACTACGTTTACAAAAACTTCGGCTATACCCTGAATCCTGGTGCAGATAACCAGTGGAACAGCCTCTCTAAGACCGTTTCCCGGAACAATCTGCTCCCCGGCGATTTGGTGTTCTTCTCCGAAAACGGCCAGCCCTCCGGCATCAGCCATGCCGGCATCTATATCGGAAACAACGAGATCATCCATGCATCCACCCCATCTACGGGTGTCATCATTTCCAATCTGGATGAACCCTACTACGCAAAGCGATACCTCGATGCCAAGCGTGTGATCGAGTAATCCGGCATAAAGCCATCAAATGGAAACAGCCCCAGATTGTACTGTCCGTACAATCTGGGGCTGTTCACACATCATGGGGGCTGCATTGATATATAAAAAACCGCAGTCGACTGTCTTTCATCCAGACAGCCGACTGCGTGTATCAATCTCTTATATGCCTGTTTGTCTGATCGCAGGACTACAGACTTCAGACTTATTTCACTTTTTCTTTCTTCTTGCCATCCTTGTCCTTTGAGTCCGCCCCATGCTTTGGGCCGAAAATCACCATGAAGCCAAGGACACTGACCACCATGATCGTGCCGATGATGATCATACTCTTGGCACCGCCGGAGCTGGCCAGCAAAACTGCCGCAACCCCTAAGATGCCTGTGAGCGTATAGGTGATCGCCACACTCTGCTTTTGAGAAAAGCCCATGTCGATCAGTCGATGATGGATATGTCCGCGATCTGCCGTCATTGGGTTCTGATGCCGCCACAATCTGCGAACGATTGCAAAGCAAATGTCAAAAAACGGAACTCCCAGAATGATAAACGGGACAACAAAGGACACCACGGCATACACCTTGAACAGCCCTTGGATGGACATGGTTGCAAGGATGAACCCTAAAAATGTAGAACCGGTATCGCCCATAAAGATTTTTGCCGGATTGAAGTTATAGGGAATAAAACCGACGCATGCCCCCAGAAGGGCCGCCATGATCACCGCCACATTCAGCTCCGATACCACCAGTGCGATGACCAACATGCTCAGGCAGGAAATTCCGGAAACACCGACTGCAAGACCATCCAGTCCATCGATGAAATTGACCGCATTGGTCATCGTCACGATCCACAGCACCGTGAACGGGGCAGCCAGAAATCCAAGATCCAGTGTCGCACCGGGAACCGTTGAAAACGGATTGGTCAGATAACGGACCGTGCAGCCATGGGCCACGACCACGATCGCAGCTGCGATCTGAATGATAAACTTGGGCATGGCTCGCAGAGTCAGACAGTCGTCGACAATACCCAGCACCAGAATCATGATTGCACCAAGCAGAATCCCCTGCATCTCGTGGTCTATTTCTGCAAACAAAAATACCGTAAGCAAAAATGCCAACGCAATTGCCAAACCGCCCATTCTGGGAATTGGGTGGTCATGCATCCTTCGTTCATCCTTCGGCACATCGATCGCGCCGACCTTATAAGCCATTTTTTTGACAACCGGAGTGGATAAAAACGAAATAAGTGTAGACACTCCCAATGCAAGGACCAGTCTCCAAATGGCCGGGAGCCTCAACAAATACATCATAAGATACCTCTTGTCTTTTTATCTAGGCAGGAATCCTACCTTTTTATAAACCTTCCGCAGTGTTTTCTCTGCAACGTAACCCGCCTTTTCGGCACCGCTCCGACAGACACCTTCCAAATACGCCTTGTCTGCCAGCAGACGGGTCGCCTCCTCACGGATGGGGCGCAGGGTCTCAATAACAGCCTCACCCACAGCAGGCTTGAACGCACCGTAGCCGCAGCCTGAAAACTCCGTCTCGATCTGCTCAAAGGTTCTTCCGGTCACTGCAGAGTAAATGCTCATCAGGTTTGCAACCCCGGGTTTATTCTCAGGATCGAAACGCACGCAGTTTTCCGTATCAGAGTCGGTGATTGCACGCTTAAACTTACGCTGGATATCCTCCGGCTTTTCCATCAAAAACACACAGCCATCCGGCATGGATTTGGACATTTTGGATTCCGGCGCATTCAGGCTCATGATCCGCGCACCTGTCTTGGGGATATACGGCTCAGGCACCTTAAAGACATTCCCGTAAATGCCGTTAAAACGCTGGGCGATGTCACGGGTCAGCTCACAGTGCTGCTTCTGGTCGTGTCCCACCGGGACCAGATCCGCCTGATACAGCAGGATATCGGCAGCCATTAGAGACGGATATGTGAACAGACCGCCATTGATATTTTCGGCATTTTTCGCGGATTTATCCTTGAATTGTGTCATCCGAGACAGTTCGCCGAACATGGTATAGCAATTCAATACCCATGCAAGCTCAGCATGCTGATGTACATGACTCTGGACAAACAGAACATTTTTCTCCGGGTCCAGACCGCAGGCAATATACTGCGCCATCTGCTCCAGAGTTCGCCGGCGAAGATCCGCCGGTGTCTGTCGGACCGTAATGGTGTGCATATCAGCCATAAAATAAAAACAATCAAATTCGTCCGCAAGGCCGATCCAGTTCTTCATCGCCCCGAGATAGTTGCCCAGATGCAGGTCACCACTGGGCTGAATGCCGGACAGCATACGCTTTTTGACTGCTACTGTTTCTTGCATAACAATTCCTCTCTCTCCCACAAATTTTACAGGATTGGATGTCATTAACCAAAATATTATACCACAACATGCGAAAAATGCAAGCTTTACTTATAAATCGATACACACTCTGCCAAAAATAGGTGCAATCAGCACCATTACAATTGATTCATTCCCATATCTGTGTTATAATACTAAAAACATTTTTATATAGAGGTAATGCAAATGGATACATGTACACTTGCTAATCTGCTTTTCCCAAATACCACCGAGACTCCTGAGCAGCTGGAGCAGCGCTTCCCCGTCCGGAACGCTCCCGAAGGCGCCGTGATCACCCGCATGGCTCCCTCCCCCACCGGTTTTGTCCATCTGGGCAATCTGGTTCAGGGGCTTACATCCGAGCGGATGGCCCACCAGTCCGGCGGCGTCCTGTTTCTGCGGGTCGAGGATACCGATGCAAAGCGCGAGGTCCCCGGTGCCGTCGAGGTCCTGATCGACACGCTGAAGCACTATGGCATCCAATTTGATGAAGGTGCAACCATTGACGGGGATAACGGCGCATACGGCCCTTACCGTCAGCGCCAGAGAGCAGACATCTATCACGTTTATGCAAAAAAGCTTGTCCTTGACGGCATGGCATACCCCTGTTTCTGCACCGAGGAAGAATTGACCGCCATGCGTGAAAAGCAGGAGGCAAACAAAGAGACCACCGGCTACTATGGAAAATACGCCATGTGGCGGGACCGCTCCCTTGAAGAGATTCAGGCTCAGCTGGATGCCGGCAATCCTTGGGTCCTGCGTTTTCGTTCCACAGGCAGCATTTCCAATCAGTTCAAATTCAATGATCTGGTTAAGGGCGAATTGACCATCACCGAAAACGACGTGGATCACGTTCTGCTGAAATCCGACGGAATCCCGACCTATCACTTTGCACACGCCGTTGATGACCACCTGATGCGCACCACTCATGTTGTCCGCGGTGACGAGTGGCTCCCGACGCTGCCTTTCCACATTCAGCTGTTCAAGGCTCTTGGCTTCAAGCTGCCCAAATATGTCCATATCGGACCGCTGATGAAAATGGACGGAACCTCCAAGCGGAAGCTGTCAAAAAGAAAGGATCCCGAGCTTGCATTGACCTACTATAAGGCAGAGGGCTTCCCTGTTGAGGCTGTGTATGAATATATCATGACACTGCTAAACTCCAACTACGAGGACTGGCGGCGCGCAAATCCCACAGCCCCCTCCACGGATTTCAAATTCTCGCCGAAAAAGCTGAACCCGGCAGGCAATTTGTTTGACTACGCAAAGCTCTGCGATGTGTCCAAAAACGAAATTGCGAAAATGGATGCCGAGCTTGTCTATACACTTTTGGTGGAGTATGCCGAGGAATTCGATCCCGAATTTGCAAAGGAGCTGAAGTCTGACCCGGACTATGCAAAGTCTATCCTTGCCATCGGCCGCGGCGGAAAGAAGCCCCGCAAGGATTTGGCTACATGGAAAGAAGCAAAGCCCTATATGGGATTTTTCTACGACACTTATCTGCAAGATCCCGTATTTGACGAAAAGTTCCCCACCTCTGTTGTGAAGAACGTTTTGGAAAAATACCTTTCAGGATACGATTTTCAGGATGACTCCAACACTTGGTTCAATAAGGTAAAAGCCATCACCGAGGAAATCGGCTTCACCACGGATATGAAGGCCTACAAGGCAGATCCCAGCGCCTTCCCCGGGACCGTTGCTGATGTATCCACCATGATCCGTCTGGCGATCACCGGAAAAACCAACTCTCCCGACCTGTATACGGTGACCCAAATTTTGGGTTATGACAGAACTGTCGCACGTGTGCAGCATGCCATTGATACCCTGTAAACAAAAGCGGCTCCCTACTCAGGGAGCCGTCTCCTAATAAAAAATGCACAGCAAGAAGCTGTGCATTTTTTGTTAATCCTTCGATTTCATCTGTGCTTGCAGATGCATACTCAGCACCGCAAGAGATGTGGCCATATTCTGGGTCTGGATCAGGATATTTGCAGGAGCCTCCAAATGGGCCGGAGCAAAATTCCAGATGCCCTTGATGCCATTGGCAATCATCAGATCGCACACCTCCTGAGCCCGATTCCCGGGGACCGTAATGATTCCCATCAAAATCTTGTGGCTCTTGCAGAAGGCAGGCAGCTTTTCCAGTGCATACACAGGCTTGCCGGACTCATCGTCACCGATCTTTGCCTCATCTGCATCAAAGGCAGCAAGGATATTCAGTCCGTATTCCTCAAATCCTTCGTATCCCAAAAGCGCACGTCCCAGTTTTCCGGCACCGACCAAAACCGCATCCGTGGTATTGTCATAGCCCAAAAACTGCTCGATGTCGTCAATCAGGCTCTCACGAAGGTAGCCGATCTTGGGACGGCCGCCGTCAGACACCAACGCCAGATCCTTTCGGACCTGAACCTCTCCCATCCCCAGTGCATTGGCAAGCGCTGTTGCAGAAATATGAATCGGTGCATCCTCGGGCATATTTTTCAGATATGTCAAATATCCTGGCAATCTCTTCAGTACAGACTTCGAAACTTCTTTACGTTCAACCATAATACCTAGTATCCTCCTTTGCATATCGATATACTTTTTCCCCAATTATAGCACTTTTTCGAGATAATTGCAAGTAAATTCTATGCACAGCTGGTCTGGCGCAGCAGCTCCTTGCGCAGTCTGAGCATGATCCGTTTTTCCAATCTGGAAATATATGACTGCGAGATCCCCATTTTTTGCGCTACCTCCTTCTGGGTCAGTTCCTTGTGCCCCTCCAGTCCGTAGCGCATCGCAACGATCTCTTTTTCTCGTTTCGGCAGATGATTCAGTGCCTCTCGAAGCAGCCTAAGATCCACATCCTCCTCCAGAGGACGGCACACGATATCCTCGTCCGTACCCAAGATATCCGAAAGCAGCAGCTCATTGCCCTCTCCGTCCATATTGATCGGCTCCTCGAAGGAAACCTCTGTCCTCTGGTTTGCGATTTTACGTATATGCATCAGAATCTCGTTTTCAATGCACCGTGAAGCGTAGGTCGCCAGCTTGATATTCTTATCTCGGCGATACGTTCCGATCGCCTTGATCAAGCCAATCGTCCCAATGGATATCAGGTCCTCAAGGTTGACCCCCGTATTTTCAAACCGTCTGGCAATATATACGACCAGTCGGAGGTTATGCTCGATCAGAAGCTGCTTTGCCTCCTCGTCCCCGTTTTCCAGTGACTCCAGTGCCTGCTGCTCGTCCTCTCCCTTCAGCGGCGGAGGAAGGATATCACTTCCACCGATATAGAACACACCTTCATTGCGTCTGATCAGCCCAAGAAACTCCAGTAGATCCATGATTTTTCCCATCATACCCCTCCGCTTAATCCGTCATATGCCCTGTCAGAAAACTGCTCCGGGGCAAAGGCCACCAGTTTCCTTCCCTTATTCCCATTTACATCTGCCTGCTCACATCTGACAGCCAGTAAAAATCCCCCCGTTTTGCCCACTGAATGATACGGGATGAGTCTGAGCCCCGGTATATGGCAGTCTGCCATTGTTTTAATGGGATCTTGAAGCTGATCCTGCCGAATCCCCAAAAGGCGCTCCGCCACTGTCGGTCCCGCAATCAGCACCGGCTCCCCACTGACCGGGTCCCGGAGGGTGTTTCCGGTATCCCGCAGCGCAAGAAAAGAAGCAGATCTGCCATGATGCACCAGAGATACCGGTATCAGCTTCCGTCCGACCACCTGCCCCTGAAAGCCCACACGGCAAAGCATGGCCAATGCCGCCGCACTGATGACCAAGCCCAGAAAATCCCCGGCATTGACACTCAGCGCCAGACCACCCAGAGCCATGCTCAGCAGCACGAACAGCGTCCCACGGGTCACCGCACTGCGGTTCAGCCCAAAGGCAGCCACACTGATCAGCCCCAGACTCACCGCGCGCCACACAGATGAGGCCAAAAACGCAAACCCCGGCAGCAGGCACAGCCCTGAATATCCGCTGCCAAACACCGCAGCAGCCGCTGCCCGTCCCACTCCGGGCGGATAACCGGACATTCGGTTCACCCCCAGCAGAAGCATCCAGTCTACAAGAAAATTCAGTCCCATTACGCCATCCAAATATACAACCACGCTTCCCTGCCCCCTTCCAATCAGCATGGCAAAAGTATATCTGCTGTAATCCAAAAATGCAGTCGCAACCTATTTATGGATTCACCGCAATGTCCATGCTTTACTTCCACAAAGGTCCCCATGCCTCCCTCAGAACAGAAAAAACGGCAGGTGCATACTGCATCTGCCGTTTCAATGTGTCAGGTTTTCGGTTCTTCATCGCGCCGGACGGAACGAATATTTTTTTCGATCTTATGCCGGGGCTGCATCAGTTCATGACCGCATCCCAAGCATCTGATCCGAAAGTCTGCTCCCGTTCTCAGCACCAACCAGTTTTTCTCACCGCAGGGGTGCGGCTTTTTCATCGTCAGTATGTCACCCACTCGTACATCCATCTCACCGTTCCCCTCCCTTGATCAGATCCCAATAGTTCTTTGCAGCCTGCTCCAGCTTGTTGGCACCGTAGGTATAGTAGGTCTGCCCCACCAGATCATCCGGCAGATATTGCTGCTTCACCCAGTGATTGGGGTAGTCATGGGGGTATCGGTAGCCCTGACTGCGCTCCTGAGTGTAGGTATCGGCGTGGACATTCTGCAGCTGTCTGGGGAAGCCCAGACCTTTGCCCTTTCGCACATCCGATCCGGCAGAATTGATCGCCAAATATGCCGAATTGGATTTCGGAGACGTTGCCATCAGCACAGCCGCATCGGCAAGTGGTATCCTTGCCTCCGGCATCCCAAGCATCAGCGCTGCGTCCACACATGCCTTGACGATGGGGATGATCTGAGGATAGGCAAGGCCGACGTCCTCACAGGCGATCACCATCAGCCGCCTGCATGCGGCCTGCATCTGACCGGCCTCAAGCAGTCTTGCCAGATAGTGAACTGCGGCATCCGGATCTGAACCCCGAATGGATTTTTGCAGCGCCGAAAGCAGGTCATAGTAGTTGTCCCCCTCCCGATCTGCTCTGAGGGCACTTTTTTGTGTGACAGCCTCCGCATCGGCCAGTGTCAGCCGAAGCTGCCCTCCCTCGGGGACCCCCGCCGAGAACAGCACCTCCACTGCGTTGATTGCCTTGCGCAGGTCGCCGCCGCAGGCTCCGGCAACATATTCCAGTGCGCCCTCCTCGGCCTGAGCAGTCAGGCCCGTGCGTTCTTCCATAAATCGCACCCCACGCTTCACTGCACTCAGGGCAGCGACGGCATCGATCTGCTTAAATTCAAACACAGTCGAACGGCTCAGGATGGCGTTGAATACGTAGAAGTAGGGATTTTCGGTAGTGGATGCAATCAGCGTGATTTTCCCGTTCTCAATGAACTCCAATAGTGATTGCTGCTGTTTTTTATTAAAGGACTGGATCTCGTCGAGATACAGCAGCACCCCATCCGGGGCCAAAAATGTATCTAACTGTGCGACGATCTCCTTGATATCCCCGGTGGATGCCGTGGTGGCATTCAGCTTGAATAATTTGCGCCGGGTCTGCTTGGCGATAATATTGGCAACTGTTGTTTTGCCCGTGCCGGAGGGGCCGTAGAAAATCATGTTCGGCACCTTGCCCGAATCGATCAGACGGCGCAGGATCGCCCCCTCGCCCAGAATATGGTCCTGACCAAAAACATCGTCCAACGTGGTTGGGCGGAGCAAATCCGCCAGTGGCTGATACATCCAATCCGCCTCCTTCAAAATTTGTCTCATTATAGCACAAATGTGCGTCATTGGCAACCGAGTTTTTATTTTATGCTTTCATTCTTGTCCATCATGTGATAAAATGTCGAAAAAAGAGGAGGATGCATATGCACGAAAAAGTTCTCTCCATCATCGAGATCCTGAAGGATAAATACCCGGACGCACTCTGCGCCCTGCACTACACCACCGACTACGAGCTGATGATCGCAGTCAGACTCTCTGCTCAATGCACCGATGCAAGAGTCAACCTTGTCACGCCGGCATTGTTCGCCGCATACCCCACCCTTGAAGCCATGGCATCGGCCAGTATCCCGGATGTCGAAAACTATGTCCGTACCTGTGGCTTTTACAAGCACAAGGCCAGAGACATCGTGCTGGCATGTCAGATGCTTCTGACCGACTACAACGGAAAGGTTCCGGCAACCATGGAGGAATTGCTCCGACTGCCCGGTGTCGGCCGTAAGACCGCCAATCTCCTGCTCGGAGATCTGTATGCCGAGCCCGGCAGTGTTGTATGTGACACCCACTGCATTCGGATCTGCGGGCGCTTGGGGCTGTCAAGCGGAAAAGACCCCGAGAAGGTGGAGCGGCAGCTGCGCGCAATCCTGCCGCCGGAGGAAAGCTCCGATTTTTGTCACCGGATCGTTCTGTTCGGTCGGGAAATCTGCACCGCCAGAAGCCCAAAGTGCAGTCAATGTCCCCTTGCCATCCACTGCACGGAAATAAATAAAATATAAGTCATAATCCCCTCCTGTCCTGAATACAATGGACAAGGGGGGATTGTCCATGTCCAGAAGGCTGCCTATCGTCTACGGCACATTTTTGCTGACTGCTGTTAATCTGCTGCTGCGTCTTTTTTCCACTTCGTTTCAGGTCTATCTATCCACCGCCATCGGGGCGGCCGGAATCGGCCTGCTGCACCTGATTATTTCAATCACCGGTCTTGCCGTCACAATCGGTGTTGCCGGTATTCGCACCACGACCATGTATCTCACCGCCGAGCAGCTAGGGCGGAAAGAAAACAGCACCATCCACCATCTTCTGTGCGGCTGCTTTACATACAGCATCCTCTGCTCCGGCACAGTGGCCCTGAGCCTTTACTCCTGCTCAGGGTACATTGCACAGAATTGGATCGGAGATATGGACGCGCTGCCCGCCCTGCGCACCTTCGCCGCCTTTGTTCCCATCATCTGCCTGTGCGGCCTGATGAGCGGTTATTTTATCGCCGCAAACAAAATCGCAACACTGGCGGCAATTGAGGTTGCCGAACAGCTGAGCTGCATGACGATCACCGTATTCCTTCTCATGCGCATTCCGGCAGGAGATACCGCAAAGGCCTGTCAGGCCGTGGTGTTCGGCAGCTGCTGCGGAAGTGTCCTCACCCTCGGGGGGCTGCTATGGCTCCATAGGCGCTCCATGCCCAGACAACTGGACAGGACCGCTGTCAGAAAACGGATCGTAACGACTGCGGCCCCATTAGCCTTGGCAGATGATTTGAAAGCCGGCATATCCTCACTGGAGCATCTGATGGTCCCCAAGCGGCTGGCCCTTTATCCCTTTGTGTCCGATCCCCTTGCCACCTTTGGCATTGTTGCCGGCATGGTATTTCCTGTCATGATGCTCCCGGCAGCAATTCTGTTTTCTCTGGTGGAAATATTGATCCCTGAGCTTGCCCGTTGCAACGCAGTTGGCAGTTGGGAACGAATCCGCTACCTGATGCATCGAAACCTCCGTGTCACGGTCCTTTACGGTTTGGTCTGCGGCGGCTGTCTGTTTTTGATATCCGATGCCTTATGTCAATGGCTCTACCCCAGTGTCGATGTGGCACGGCATTTGCGCATGTTTTCCATCCTTGTACCGATGCTCTACTGCGATATCATCGTCGACGGAATGACAAAGGGTCTGGGCCAGCAGCGATACTGTGTGCGGTACAATATCATCTCAAACGCTTTGGACATCATACTGCTGTTTTTTCTGCTTCCGGCCTACGGAATGAACGGCTATTTTGTCAGCTTTCTGATCACCCACGCCCTCAATTTCGCCCTGAGCTATCGCCGATTGCTGAAAATCGGAGAGGTCCGCGCCAATTTCTATTATCCGAGCTTTGCGCTGTCTGCCTGCCTGATTGCCGTGTGGGGTGCCAATGCCTTTCACGGTGTTTTCCGAAGGATCGCTGCTTTTTCCGGATTATTCTTTTGTCTGTGCTACTTTTTCGGAGTGATCTCTCCGGAGGATCTGATATGGCTGAAAAATCTCCTGAAGCCCAAAGAACGCCTGCCGTCTTAAATGACAGCAGGCGTTTTCGTTTACATTGCTTTCAGCACAGCCAGCAGGAACTCCCACATTTTGCGGGTAGATTCAATTTCCAACCGTTCACGGCTGGTATGTGCATCGTGCATCTGAGGTCCCATAGAGATCGCATCGAGATTTTTGATTTTTTCGCCAAACAAGCCGCACTCCAGACCTGCATGGATCCCCACCACCTGAGGCTTGACGCCGAACATCTTTTCATATTCCGCAACCATGGTATCACGCAGCTCAGACTCCGGCTGATACTCCCACGCAGGGTAATCCCCGGTGCTGGAATATTCCGCTCCGTAAAGCTCCGCCAGATCCGAAAGCTTCTTCAGAAGCTCCGCCTTTTCCTGATTCACACTGGAGCGGACGGCAAAGGTCATCTTGAAATGGTCGTTGTCCATCTTGACAATCCCCATATTCAGACTGGTCTGTACCAGCTCCGGCATATCTGCGCACATGCTCTGGATCGCATTGGGTGCAGCGCAAAGCAAGCCGATGATCTTGTCCGTATCCTGAGTAGAGAGGGCATTTCCGCCCAGTGCGTCGATATTATCCGCAGTGACTACTGCGTCGGGTTCTGCATATTCTGCACGGACCTTCTCCTGCATTTGCAGGGCGATATCATTGATCTGCTCGATATCCATGCCCATGGCAACCACACTGGCCGTGCAGGAGCGGGTGATAGCATTATCCTTGGTACCGCCGGAGATCGCCGTCAGGCACAGGGGCATCCGCTTTTTGATCTCATCCAAGAACATTCCCATGACCTTATTGGCATTGGCACGGTTCTTGTCGATCTCAACGCCGGAGTGACCGCCCTGCAAATGATCCACCGTCAGCTTGATGCAGGGGCCATATACCGCATGACGGGAAATAGGCAGCTGAATGCTTGCACGGGCTCCGCCGGCGCAGGAAACCGTAAAGATCCCCTCATCCTCAGAGTCGATGTTGATCATTTTTCTGCCCTTGAGCATCGAAAGATCGATACCCGCAGCGCCGTACATTCCCGTTTCTTCATCCACGGTGATAATGACCTCAAGAGGCGGATGGGGAATGCCGGGATCGGCCAGCAGTGCCAGGCAGTACGCCAGAGCGATTCCGTCATCGCCGCCCAGTGTGGTACCTTTGGCAAATACATAGGTATCGTCGTGGGTCACGTCCAAGCCGTCTGTCCCAAAGTCGATGGGACAATCCGCATCCTTTTCGCACACCATATCCATGTGTCCCTGAAGGATCACAGGCTCATGGTCCTCGTATCCCGCAGTTCCATCATGAAAAATGATGACATTGTTCAGTTCATCCTGAACATATCGCAGTCCATGCTCCTTGGCAAAGGAAACCAGATAGTCACTGATCATCTTGGTATTGCCTGAGCCATGGGGAATGGAGCAAAGCTTTTCAAAATAACCAAATACACAGGCGGGTTCCAGCCCTGCCAGTCTCTGTGCTTTCATCTATATTTCCTCCTTGCTTATTATTGGCCGGGCTCGATACGGATAACCTTTCCTAAGTTCCACAGGGTGACCACCTTGCCGGTAGCCTCTTCCTTCTCTTCTTCGTTGGAATACTCCGTGTAGACCGTGTGCGCACCGCAATCCATGCACTCAACGTACACGCACCAGCCACCCTCGTGATGGATCATTCCGCCGCCCCTGCAGTTGGGGCACTCTTCCAGTTCATATATTTTCTTTTCCATAGTATATAATACTCCTATTCTAGTTATCGAAATACTCCGCCGTCACAGGTTCTTACCTCTTCTCGGCGAATATGAGAAAAATTCGGCTTTGCATCGTCGCAGTATCCTTCGATCGCCGCAACGATCTGGCTCGGATTCAGACTCGGGTTCTGCGCACAGATCCGTGCCCGGATCTCGATCTCCTGCTGGCTGATCTGCTCCACCTCCATGGTCTGAATCATGGGGATGATATTCTGCTCCGTGGGGCCGTTTTTACTTTTTTTCGTCACCAGAACCTCTTCCTGTGAGAACAGCTCCTTGATCTTAGCAACTGCATCATGTCCGACGCCGTTATCATACTCCAGAGTCAGGGTGCAGTCCAGATGGGTCAGCTCCTTGATCTTCTTCGGGCTGTCATAAACCTCCAATACCCGAACACCGTCCGGCATGGTCCGATTCAACCGCTCTTTGATCTCAGCGAAAGGCAGCTGCTGATCCACCAACTCAAAATCAAGAATCTCGCATCGGCTTTCCACGCCCACGCTCAGGGGCAGTGCGATGGATACCATCGCTCTGGGATTGAAGCCTTGGGTGTGCTTCAGGTTCATCCCGCCGCGCTTAAAGGTCCTTTGAAACAGTCTCATCAGATCCAGATGGGAGATCCAAACGCCTCTTCCGGTCTTTTCAAACAAGATCCTATTCATCGCATTCGCCCCCTTCCAACAGGCAGTTCGCCCCGCAGCCGGAGCAGCTGTGTCGGCAGTCCGGCGTGATTTTGGATTCATAGGCGACATGACGCTCTCTGAGCAGGAATTTCTTGGTCACACCCACATCAATGGGGTCCCACGCAAACAGCTCGTCCTCCTGATAGCCACGGGTGGTATAAAAGTCCATGTCAACACCGCAGCTGTCAAAGGCCTGCATCCAAATATCGTTGTTAAAGTATTCATCCCAACCGTCCAGCTTTGCACCCAAACGCACCGCTTCCTCAATGACCGGCGCGATCCGACGGTCTCCCCGGGCCATGACTGATTCCAGCCGGCTTACATCCGGGGTATGGTAGTTATAGGTGATGGACTTGGAATAAAAATGCTCCTTGAGCAGACGGCACCGTCTCAGATATTCCTCTGTGGTGATCTGCGACTCCCACTGGAACGGGGTATGGGGCTTTGGCACAAAGAATGCTGTCGCAACGTGGACACGAAGCCCCCGCTTTTTGTTGGTGGCGCATTCTTTCCATGTTTTGATGACCTTCCAGACCAGATCTGCAATGCCCAGTACGTCCTCATCTGTCTCAGTGGGCAGACCGAGCATGAAATACAGCTTCACGCTGCTCCATCCGCCGGAGAAGGCATTTGCACACGTACCGAGGATCTCATCCTCTGTCAGATTCTTGTTGATCACGTCACGCAGGCGCTGGGTTCCGGCCTCCGGAGCGAAGGTCAGACCGGTCTTTCTGACCGTCTGCAGCTTTTCCATCAACTCTCTGCTGAAATTATCGGCACGGAGAGAGGGAACGGAAAGATTCACCTTGTTCTGCTCACAGTAAGGGATCATCTGATCCGTCAGTTCCTTCAGGCCGCGATAATCGGACGTAGAGAGACTTGACAGCGTGATCTCGCTTGCTCCGGAATCCTGCAGGCACTCCACTGCCTGTCGGTACAGGACCTCAGGGCTCTTTTTCCGAACAGGGCGGCAGGAAAACCCTGCCTGACAAAACCGGCAGCCACGGATACAGCCACGGAACAGCTCCAGATTGGCTCTGTCGTGGACGATTTCTGTGGACGGCACGATCATCTTGGTGGGAAAATAGGCATTGTCCAGATCCTGAACGATGCGCTTTGTGATTTTTCTCGGGGCTCCATTTGCAGGAATGATCTCCTTCAATGTCCCGTCAGGATTATAGGTATGCTCATAAAAGCTGGGAACATAGACACCGGGAATTTTTGAAACTGCCTCCAAAAATTCCGGCTTCTTCCAGCCCTCTGCCTTTGCCTGATCGTACAATCGGATAATTTCAACAGTGCTTTCTTCGCCCTCACCCAGAGAAAAGAAATCCATAAACGGCGCCAGAGGCTCCGGATTAAAGGTACATACGCCGCCGGCGTACACCATATTCTCCAAACCATGGCGATCCTTGGCATGCAGGGGAACACCGGCAAGATTCAGCATATTCAGAATGTTCGTGTAGCTCATTTCGTAGCCCACGGTAAATGCAATGACATCAAAGTCCTTTACCGGCTTCTGACTCTCCAATGCCCACAGGGGCAGATCATGCTGACGCATTGCGTCCTCCATGTCACCCCAAGGTGCAAACACGCGCTGACACCAAACACCCTCCATTTCGTTCATCACACCGTACAGGATGCGCATGCCCACATTGGACATGCCGATCTCATAGGTATCCGGGAAGCAGAACGCAACATTCACGCGCACCTGCTGAGGGTCCTTTTGGATTTCGTTAAATTCTCCTCCAGTATATCGGGCAGGCTTTTGCACCGTGGGAAGAATCCTGTTCAACAAATCAGTCAATATATCTTACCTCATTTTTCTCAATTGGGATTATTGTACCCCGAAGAAGATCTATTTGCAACTGATTTTTCCAAATATTCACGTTTTCTCCATAATTCTATTGCAGATTTTACTGCCCGACCCCCATCCAAGGGATATATTGGCATCAAATTGAACAAAGACTGCCCCGCCGCCCAGATGGCAAGTCTGGGAAACCATCGTCCAAACAGGCACGCGAGCAGTCCCACCAGGGGACCTGCCAAGGAACAGACAAGCTCCTGCCGCGCCTGTAAGGGTTCTGTCTCAATTTTCGCACCGAATACACCGATTTGCACCTTCCACACCCTGATATCCCACATCCACAATGCGATCAGATGCCCCATTTCGTGGATCAGCGCTGCCACTGCCGATGCCGTGACCCACTGGATCGGCACCAGAAAAAGATACATCGCCATGAACAGGTAAAATCCGTAGTCAATCTCGATTTTCGGAAAGTACCATGATTTCCTTGCAATACGCCACCGCTGATGCATACCATCCCTCACCAACCGAAATCTGTTCTGCCATCTGCTGTAGGGCGGCTTCATCCCTGCGCAGTTGTTCCGGTGCAAACCACGTCTGTATCCGGGCATTCATCCTCTGGGATAATATAGAACCAACCAGCAGGATCACCCCCAGTGTCAATGCCACTCCCCACCGTACCCATGACAAGCGCATCCTGCGGGGCTGCTTGGGGCCGTAACGGATTTGATAGGCCATTGCGCTCCCTCCTTCAAAACAGCATATGATTCCACAGATGTAAAATACCCATAAAGTTGTATGCCAGAATATAGCGGATGACTCTTGACATTTTTAAGAATATTCATTATAATATACAAGCTAACGGGGTATGGCGAAGTTTGGTATCGCGCTTGGTTCGGGTCCAAGAGGCCTCGGGTTCGAATCCCGATACTCCGACCACAAAAAGCCAGTCAGATGTTTTGTCTGACTGGCTTTTTACTACCTTTAACAAATCTTATCCTGAATTTGCATGAACATCGTAGCTGTTTTTGTGCATTTTTTCTTTCTAACGAGATTGTTTTTCATTGTCTGGACTCAAAATTGTAACGAAAATTGTAATGAAAAATCTACCAAAAAGCAAAAACGCCCCCCTCTCCGGCTATCGCCGAGGAGGAGGGATTCTGTTTACTGCTTACTTCTTGTACAGGAACATGACCATCTAGGTCCTCGTGCAGGGTGCATCGGGTGCAAAGTGGTTTTCATCCACGCCGGAGGTGATGCCGCTGATCTTTGCCAGCAGTGTCCGCTGTAGTCAGAAGCCTTTGCAGGCAGTCGATCAGCGAGGTCAATATCATTCTCCGCTGTCGGCAATTCCGTGCGTGCCGCTCCATCCTCAGCCTCTGCATTTTCGCTGATAGAGAACTTCGGCTTGACAGGTACAGTCTCTCCTGTTATACTATCACTGGAAGAATCCTCATTGATGACGCTTGTGGCAGTATTGCCTATAGCGGCGGCCTTTGAGGATTCTTCTTTTTTATTTAAATTCGTAGGTTCCAAACCAACTACGCGTATTTTTTAGAAATTTGGGAATCAATGTTTTCTCCATACATATACTGTTTGTATGGCACGCTAACGACCTTGACTTCATCGCCATGGCATGTTACACTGCCTACAGAACCAAAAGCGGTTGTATCTGAGGGCAATTGGAGCCCGAGGCCCTGCAGCCAGCTTTTGGTTCTATTTTTATTTGGATCGAGGTAGACGAGTCCGCTGTTTTCAATAAACTGTGCAGGATTGCTCGTCTTTCCATAGGCACTGGCAATTATGTTCAGTACCTGGCCGCCCTTATTGGTTGGCATCAGTTCCAGAATCGTAGTAACAGGGGCCCCGTTTCTATCTGTGACTTCTCCGAAAATCGCAAGTCTGCTGGGACTGTTCTGTGATTGTACAATGATACTGGGATTCTCAAGAATTCGGGGCATACTTGATAATTTCTAAATCGTCCCTGAATGCTTCTGTAAGATTTTTGAAATCTTTCCGCTGTGCCAAATTATCTTCCGATCCTTAATTCCAATTGCTCGTAAAGGCTTAGAAGTATTTCCAACCACAAACGTCTTTGCAGACATCCCGTCCCAAGAGTCAATAGCAGCCGAAGAGCGGTCCTTGTCTCTTATCCTGTGCTGCTCCTTCTCCTGCTGATTGATTTCACTGATAGAGAACCTCGGCTTGACATCTGACCCTTTCTGTGATACTCTGTCCCTAGCAAGGCTGATGATGTGTGACACCTCGGAAGGTTGGATTCCTATGGTGGCTGGCATTTGTTCAGCCTTGTTTTTATTTGCCGTAATCAGGCTTCCCTTTTCTGTGGAAGTCTTTATTTGTTCAGCAAAATCATCCCACGGATAAACACTCTTTATCTGATTTGCGGTATAGTAATCCAGATATATTAAGAGCTGCTTCCATTCATCTACTCCTGCTGATTGATTTCACTGATAGAGAACCTCGACTTGACATCTGATCCTTTCTGTGATACTCTGTCCCTAGCAAGGCTGATGATGTGTGACACCTCGGAAGGTTGGATTCCTATGGTGGCTGGCATTTGTTCAGCCTTGTTTTTATTTGCCGTAATCAGGCTTCCCTTTTCTGTGGAAGTCTTTATTTGTTCAGCAAAATCATCCCACGGATAAACACTCTTCATCTACTCCTGCTGATTTGCCTCGCCGATTGAGAACCTTGTAGATGACTGTCCAGAAATGCCTCCCCCTTGACTTTTATGCATCTTTGTGTTAGATTGAAAAAAGAGCAGACGCAAGCTCGTTTCGGACGTCACCGCCTGGGGCTAGTCATCAGGCACTTGCGCTGCTCTTTTTCTATGCCCAAAATACGCCCTCTCAAACCACAGAATTTGAGAGGGCGTATTCCATCAGATTGCGCTTCATTTCAACAATGAAATGGTAATTTAGAGCGAATCACACATTATTCTAGGATAACGCCGTCCGTACTGACCGTGACGATGTGCCAAGGAATAAACTTCCCGCTGTTTTTCAATGCCGTCTGGACCGCCTGACTCAAGCCGCCACAGCACGGTACCTCCATCCGGACCACAGTGACGCTCTTGATATCATTTTCTGCAATAATATGAGTCAGCTTATCCGCATAATCCACTGCGTCAAGCTTGGGGCAGCCGATCAGCGTCACCTTATTTTTCATAAAACGACTATGAAAATTCCCATAGGCATAGGCGGTGCAGTCTGCTGCGATCAGCAGATCGGCCCCGTGGAAGAAGGGTGCATTCACAGCCGCCAGCTTGATCTGAACCGGGAAATTCTGAAGCTGATTGGATACATCTCCGGTATAGGCCGCCGTATGTGATACGGTCCGGCTGATCGTTCCGGGACAGCTGCATCCGGCCGGCTGCGACTTTGCTTTCTTGGCCGCCAGAACAGCCGCTTCATTATAGGCCGGAGCCTCCCGCTCCTCAAAGGAAATCGCATTCACGGGACATGCAGGCAGACAGTCTCCCAAACCGTCACAATAGTCCTCACGCAGGAGCTTAGCCTTGCCGTTGATCATGCCGATGGCCCCCTCATGGCATGCCTTGGCACACAGTCCGCAGCCGTTGCATTTTTCCTCGTCTATCACAATGATTTTTCGAATCATAGATATCCCTCCTTGACTTTATGGTCAGAGCATACTATACTGAACCAAAAAAGTATGTTGAAAATTCAACAGAAAGGATTTTTCATGGACGATTTTTACTCCATCATAGAAAAATGCCCCCTATTTGATGGGATCGATCCGTCGGACCTCTGCTCGATGCTGGGATGCCTGGGGGCGAAAAAAAAACCACCGCCGTAAAGGGGCAGGCCATCTTCCACGAGGGTGATACAGCGACCTATGTCGGCATCGTTCTGACGGGCTCCGTGCGGCTTGTACGCGAAGATTACTACGGAAATCGCAGCATCGTTGCCCACATCAGTCCGGCAGAGGTATTCGGAGAAACCTACGCCTGCGCCGGTATTTCCGCACTGCCCATCAGCATTGTGGCGGACGAGGACTGTACCTGTCTGCTGATCGATTGCCGCAGGATCACTGCCAGCTGCACCAACGCCTGTGTCTTTCACAGCCGGATCATTTTCAATCTGCTTCGCTTGGTTGCAAACCGCAATCTGGTGTTTGACCAAAAGATCGAGATCACGTCTAAGCGAACGACACGGGATAAGCTGATGACCTACCTGCTGTCACAGGCCAAGCTGCACGGATGCAATTCCTTTTCCATCCCCTATGACCGGCAGGCCTTGGCAGACTATTTAGAGGTAGACCGCAGTGGCCTGTCCTCTGAGATCAGCAAACTGCGCAAGGAAGGCGTGCTGGCCTGTGAAAAAAATACATTTCAATTGCTATAACACCACTGATAAAACGCTTTCCCACGTTGACGGATGCCGAACAAGATCATCGTGACGGTGCAGCCATCGAATCCAGAGGAACTGACCTCTTTTTCGATTCAGGTGGCTCCGATATACAAAAAAGTAAGTCCCAATCCTGCCAGCTGGCAGAATTGGGACTTTAACGTCTTTGGACGCCGTAGTGTTAGATATAAAAAATAGACGATCCGAAGATCGTCTATTTTGGTGCGCGAGGCGGGAGTCGAACCCGCATGCCCGGAGTGAGCACTAGAACCTGAATCTAGCGAGTCTACCAATTCCACCACTCGCGCATGTTTGCGTCCTTGCGAACTGCTTAGATATAGTACCATGTTGCATTCCATTTGTCAACACTTTTTTTCATTATTTTGCAAAATTTGTTTCCTCTTTCTTTTTCTTCATTTTTCTGTTATACTTTTATAAATAATCACCATTTAGGAGGAGCAAAATGGATTTTCTTCCGATTTGCAAACAAGATATGCTTGATCGCGGCTGGGATCAGTGCGATTTTGTATATGTCATCGGCGATGCATACGTAGATCATCATTCTTTCGGCCATGCGATCATCAGCCGTGTATTAGAAAGCGCAGGCTACCATGTTGGGATCATCTCTCAGCCGGACTGGAAAAACAGCAAGTCCATCGAAATATACGGAAAACCCCGGCTGGGCTTTTTGGTGTCCGGCGGCAACATGGACTCGATGGTCAATCACTATTCTGTCACGAAGCACCGTCGAAAGACAGATGCCTACACCCCCGGCGGTGTAATGGGCAAGCGCCCCGACTACGCCACCATCGTCTACTGCAATCTGATTCGTCAGGTATATAAGGATGTCCCCATCATCATCGGCGGCATCGAGGCCAGCCTGCGTCGGCTTGGACACTATGACTACTGGTCTGAATCCATGAAGCGATCCATCCTTCTGGACTCTCAGGCCGATTTTCTGCTGTATGGCATGGGGGAGCGAAGCATTGTGGAGGTTGCCGATGCTCTGAATTCCGGAATGAGCATACGGGATATCACCTATATCGACGGTACCGTGTTCCGAATGGACCAACTGGACGAATCTCTGCCCACGGTCATCCTGCCCTCCTATGAGGAGCTAAAGACGAATAAACGCAAATATGCCGAAAGCTTCCGCATTCAGTACGGAAACTGTGACCCATTCACTGCCAAGCGTCTGGCAGAGCCGTATGGCAGTCATTACGTTGTGCAGAATCCGCCTCAAAAGCCCCTTACGACCGAGGAAATGGATTCCGTCTACGCGCTCCCCTACTGCCGCACCTATCATCCCATCTACCAAAAGGCCGGTGGCATCCCTGCCATCGAGGAGGTCAAATTCAGCCTTGTCAGCAACCGTGGCTGTTTTGGTGCCTGTTCCTTCTGCGCACTGACCTTCCATCAAGGCAGGATCATCCAGACCAGAACCCATGAATCCATTTTGGATGAGGCTCAGAAGATCACGGAGGAGCCGGATTTTAAAGGCTATATCCACGACGTAGGCGGCCCCACTGCCAATTTCCGATACCCCGCCTGCGAAAAGCAGCTTACCAAAGGCGCATGTCCCAACCGGCAATGCCTTTACCCCACCCCCTGTAAAAACCTGCGCACGGATCATTCTGACTATGTGGCACTGCTGCGCAAGCTTCGCAAGCTCCCCCGGGTCAAAAAGGTATTTGTGCGCAGCGGCATCCGTTTTGATTATCTGATGGCAGACCGCAAGGACACATTTTTCCGGGAATTGGTGCAGTACCACGTCTCCGGTCAGCTGAAGGTGGCCCCGGAGCATGTATCGGATGCCGTGCTGTCAAAGATGGGAAAACCCAGAAATGCCGTCTACAATCAGTTTGTAGACAAATACTACGCCCTGAACAAGCAGTATGGCATGAACCAATATCTTGTGCCCTATCTGATGTCCAGTCATCCCGGCTCTACCTTGAAGGAGGCCATTGAATTGGCTGAATACACCAGAGACATGGGTTATATGCCGGAGCAGGTTCAGGATTTTTACCCGACCCCCTCCACCCTGTCTACGGTGATGTATTATACAGGTCTGGACCCCAGAACCATGGAAAAGGTCTATGTCCCCACCGATCCCCACGAAAAAGCAATGCAGCGTGCGCTGATCCAGTATCGGAATCCTAAAAACTATTATCTGGTTCGGGAGGCCCTGATCAAGGCACACCGGGAGGATCTGATCGGCACCGGGCCAAAATGCCTGATTCGAGCCTCTGCACCCAAGCCCGGTGGGTACCACACCGCGCCCCCGCCCAAAAAGAGTGCAGTTAAATCGAAAAACGGTCAACCTGTTCGAAATGCAAAGCAATCTTCCCCAAATGCAAAGCAATCCGGCGGGAAAGGAAAGCCATCCGGTGGAAAATCCATTGGTAAGCCATCACGTAACAGTGTGAGATCCAGACAAGCCAAGCGCAAATAACCAAAGCCACCCCGACGGGGTGGCTTTTCTGTGTTCTGATTCCGCTTTTGCTGCATAGATTGTTCCATACATCTGAACATGAGGTGATCACCATGGAACAATTCAAAAACCAAATCACGCTTCGGGGCACTTTGGCCGCAATGCCGACCTTTTCCCACGAAAATCACGGACGAAAATTCTACAAATTCTACCTTGAGGTGCAGCGGCTGTCCGGCGCTGTGGACACGCTCCCCGTCATCGCAGACCTATCTGTGCTGGAGCAGATGGATCTGACCGGAGGAAGCAAGCTCCGTGTAGAGGGGCAGATACGCTCTCACAACCGGTCGGACGATACCGGACGGCATCTGTTGATTTTCGTCTTTGCATCAGAGCTTCACACCGAGGAGGGCGAGCCCATCAATGACCTTACCATCGCAGGCCCCATCTGCCGTGAACCCAACTATCGCCAGACGCCACTCGGGCGGGAGATCTGCGATGTGATGCTGGCCGTCCCACGAGCATTTCACCGAGCCGATTACCTGCCCTGCATCCTATGGGGCCGGACCGCACAGCTTGGCGCAGCCTGCCACACCAGAGACTGGATTCGGATCGAAGGGCGGCTGCAAAGTCGGATATACACGAAATATACCGAGGATGGTGCGTACGAGCGCACCGCTTATGAGATCTCTGCACTGCGGGCAGCCGTCGTAAGCGACCCAGAATAGTACATCTGAGGACGAGCGTCACCATTGCTCCATACTATGGATATTTACGCCGAATGCCTCCTTATTTGATAGTCCATTCTTTCCGGCAGACTTAACCAACATCTCAGGCGTATCAATTCATAACATTTCAACAGCAAAAAATGCAGGAGAGGTAACCATCTCCTGCATTTTTGTTTATAACGTCTCTCCTAAAATAGACTTAGTCGCGTAGGCATTCAGATCCATGCCGGCAGTGTTCCCCACCATGTACTCATAGTATCCCTGCGCACCGATCATCGCTGCGTTGTCCCCGCAGAGACTCAGCGGCGGCAGATAAACCTGAACCCCCAGCTTCTCAGCTGCATCCAGAATATCCTTCCTGATTCTGGAATTGGCTGCAACGCCGCCGGCCACCGCCAGCTTCCTGTGACCGGTTTCCCGCAGCGCCTGAATCACCCGCGGCACAAGCATATCCGAAACCGCAGCAGTGAAACTGGCACTCAGACTGTTGACATCGATTTCCTGATTCAGCTGCTGGGCATGATGAATGGTATTCAGCGCCGCTGTTTTCAAGCCGGAAAAACTCATGTCATAGGGGTTTTCACCCGGCTTGGGCCGAGGCATCGGATATTTGGTGTCGTCTCCCTTTTGTGCCGCGCGATCCATCGCCGCTCCGCCCGGATAGGGCATGCCAAGCACTCTGCCTACCTTGTCAAAGCATTCACCGGCCGCATCATCCAGAGTTGTCCCAAGAATCCGCATCTCGGTATAATCCGCTACCTCCACGATCATGGTATGACCGCCGGAGACTACCAAGCACAGAAAGGGCGGCTCCAGATCCGCAAATGCCAGATAATTCGCCGCAATATGCCCACGGATATGGTGGACGGGGATCAACGGCTTTCCCAACGCCATAGCTGCAGCCTTTGCAAAATTCACGCCGACCAACACTGCACCGATCAGGCCCGGAGCATAGGTAACCGCAACTGCATCGATATCTCCACGGGTGAGCCCTGTTTTTTCCAAAGCCTCGTCTGCCAGACCGTATATGGCTTCCACGTGCTTTCGGGAGGCGATTTCCGGCACGACACCGCCGTAAACCTTATGCAGGTCCACCTGAGATGCAATGCAGTCCACAAGCACCTCTCTGCCATCACGAACGATGGCCACCGCAGTCTCATCGCAGGAGGATTCCACCGCAAGAATGTTCATTTTTCCCAATCCTTTCTGAGGATCAGCGCATCCTCTTTTGGTTTTTGATAATAATTCCGCCGCAGTCCCACCTGTACAAATCCCATGGATTCATACAGCTTTTTTGCAGGCTCATTGCTCACACGGACCTCGAGGGACAGGCAGTGGGCATCCAGACGGGAGATCAGCTCTTGGACCAGCTTGCGGCCGATTCCGTACCTGCGGTATTCCGCTCTCACCGCCAAATTCAGCATATCTGCCTCCTGCATCACCGTCTGGGAGCCGATATACCCCGCCACAGTTTCCCCATCCAACGCAACAAGCCACAGCGACAGCTCGTTCGTAAGCTCAGAACGCACGGAGTTTTCACTCCACGCATCGGAGAATATCAATTTTTCCATCTCAGCCACCTGCGTCACGTGGCTTTCAGTCATTTCTCGGATCTGGATCATTTTGCGTCATACCAGCTCTTTCCCCATTTTGCTTCCGCAGTCAGGGGGACATTCAGCTCTGCCACATGCTCCATTTCCCGGCTCATCAGCTGAGCCACCTGAGGTGCGATTTCCTCCGGACACTCTACGATCAATTCGTCGTGTACCTGCAAAATCAGCCTTGCCTCCGGGAATTCCCTTGCCAGCGCCTGATCCACTCGGATCATTGCAAGCTTGATCAGGTCTGCCGCCGTGCCCTGTATGGGGGTGTTCAGTGCAATTCTTTCCGCTCCCTGACGGACATTGAAGTTGCTGCTTTTCAGTTCCGGGATACTTCTGCGCCGACCGTAGATGGTCTCCGTGTAGCCTTTTTCCCTTGCATCCGCAACGACCTGCTTCATATAAGCACGGACACCTGAGTAGGTGGCAAGGTAGGAATCAATATAATCTCTGGCTTCCCATCGGGATACTCCGATGTCCTCTGAAAGAGAAAACTCCGAAATACCGTAAACGATCCCGAAATTGACCGCCTTTGCATGACGTCTTTGCAGACTGCTCACTTGATCCACCGGAACGCCAAACACCTGTGACGCAGTAACGGCATGGATGTCCTTTCCCGATACGAATGCATCGATCATGGTCTGATCGTCGGCAATATGCGACAGCACCCGCAGCTCGATCTGGCTGTAATCTGCATCCACCAAGACGCAGCCCTCTTTCGGTACAAACATCTTGCGGATCTCCGCACCCAGATCCGTGCGTACCGGGATATTCTGCAGGTTCGGCTCCGTAGAAGAAAGCCGTCCTGTTGCCGTCACCAGATTCTGGAAGGTAGTGCGAATTCTCCCATCTGCGCAGATCACCTTCATCAGGCCGTCTGCATAGGTGGATTTCAGCTTCGTCAGCATCCGATAATCCATGATCGCAGGAATGATGGGATGCTTGTCCTTCAGCTTCTCCAAAACATCTGCATTGGTGGAATATCCGGTTTTTGTTTTTTTCACCGGCGGCAGGCCAAGCTTCTCAAACAGCAGCACACCCAGCTGTTTGGTGGAATTGATATTAAAAGGCTCCTCAGCGTATGAGAATATCAGCTTTTCACAGGTATCGATCCGCTCGGACAGCATCTTACCAAAGGAATCCAGTGTCTGCTCGTCCACGGCAATCCCCGCCCGCTCCATTCGGTACAGCACATCACACAGGGGCAGCTCGATCTCACGGTAAAGCCTCTGCATATTCTGCCTGCCCAATTCCTCTGTCAGAGGTTCTCGCAGCTTCCACACAGCTTCGGCACAGGCGATCGGATCACCGTCCTCCAACTGAAGCCCCAGAAAGTTGGTTGCCAGCTTCGACACCGGATAATCCGACTGGGAGGGGTTCAGGTCATAGGCTGCCAATGCTGTGTCAAAGACAAACTTCGGCACGGGCAGTCCCAGATCTGCCAGATGATGCATGGTCGTTTTGCTGTCATGCGCGATGAACTCTGCATCCGCAGAAAGCAGCGGTTCCAGAATCCCCGCCTCCAAAGGCGTCACCGCACAGACACCGTCCTCCCAAGCGATCCCCACAGAGCCGTCCTGAGCCATGTAGACTGCGCAATCCGTTCCAGGGTCCGGCAGGGTGTCGCAGCGTTTCAACGGCTCTCCTGCCTGCTCCTGCACCACTGCTGCTGTCTGCTCACTGCGAAGATGATATCGGTCGATCAGCTTTACAAATTCCAACCGCACAAAAAGGTTATAAAGCTCCTGTCTGTTCGGTGGCTGAATGATCGCGTCCCTTGGCGAAAATACGATAGGTGCCTCCGGACGAATGGTAGCAAGATCATAAGAAAGATAGGCATTTTCCCTGCCCGCCTCCAGCTTCTCCCGCAGTTTGGGGCGAATGGAGGCGTCCTGAATATGCTCGTACACTCCGTCGAGACTCCCGAACTTCTGCAAAAGATCCGTGGCCGTTTTGGGGCCGACTCCGGCAACACCCGGAATATTGTCCGAGGAATCTCCCATCAGTGCCTTCAGGTCGATCAGCTTCTTCGGTTCAAAGCCATACTCCTGCCGGAACTGATCCTCATTATACAGCGTAGCGGTGGTTTTTCCCTGCTTGCTGATGACCAGCTTCACATTCACATGCTCATTGACCAATTGCAGGGAATCCCGGTCACCGGTCACAATGACGCAGTCCCAGTCCTGCTCCCGGCAGATCCGGCCCACGGTGCCGATCACATCGTCAGCCTCCCATCCTTGGCACTCATAGATGGGGATGTTCATCGCCCGCAGGACTTCCTTCATCACCGGCATCTGCATGGCAAGCTCCTCCGGCATGCCGTGCCGAGTGGCCTTATAGCCGTCGTATTGCAGGTGGCGGAAGGTCGGTCCGTGCAAATCAAACGCAACGCACACCGCTTCCGGCTGCTCTTCCTTTTCCATGCGTTCCAGAATATTCAAAAAGCCGTAGATCGCATGGGTAAACAGGCCATCCCGCGTGGTCAGGGGGCGCACACCAAAGTACGCCCGATTGATCACGCTGTTGCCGTCAAGAATCAGTAATTTCATATTTTTCTCCACTTCGCACCCTGAGGGGTATCAATGATTTCAATGCCGCGAGACTTCAATTCGTCTCGGATACGGTCGGCCTCTGCAAAGTTCTTCGCTTTCTTTGCTTCTGTTCTGGCTGCAACCAGTGCATCGACTTCCGGGTCGGCATTTGCCGCCTCCTCCTCTGCCTGCTTCTTACGGAGCGCATCCGCAGCAGAAATCAGGTTCAGGCTCAGGACCTGATCGAAATCAGCCAGTGCCGCGCGCTTTGTTGCGTCATTTGTCTTAGCTTTGAGTACATCATACAGCGCCGTCACCGCAACAGAGGTGTTCAGATCCCCGTCCAACGCCTTTGAGAAACGCTCCTTCATCTGGCTGAAGGCTGCTGCGTCCACTTCTCCGGCAGTGTCGAGGGCTGCGATCTTTGCGATCAGCTTTTCATATGCCGCAGCTGCATTATCGAGGTTCTCCCAAGAGAATACCAGATTGCGGCGGTAGTGGCTTTGCAGGCAGAACAGGCGATAGACCATGGGGTCATATCCCTTCTGCTCCAACAGGCTGACCGTCAAAAACTCGCCCTTTGATTTGGACATTTTGCCGGAATCCGTGTTCAGGTGATGGACATGGAACCAGTAGTTGCACCACTTGTGCCCCAGATAGCTTTCAGACTGCGCGATCTCATTGGTGTGATGGGGAAATGCATTGTCGATGCCGCCGCAGTGAATGTCCAGATCCTCTCCCAGATGCTTCATGGAGATGCCGGAGCACTCGATGTGCCAGCCGGGATAACCCACACCCCAAGGGGAGTCCCACTTCAATGCCTGATCTTCAAACTTGGACTTGGTAAACCACACCACAAAGTCATTTTTATTGCGCTTGTTGGGGTCCTGCTCAACACCCTCACGCACGCCCACCGCCAGATCATCCTCATCGTGGTCGTTAAAGACATAATACTTTTCCAGCTTGGAGGTGTCAAAGTACACGTTCCCTCCGGCAATGTAGGCAAACCCCTTATCCAGCAGGCCGGAAACGATCTTGATATACTCATCGATGCAGTTTGTGGCAGGCTCGATCACATCCGGCCGCTTGATATTCAGCTTATCGCAGTCTGAGAAAAATGCATCGGTATAGAATTTTGCAATGTCCATGACGGATTTATTCTCACGCTTTGCGCCCTTGAGCATCTTATCTTCACCCGTATCGGCATCAGACGCCAGATGTCCCACATCCGTAATGTTCATAACGCGCTTGACGTTGTAACCGTTATAGCGCAGTGCTTTTTCCAGCACATCCTCCATGATATAGGTCCGCAGGTTGCCGATGTGTGCAAAGTGATAGACCGTGGGACCGCAGGTGTACATTTTGACGATCTTATCCGAATTGGGCTGAAACAGCTCCTTTTTGTGAGACAGGGAATTATACAAATACATATTTATCTCTCCTTTAACATATTTTCCAAAATTTCAATTCTCTCCCGAAGTGCCTGCAATTCCTTGGCCACCGGGTCAGGAATGTGGATCTGATCCGTTTTCTCTCCATTGATGCGAACGACCCTACCCGGAACACCCACCACCGTGGAATTATCCGGCACGTCCTTCAGAACAACCGCATTGGATGCCACACGGGAATTATCCCCAATATAGATGGGACCCAAAACCTTGGCACCGCTGCCCACCATGACATTGTTGCCGAGCGTCGGATGGCGCTTGCCCTGCATGACACCGGTTCCGCCAAGGGTGACTCCCTGAT
>DYCR01000011.1 GCA_019418025.1 Clostridiales bacterium | reverse complement strand
GCGCAGAGGTCTCGGTGGGGGCAGGCTCACTGCCGCAGCCGGCGAGCATGCCCACCGACAGGAATACTGCCAAAAGCAGACTGGTTTTCTTCATAGGATGGCTCCTTTTGCCGTATTTGAGGATTTTTCCTCATCATAGCACATTTTTGGGGGATTTTCAAGAATCTTGCGGAGTTTTTGGATGGCAGGAAGGAGATTCTCCTCCCGAAGGCCGGAATAATTCACCACGAAGCAATGCTCGGCCCAGTCAGGCGGCGCTTGCAGATAGTATTCACTCAGGGCCCGAAGCCGGATGCCTGCCTGCCTGCACAGGCTGAGGACCTGCCGATCCGGCAGACGGGTATCGACACGGAGCAAAAAGTGCAGACCTGCATCCTGCTCCATCAGGGTGAGGCGGTCGGCAAAGGGGCAGCTTTCCAGAGTCTGGGTCACAAAGTTCCGGCGGCTGCGGTAGAATTTGCGCATGCGGTTGATGTGCTTTTCAAAATGCCCCTGAGACAGGAATCGCTCCAGTGTGTACTGCTCAAAGCTGGGGACGGTGCAGCTGTAAAAGCCAAGCTTTTCCCGAAACTCCGCCATCAGCCTTGGCGGCAGGATCATGTAGCTGATACGGATGGAGGGGGCGAGGCTTTTGGAAAAGGTGTTCATATAGATGACATGCCCATCGGGGTCCATGGTTTGCAGAGCGGGGACCGGGTGGGCGTGAAAGCGGAACTCCGAGTCGTAGTCATCCTCGATGAGCCAGCGGTCAGGCTGCTGCGCGGCCCATTGCAGCAGCTGCCGGCGGCGCTTGACGGGGGTGACGATCCCCGTGGGGAAATGGTGACTGGGGGAGCAGTGCAGGACCTGAGCATCTGCAAGGGCGTGGGGGATGACCCCCTGATCGTCGATGGGGGCCTGAATACAGCGGACCCCTCCGGCGGCATAGATCTGGGAGATTTTCCGATAGCCCGGCTCCTCCACGGCATAGATCTTGTCCCGACCCAGAAGCTGAAGTAGCAGGTTATAAAGAAAGTCCGTTCCTGCGCCGATCAGGATGTTCCCCGGGTCCACCTGCATATTCCGAAAGTCGGACAGGTGGTTTGCGATGGCCTGCCGCAGGGGCAGGTATCCCTGACTGGGCAGCGGGGCGAGGAGCCTGTCGCCGTAATCGAGCATGACCTGACGCTGAAGCTTCATCCAGACCGAGAAGGGAAAGCCTGAGGCCGGAGCATTGGCGGTCAGATCCACGGGCCAGACCGGCTCCGGAGGCTCCGGGGACGGGACGATGGGGGTGCCGGAGGACAGGCGGGGGACAGGCTCCACGAAATAGCCCACCTTTTCCTCCGAGCGCAGATATCCCTCGGCCACCAGCTGGGTGTAGGCCCCCTCCACGGTGACCTTGCTCACCTCCAGATGCGCCGCAAGGGCCCGCTTGGAGGGGAGCTTTTCGTTGGGGGAGAGCTTGCCGCTGAGGATATCGCCGCGGATGCAGCGGTAGAGAGACTCGTAAAGAGGAAGTCCCGGGGATTTGTGCAGTTCATAGGTCAGCATGGCGGATCAATCTCCCTGACACAGGCCGTTGGCCCGATCCCACAGCACAAGCAGCATGCCCTGCCGGACGGAGATCTCGGACGCTTCTCCCTGAAAATGGTTGCTGACCCCCAAGGGGAAGGCGGCGCTGAGTGGAGCATCGGACAGAGGGTATTGCAGCCCCTTGAGGGTGACGCCGGAGGCATCGCCGCCCCAGCAGAACACGGACACGATGCCCTCTGCGGTCTTGGGAAAGCGGATTCTGCGGTTGGCGATCACCGTGGCCAGATAATCCCTGCCCACCAGTGTGCCTCTGGCCCCGTGGGCGGCAAGATAGGAAAGGGTCTGGAAATTGGCGATGGTATGGTCCAGTCGGGGGCCGTCCATGGCACCGTACAGCAAAAATGAATCGCACCCTGCGGAAAGCCCGTGCTTCACCGCCAGCATGGCATCGGTGTCGTCCTTTTCCACAGGGAACACCCGAGAATCTGCGGGGGTGTAGCCCAGAGAGTCGAAATCCCCAAGGATCACATGGGGGCAAAGGCCCAGACGCTGGGTGTGGAGCAGGCCGCCGTCGGCGGCGATGATCAGGGCGTTTTCGTCAATGGGAGCAAGCAGCCGATCGAACTCGGCGGCGCAGAAAATAACACATGGTTTCATGATGCACCTCCTCGGTTTACTGAGGATAGTGTAGCACACTGGCATGAAAAAATGAACCCCCGATCTGATGCCAGATCGGGGGGATTTAGCCTGCCCGGAACCCCTTTCAGGGCTTTCGGGCAACTTTGCAGCCTGATCCGCGCATAATTTTCCCGTCAATGACGGACAAATTCCACACTCATCAGGCTGAGCGGTATGTTCCCCGAGGTACACGCCCCCGTGGAACATGATTTTCGTTTTATTTACCGCTAAAGCGGCAAATTTCGGCAGACTATTTTGAAAAACGGCCCCCCGATCTGATGCCAGATCGGGGGAATCGTTCATTTCATGAATTTTTCAATGGCCTGACAGAGATCATCGATGGCGCTCTGATCGCCCGCGGCAACCGCATCCACCATGCAGTGGCGGATATGATCGTTCAGGATCACCTTGCCGGTGTTGTCAAGGGCAGACCGGACAGCCGCCAGCTGTATCAGGACATCCGAACAGTCACAGCCCTCTTCCACCATCCGTTTAACCTTGTTCAGATGACCGATGGCCCGTGCCAGACGGTTGATCACTGCCTTCTGATTCTCGTGGACATGGGCATGACTGTGAGGGATGCCATGGTGATGCATATATTCGTGATCGTGCTCGTGGTCGGTGGGATGAATATGATCGTGGGAATGTTCTTCCATGGGCTCACCTCTTTCTTTTTATTCATTATACCATCTCCGGCAAAACCCTGCAACCACACAGGGGGGATATTTGGGACAATATTTTGCCTTTGACAGAACGGGGAAATGGTACTATAATGAAAGAAAAAAGAATCGAGGAGATAATCATGCATATGGATCACGATCACATGGAGGGGCATGCCCACCAGCATTCTCACGAGCATACTCATGACGGTCACACCCATACCCATGCACATACCCACGAGCATCTGCACGAGGAAGGTCATGACCATCCCCACAGCCACTGCGATGCAGGCTGCGGCAGCTGCGCATCCAAGTGCGAGCATACCCCCATGGAGGAGCTGCTGGCGCTGATGAAGTACATGGTCGGCCACAATGCCGCCCACGCCAATGAGCTGGCAGAGCTGGCAAAGCAGTTCAGCGAGGCCGGCAATCCGGTGGCCTACGAGCAGGTGATGGCTGCGGTGTCCGATTTTGAAAAGGGCAACATGCGCCTGAGCGCCATTCTGGCAAGTCTGGAAGTCAAGTAAGGAGAATTGCGATGTGTCTTTCTACCGTTTATAAAAACAGCATGGTCCCCGAATCTGTGGTGATGAAGAACGTCATGCGCATCGAGTGCAAGGACGGCTGCGTCATCCTGACGGATCTGATGGAGCGTCAGATGGCCATTGAGGGCACTCTGGAGATGGCAAATCTGGTGGACGGCGTGGCAGTTGTCAAGGAAGCGGCTGTCTGATACCGAAGAATGCCTGAGAGGTAATGTATTGAGTCCTTTTTATTTATTCAGAAGGATTTGCAGAATCAGTGGAATTGTATTGTGCATCTTTACTTTGATTTCCTTTATGATCGATTGGAGTATGGGTATCATCCTTGGTTATGTACTTTTAGGAATTGATATCGTCGTGATTGCCGTGAAAAATCGTTGTCCATTTTGCCGCAAATCGCTTCGTATTGCGCCTATAAAAGGTGAAGAATTTTGCCCGCATTGTGGATGTCAGGTTCCGTGAGCAAAAAGACAAATGCCAATGGATTGGGCGGTTACAGAATCAAAAAACGGAGTGCGCCTCTATTTCGGTGCACTCCGTTCTTGATTTTTTGTGACAGTTTTATTTGCTGGCGGCGATTGCCCTCAGGTTTTTAAATTCAGGCAGCAGTTATGCCAGATAGATGGCCTCGCAGGCTCTCATGGTCATGTAGCAGTCGTACTTGCTGACCAGCTCCAGAGGAGCGTGCATGCTCAGCACGGGGACACCGGCATCAACGGTGACGATGTTGCGGTTTGCCATGTAGGCTGCAACGGTGCCGCCGCCGCCCTGATCCACCTTGCCCAGAGTGGCGATCTGCCATGCGACGTTTGCGTTGTCCAGTGTGGTGCGGACATGGCCCATTGCCTCAGCGGAGGCATCGGATGCGCCGCCCTTGCCCCGGGAGCCGGTGTACTTGCAGATGGCAACGCCGTAGTTCAGGCGGCTGTTGTTGCGCTTGTCGCAGGTTTCGGCGAAGTTGGGGTCAAAAGCGTTGGAAACGTCGGCAGACAGGCAGAAGCTGCTCTCCAGACAACGGTTCAGGCTTGCGCCGGTTGCGTCGCACAGATCCTGCATGAAGGTCTCGAAGTAGTGGCTCTGCATGCCGGAGATGCCCACGGAGCCGATCTCTTCCTTGTCGGCCAGAATGCACACGGCGGTGTGCTTGGGGGTGCCCATGTTCAGCAGAGGGACGATCTCAGCGTAGGCGCAGACACGGTCGTCGTGGCCGTAAGCACCCAGCAGGCTGCGGTCCAGACCCACCTCACGGCACTTGCCGGCGGGGACCAGAGTCAGCTCGGCAGAGAGGAAGTCAGACTCGATGATGCCGTATTTCTCGTTCAGCAGCTTCATGATGTGCAGCTTCACAAGATCGCTGCCGTCACCGACCAGAGGCTCACTGCCCATGATGACGTTCAGCTGCTCACCGGCGATGACCTGAGCTGCGGTCTTTTGCATCTGATCGGCAGCCAGATGGGGCAGCAGGTCGGCAATGACAAGGATGGGGTCGCTGTCATCCTCACCGATGGTCACGGTGACAACGGTGCCGTCCTTGCGGAAGATGACGCCGTGCAGGGCCAGAGGAATGGTCAGCCACTGATATTTTTTGATGCCGCCGTAGTAGTGGGTCTTGAGGTAGGCAATCTCGGAATCCTCGTACAGGGGATTGGGCTTGATGTCGATTCTGGGGGAGTCAACGTGGGCAGCGCAGATATTGGCGCCGCTGTTCAGGCTCTCGGAGCCAATGACGGCCAGAATGATGCTCTTGCCCCGGTTGTTGTGGTAGACCTTGTCACCGGGCTTGAGCGCCATGCCGGGGATCAGAGCCTTGAAGCCGTGGGCCTCGGCGGTGGCGGCGGTCCAAGTGGTTGCCTCGCGCTCGGTCTTGCAGGCATCCATAAATGCAGCGTAGCCCTTGCAGTATTCTTCCATTTTTACCCGCTCGTCAGCGGAGAGTGTTGCATATCCGTTTTTCGGAGAAGCCAGCAGGCTTTCCTTCAGTTCGTCGATGGTCATAGTAAAAATCTCCTTTTCTATGAATTTCTGGTATCTATTATACCTGTAATGAATAAAATTGCAAGACATTTCAATTTTATGGGAAAGACTTTACAAAATGGGCATAATTGTGTTAGAATGGGTCGGAAAGAGGTTGATATACCATGGAATTTATCACAAATTCTCCGGCGCAGACCGAAGCCGTGGGCGCGGCGCTGGCACAGCATCTGACACCCGGCACGGTGATCGCCTATCGGGGGGATCTGGGCGCGGGAAAAACCGCCTTCACCCGGGGGCTTGCCAAGGGGCTGGGCATTGCCGACAGCGTCACCAGTCCCACCTATACCATTGTGAACGAATATACCTCCGGACGGCTCCCGCTGTTCCACTTTGACATGTACCGTCTGGGCAGTGAGGAGGAGCTGTTTGACATCGGGTGGGAGGACTATCTGGAGCGCGGCGGTGTCTGCGCAGTGGAGTGGAGCGAGAATGTATGGGATGCACTGGAGCGGCCCATCATCGTCACTATTTCCCGTCTGGATGAGGATTCCCGGAAAATCGTGATCGAAGGAGGAGATCAGATTGCTGATTTTAGCGTTTGAAACATCGGCAAAGGCCGTTTCTGCGGCCCTCCATGACGGGCAGACCCTGCTTGCCGAAAGCTACCAGAACACCGGCCTGACCCACAGCCAGACCCTGATGAGCATGGCGGAGGATCTGCTGAAAAACTGCCAAAAGACCGTGCAGGATGTGACGGCGGTGGCGGCTGCGGCCGGACCCGGCAGCTTTACCGGTGTGCGCATCGGCGTGGCTGCGGCCAAGGGCTTCGGCTGGGGCAGGCAGCTCCCGGTTTACGGGGTGTCCACGCTGGAGGCCATGGCGCTTTCTCTGGGGGCACCGGAGGGATACGTCTGCGCCTGCATGGATGCCCGCCGCAGTCAGGTCTACAATGCCGTTTTTCAGGTGAAAAACGGCGGCTTGCAGAGGATCTGCCCGGACCGTGCCATTTCCCTTTCGGATCTGGGTGAGGAGCTGAAAAAATTGGACGGCGAGATTTTTTTAGTTGGCGATGGGGCAAAACTGTGCTATAATACGTTGCTAGAACAGGTGCAGACCCTTCGCCTGCCGCCGGAGCATCGCCTGCATCAGCGTGCATCCGGCGTGGCATTGGCGGCGGCAGAGGCCATCGCCCAAGGCTTGCCCGGCGACGGTGCCGGTCTGCAGCCCAACTATTTGAGATTGTCCCAAGCAGAGCGGGAACGCCTTGCACGGGAAAACAAAGACAGTATAAAGGAGTAAAAAGGCATGAGCAATGTTGTTGTTTTTGACCATCCCCTGATCCAGCACAAGCTGGCGATCCTGCGCAATAAGGAAACCAGCGTCAAGGAATTCCGCGAACTGGTCGGTGAGATCTCGGCACTGATGTGCTATGAGGCTACCCGCAACCTCCCCACCACAGAGGTGGAGGTCCAGACCCCCATTGCGGTGGCAAAGTGCCGCATGCTGGCGGGCAAGAAGCTGGCAATCGTACCCATCCTGCGTGCAGGTCTGGGCATGGTGGATAATATGGTTGACCTGATCCCCTCGGCAAAGATCGGCCATATCGGTCTGTACCGTGACCCCGAGACGCACATGCCTGTGGAATACTACTGCAAGCTGCCCGAGGATGTGGCAAACCGTCAGGTTTACGTGGTCGATCCCATGCTGGCTACCGGCGGCAGCGCCATTGCAGCCATCGAGTTTTTGAAGAAGCACGGCTGCAAGAACATCATCATGATGAACATCATCGGCTGCCCCGAGGGCGTGAAGGCCGTGCAGGAGGCCCACCCCGATGTGGACATCTATCTGGCAGCCTGCGACGAAAAGCTCAACGACCATGCCTACATCATCCCCGGTCTGGGGGATGCCGGCGACCGTATTTTCGGCACCAAATAAGACCTTTTAACGGGCCGCCCGACTGGGCGGCCCGTTTGACGCTGCCCGAAAACCCTAAGAGGGCTTTCAGGCATTTTTTCAGCATGGGCGGCCCGTTTGTTTACAATTTGGAAACCAACAGCCGGTTGCGAAAAGAGTGGGGATATGGTATGATAAAATGGAAGTAAATTAAAAAGGTGGACAGAATGCTACAAAAATATCTGACTGTGTTTTTTATTTCCATGGTGCCCCTGCTGGAGCTGCGCGGCGGCGTCCCTATGGCGATCACAATGGACATCCCTACGATCCCTGCGATCGTGATCTGCGCACTGGGAAATATGGTTCCGGTGCCGTTCATCTATCTGTTTGCCCGCAAGGTGCTGATCTGGGGCTCTCACAGACCGTATATCGGCAAGCTGTTCACCAAGTTTTTGGAAAAGGGCGAGCGGGGCGGTCAGGCCTTGGCGAAAAAGGCGGGCCGCGGCGGTCTGTTTATGGCCCTGCTGCTGTTTGTGGGTGTTCCGCTGCCCGGTACCGGCGCATGGACAGGCACCCTTGCCGCCAGCTTTTTGGATATGGGACTGAAGTCTACCACGGCGGCGGTCTCTCTGGGCGTGGCCCTTGCCGGATGCATCATGGCGATCGCCAGCACCGGCGTGTTCGCTGTTCTTGGTTTTTAAGGAAAAGGAGAATGTATCATGTCTGATTGCCTGTTTTGCAAAATCATAGCAGGGGAGATCCCCTCCACAAAGGTGTACGAGGATGAGACGGTCCTTGCCTTCCGGGACATTGCCCCTCAGGCCCCCACCCATGTTCTGGTGGTGCCCAAGACCCACATCAGGGATGCCGGAGAGATCACGGCGGAAAATGCAGCCATTGCGGCCCACTGCCTTGAGGTGGCGGCACTGGTTGCCAAGCAGGAAAACCTGATCGGCGGCTTCCGTCTGGTCTCCAACTGCGGCGGCGATGCCGGTCAGACGGTGGATCATCTGCACTTCCACGTACTGGGCGGAAAGAAGATGTCCGAGCAGATGGCTTGACATTCAAGGGTTTTGTAGTATAATTATTCAAGATTGCAGAGCAAATCTCTTCTTCGGGGAGTCGGATGCATCCGACTGAGAGGGCGTTTCGTAATGCCGACCCGCGAACCTGATGCGGATTATGCCGTCGTAGGGAAAGATGCGGATGGAATTTACAGTATCGCATTGTCTTCGTTATGACGAGGTTGCAATGCGATACTTTTTTATTCCAGAGGAGATAGAATCATGTCAACCAACACAAACAAACAACATCTTCGGGTGCGGGCGCTGTGCGAGGGCGCACTGATGGTGGCTCTGGCTCATGCTCTGAGCTATGTCAAGCTGATGCAGCTGCCCAACGGCGGCAGCCTCACCCCCGCCATGTTCCCCATTTTGTTCTTCGCTGTCCGCTGGGGACTGGGTCAGGGCCTGTTGGCAGGCTTCAGCTTCGGTCTGCTTCAGCTGATCTTTGACGGTGCGTATGCAGCTAGCTGGCAGAGCATGCTGCTTGACTATCTGGTGGCCTTCACCCCCTTGGGCCTGGCCGGCCTGTTCAAGGGCAAGGCATGGGGCATTTTCCCGGGTACACTCATTGGCGGTGCTGCCCGCTTCATCGTCCACTTCATCAGCGGCGTGACCATTTATCGGATCATAGAGCCTACCGCGATTCCCGGCTTCGGCGTGTTTGACAACGCAACGGTGTATTCCCTTGTCTACAACGGCGTGTACATGCTGCCCAATACGCTGCTGGCGATGGCCATCGCTGCGGTGCTGTATAAGCCCCTGAAGAAATATTTTGCAGGTCAGGATATCCTGTAACAGCTGCCCCCCGCTCCCGATGAACAGGAGCGGGGGGCAAAATTTATGATCGCATCACTTGTGGAAAATGGGCTGACGGTTTTCAAATGTACATACATAGCCGAAGATCTTTTTCAGCTCGGGGATCATCTCGTGGGTGTACTGCCCCACTCGGTTGGCAGTGTGGGCATCGGAGCCGATGGTGACGATCTGCCCGCCCAGTTCCTTGAATCGGCGGAAGAAATCCAGTGTGGGCAGGGGACCGCCGCAGCGGTCGATGCCACTGGTGTTCAGCTCCAGTCCCTTGTCATGGCGAACCAGCTCCCGCAGGATCTCGTCAAAAAGATCTCTGTATTCGTCATAGCCGATCAGGGCCCTGTGGGGGTTGCCCTTGGCCTTTGAAAGAAAGGTCAGGTGGGCCAGTACGTCGTAATCCGTGTGGGATTGGACGCATTTAAGGGTATGCTCCAGATGGAGCAGGGTGGCCTGCTGCTGGGTTTTTCCCTGCCAGTATGGCTCCAGATACACGTCCACGCCGTCCACCAGATGGACGCTGCCCAGTACGAAATCATAATCCCGCCGCTTCAGATCCTTTTTCATCTGCTGCTGATTGTCCGGCGTCAGGCCGTATTCGATTCCGGTGCGGATGGCAAGCCCCGGGATGTGCAAATGGTCATACATGTCGCTGTAAGCCTGCAGATCGAACACCATGTCCATCTCCGGGGTGTAGTCCACGTGATCGGTGAAGCAGATCTCCCGGATGCCGGCGTTTTTGGCGGCAATGGCCATCTCCAGTCCGGTGTTGTGACCGTCAAAGGAAACGGCAGAATGCATGTGGTAATCAAACATCTTGTATCTCCTCTCGGAACTGGCGGAATGCGGTGGGCAGAGCCGCCTGCTCATCTATCTGTTTTAGACTCAGCCATGTGTATTTGTCGCTCATTTCCTTCACATGGATATAGTAGCACCGCATATCCCAACGGATATGGGTGAAAATGTGGTGGCGCTGGGTTTGCAGGTGGATATCGGTGGGGTGCAGACCCTCGGCCTCGGCCCATGCCACGGCCTCCTCAGGAGACAGGAACCCCGATTGGTTGGGGAATTGCCACAGCCCTGCCAGCAGCCCCCTTGCCGGACGCTTTTCGATGGCATACTGCCCGCGGCAGTTCACCACGAACACCGTGCGGTTTTCCTGCTTTCGCTCTTTTTTCGGCAGCTTTACCGGCAGGCTCCGCCATTGGGCCTGTCCCAGACAGAAGTCCCTGCATGGGCAGACGGCGCACTTCGGCTCGCCGTTGGGCAGACAGACCGTAGCGCCAAGCTCCATCAGTGCCTGAGTGAACAGACCGGGGTCATCGGTGGGATAGATCTTCTCAAGCTCCTGCTGAACGCGGGATTTCACCGCAGGCAGATCGATGGGGTCGGTGCTTTTGCAGATACGGGATACCACCCGCAGTACGTTTCCGTCCACGGCGGCGGTGGGCTGAGAGAAGGCGATGGAGCAGATGGCTCCGGCGGTATATGCGCCGATCCCCGGCAGGGCCAGGACCTGCTTGTGTTCCCGAGGGAACCGGCCCCCATGCTCCTGCATGATCACCTGTGCCGCTTTTTTTAGGTTGCGGACCCGGCTGTAATAGCCCAGGCCCTCCCACAGCTTGTGCAGGCGGTCGTCATCGCAGGCGGCCAGAGCGGCAATGTCCGGCAGCTCTGCCAAAAACCGCTGATAGTACCCCTTCACGGCCTCCACACGGGTCTGCTGCAGCATGATCTCCGACAGCCACACATGATATGGCTGCCGATCTGCCCGCCACGGAAGCTGCCGCTTGTTTTTTTCGTACCATTCCGGTAAAACATCCGGTAATCGTTTCAGTTGGTCTTGCAAAATATTCTCCTCTTTTGATGGCGATATTGGCTCTAGAGTACCATTTTCTAAATGATGTGTCAATAAACGAAAAATAATTAAAATTTTCAAAAAAAGTACTTGCAATTTGGAAAAAGGTGTGATAATATATTCAGGCACTTGAGGTGTATGCGCCGGTAGCTCAGTTGGATAGAGTGACTGACTACGAATCAGTAGGTCGGGGGTTCGAGTCCCTTCCGGCGTACCAGAAAGCCCAGAATCGTCAGATTCTGGGCTTTCTCATTGTGTCAAACAGTCTGTTCGAGTTTGCCGCTTCAGCGGAAAAAAAGATAAAATCATTTTCCACGGGGGCGTGTACCTCGGGGAAAATACTGCTCTGCCTGAGCGTGTGAAATTTCCCCGTACGTGACGGGGAAATTATGCGCGGATCAGGCTGTAAAAATTGCCCGAAAGCCCCGGAAGGGCTTTCGGGCAGTCTTAGATAGCCCAGAATCGAAAGATTCCGGGCTTTCTTTTTTATGCAGATGGAGGACGCCGGCAATGGAGCGGCGGTCTTTTTGCAGATACCATAGTCGGTGCAATTTTTATCATCTTCAATTCTGACTGATTTTTTGATCAAATTATCCTTGCATTCTGGCTTGATGGTGATATACTGAACAAAAACAAACACTCTGTCCACGCGATGGTTGGGGAGTTTGACGGAAAACTGCCGGTCTATCCTGCTGCCTCCGGGCGGCGCAGAAACATATGGGAGGCTTTTTTATGAACCACAACGAAATTCCTGCGGCACCTCAGTATATCAAGGATTTTGAACAGCTGGGCTTTGGCATGTTCGTGCATTTCGGTCTGTATTCTCAGCTGAATCGGGGAGAGTGGACGTATTCGGTCCACCATATGAATATGGAAGAATACGAGCCCCTCATCCACACCTTTGACGTGGGCTCCATGGCAGAGATCGTCCGGACGGCAAAATCTGCCGGATGCAAGTATATTGTGCTGACCACCCGCCATCACGAGGGCTTTTCTCTGTACGACACCCATGGACTCAACGATTTTGATGTGATGCATTCTCCCACCGGACGGGATCTGGTGGCGGAGTTTGTGGAGCTGTGCAGGGAAGAGAGGATCGTCCCGTTCCTGTATCACACCACACTGGACTGGCACCACAAGGATTTTAACGAGAATTTTGACGAATATCTGGAATATCTCAACAAGAGTGTGGAGCTTTTGTGTACCAACTACGGCAAGATCGGCGGATTCTGGTTCGACGGCAACTGGTCGAAGGAGGATGCCGACTGGAAAGAGGAAAAGCTCTACCGCATGATCCGCTCCCATCAGCCCGAGGCCATGATCATCAACAACACGGGACTGGAGGGCCGCGGCAAAATGGGCGTTGAGGAGATCGACGCGGTCACCTTTGAGCGGGGCATGCCCGAGCCTCTGGATCTGCGGGGCAGGAGCAAATATGTTGCCGGAGAGATGTGCCAGACCCTGTTCAATGACTGGGGCATTGCAGACGATATCGACTTCAAGCCCGTCAAGCAGCTGGTGGAGGAGCTGTGCGAGTGCCGCAAGGTGGGCGCAAACTTCCTGCTGAACATCGGTCCGAAGCCCGATGGCTCGGTCCCCACCATGCAAAGGGGCATCATGGAGTGCATGGGTCGGTGGATGTCGGCCTACGGCAGGGCGATCTACAACGGGCGGCCCTGCATCACGTATCCGGACAAGCGGGAGTTTGTCCTGAGGGATGTGCATGACCCCAAGACCCTGTATCTGTTCCGGTTCAACCCCGGTCACTCCGACGGCAATAAGAACGTCTCGCTGAGCTTCTGCGAGGATACCACCGTGGTTCTGGACAAGTTCTGCGGTCAGGTGGAGTCGATTGCATGGATGGACAATGCAGAGCAGCTGCTGTTTGCTCAGGAGGGGGACGTGCTGACGGTGAATATGACCGGCTATCCCTACGGCCAGAGCCTGTGCGTCCGTGTGGCAGAGGTGAAAATCAAATAACCGTCATCCGCCTGACCCATTTGGGTCGGGCGGATTTTTTGCAGGCACGCCGGATCGCTGCCGCCATAGGATAAGGATGGATAAAATCTGCCAAAAACCCGTTGCCCCCCTTGTCCAAACAGAGGCAAAGGGGGTATAGTAAAAATAAAAAGGAGTGTGGTTTCATGAAACTGACATTTTTGGGTGCTGCCCACGAAGTGACCGGCTCTTGTACCCTGCTGGAGGCCTGCGGCAGGCACGTGCTGATCGACTGCGGCATGGAGCAGGGGGCCGATATCTATGAAAACTGCGAGCTGCCCATCTCACCGGGCCAGATCGATGCCATTTGCCTGACCCACGCTCACATCGACCACTCGGGACTGATCCCGGCGATGGTGGCTCAGGGCTTCAAGGGGCCGATCTATGCGACGGAGGCCGCCAGACGGCTGTGCAGCATCATGCTGAGGGATTCTGCCCACATTCAGGAGTCGGAGGCCCAGTGGCGCAACCGAAAGGCCCAACGTGCCGGTGAGCCGGAATATGTGCCGGTGTACACCACGGCAGACGCAGTGCAGGCCCTGACCCAGTTCAAGGGCTATGACTATGGCACGGAGGTGAAGCTCTTCGACGGCATCACCCTGCGCTTTTCCGATGCGGGGCATCTGCTGGGCTCTGCCAGTATCCTGCTGACCGTCACGGAGGAGGGGGAAACAAGGCGGGTGCTGTTTTCCGGCGATCTGGGCAATGTGGACCGTCCGCTGATCCGGGACCCCAGTGACCCGCCGGATGCGGACTATGTCATCATCGAGTCCACCTACGGAGATCGGCTCCACGGCCCACGGCCGGACTATGTGACCCAGCTGGCCCAGATCATGCAGGATACCTTTGATCGGGGCGGAAATCTGGTGATCCCTGCATTTGCCATCGGCAGGACGCAGGAGCTGCTGTATCTCATCCGGATCATTCGGGAAAAGCGCCTGATCCACGGAAACGGGGACTTTCTTGTATATGTGGATTCCCCTCTTGCGGTGGAGGCCACCAAGATCTATCAGGACGGTTTGACAGAATACTACGATGCAGAGACGCTTGCCCTTCTGGAGCAGGGCATCGATCCCATCGATTTCCCGGGGCTTCGGCTCAGTCTGACCAGTGAGGACTCCGTGGCCATCAACTTTGACACCTCGCCAAAGGTCATCCTTTCGGCCTCGGGCATGTGTGAGGCCGGACGTATCCGCCACCACCTGAAGCACAATCTGTGGCGCAGCGACAGCACCGTGCTGTTTGTGGGCTATCAGGCGGAGGGGACACTGGGCAGGCGGCTCATTGACGGGGCGAAAAGTGTCCGGCTGTTTGGCGAGGAGATCCAGGTGCAGGCAGCCATTGCCACACTGGAGGGCATCAGCGGTCACGCGGACCGGAACATGCTGCTGGGGTGGCTTGGAGCCATGGAGCATAAGCCGAGGCAGGTATTCGTCAACCACGGCGATGACACCGTCTGCGATCTGTTCGCCGGAGCCATCACGGACCATCTGGGGCTGAAGGCGGCAGCGCCGTACAGCGGCGATGAATACGACCTGATCACGGGAGAATGCACCGGAAAGGGCAAGATCATCAAGGCACAGAAGAAAACGGAGGGCCGCCGCAGGGCGAACGCTGCCTTTGACCGCCTGACGGCGGCGCAGAAGCGTTTGGAGCAGGTGATCGCGGTCAGCCGTGGACTGAGCAACAAGGAGCTTGCTAAATTTGCAGACCAGATCAATGGGCTGTGTGATAAATTTTTACGAAAATAATTCGGTTTTTTAGGTGCATATCTTGCGATATGCACCTAATTTTTTCGCTTTATCCAATTTGGTTGACATTTGAAATCAAACAGGATATCATATCCACGTAATCGTTTCTATGGAGGTTTTCTTTATGAATCCTGTCGTATTTCAAACGGATTTCGGTCTGGTGGACGGTGCGGTCAGCGCCATGTACGGCGTTGCGTACAGCGTCAATCCGGAGCTGAAAATGCACGACCTGACCCACGATATCACCCCATACTCCATTTGGGAGGCAAGCTATCGCCTGATCCAGACCATCTCCTACTGGCCGGATGAGACGGTGTTTGTCAGCGTGGTAGACCCCGGTGTGGGCTCCACCCGCAAGAGCGTCGTGGTCAAGACCAGATCCGGCAAATATATTGTCACCCCGGACAACGGGACCCTGACCCATGTGCTTCGTCTGGACGGAGTGCAGGCGGCCCGGGAGATCGACGAGCATGTGAACCGTCTGCCCAATTCCGGCGAAAGCTACACCTTCCACGGCAGGGATGTCTATGCCTACACCGGCGCGCGTCTTGCCAGCGGTGCCATCTCCTTTGATGAGGTGGGTCCGGAGATCCCCGTGGAGAGTCTGGTGAGTCTGCCCATTGTGGAGCCGTATCTGGATCAGGGCGGTGCCCACGGCACCATCGACGTTCTGGATGTGCGCTTCGGCAGTCTGTGGACCAACATCCCTCGGGAGCTGTTTTTGCAGACGGGGGTGAAGTATGGCGACCGCCTGAGCATCACCATCGAAAACGACACCCGTACCGTCTACCGCAACATCATCACCTTTGCAAAGAGCTTTGCCGATGTGTACGTGGGCGAGGCGCTGACCTATGTCAACAGCCTCGACTGCATGGCGGTGGCCATCAATCAGGGCTCCTTCGCCCGGGCCTACAACATCGGCACCGGCAATTCCTGGCGCATCACCATCGAGCCATTTAAGGGCTTTTTCTAAGATTTAGAAGAGCTTTTGAATAAAAAGATCGTTTTTAGGAGGATTTACATCAATGAAGAAGTTTTCTGTCAAGACCATCGTTGCCATCGGCATCGGTGCGGCCCTGTTTTTCGTACTGGGGCGGTTCGTGGCGATCCCCAGTCCGATCCCCAATACAAACGTTTCCGTCCAGTACGGTCTGCTGGCATTCCTCAGCGTGGTTTACGGCCCCATCGCTGGTCTGCTGATCGGTCTGATCGGACATGCCCTCATCGACCTGAGCTATGGCTGGGGTGTCTGGTGGAGCTGGGTGCTGGCATCTGCCGTTTTCGGTCTGCTTGTGGGCTTCACCGCTAAGGCCACCAAGCTGGAGGAGGGCGAGATCGGCAAAAAGGGTCTGATCAAGTTCAATATCTCTCAGGTCATCTGCCATGTGATCAGCTGGGGTCTGGTGGCCCCTGTTCTGGATATCCTGATTTTCAGCGAGCCTGTGAACAAGGTGTTTGCGCAGGGCGTGCTGGCAAGCGTAGCCAATGCACTCACCACCGCCATTGTCGGCTCACTGCTGTGTGTTGCATATGCAGCCTCCAAGCCCAAGGCCGGCAGCCTGACCAAGGAGTAATCCGACATTACCGACCAAAGGCAGGCTTTGTTGCCTGCCTTTACTTTTTAGGAGGTCCACGGGATGGAACACGATACCGTCATTTCCTTTCAGGACTTCGGCTTTCAGTACACCGCTCAGGCGGAGCCGACCCTGTATAACATCAATCTGAATATCAAAAAGGGCGAAAAGGTCCTGATCGCAGGCCCCTCCGGCTGCGGAAAATCCACCATTGCCCACTGCATCAACGGCCTGATCCCAAACCGATATCCCGGCAAGGCCACCGGAAGCCTGACCGTCGGCGGTAAAAATGCACTGGAGCTGGGGCTGTTCGGTCTGAGCAAGATCGTGGGTACGGTTTTGCAGGACGCAGACGGGCAGTTTATCGGTCTGACGGTTGCGGAGGACATCGCATTTGCACTGGAAAATGACAATGTCTCCACCGAGCAGATGCACGAGCATGTGAAAACCGTGGCGAAGCTTGTGGACGTGGAGCAGGTGCTGCACCATGCCCCCCACGAGGTTTCCGGCGGACAGAAGCAGCGGGTCAGCCTTGCCGGTGTTATGGTCAATCAGGTGGATGTGCTGCTGTTTGACGAGCCGCTGGCTAATCTGGACCCGGCCACGGGAAAGCAGGCCATCGAGCTGATCGACCGCATCCAGAAGCGCACGGGCTGCGCCGTGATCATCATCGAACACCGCATTGAGGACGTGCTGCACCGCAGCGTGGATCGGGTGGTGGTCATGGGCGAGGGGCGCATCCGCTATGACGGCAGCCCCCATCGGCTGCTATGCTCGGAGCTGCTGCAAAGCAGCGGCATTCGGGAGCCGCTGTACGTAACGGCGCTGAAATACGCAGGGGTCACCCTCAGTCCGGAGATGCATCCGGCATCCCTGCCGGAGCTGCATCTGACAGAGGAGCAAAAGCAGCAGGTCCGCCGGTGGTTTGACCGTCAGCCTGAGCCGAAAGACCCGCCGGAGGCACCTGAGCTGTTCCGGGCAGAGGGGGTGGACTTCACCTACTCCGGAGGCCATCACGCACTGAAGGGCATCAGCCTGACCATCCACAAGGGCGAGATGCTCAGCATCGTTGGCACCAACGGCGCGGGAAAATCCACCTTTTCCAAGGTGGTCTGCGGATTTGTCAGGCCCCAGAGCGGCAGACTGACGCTCAAGGGTGAGGATCTTTCGGGCCTGAGCATCAAGGAGCGGGCCGACCATATCGGCTATGTAATGCAGAACCCCAACCAGATGATCTCTAAAAACATGATCTTTGATGAAGTGGCACTGGGACTGCGCAACCGCGGAGCTGCCGAGGCGGAGATCCGCCAACGGGTGGAGGAGACTCTGAAAATCTGCGGACTGTATCCCTTCCGCAACTGGCCGGTCTCCGCCCTGAGCTACGGGCAGAAAAAGCGGGTGACCATCGCCTCCATTCTGGTGCTGGAGCCGGACATGATCCTTCTGGACGAGCCGACCGCCGGACAGGATTTCCGTCACTACACCGAGATCATGGACTTTCTGCGTCAGCTGAATCGGCAGGGGATCACCGTGGTGCTGATCACCCATGACATGCACCTGATGCTGGAGTACACCCCCAGAGCGGTGGTGTTCCACGACGGGCGCGTGATCGCCGACCAGTCGGCGGCGCAGGTGCTGAACGATCCGCAGATCGTCGCACAGGCCCACTTGAAGGAAACATCCCTTTACCATCTGGCTCGGATCTGCGGTATCCAACAATCGGAGGAGTTCACCAGACGGTTCATCGCCAGAGATCAGGAGGTTCGCCGAGTTGACTAACCTATTTCATTATATCGAGCGGCAGTCCCCGATCCACCGGCTTACGGGGGCCAGCAAGCTTGTGTGCCTGCTGGCGTGGAGTCTGGCAGCCATGAGCGGCTTTCACACGCCGCTGCTTGCAGTGCTGACCCTTGCGGCACTGGTGCTGTTCCGGGTGTCTAAAATCAAGCTGAAGGATATCAGCTTTATGCTTGGGTTCACAATGGTGTTCATGCTGCTGAACAATCTGCTGATCTTCCTGTTCAGTCCGGAGCATGGCGTCAGTATCTATGGATCGAGAACGGTGCTGTTTCAAATCGCAGGCCCCTATGTGGTCACGGCAGAGCAGCTGTTTTATCATCTGAATGTGGCGCTGAAATACACCTGCACCATCCCCATTGTGCTGCTGTTCGTCTGCACCACGAACCCGTCGGAGTTTGCCGCCTCCCTGAACCGCATCGGCGTCAGCTACCGCATCAGCTATGCCGTGGCGCTGTCCCTGCGCTATATTCCGGATATCCAACGGGAATACCACGACATTTCTCTGGCGCAGCAGGCCCGCGGCATTGAAATGAGCAAGAAGGCAAGCCTTGTCAGCCGGCTCAAGAGCATCAGCGGGATACTGATCCCCCTGATCCTTTCCAGTATGGAGCGCATCGACACCATCTCCAATGCCATGGAGCTGCGTGGCTTTGGCAAGGAGCCAAAGCGCACGTGGTACTCCGGCCGCCCCTTCTCCAAGGGGGACTATATCGCCATAGGAGCGTGTATCGCGCTGCTGATCCTGTCGGTCATCCTGACGGCGGTCAACGGCGGACGGTACTTCAATCCGTTCATGTAAGGAAAACGTCCCATAAAAACAGAAAGTAAAAGAGGCAAATAAAGTAAAAATTGCCCGAAAGCCATGGAAGGGTTTTCGGGCAGTCTCAGAGGCACAGCCGATGGCTGTGCCTCTTTTTGCGGAAAAGAGGTGTTGATAAATTGCCCCCGGGATTCATTAGAATCCCGGGGGCTAAGCAAAAGAGAGAAACTGGTTATTTTACAGCTCTGCGCTGGAAGAACTTCACCACTTCCACAATGGGGATGACCAGAACAGCCAGCAGCATTGCAATGCCGTATTCGGTCCAGCTGATGGGCGTGAAGCCGAATGCGTTGGCAAGGAAGGGGATCTCCAGAACAGCGGTGGTCAGCAGCAGAGAGCCGATCATCGCGCCCCACAGCACCTTGTTGTGGGTGGTCAGGGTGAAGATGGACTTGCGCTGAGAACGCATGTTGAATGCGTGGAAGATCTCACACATGGACATGGTCAGGAAGGCCATGGTCATGCCGTCGTTGCTGATCCCGCGGGGTAGCTCGAAGTAACCCACCTCGAAGCAATGACCGATGATGTAAGATGCAATGGTGATAATGGTGACCAAAATGCCCTGATAGGCGATATCAAAGCCCAGACCGCCGGAGAAGATGCCCTCCTTGGAGCTGCGGGGGGGATGATTCATGGTATCGGGCTCGGCTTCCTCAAGACCCAGTGCCAGAGCGGGGAAGCAGTCGGTGACCAGATTGATGAACAGCAGGTGGACGGGGTTGAGCAGGGTGAAGCCCATCAGAGTGGAGCAGAACACGCCCAGAACCTCGCTCATGTTGGAGGCCAGCAGGAACTGGATGGCCTTGCGGATATTGTCGTAGATCCGGCGGCCCTCGCCCACGGCGGTGACGATGGTGGCGAAGTTGTCGTCAGCCAGAACCATGTCAGCCACGTTCTTGGTGACATCCGTTCCGGTGATGCCCATGCCCACGCCGATGTCGGCGGACTTGATGGAGGGAGCATCGTTGACACCGTCGCCGGTCATGGCGGTGATGGCGCCGTTTGCCTTCCATGCGGTGACGATACGGACCTTATGCTCCGGCTGAACACGGGCGTAGACGGAATAGCGCTTCACGGCCTCGCCCAGCTCCTCGTCGGGGATGTTGTCCAGCTCGGCACCGGTGATGGCCTGAGATGCATCGGTGATGATGCCCAGCTCCTTGGCGATTGCAACGGCGGTGTCCTTGTGGTCGCCGGTGATCATCACGGGGCGGATACCGGCAGAGCAGCACTCGGCAATGGCGGCCTTGACCTCGGGACGGACCGGGTCGATCATGCCGGTCAGGCCGATGAAGATCAGCTCCTGCTCCAGTGCCTCGGGGGAGTTGTCAGCAGGTCTTGCATCCCAATCCCGCTTGGCGGCAGCCAGAACACGCAGGGCCCGGTCGGCCATCTGCTTGTTGGCGGTGAGGATCTCGGAGAGCTTCTCCTTGGTCATGGGCTTGATCTCGCCGTTGTCCATGTAGCGGGTGCAGTGCTTCAGGACCTCGTCAGGTGCGCCCTTGGTGTACTGTACGAAGGTGCCGCCCAGATCGTGGACGGTGGACATCATCTTACGGGAGGAGTCGAAGGGGGCCTCGTCCACACGGGGCTGTGCCTGCTCCAGAGTGTCCTTGGGCAGACCCTCCTTGTTTGCGAAGTTGACAAGGGCGGCTTCCGTGGGCTCGCCCTCTGCCTGACCCTCGGCGTTCAGCTTTGCGTCGGAACACAGGGCCATGGCGGTTGCCAGCAGCTGGGTCGGGCCTACATGCTCGACAACGGTCATCTTGTTCTGGGTCAGGGTGCCGGTCTTGTCGGAGCAGATGACCTGAGTGCAGCCCAGTGTCTCGACGGCGGTCAGACGGCGGATGACGGCGTTGCGCTTGCTCATGTTGGTAACACCGATGGAAAGCACCACCGTGACCACGGTAGCCAGACCCTCGGGGATGGCGGCAACGGCCAGAGAAACGGCCACCATGAAGGTCTCCAGAATGACATTCAGCTCAAAGGAGCCGGCCATGAACAGATTGAAGATGAAAATGAAGATACAGATGCCCAGAACCAGCTTGGACAGGGTCTTGCCCAGCTCGTCCAGTTTTCTTTGCAGGGGGGTCTGCTCTTCGGCGGTGGCAGCAAGTGCGCCGGCGATCTTGCCCATTTCGGTATCCATGCCGGTGCGGGTGATGATGGCCTTGCCTCGGCCGTAGACGATGGTGGAGCCCATGTAGCACATGTTCTTCCGGTCGCCCAGAGGCACATCCTCCTGCCCCTTGGAAAGGCCCAGTGCATCGACCACCTTGTTGACGGGGACAGACTCGCCGGTGAGGGCGGCTTCCTCGATCTTCAGACTGGCAGATTCCAGCAGACGGCCGTCGGCAGGGACTGCGTCACCGGCCTCCAGAATCACCACGTCGCCGGGGACCAGTTCCTCGGACAGGACGGTGACCTGCTTGCCGTCGCGCAGCACCTTACATGTGGCGGCGGTCATGGTTTGCAGGGCTTCGATGGCGGCCTCTGCCTTGGATTCCTGCAGGACACCCAAAACGGCGTTCAGAAGGACGACGATCAGGATGATAAACACCTCTGCCAGACCCTCGGGGTTTTCCGGGTTCTGCACGTTGTGCAGAATGGTGGTGCCTGCGGACACGGCTGCGGCGATCATCAGGATGATCAGCATGGGGTCCTTCAGCTGATCCAGAAAGCGCTGGAAGATGGATTTCTTCTCGGCATCCTTGAGCTTGTTGGGACCGTACTTTTCCTGTCTTTTTTTGACTTCTGCGGAAGAAAGACCCTCGGCGGTGGAGCCAAGCTCTTTCAGGACATCTTCAGAAGTCTGGACGTACTCTTGCTTCATTTCGATACTCCTTTGATTTGTGGTATGAAAAAAAGACCCATGCACAAAAAACAACAACAGTAACTCCGTTGCTCTCTGTGCATGAGTCTCATTCATTCAGCGTCCCGGGTCTAGGGTAGACCGATATGACGGTTGCTTCATACAGGCAGAGCCTGCACGGAATTACTCCCTCAATTACATAAATAAATATATAATGTTTGGCGGCGATTGTCAAGCCGGAAAATGGAATAAATTTTCTCATGGGGGCGGCAGTCGGCGCATCCGAGAGAGGACACGCCGACTGCGGGCCGATGGACCGAGGATACTGTTATCTGCGGTTCCATGCCGAGGGCATCCAAGGATATTTCTCCTCGTTTTCAAGGCCGTAGGCCTCCAGTTTTCTCAGCTGCTCCACCACATGGGGCATATCCATACGGGCCACCATTTCGCCGATCAGCTTCTCGCCGGCATCTGCCATGGCATTGCGGGCAGCCTCGTCGGGGATGTCGGGGGTGGGCATATGGTCGCTGTTTTCACCGAAGCAGTAGCCCACTGCGGCACTCTGGTAGCCCAGAGAGAAAAGATCCCGGAAGGGGGTGCTGCTGGGGACGGCAGGCTGGGCAAAGCCGGTGACCAGAGGCACATCCTCCAGACGGTTCATGATCTTGTAGCCGCCCACGGTGATGTCGTGGAAGAAGGAGAAGTCCTTGAACAGATCCTGACACTTGTTCATGTGCATCATCAGATCCAGATACAGGATGGGCACACCGGTCTCGTCGTAGAAATCCCGGACCATGGGGCAGATGGTCATGTGGGCCGGACCGTGGAAGCTGATGTACACCTGACGCTTGAAGCCAAGACGCAGCAGGCTGCGGGCAATGGCCCCCAGATAATCTATACCCTGACGGATGGAGACCTGAACGGTGCCGCGGCCGGATGCGGTGGCACCGGCATAGAAGTAGGGCAGACCGGTGAGGACCAGACCGTCGCAGCTTTCTGCCATTTTCAGGGCAAAGGCTTCGGAAAGAACGGTTTCGGAGTCCAGAGGCAGACCGCCGTGCATTTCGGTGGTGCCTACGGGGACGATGATGATGTCATTGTGCTGCAAATACTCCTGAACCTCGGAGTTGAGCATTTTTCCTAAGATACGTGTACGCATAAATAGCTCCTTTCACAGGGAAGGGCGGCACGGATGGCCGTGCCGCCGGAAAATAGCGGATGGTCGATCAGTTTTCGGAAGAGACGCTGCCGGACTTCATGGCAGCCATTTTTGCGCGGGTCTCGGGGGTAATGTTCCAGACGAACCGGAATGCAGCCCAAGAGCCGATGGCGAAGATCGCAGGGACCAGTACGCACAGGACCTTGATGCCGATGACGGTGCCGGCAGACTGGGAAAGACCCTGAGCGGCGGCGACTGCATCGTAGCCGATCCAGCCCAGTGCCAGAACCGCGGCGGAGTTGCCGATGGTCTGACCCATACGGCGGGACAGATTGAAGGTGCCGTAGATGGAGCCCTCGGTGCGCTTGCCGGTGGCCAGCTCGTTGTAGTCGATGGCTTCACCGACCAGACCCCACTGCATCTGGATGGAGACCATTGCAAGGCTCATAGCCAGAGAGCTGATGATCATGTGCATCAGGGCGGGGACGTTCATGGTCATGTGCATCGCAAACAGGATCGCGAACATCAGGCTGCTGAGCAGCAGGCTGGAGCGGATGATCTTTTCCAGACGCATCTTCTTTGCCAGGATGGGGGTGCCGATCAAAACGGCGATCATCATGGGCATGGAGATCAGACTGGACATGCTCATCATGCCCACGTTGCCCAGAACGTCTGCGTACATGTAAGAGCCGAGGGTGGCATTGACATACTGCATGGTGCAGATACATACGCCGTGCAGGCACAGTGCCACAAAGGGACGGTTGACCCGGAATACCTTCAGGATATCGGTGAACTTGATGTCGTCGGCACTGGTACTGGAGAGGTTGGTGTTGCGCTCCTCGGTCCAGAAGTAGTGCAGCAGGCACAGCACAAAGCCGATGCTTGCGCAGATGACGGCGCCGATGGCGTAGCCGGTGGCGTTGGAGTCACCGTACATCTTCAGCAGCTGGGGGAAGATCAGGGTGGGGAGCAGGTTGCCGATCATGCTGCCCACACCACGGGCAGATGACAGGGATGCGCGCTCGCTGTCGGTGGTGGACATGGCAGACAGCAGGGAGCCCATGGGGATGTTGAACATGGTGTAGCATGCCTCGTATGCGATCTTGCAGAAGAACAGGACCACCAGCATGGCCGTGCCCTCAAAGAAGGTGGGCAGGGTCCAGAAGGCGATTGCCGTGATCGCCAGCAGGGGGGTGGAGCGCAGCAGCCACGGGCGGAACTTGCCCTTGGGGTTTGCATGCTTTGCAAACATTTTGTCCATCAGTGCGCCCATCATGGGGTCGTTCACTGCGTCCCATACGTTCCAGATCAGCAGCAGGGTCGCAAGGACCATGGTGTTGACATGCAGGACGTTGGTGTAGTATCTGGTGACCATGGAGCCCATCAGGGCGAAGGTCATGCAGCCGCCCAAGTCGCCCAGCATATAGCCGAACCAATGCTTGGTGGTCAGACTGTTTTTGGGTGCATTTGTCATCGAAATTTTCCTCCGTTTCTCTTTTTGCGGAAGAGAGGCTTCCGCATTTGGTATGGATATGGTAACAAATAAAATATGCAAAGTTAATTGCAAAAAGAAGAATTAATATTGCAAATCCATGAGAAGTCGTGTATAATATAATCAGAAATAACAAAGGATCGGAGGCGTTTTTGTGAAAATAGCCGAATTGCATAAAGTTACCAAACAGCCTTATTACCCCCAGACCCCCGATGAGCAGGAGAACATCCTCCGGCGGCTTCAGCAGGGCGGCTTTGATCCAAGCACCGTCTATCAGGAGCTGGAGATGTCCACAAGCCGGGTGGAGGCCCATCACGACAGCACCTTTTACAACGCCACGGTCTCCCTTCACTCCCACAGCTTTTACGAGGTGATCTACTGCTGCAACACCTGCGGGGTGGAATATCTGGTGGGGACCCAGCGCTACCGCCTGCAAAAGGGAGACATCATCTGGGTCAGACCTGAGGTAAGCCACCGTCCCCTGATTCCTCGGGACACCGCCGAGGCATATCATCGGGATGTGATGTGGCTGTCCAAAAGCTTTATGGACACCCTGATGGAGGAATTCGGGACCCCGCAGATGGAGCAGCAGGCGGCTTCGGGACTGCTGCGCACCGCAGGGACCGACTGGGAATATCTGGGGGCCTTCATTCATCAGTGCGTTCGGGAGAGCGAGCGGAAAAAGCCCGGCTGGGAGGCGGCGATGGTGGCAAATGCTATGCTGCTGTTTGCCCACCTGACCCGCTGCGCGGCGGATGTCTCAGTGCCGCTGTATGCAGAAACGCCGAATCTTCTGGATCAGGTGATGCATTATATAGAGAGCAGCTATGCTGAGCGGATGACCCTTGCCGAAACGGCAAAACAGTTCTATGTAAGCGAAAGCACCATATCCAACATTTTTCGCCAGAGGATGGGGGTCAGCTTCTACCGATGCGTCACTCAGAGGCGGCTGATCGCGGCAAAGGATCTGATCAGCCGGGGGACGGCACTGGAATCCATCTGCGAGCAGGTGGGCTTTAATGATTATTCCAGCTTTTATCGGGCCTTTAAGCAGGAGTACGGCATCTCGCCCAGACAATTCCGCCGGATTCAGGAGATGGGCGCCCACAGCCGCACAAAGGGCAAGGACGGGGACTGAACCGGATCGATCGCAAGGCCAGAGGCCCCCTTCGCATTCTTCAGGCAGTAACAGGAACACCGGGCTGATATCAGCCCGGTGTTCCTGTTTTGGAGAGTCAAGAGGAGAGAAAATGATCAATGAATCAGTTGGGAAAGGTTCAGTTCCTGATAGTGGGTCTTTTGCAGACCGTCGTCCCAAGAGGAATTGGGGGAGGTTTCATACAGAATGCCGATCCGTCCGTCGGGAAGCTCCGTCAGGCAGCTGTATGCAAACAGCTGACCCTCGGGGGTGATATCGTGCTGATATTCCCAGTCGATGGTGTACTTTTGTGAGCCGTCGGAATAGGCTCCGTCCTCCTTGACCAGACCCACGAAGATCCTGCCGTGGGTGCGGTTTTTCAGATTTGCCGAGGACAGCACCACAGCTGGATACTGCTTGCCGTCTTTTTGGGAGGTGACGGTTTGGCTCAGGGCAATGGCAGACACCTGACAGTTGATGCCGGCGCTGTCATAGCCGAAGGTGGGCTTCACGTCCTGCCAGGTCTGGCCGCCGTCGGTACTGGTGGCCTCCACAACGGTCCCGCCAAAGGCAGAGGTGTTGCGCAGGAACAGCTTCAGGCTGCCGTCAGGCATCTCCACGGGGGCAGATTCGCTCAGGCCGTGGAGGGTGGGGACACTCTCGCCGTGGGTCCATGTGCTGCCACCGTCATCGCTGAAAATGACCTCTGCATTGGGCTTGCCCTGATAGTACACAGGCACGATCAGTCTGCCGGCATAGGGGCCGTTTTGGATTTGCAGACCCCGTCCCGGGCCCAGAATATAATAGTTGGAGTTTTCACGCTTCACCATGCCGGTGATGATCTTGTCGGTGTGCCATGTCTCCCCGTCGTCCTCGCTGTAAAACTGCATGATGTAGCTGGTGTTGTACATTTGCAGCTCCGAGTCCTCGTAGAAGATCCGCATGGGGACAGACTGCCCGGGGGTCTCTTCCGGACCGCTTTTCTGCTGAACGGTGAGCAATTCGCCGTTTTTGCACAGCTCATAATCCCGTGTCAGGGTGTATTCGGAGCGGTCACCCAGAGAAAGCCCACTGTCATCCACGCTTGCGGTGAAGGCGGAATAGCCCTGAGGGGTGCCGTTTAGATGATAGACGGCATAGTGTCCGTTTTCGTCGGGCGTGCCGTAGATATCGGCGGCGTAGTCGAATTTGGTGCGGTCGGTGTTGTTGTTGATGTTTCCGGTCCTGCCGTTGCCGTCGCCTTTGATGTTCTGACTGGAAAGCAGCAGATACTTCTGACCGCCGATGGTGCAGAAGCCGTCACCCTTGGCTACCGTTCGGGTCTGGGTGCCGCCGGACGCATCGGCAAGATGCTGAAACAGTCCGCCGTTCCATGCAAAGGCATCCACCAGAAGCAGCGTGCGTCCGGTGTGCATGGTGTCTTGCAGGATCACGCCGTCGATAAAGGAGGCGGATTTCTGACGATAGCCGTTTTCGTCTGAATAGTCGGTCATATGCAGGGCATCGGGCACAAAGCCGTCGCGCCAGCCCTCGTCCGGGGCGTACTGGGCCGCATTGGGCTTGAGCCGGAAGGCAACGTCGATGTTCTCAGCCGAGTCGCCGCCGCTGCCAAAGTTGGCATCTGCTCCGGCGATCAGATTGCCCCTCTGGGTGGTCCAGAGAAAGGGGATGCGAAAGTGGGTGGAGCCGGTGCTGTCGCCGGAATAGAACACGGCATAGTCTGCCGATTCAGACGGATCGGTCTGGGGAGGGGTTCCGGCGGTGGTGAACTGACGGACCGAAGCGGCGGCGGAGCCTGCCTGATTGGAGGCAGTCACCTGCCAGTAGTAGGTGGTGCCGGGCAGCAGCTCCTGAGAGGACTGATAGCGGCAGGCAGAGCCGGTATCGGTGTCGATCACGGGGTTTGAAAGATCTGCATGGGCAGATACGGTCAGATGATAGTTCTCGCTGCGGTCGGCAGGGCTCCAGCGGAAGGTCTGGGCGGTGCTGATGCCGGAGGCGTTGTTTTCGGGGGTCAGAAGATCGGCACTCAGGGGTGTGGTGTCTGCATGGTCTGCGGAGAATTCATAAACCACCACGCATTCCCCGGGGATCTTGCCTGTGTAGCTGTCGCCGGTGACGGTCTGACTGCCGCTGAACAGGCTCTTGTATTCCGGTGCGGTGTCCCAGACGCTTTCGCCGGACATGACCATGGCACTGACGGAATTGAAGCCCGAGGGGATATTGACCGTGAGGGTGGTGGGGTCCCACTTGTTCAGCACGATCACCCGCAGGTCGGTCTTGTCGGCGTTGGTGTAGGCAAAGACCCGCACCTTCTTTGCGTCACTGGAGGCGCTGAGCCGATTTTCAAGCACGTTCTGGTTGATGATCCGATGGGCGATCGCCGGTCCGGTCAGGCGGACGGTCTGCTGATCGTTGTACCATTTGTCCAGATCGAACCATCCGAAGGAATTTTCGGGACAGCCCTCGATGGAGGCCTTGCTGGGATAGTGGGAGGGCCAGCTGACGATATAGTTGTAGCGGCCGTCCTCGATCATGTTCAGCATGGCATTGAGCAGGGCCATGCTGCCGCCCATATCCCGAACGTGGCCCGCATCCCAGTTGCTGTCGATGGGGGTCCAGCCGATGTTGCATTCGCCCAGAATGCCCTCCTTGTTCTCGATGGGGGTGCCGGGGGTCAGGATATCGTCTGCGTTATAGTCGAAATACTTGTTCCACCCGTAGAAGGAATAGCGGTGGTCATCATAGGCATCGAATGCCCCGTCAGCGGCGGCGACAAGGGCCTTGTTCCACCCGTTCCAGAGAATGTTCTCCGGCGCGCGCTGCAAGACCAGCTTGAAGTTGGGATTTGCATCCTTCACGATCCTCTGAAACTCCGGGAACAGGCTGCCCAGATATTTTGCGCTGCTGATGCTGCCTGCGCCGTTGTTCCAAGGCTCGTTGCCCATGTCGAAATAGCAGGCATCAAAGCCCTGCTCTGCGATGTATTTTGCCATGGAGGCGGTCAGCTCCTTGACCTTGTCCACGGTGGCTTCTCCGCCGAAGGCATCCAGAGATTCAATGGGGATCATCACGAAGGGGACGATATCCTCCTGCTTGCAGAAGCGGATAAATTCCTGTAAACCGAAGGTGCCGGCGGCATCCTGCGTGTTCCGTCCGCCCCAGTAGCGGTTGGCAGACAGGGGGACCTCCTTTTCCCAATCGAAGGCCCATGCGTCATAGCCCCAGCGCATCATGTTCAGCTGGCCCGCGCCGAAGGTCTGCTCCATCCAGCTGCCGTTTGCGCTCCACATCTCGTCGCTGATCATGGACATCTCGATGTTTGCGCCCACCTCCCGTGCGCCTTCCAGAGCCACCGGCTCAGAGCCGATCTGGATGGAAACCTTGTCCGGGCCGTATGCATGGACCCGGGTGGACAGGGAACCAACGGCTGACAGGGTCATGACAGCGGCAAGGACACCGGCAATGTGTTTTTTATGGTTCATCATGCATTCTCCTTTGCGGTTCGACCGATGCGGCAGGGCATCGGGTGAAGGATTTGGGGATGTTTTTCCGAGATAAACACTTGTGTGTAACCAATTGTAACAAACAGAAAGGTGCCAGACAATGGGAATATCCTACGATTGGAGGGTAGGTTTATGTTATTGACAAAATATTGCGTTATACAATGAGTATATTTGTGCATTTTATATACTTTATTTTTGCGAACTTCTTTTTGATACAAAAACGATCTAGAAGTTTTCTTTAAAAATGTTAAAAAACCACAAAAGTGACTAGACTTGTGCCAGATAGGATGCTATAATTTTTCGCAAGGATACACAGGAGGCATCGGCACCCCTGCCCTCGGCCCTGTCGGCGCGGGGGCGGACGTTTTCAGGCGGCCTGCCCGTGGAGGCGGCGTTGTCGGGGCGCATGCCGAAGGCCCCTTGGATCTGCAATCAAGAGACAGAGAGAAAGGGAGAAAACACTATGGCATTTTGTCAACATTGCGGACGGAAATTAGAGGACGGTCAGGCCTGCACCTGTACCGAGAGCGCCGCAGCACATGAGGTGCGGCAGCCCGAAGCGGTTCAGCCACAGCCCGAGGTCACGGCTCAGGTACAGCCTGAGGCCGCAGTTCAGGCACAGCCCCAGATGCAGGTGGGCGCAGCGGCGGCTGCTGCTGCGGCAGGCACGCAGGTCAAGCAGGAGTCTGTTGTCCTTCAGCAGAGCAAGCAGATCGCTCAGAATGCATTTGCTGAGTACATGCTGCTGCTGAAAGCACCGGCCACCAATTCTCTGGCGTTTATCCGCAAGGGGGATATGGTCACATCCGCTATATTTATGGGTGTACAGGCACTGGCATCGAGCATCTTCATGGCGATCTGCGCCTCCAAGCTCAATTCCCTGTTTTCCTTCGGCGGTATGATGGGCTTCAAGCTGGTCTCCGGCGTGGGGGCATTCTTTCAGGCGCTGATCTGCTCCCTGCTGGTGAGCGTGACTCTTGCAGGTATTTTCATGGGTTTCACTAGGATCATGCGGGGATCGGTGCCGTTCAAGGAGGCACTGGCTGTTGCGGCGATGCGCTCGGTCATCGCCATTCCGGTGATCCTGGCCAGCTGCATTCTGGTGCTTTTGAATCCGGGTCTGGGTCTGGGTGTCTACCTGTTTGTGGGCGGCATTGCCGGCTTTGCGTTCCTGTCAACTGCCAATGACCAGATCTGCACACTGGAGCCGGACAAGAAGGTGTATATGATGGCCGGGGTGGGCGCAGTCTTTGTGCTGGCATTCTCCATCCTGATGTCCATTACCACGGCGATCTTTGCATTCTAAGGGATAATTTGAGACTGCCCGATACCCCCTGAGGGGTTTCGGGCAGTTTTTGCAGCCTGATCCGTGCATAATTTTTCGTCACTGACGGATAAATTTCCAAACGCTGAAACATCGAACCGATTTTCGGTTCGGTGTTTTTTGGTCTGTTTTGGAAGAGCCCGCCTTGACATCTGGTAAAATCTGGAAAAATATGGTAAAATATAGAGAACAACAGAATGGATCAGGAGGAATATCATGGATCGATGTAAGCGAAAGCCGCAGGCGGCAAGGTGCTGCGCGGCGGCAGGGATCATACTGGCGGCACTGCTGGCAGGAGGCTGCGGCGCCGTGTTCGGGGAGGAGACACCGCCCATTGCCCATATGGACCAGATGGCTATTCTGGTACCCTCCGAAACCGACCCGACGACCGTGCCGACAGCCGCGCCCGAAACCGAGCCGGAAACCACGGCACCTCCCCAGACGGAAGCGACCGAGGAGCCGGAGAATACTCAGGTGCTGAAGATCCTTTCCTATCCTGAAACGGTAAGCCCTCGGCAGGAGGCCGTCGTGGCCATTCAGGGCAAGCCCTATACCGAGTACCGCATCACCGTGCGCTATAAATCCGGCCCTTCTCAGGCGGCCGGACTGGAGCCGAAAATCACCGATGCAGAGGGAAATGTCAGCTGGACATGGCGCATCGGCAGCAGAACAAGTCAGGGAACCTATCCCATCGAGATCGCCGGATGCGGTGAAAAGGAAACGGTGCATTTCACGGTCACAGGATAAAAAACAGACTGCATGGAGCATTCCGTGCAGCCTGTACTTTGTGTGAAAAATCACCCGTGGTTTTTGGATTTTTGGATCTCGGAGTGGTTTCTGGCCTTGCAGATCAGCTGTGTCATGGTACCCATGGGGCAGTACAGACACCAAGAGCGGGGCTTGTAAAGGATCATGGTGACCAGACCCAGCACCGTAGAGGTGAGCATCACGCTGTAAAATCCAAAGGCATACTGGGCAACGCCCGGGTGGATCAGGGTGCCGTGATAGGCCCAGTTCCACGGGAGCTTAAAGGTCCACAGCAGGGTGACCACCTGCTTGAGATCCTGCGCTCCGGCAAAGACCAGATAGGTGTTCCACAGCATGACGAAGAACATTGCGAAAAAGAAGATCAGAAAGCCGTAGCGGAAGGCCTTGCCCTTCATCCAATTGGGAGCATCTTTTTTTCTGGAGAGACCGAATCTGCCGCCGATGAGCTGAAACAGCTGACCCCGTCCGCAGTAGCGGTTGCAGTAGCTTTTGTTTCGGTTCACAACGGCGATCACCAAGGGGATGATGAAGCACAGCATGCCAAGCCATGCAAACAGGATGTTGAAAAAGCCCAGAACCAGATAGGTCAGGGATGCGATCCACAGATAGTCATACCATTTCTTTTTCATGCGTCTGCCTCCTCAATGGTGATGATGGAGCCGGGACATTCCTTGGCACATTTGCCGCAGCCCACACACCTTGCCTTGTCTACCTGCGCCATAACGCCCCAGACAATAGAAATAGCCGCCGTGGGACAAACCTTGACACAGCAGCCGCATGCCACGCATAGATCCTCATTCACAGAGGCCTTCTTCCGAACGCGCTTTTTTTCCGTTTCCATAGAACCGATCCCTCCTGAAAATTTCTTGGGATATGATAGCATAAGCAGGGGGTGTGTCTCCGTGATAAGGTCACGCAGACACCGGAGGGAAAAAAACGGCACGGGCCAATGAATTGGTCCGTGCCGTCGGTTATTTTTGTGAGCGGATCAGATGACCTGATCGTTTTCCATGACGATGGGCTCAAGCTCGGTTTCGTCACCGTACAGGTCCCGTCTGCTGACCAGATAGTATTTCAGCTCATCACGGTTGTTGAATTTGGTCGCCTGGAAGGGGGCCTGAGGGCCGTACTTTTCCACAAACAGCAGCCCGTCTCCGGTATCGACGAGAACACCGGAGTGACCCACAAAGCGGGCATCGTCAAAGGTGGAGTGCAGGTAGACGGTGATCAGGGAAATGCCGTTGCCGGAGATCTGGATGGCCCGGTCCTTCCATGCCTGCTGGATCAGGGCGACATGCTCCTCCAGCTTGTCGGCACCCTTCAGGGGAACCCAGTTGAACAGGGTGGTGAAGTTGTCCTTTTCCTCGGGGCTCATGCGGAAGGGGTCGTAGGTGTCGATGGCATCCAGATCCAGTATCAGGTAGGTGTCGGTGTCATCCTTGGTCATGTTGGTCTTGACCATGTTCTTCATCAGCAGATAGCTTGCCAGACGGCAGTTTGCCTCGGGATAGATGAAGCCGTCGGGGGCTTCTCTGAAATTGATCAGCACATCGGTATAGTTGTTGCCCTCTTTTTCCATGGGGTTGAAGCCCTCGGGCAGGGGATCGGACGTGATGCGGGTGTTAAAGTCGTTGGCCCATGCCGTCAGGGTGTTGGCCTGCTCGGCGGTGACACCGTGGGCCTGTAGGACGTCGCTGACCTCCTGCTGAGATGCGGCATCGGTGAGGTTTGAATACATCAGCGGTTCGCTGCCGGAGGGTTTGCCGGCGGGCTTGTCGGTGGGGGCAGGGGTCTTGCCGGAGCAGCCTGCCAGCAGGACGCCCACCATGGAAAGTGTAATGATTTTCGTGACGATGTTTTTCATATTTGACTCCTTTTTCGGAATATATTGTTAATTTTTCAGGTTTTCGCCGTTTTATTCCCGGAATTTACGGAAGTCGGGCGATCAGTGGGCCGCCGTTGTCCTTCAGCCACTTCTTCGCCTCGGGGTAATCCGGCAGGATCGTCCCCACCAAATCCCAGAACTCCTTGGAATGGTTCATCTGTCTGCGGTGGCACAGCTCGTGGACCACCACATAATCCACCACGTGATCGGGCATCAGCATCAGCAGGCAGTTGAAATTCAGATTGCCCTTGCTGCTGCAGCTGCCCCAACGGCTGCGCTGGGCACGGATGGAGATGCGTCCGTAGTCCACCCCCACCAGTGGGGCAAAATGGGCCACCCGCTGAGCGATGCGGACCTTGCCCTGACAGGCAAGCTGCCGAAGCTGCTCCTGAGTCAGGGGCGGCAGCGGGGGATTTTGTTCTTGGGCGGCAAGGTGACTTCTGATCCAGTGGGCTTTGCTGCGGACAAAGGCATCCACCTGCTGCATCCCTCTGGGGCAGCGCACGATCACCGTGCCGTCCGGCTTGATCTGGATGGCGACGGTTTTTCGGTTGCCGGGAATGATGGTATAGGAAATGGGTCGTTGGTCCACAGCAGCTCCTCCATAAGCGGCAGGGAAGGTCCTCGTGCCTCCCGAGCCTCGTCATCGTACCACAGCCGAGCGGAAAAAGTCAATCCTTTGATTCTTAAAAATTCTTTACTTCCGTCGGCTGTTTTTTCTTGATAATTACAAAAAAGTGACATTTTTAAAACAAAATATTAAAAACAGAAAACATCCCATGGCAGCCGGTGCAGCCATGGGATATTCGTCAGGAAAGTCGGAACACGGCCTTGCAGCTGCCCACCGGAGTGCCGTTGTCGTTGTAGATCGTACCGCTGTTAAGCCTGTCGAGCATCCGGAAGGTCTCATCGTTATAATAGCCGATCTGATTGAAGATCTCCTTGATGACAATGGGCCAGACAGCCTCGGTGCCGTCTTTGAGCTTGAAGGCAATGCCAATGCGCTCTTTTTTCAGTCCGATGCCGTACACGCCGTTGGCGCCGCCCTTGGCCACGATGTTGGGATCGTAGTTGATCAGGGAGCAGAGGAAATCGGTGCCACGCATCATCAGGGGATTTTGGTGGATTCTGGGGACGTACCGACGGGCGGCCTCCCGCAGGGGGGTATCGGAAATGGTGTCGATGCAGGCCAGATTCTTAAAGGCAACGGCGATATTTTTCATAGGTACGGCAAATACGGGCACGCCGCAGCCGTCAATGCCGATGCCGATCTGCTCTGCCGGAAATTCTGACAGTACGGAGATGGTTCTGAGGATCTCCTTCTGGGCGGCCGAGTCCACCTTCCAGTAGTCGGCGACGTGATCGGGGTCCAGCTCCTTCTGGATCAGCATGGCCCCGGTGTGCTTGCCGCTGCAATTGTGGTAGATCTTGGCCTTGGGCAGTCCCTTGCGGATGCGGGCCTCGTTGGCGGCGGTGCTGCCCGGGACGGTGGGCTTCATGATCAGCTCCTCAAGATCCAGTCCTGCCTTTTGGGCGATGGAGGTGATGGCATCCACATGGAAGTCCTCGCCCAGATGGGAGCCGGAGAAGATCACGGTCTCCTCGGGGGTCAGGCCGTATTTCTCGTCCAGACCCATGGCGATGACGGGCAGGGCCTGAATGGGCTTGGAGGCGGAGCGGTAGTAGACCATGGCATCGGGGCTGCCTGCGTGACCGATGACGCGGCCCTTTTCGTCCACGATGCACACATAGCCCTCGTGGATCAGATCCAAAAGCTCGCCGCGGTATTCCTCGGTCAGCACGGCGGTGTCGTGTTTATTCATATGGGGATTCCTTCTTTCAAAAGGTATGATGGCGGGGGAAGTGCTGTTATTATAGCACTGTGCCGTGGATTTGCATAGACCGTTTGGGCAGATGTGTTTCGGGGAAAATGGGGCCTGCCCATGGACTTCCACAGATCCGTGGTATATAATGTGGATAAAAAGCACAATACCCCACGACAAGAGGCCGACAGAGCAGGGCCGTGTGGGAGGAACAGGGGGAAAGACCGTGCTGACACCAGTTTCCATCCAACCGATATTCCGGGTGACCGAGCTGTACACCCTGTATTATTTTCAGCACAAAAGTGGCTATTTCTTTCCGGGAGAGAGCCACGATTTTTGGGAGATCATCTATGTGGATCGGGGCAGAGCCAGCGGCATCAACGGCTCGCAGCCGTACACACTGGAAAAAGGGCAGATGATCTTTCACCACCCCAACACCTTCCATAATTTCCGCACGGGTGCGCCGTCGGACGAAGCGGAGGACTGCGACATCATCGTGATCTCCTTTGACGGCAGCCTCGAGATGCTTGAGCAGTTTCGGGACAGCATCTTTACCCTGAGCATGCAGGAGCGGGGGCTGTTCCGGCACATATTGGACGAGGCCAAGGGCGTGTACGGCAAGCCCTTGGGGAAGAACCTCATTTACAGCAAGGCAGACCCTGAGGAGCCGGAGCATGTGCCGGGAGGCAGACAGCTCATCGGCATCCTTTTGGAGCAGCTGCTGGTGTCGCTGTACCGCAAGCAGCGGGACTGCCCTTCCCAGATCCAGACCCTGCCTCTGCAATCGATGGGGGAGGATTACAAAACCGTCCGGCAGATCATTTTGTACCTTCAGGCGAATATCTACAACAATATCAGCTTTCTGGATCTGGTCAACCACTTCAACATCAGCCAGACCCGCCTGAAAACCATGTTCCGGCAGACCACCGGATACAGCGTCATGCAGTATTACCGAAAATGCGTGGTTGCCAGAATCGAATATCATCTTCAGCAGAAGGACCGGAATTTTACGGAGCTGGCAGAGCTGTTCCACTTCAGCTCCATCCATTATTTTTCCAAGTTTTATAAAAGAGAGACGGGGCATACCTTGGGGGAATATCTGAAAAAAACGGAATGACCGCCAAAGGCGGAAACGCCTGCATCTTGCTGTCTGTGGAAAAAATATGCCCGAAAGCCGTGTTTTAGGCTTTCGGGCAGTTGTTTATGTTTTGGATCAGCACTCCACGGTGATGCTTTCGCCGTCTGCCAGTCGGGATTTTTCCGCAAGCAGAGCCACCAGATGACTCTCGATGGAATTCTGGACGGAAGAGAGCATTTCGGAATCATCGCCCCTTGCAAGCAGGTCGATAAACTGCTTCATCATGATGACGTCACCGCCGCCGTGGCCTACCATCGGCCCGTTGATGGCGTTTAAGTCGATGGTCTCCTTGTGGCCTTGGAAGTCGTGCCACAGCAGGGTGGATTCATCCATGTTGCCCTCGATGCAGCCGTGGGTGCCCATGACCTTGATGGTGCGGCAGCACCGCTCGGTGAAGGCGGACATGGTGAAGTTGATGGTCACATCGTCCTCCAACTGGATATTGACCACCTGATGATCCACCACGTCGTTGTCGCAGTGGTAGACACAGCGTCCGTAGGGACCGCTGCGCAGAGCCTCGGTGATGGTTTCCTGGGTGGGGTTTGCCGCAAGGACGTTGATGGGCCAGCCCACGTGACCGGAGCATACGCCGGAGTCGGGACTTTCCAGATAATAGCGCACCGCATCATAGGGACACTCCGAGCGGACAGGGCAGTCCAAGCACCGCTGAGCGGCGCCTGCGGGGGCCTTTTCCTGCCGGAACAGGTAGTTGCTGCCGTAGGAGCTTACCCGCTTTGCCCGCTTGCCGGTGAGCCAGATGAGGATGTCCATATCGTGGCAGCACTTTGCAAGGATCATGGGGCTTGACTGGTCGCAGCGGCGCCAGTTGCCCCGGACATAGCTGTGGGCGTGGTGCCAGTAGCCCACCTGCTCCATGGCCTGAATGGTGACGACCTCGCCGATCCGCCCCTCGTCGATGAACCGCTTGATGGTGTTGTAGAAGGGGGTGTAGCGCAGCACATGGCACACCACCACATGGCGCTTGTACTGCTTGGACAGCTGCAGCACCTTCAGGCAGCCCTCGATATCTACGGCTACCGGCTTTTCCAAAAGCAGGTGGTAGCCTGCCTTCATGGCGGCCTCTGCGTGGGCGACATGCTGCTTGTCCTGAGTGGCGATGACGGCGGCATCCGCCATTTTTTCCTGAGCGAACAGCTCCTCAGCAGTTGCAAAGCATTTGTCGTCGGGCAGCTGCCATTCCTCCTGAGCGATCTTGAGCCGGTCGGGGCGGGGGTCGGCAATGGCGACGACCTCCACATCCTCGGAATGCTTGAGGGCATAGTTGCTGTAAGCGTCATGACCGCGTCCGCCGAGACCGGCGATGATGAGCTTGATTTTCTTCTGATTCATGGCAAATGACTTCCTTTTCTCTTGATGTATTTGCAGCGGGAGGTGGTTTTTAGATGGCCGTGAAGGCCTCCTGTCCCTATGGTAACCCAGACTGCTGAGAATTTCAGACATTTTTTTGGTGATTTACGACAGGGGGAAAGCTGCATTTTTTTCCTTTTCGACAATTCTTTTTTCTGCCGTGTTTTTTGTTTGACGAAAGGATACCCGTGGACTATAATGGAGCCGTCAAAATAAAAAAGGATTCGCGAGGTGCCATTCTATGAAGCCAGCCATTCAGAAATTTCACTCATCCTTGGAAAAAATCGACGCATTCTCCGGAATGCATGCCCCGGAACTGGGGGAAATCACCGGCCTTTGGGGAGAGACCGTCTCCTTTCAGATTACCTGCACCTTTGATCGGGATTATCACGACGACAGCTACGGGATACTGTCGGTGGAGGCACCCGGCTGTCAGGCGGAGGTCTTTCTGGTAGAGGGGGCGGCGTGCAGCTATCCCTGCTATCCCGATTCCACGGGAGCCTATCTCACCAAGGTCCCCGGGCTGATTCCGGATATCCTGAACCCCTATCATGGGACACCCGTGCGCATCAGCAGCGGGATCTGTCGGGTGTTCTGGGTGGATATCGCCATTCCTGCCGGAGCGCAGAGCGGCTCCGTCACCGTGCAGCTGCGGGACCGTCGGGGCAACCTGCAAAGCTGCGAGCAGCTGCGGCTTGAGGTGGTCGGTCAGGAATTGCCCAAGCAGCAGGTGCGCCACACGGAGTGGTTTTACAACGACTGTCTGTGCCAGCAGTACGGCTGCCGGATGTATTCCGACCGCTTTTTTGAAATTGCCCGGGGCTACATCGCCATGGCGGCGGCCCACGGCATGGACACCCTGCTGACCCCCGTGTTCACACCCTCTCTGGATATCGAGCCGGACTGCCGCCGGATGCCGGGGCAGCTGGTGAAGATCACGAGAGGTCCGGAGGGGTGGGGCTTCGATTTTGCCCTTTTGGAGCGTTGGGTGCGGATGGCACAGGAGTGCGGCATCGAATACTTTGAGATCGCGCCGTTTTTCACCCAATGGGGCGCAAGATGCCCGGCGGAGATCTATGAACAGACCCCTGAGGGGGAAAAGACCATTCTGGGATGGGGTGATCCGGCCACCGGCGAGGCCTATGGGGCATTTCTGGCGGATTTCCTGCCCAAGCTCATCGGGGAGCTGAAGCGTCTGGGCATCAAGGAAAAGACCTATTTCCATGTTTCCGACGAGCCGACTCTGGAGCAGCTTGACAATTATCGGGCCGCAAGAGAGATGATCGTGCCGTATCTGGAGGGCTGCCCCGTTATCGATGCCCTGAGCAGCTTCCAATTCTATCAGCAGGGTCTGGTGTCCATCCCCGTGGTGGCGGAGAACCATCTGGAGCCGTTCCTTGCCGAAAGGGGCGCAGGAGAGATCTGGACATACAGCTGCTGCAGTCAGCATCAGCTGGTCCCCAATTTCTTCATGGCGATGCCCTCGTCTCGGGGCAGGATCTTGGGAGTGCTGCTGTATCAGGAGGATCTGAAGGGCTTCCTGCGCTGGGGCTATAACTTCTGGAACAGCCAATACAGCAAGGAGGCCGTCGATCCTTACCGTGTGACCGATGCCGGCTATGGCTTCCCCTCCGGCGATTCGTTCTTGGTCTACCCGGGAGCGGACGGCACCCCTGTGCCCAGTATCCGCCTGAAGGTGATGCGTGATGCCTTCCAGGATTACAGAGCGCTTCAGCTTTTGCAGGAGCGGCTTGGTCGGGACGGGGTCATCGATTGGCTGAGGCAGACCCTTGGGGAGCTGTCCTTCACAAGCTATCCGACAGATGCAGAGGCGCTGCCTGCTATGCGCAAGGCCCTGCATGAGCAGCTGAAAAAGGGAAACTGATGACATTTTAATAGGCAAAAAATCCTCGTATTCTTTGGAATACGAGGATTTTTTATGTTACAGCTCAAGCTTCAGGTCATTTTCCTTGATCCATCCCCATTTGCGCAGGATCTGGCAGAAAAACAGGCTCAGCACAGCCGGAAGCACGAAGCAGATCAGCACCAGACCCGCCCAGTCAAAGGCGGTGATGGCGGTCTTTGCTCCGGAGGCAACGTCATTGACCCATCCGGTGTAAATGCCGATCTGCCCCACGAAGCCGCAGGTCCCCATGCCGGAGGAGACTGCTGCGCCGTTCATTTGCAGCCCAAACACCGTGGTAGCCAGAGGGCCTGTGATGGCGGAGGCCAGCGTGGGAGGAATCCAGATGCGGGGATTGCGGACGATGTTGCTCATTTGCAGCATACTGGTGCCGACACCCTGAGCCACCAGACCGCCCCAGCGGTTTTCCCGAAAGCTCATCACGGCAAAGCCAACCATCTGTGCGCAGCAGCCTGCCACGGCGGCACCTCCGGCAAGTCCCGTCAGACCGAAGGCGGCGCAGATGGCTGCGGAGCTGATGGGCAGGGTCAGGGCAAGACCCATGATGACCGAGACCAGAATGCCCATGAACAGAGGCTGAAGCTCCGTTGCCCACATGACGGCAGAGCCGACGGCCTGAGCGGCGGTGCCGATGGGAGCAGCTACCAGATAAGCAAGGCCGATGCCCACCAGAATGGTCACGGTGGGGGTCACAAGAATGTCGATCTTTGTCTCCTTGGACACCAGCTTTCCGAATTCCGAGGCGGCAATGGCCACCACATAGACGGCCAGAGGGCCGCCTGCGCCGCCCATGGCATTGGTGGCAAAGCCCACGGGAATCAGGGAAAACAGCACCATGTTGGGGCAGTGCAGGGCATAGCCGATGGCAATGGCGATGCCGGGGCCCACCATCGCACCGGCAAGTCCGCCGATGGTGTAGCTGACGGCACCCTCGCCGCTGCCGATGGTGACCAGAACGGCATTGAGAAAATCAATGTGGAACTGCTGACCGATGGTATTCAGGATGGTGCCCACAAGCAGCGTGCAGAACAGGCCCTGAGCCATTGCGCCCAGAGCATCGATGCCGTAGCGTTTGCCGGAGAACACGATATCCTTCCGCTGTAAAAATGATTTGAATTTACCCATTTCGTCACTTCTTTCCGGTGTTTTTTCGTATTTTAGGTAAAAATACATGATAAAAGGGCAAGTCATACGACCGCCCTTTTTTCGATAAATATATCACAGCCAAGCAAAGGCTGTCAATGCCTGCACCGCCAAAACAGGGGGCAGATGGGCAGGAAAATCCTGCCAAGGGCCTCAGCAGAGGATCAGGTCATAGCCCCGGGAGGAAAGCTGGGTGATGATCTGCTGAATATGGGCCTGATCCCGGGTCTCCAGAACCATGCTCACCACACAGGCCCCCACGTCAGAATTCTGGGTGGCACGGGCGTGGTCGATGTTGACGATGTTTGCTCCCGTTTCCGCCACGGATTGCAGCAGCTGAATCAGGCTGCCGGGACGGTCTGCGATGGTGGTCTTGATCTCTGCGATCCGGCCGGACTTGGACAGCCCCTTGGTGACGATCCTAGACAGGGTGGTCACATCCACGTTGCCGCCGGAGACCACACAGACGGTCTTGTATCGGGCGGTATCGACCTTGCCGAACAGGGCGGCGGCCACGGATGTTGCACCGGCACCCTCTGCCACGGTCTTTTGCCCCTCGATCAGCCGCAGGATCGCACAGGCGATCTCCTCTTCGCTGACGGTGACGATCTCGTCCACGTATTTTTGGCACAGGGCAAAGGTCAGATCGCCGGGCTTTTTCACGGCGATGCCGTCGGCGATGGTGGCGACACTGGAAAGCTCCACGGCATGCCCCTGAAGGCGGGAGGCCTGCATGGATGCGGCACCTGCGGCCTGCACGCCGATGACCCGGCAATCGGGCTTCAGCGCCTTGATGGCAACGGCAATGCCGCTGATCAGTCCGCCGCCGCCGATGGGGACGACCACCTGCTGAACATCGGGCAGCTGTTCCAGAATCTCAAGACCGATGGTGCCCTGTCCGGCAATGACCAGAGGATCGTTGAAGGGGTGGGCGAAGGTGTAGCCGTGGGCCTGCTGAAGCCGGGCGGCCTCCTTGGCGGCATCGTCATACACACCGGGGACTAAAACCACCTCGGCGCCGTAGCCCTTGGTGGCCTCCACCTTGCTGATGGGAGCGCCGGCGGGCATGCAGATGATGGACTTGATGCCGAGCTTGGTGGCGGAGTAGGCGATGCCTTGGGCATGGTTGCCGGCAGAGCAGGCAATGACACCGTGGGAAGCCTCCTCCGGGGTCAGGGAACGGATCTTGTTGTATGCGCCCCGGAGCTTGAACGCGCCGGTCAGCTGAAGATTCTCTGCCTTGATGTAGATGTTGTCCCCGATTCTGGGGGCGTGATCCAGAGGGGTCCTTCTGACCACGCCGGACAGCGCCTTCTGTGCGTCTTGGATCATCTCCAAAGTCACCATATATGATTCCTCCGTTTTTTGTGGTGTATTTCACTCTCGGACATTTTATGCGTGATTTGTACGTGTGGTGAAATCATATACCAAATTCGACGGGGATTCAATTCACAATTTATACAAATGTTTTCGTACAAAGTATAAAATTTGCATAATTGTTCACCAGTGGAGAACAACTGTTGCATCCTGCCGGGATCTCAGATCAGGATGCCGTTGCAGTGGTCGATCTCGTGCTGAATGATCTGGGCGGTCCATCCGGTAAAGGTTTTCAGTCTGGTCTGAAGCCGGGTGTTCTGATAGCGGACCTTGATTTTTTGAAAGCGTTTTGTTTTTCTGGGGCCGCCCAGCAGGGAAAGGCAGCTTTCCTCCGCCTCATATTTCCCCGAGCAGGAGACGATGACGGGGTTGAGCATGGTCATGTAGGTGCCGTCTGAGTCAAAGGCGATGATCCGCTTGTGAAAGCCGATCATGTTGGCGGCCATGCCAACGCAGGTGTCCTTGTGGGCGGCGAGGGTGTCCAGAAGATCTCGGGCGATGTGAAGATCCTCCTCTCCGGCAGGGTCAGAGGGTCTTGAAAGCCAGATGGGGTCGTGTGCAAGGGGTTGGATCATATGATACCTCCGTGATTGGTTTTGGGTAAGCCGGTCAGTTCAGTCCGGGATATTGGGGCAGGGGGTACAGGGATTCGTAATTCCGGCACAGGTCCAGAAAGGCCCGCGCAGAGCCGGTGAGGAATTTTTCCCTGTGGTAGGTGATGTGGAAATGGCGGCTGAAATCCAGTCCCTCCACGTGCAGCCCCACGACCTGCCCCCGCTCCAGAGGGCCCGAGAGCATCCGGTGGGGCAGGACGGCGATGCCCAGACCGTTGATGACCGCATTGACAAGGGCCGTGGTGCTGACGGCCTCCCACACAGGCTCCACGGTGATGCCGGCCCGGGCAATGACCTGATCGAACAGATCCCGTGTGCCGCTGCCGGTCTCCCGCAGGAGGAAATCCTGCTGCCGGAATTCTTCTATGGAGATGGTCTGCCATGGGGAGAACCTGCCGTCAGCGGGGGCGATGACCGTCAGCTTGTCCTGCATGTACGGCTCGGTGATCAGTGAGGGGCTTCGGATGCCCCCCTCCACCAAGGCAAAATCCAGCTCGTTGTTCAGCAGCTTCCGCTCCAAAACGGCAGAGGGCGCCACCAGAGTCCGCAGCCGAGTCCCGGGATATTGGCGGGAGAAGGCCTTTTCGTAGCCGGGCAGGAACTGCGAGCCGATGGTGATACTGGAGCCGATCCGCAGAATGCCCAGCGTATCCCAGTCCCGCATACCCTTTTCCAGATGGTCGAACATGTCGCAGATGTGGGTGGCGTATTCCCGAAACTGCTGACCGGCCTCGGAAAGCTTCAGCCGTCTGCCGATCCGGTCGAACAGCACAACGCCGTAGTATTGCTCCAGCTCCTTGATGGCAAGGCTGACAGCCGGCTGGGTCATGTGCAGGGCAGCGGCGGCCTTGGTGGTGTTGGTGCCGTTGTCGCAGATGGAAAGAAAGATCTTCATATGGCGCAGGGTCACGGCGCTCCCTCCTTATAAGTAAATACTTATGATCATAATATAATTATATTATTTCCTTTATGAATCTTCAAGGTATATACTGGTAAATGTTAGGAGTGAGGAGATTGAGTCAACAAAACAAATATTTGAAATTATTTACATCCACCTTTCAGCTGAGCGCCTGCACCTTCGGGGGCGGCTTTGTCATCATCCCCCTGATGCGCAAGAAATTCGTGGAGGATCTGGGGTGGATCGATGAGCAGGAGATGATGGATCTGACGGCGATTGCCCAGTCCTCTCCCGGGGCCATTGCGGTCAATGCCGCCATTCTGGTGGGCTATCGGGTGGCAGGAGTGGCGGGGGCCATGCTGACGGTGGCAGGCTCGGTGCTGCCGCCGCTGATCATCATTTCCATTATTTCCCTGTTTTATCAGGCATTTCGGGACAATGTGTTTGTCAACATGGCCATGACGGGCATGCTTGCCGGAGTGGCGGCGGTCATCATGGATGTGGTGGTGACTATGGCCAAGAGCATTTTTAAGAAAAAGCGCATCCTGCCGGTTTTGGTGCTGCTGGGTGCCTTTGTGGCCACCTATTTCTTTAAGGTCAATATCATTCTGATCATTCTGGTCTGCGGGATCGTGGGTGCTGCGGACACGGTCTATCAGCAGAAACACAGAAAGGAACAGGTGTGAGCCATGATTTTGCTTGAATTATTTTGGAGCTTCTTTCAGATCGGTCTGTTCAGCATCGGCGGCGGATATGCGGCAATGCCCCTGATCCAAAGTCAGGTGGTGGAGATGCATTCGTGGCTGACCATGACCCAGTTCGCCGATATCATGACCATCGCCGAGATGACCCCCGGTCCCATTGCGATCAACTCTGCCACCTTTGTGGGCATCCAGATCGCCGGACTGCCCGGTGCATTGATCGCGACTCTGGGCTGCGTCACCCCTTCCTGCATCATCGTGCTGACCCTTGCCTATATTTACTACCGCTTCCGGGGGCTGAGCATGGTTCAGGGTGTTCTGGGTGGACTGCGTCCTGCGGTGGTGGCGATGATCGCCTCGGCGGGGATCTCCCTGCTGCTGATGGCGCTGTACGGACAAAAGACCTTTCCGGCAGACCTGTCCGCCGTCAACTACATTTCCCTCGGGATCGTTGCGGTGGGCTTTTTCATCCTGCGCAAATGGAAAACAAACCCCATCTACGTCATGGCGGGGGCAGGTGTGGCAGGGATCGTGCTGTACTCGATTTTTTGACGATTTATCAGGATATTTGCAAAAACTGCCCGAAATCTCTAAAAAGAGGTTTCGGGCAGTCTCCGTCAGCACCGAAGCAAAAGGACCTCGGTGCTGATCGTATCTTATTCCGATGCGCTCTCTAGCAGCTCCATGAGCCTTGTGCGGGCGGCCATCACCGCCTCGCCGGAGGAAGTGTAGTCCCGGAAGGTGGTGCATACAGTGCCGATGAGCCTGTCGGCAGTCTCCGGGCAGCGGTCAATGGCCTGCATCAGCAGATCAAAATCCTCCGCTCCGCCCCGCTGAGCCTCGAAGCGCATGCTGCGCCAAGGACCGTCGGTGCCGGGATAGACGATGTGGGCATCTCCGGCGGGCAGCAGCGCACCCTTGTGGGGGCAGCAGGCCCGATTCCAGATATCGTCGCCGATGTAATAGTTGAAGCCCCAGTGCAGGAAGCCGGACAGCCGATACAGCGCACCCATCCAAAGGACCGTCCGGCTGACGGTGAGGGGCAGGTCCATGCTGCGGTTCATAGCAGCGCCGGCAGGGAAAGCGCAGGTGTAAAACCACATTTCCTCTCCGGCGGCCTTCAGCTGTTCGTAGGCCTCCCGCCATTTTTCATAGGTGTCCTGCTTGGGGACCCACACGTCGATGGCTCCGCCCAGATTGGTGGTTTCCACGGCGTCGATGATGGGAACACCCGGCAGGAACTTGCGGAACATGGCCGCAAGGATGCGGTAGGTCCTGTCGTTGTGGGTCTGGGGCTCGTCGGCAAGGGCTTGGGTCATGACGCTCTGCCAGCCGTTTCGGCGGATCACCTCCGCCCACTGGGTGAAGTACAGCCGCATTTGCAGATAGCCCTCGGGGGTGGTGATCCCCGTTTTTTGATCCCAGTTGGGGAAATATTCCCCCTGATCCCACTCGTGCCAGTGGGCGACATGACCGCCGCACAGCCGGAGCGCCCCCTGCTCCAGAGCGATCTTTCCGGCCATTTCCGCGGCGGTAAAGTCAAAGCCGGTCAGGCTGCCGTCTGTGAATACCGCTTCGCCGGCAGGCAGCAGGATGTGGGTGCAGTGGAGGTCGATCTGCGCCCGAACATATTTTGCAAACAGCTGCCAGTATTGGGGGCTGTTTTTCTGCACATGGTGCTGATTTGCAAGACCGTCATAGTCAAAGAAATTCAGCATGCCCAGACGGGACTCTGACAGAGGGGGGACCAGTGCGGCATGGACGGTGCAGCAGACGGGGATCTTGGTGTCGGCACCCTCTGCATGGACAGTCAGCGTGCCTTCATAGGTGCCGGGAGCAGTCTTAGCAGATGGCTCCACGGAAAGATACAGCCCCAGACGGCAGTCGGTGGAGATGCCCTCCTGTGCAGGCTTCAGCGCATCGTAGACGTAGAAGGGGGCCTGACGGGTGACAAAGCTCCGGCAGCTTTCGTAATCGGTGGTGGTCATCAGGGTGGGGGAAGTGTTTTCGTCCACCCCCACGGGCAGCAGCTGATACAGCTTGACAGAGGGGCCGTCTGCCTTGCTCCAGTGAAAGTGAACCGAAACCTCGGTTTGGGGCAGCTCCCCCAAGATCTGGGCAGCGGCATGTCCGCCCCGGGGAGCGTGGAGGCACACTTCCGTCAGACCGCTGTGGGCAGAGTCGGGGAAGAGCCAGTCGGTGTCGCTGAATACGGAAAATTGCATATATTACATTCCTTTCTATCCGTTTTCCGGGTCGATTGCCGGAATATAGACGGTGACAACGGTGCCGGTGTCCGGCGTGCTTTGGCAGAACAGACCATAAGGCGGGCCGTAGGCGATGCGCAGGCGGTCCTGAATGTTGCGCACGCCGTATCCTCCTGCGGTGGGCGTGATCTCCCCGGGGGAGGAGGGGCAGAAATTGGCAAGTCTGGTGGGCTCGTCCATGCCGATGCCGTCATCGGCCACGGTGATGCGGATGCCGTCGGGGCTTCGGCGTGTGGTGATGGTCAGGCTGCCGGATTTGCTGGGCTTTTCAAAAATGCCGTGGATGATGGCATTTTCGATGATGGGCTGAAGGATGATCTTGATGATCTGGCAGTCATTGCAGGACGGGTCCAGATCCCATGTGACGGCGATGCTGTTTTCAAATCGCATGTTCTGGATGTCGATGTAGAGCCTTGCATGCTTCAGCTCATCGGACAGGGAGATGATCTCCCGCCCCTTGCTCAGGGAAAGCCGGTAAAACCGCCCGAGGGCATTGACCATCCGGCTGATCTCCGGCACGTTCCGATTGATGGCGGTGCAGTTGATCAGATCCAAGGAGTTATAAAGGAAGTGGGGGTTGATCTGGGCTTGCAGGGCCTTCAGCTCCAGATTCTTGATCTGGCGGCCGTATTCCACCTTTTCCTCCATCAGGCTGTCCACCCGATCCATCATCTGGTTGAAGCCCCCCATCAGGTGGGCGATCTCGTCGTCACCCACAGGGACAAGCCGGACAGCCACGTCGCCGGACTCCACGGCCTTCATGGTCTCGGTGAGCTGAGAAAGCCGGTTCAGGGTGGACTGGCTGATGAGATAGGCCAGTATATAGGCCACGGCGGCAAGGGTGATGACAATGGCGATCATCTCGATGCTAAGATCCCGACTGGGGCGGAAAATATCGGCATGGGGCAGCACGCTGGCAAGCACCCAGCCGGAGCCGCCGAGGCTGTGGCACTGGGCATAGTAGCCGGCGGTGCCGATGTTGATCCGGGTCCACAGTCCTGCATCGGCAGGGGGAAGCTCGGGGATGAGGGGCGGCAGCTGCTCCTGAGACACGGTCGCGCCGGAGGCATGGAGCAGCTCCCCCTCCCGCAGCAGCAGGAGCATGCCGTTTTCTGTGACGGAGGTGCTGCCCATCAGCTCGTAGATCCGGTTTGCATCCAGATCGGCGCTCAAAACAGCCAGAGGCTGCTGAACGTTGCTGGGATTATACAGGGTGCGCACGGAGGAAAACCACTGCTGCTGATCCTCGGGGCAGTCCCGATAGTCCATGGGGGCGCACCAGAGTCTGCCGCCGCTCCTCTGGGCCAGCTGATACCAGATGGAGGAGGAGACCTGAGCGGATTTCAGGATGCTGCCCTGACTGTTGGAATAGGGATAGTCATTGTTGACAAACAGACGGATGCGGTCCACGCCGGACAGGGTCCGCAGCTGATGGAAGGTGTTTGACAGCTGAGCCGAGTCCTCCAGTCGGCGGATGTAAGTAAAGTCATTGGGGTCGTTGGAGGCCATGGCATAGACCAGAGGGTCGGTCGATAGGATATCCACCACGTCGTCAAGCTGCTGAAACACCCTCTGGATGGACAGGTGGGTATCGTCAAAGGCGTTCTGAGCGGCCGACAGGGTCTGCTCCCGGATCACGTCCTGCACCCGAAAAAAGGAATACAGGGAAAACATCCCCAGAGGTATGACGATCAGCAGAAAATAGATGCACAGGAGCTTGCTGCGCAGATCGCCTCTGGCGGTGGCACGGCGCAGCCACTGAAAAATCTTATGTTTCATTCAGATGCCTCTCACGGTATTGTTTCGGGGTCAGTCCGGTTTCTTTGGTGAAGAGCTTGGCAAAATATTTGCCGTCGGTGTAGCCCACGCTGTGAGCGATCTGGTAGAGCTTTTGGGAGGTCTGGGCAAGCAGTTCCTTGGCATGGTGGATGCGGATATCGGTCATGCGCTGATTGATGGTCTTGCCGCAGGCTTTTTTGTAGGCGGCGCACAGATAGGTGTTGCTGAAGCCCAGATTGTCGGCGATGGTCTGGACGGTGAGGCCGGATTCGGGATAGTGCTGCTCCAGATAGCGCTCTACCCGGGAGCTGATGTCCGGGTCCGGAGCCTCCAGAGCGGAAAAATAGCATCGGGCCGTCTCGTCGAGGATGCTCCACAGGCCGGCGAGGGTCTCCTGCTTGGCAACGGTGTACAGCAGAAAGTCGGTTTTTGCGGTGATCTGCTGAATGTTTCGGGCCTGAGCGGCATTGAGGAACAGGAAGATCACCTGACAGTACAGGTGGCGCAGGTAATCCGGCGGTGTCCCCTCGCACCGGATGATCTGCTGATACATGCGGTGCAGACCCTCCAGAGTCTGGGTCTGCTGATTGTGCTTGATGGATTCCTCCAGCTGCTTCAATGCGTTTTTGCCGCAGGAGAACACCTGATCGTTCAGGGGGCGGCCACTGGCGTCCTCCCCGTGGAAGAACCGCTCCGCCGGGTCCTGAGGGACCGTGCGCCTGCATTCTTGAATGACCTCCTGAAGGACCTGAGTGATCTCGTCAAGGTCGATGGGCTTTTCCACATAGCTTGCGGCCTTGACCTTGATGGCGCCCTTGAGATATTCCTTGTCGGTATAGCCGCTGAGGAAGATGAACTGGCATTGGGGCAGGAACTGGCGGATGGCAATGGCCATTTCCACTCCGTTTTTTCGGGGCATTTTCATGTCGCTTATGATGATGTCGGGGCGGTGGAGCCGGGCCTGCTCGATACCCTCGTCCCCGTCTGAGGCCAGATACACCCCACTGACAGACAGGGATCTCCAGTCGATATGCTCCTGCAGGACGGTGCGGGGCATGGTTTCGTCATCCACGATCAAAACGGTAAAATTCATTGGTCTCACGCTCCAAGAATCAGTGTGTTATCCATAATAGCCAAAAAACGATTGCAATTCAACTGTCTTTGGGATAAAATAATGAAAATTCAGAAAACATAATAATTTTACCCTCCTTTCAAAATTTCGTCCCGTTGTATTTGACCGGGGACTTTGCTAGGATAAAGGCAACAGCAAACCCCACACCAATTTGTGAAGGAGGAAGCAGCGTGAAGAAAAAAGAACATACGCTTCTCCGAGATCTGCGGGAAAACCGTGTCAAGTGGCTGATGCTCCTGCCGGCGGCCATCGTCGTCATCCTGATGTGCTACATCCCTATGGGCGGCATCG
>DYCR01000010.1:27914-53111 GCA_019418025.1 Clostridiales bacterium | reverse complement strand
GTCAGCAAGCAGCTGAGGGGACAGGAAGGTCTGGGCAGGGGTGGGGGCCTCTTCGGGGCCATAGCGGACCTCCATGATGGTGTAGATGAACTTGCCGTCCTGCGCAAGGGTCTCCCTATCGATGTGGTAGCCTGCACGGTACAGCCATTGCCGAAGCTCCGGACGGCGGGACTGGCACTGCAAGATCAGCTGATATTTGGGGTCCTTCAGCCACGGGGCGCTGTCCAAAATGGAGATGATGGTATCGGCACCCATTCCGGCGCACACCATGGTGTCGAAATCCCGGGGGATGTCCTGAACGCCGTTGGACAGGCAGAAGCTCATGCGTTTGGCAACGCTGAATTTTCGGGCATTGCGTTTTGCGCTTTCCAGAGGCTGCGGCGCAACGTCGGATTCGATGGTGGATGAGGCGATGCCGTTTGTCAGCAGATAGATGCCGAGATACCCGTGATCGCAGCCGATATCCGCCACCCGCGCACCCCTTTTGATGAAATCGCAGCAGGCCAGCAGCCGGTTGCTCATGGGGATTTTCATAATAAAACCTCCTGAAAATGAGATAAGGCTCCCTTTTGTAAGGGAGCCTTAAAAGCGGAATCAGATTACTTCTTCTCTTCCTCAGCAGCTTCCAGAGCTTCCAAGAACTTGTTCAGCTGAGCGATGAAGGAATCACAGTCGATACCGTGGACCATGCAGGCCTGCTCGACGGTCTCACCGCGGGAGGAGGGGCAGCCCAGGCAGTGCATGCCGATGGCCATGAACAGGGGGGCAGCCTGAGGGGCAACGTCCAGAATGGAGCCGATGATGGTATCTTTTTCAATTTTAACAGCCATAGTAATATGACCTCCTATTTATCTAATTTTTGTTATTATATCCTCTTGTTTCAAAAAATACAAGAGAAAATGCAAAATCTTTCGGGGAATGTGCAGAAAAAACCGCTGCGGACGAATCCGCAGCGGTGGATATTACGATAAAAGCTCGTATCAGGCAGAATTACTTGCCGGCGTTTGCGATCTGAGCCGCAACCTCGTCAGCGAAGTTCTCTTCCTTCTTCTCGATGCCCTCGCCCTTTACAAAGTGGACAGCGTCAACGAACTTGACGGAGCCGCCCAGCTTCTTGGCAGCGTCAGCGATGTAGCCTTCCACAGAACCCTGGAACAGGTCGGAACGGACGAAGTCCTGCTGCAGCAGGCAGATCTCCTTGTAGAAGGCAGCGATCTTGCCGGCAGCGATCTTTTCCTTGATCTGAGCGGGCTTGGAAGCCATCTTGGGATCGTTGTCCATCAGAGCGACCTGAACAGCCAGCTCGTGGTCAACGTCAGCCTGAGGCACCAGAGTCTTGTCCCAGTACTTTGCGCCCATTGCAGCGATCTGCATGGCCACGTTCTTGCCGATCTCGGTGGCATCGATGCCGCCCTCGACAGCCAGATTGACCAGAACACCGTGGGAGCCGCCTGCGTGGACGTAGGCAACAGAGGTGTTGTCAGCGAAGCGGGCAAAACGGCGGATCTGCATGTTCTCGCCGATGGACATGACCTTCTCCTGCATGATCTCGGTGACGGTCAGGTCGGAGCCGGGGTACTTGGAAGCCTTCAGGGCCTCAACATCAGCGGGGTTCTCCTTGGCAACAACAGCGGCCAGGTTCTTGACCAGATCCATGAAAGCCTCGGTCTTGGCAGCGAAGTCGGTCTCGGAGTTGACCTCGATCACGACGCCGATGCCGTCAACGACGGTGGCGTAAGCGACGCCTTCGGCAGCGATGCGGTCAGCCTTCTTAGCAGCCTTAGCCAGACCCTTCTCACGCAGCCAGTCGATAGCCTTGTCCATGTCGCCATCGGTAGCAGCCAGGGCCTTCTTGCAGTCCATCATGCCAACGTTGGTCATTTCACGCAGTTTCTTAACATCAAGAGCAGTAAAAGCCATTTTGGAATCCTCCTAATTGTAGTGGTGATTTGGCAAGCGCCCACAGGATATGTGGGCGCTCATGGTTTTGGAATTACTCCTCGACGGGAGCCTCAACAGCGGTGTCCTCACCCTGACGGCCCTCGATGGCAGCGTTTGCCATGGTGGCAGCGATCAGGCGGATGGCGCGGATTGCGTCATCGTTACCGGGGATCACGTAGTCGATCTCGTCGGGATCACAGTTGGTGTCAACGATAGCAACGATGGGGATGTTCAGCTTGGTAGCCTCAGCGATGGCGTTGCGCTCCTTGCGGGGGTCAACGATGAACAGAGCTGCGGGCAGCTTCTTCATTTCCTTGACACCGCCCAGGTACTTCTCCAGCTTGGCGATCTCAGCCTGATGCTTGATGACTTCCTTCTTGGGCAGCATTGCGAAGGTGCCGTCCTCTTCCATCTTGCGCAGCTGTGCCAGACGGTCGATACGGGTACGCATGGTGCGGAAGTTGGTCAGCATACCACCCAGCCAACGGGCGTTGACGTAGTAACCGCCGCAGCGGGCAGCTTCTTCCTTGATAGCGTCCTGAGCCTGCTTTTTGGTGCCGACGAACAGAACGGAACCGCCCTCAGCGGAAATCTCACGGACGAAAGAGTAAGCCTCCTCCAGCTTCTTAACGGTCTTCTGCAGGTCAATGATGTAGATACCGTTACGCTCGGTGTAGATGTAGGGGGCCATTTTGGGGTTCCAGCGACGGGTCTGGTGACCAAAGTGTACGCCGGCTTCCAGCAGTTGCTTCATAGATACGACAGCCATTTTTAAAAATCTCCTTTTGTTGTTCCTCCACCCCGATCATCTCGCATACCCGCCTGAAAACAGGCACGTGGGCAGGCGATCCCCGGGTGTGTGGTGTAGAATGTGTCATGGGAATTGCCCATGCTGAATCATTATATAAGAAACACATCTTTTTTTCAAGTACTATTTCCATATTTTTTTGCTTTTATTCCGAAAAAATGACCTTAAACAAAACAAGGGCCCGCAAAACGCGGGTCCTTGTGCAGTGTGTCAAAAGTCTGCCGGAGTTTGCCCCTTGGGCGGTAAACAAATTCAAAATCATGTGCCGTCACAACGGGTGGAACCACCCTGCTTTCTGCCGGGGCTTGCGGCAGTCATTGGGTCTGCAATCCACCAGAATGATGTCATCGCCGATGCGGCGGATGCTGGACCAAGGGATCACATAGTCCTCGATGCAGCAGAACATCCCAAAGAATTTGTATTTGCCCGGCACCACGATGGCGCACACCTGCCCGGTGGGGATTTCCACCTCCACGTCCTTCACAAACCCCAGACGCGAGCCGTCGCAGACGCAGACCACCTCCTTGCAATGCAGATCCGTCACCCGAATACCCATATCCACACCTCCATGCTTGGTGGTCTGATTGTATGCATGCCCGGGGGAGGATATGCCGGTCAGGATACCTGCACGTTCACATATTTCCGCAGACCGCTGATGGCGCCCTTTTCCAGACGTGACACCTGAGCCTGTGAGATGTTCAGCTGACGGGCCACATCCATCTGGGTCTTTCCGTCGTAAAACCGCAGGGATATGATCTGCTTTTCTCGGTCGGACAGGTGGGAGAAGCCCTCCTGCAGGGTGATATGCTCCATCCAGTTGAATTCCGTGTTTTTGGTGTCCTTCACCTGATCCATGATGGTCAGCGGGTCGCCGCCGTCGGAATACACCGAGTCAAAGAGGCTGACGGGGGTGCTGACGGCATCCAGAGCGGTGCTGATATCGTGGACGCTGATGTCCAGCTCCTTGGAAATCTCCTCGAGGGTAGGCTCTCTGCCCAGCTTCAGGGACTGGGATTCCTTGCATTGCAGGACCTTGTAGGCGATATCCCGCAGGGATCGGGAGACGCGGATGGGGCTGTTGTCCCGCAGATATCTGCGGATCTCTCCGGCGATCATGGGCACGCCATAGGTGGAAAAGCGCACCTGCTTGTCCGGGTCAAAGTTGGAGATGGCCTTTAAAAGACCGACACACCCCACCTGAAACAGGTCGTCGGGGCTTTCTCCTCGCTTGTCGAAGCGCTGAATGACCGACAGCACCAGCCGCAGATTTCCCTCTACCAGAGCCTGACGGGCATCCTCGTCGCCGTTTTTGCTGCGGCGCAGCAGCTGGTCCATTTCCTTGGCGGTGAGGATGCGCAGACGGGATGTGTTCACCCCGCACAGTTCAACTTTGCCTTGCATGGGTCGTCCTCCGTATCTGTTTGATTTGTCATAATCTCAGTATTTCCCGGACTTGCCGTTTGATACATGGGGACTTTGTGATAATTCACAAAAATTTGACAAACTGCCCTTCGACAGGGGGTGTACACGGGGGGAGAAATACCGACAAAATGAAACGATTTGGACTTTTTTCTTTGAAAAAGCAAGGTTTCGGATCGGTGACGTAATTTGAATCGCAGCCCATATCCGGCGGATTATTCAGGGGGTTATGCATGGGCTTATCCACAGGTTTTGATCCATTGGGAGCGGTGGAGAAACGGGAAATAACTGTTGACAACTGCCTGTTTTCCACATTCTGCACAGGTTTGTCCACAACAGTTATCCACAACTGGATGGGGATGTGGATAACGGCAGTTTATGCGTTCGACGTTGACATAACACAAAAACGCAGATTTCGACAAATTGTGCAATTTCTCAATGGATTTCTCCGGGACAAAAATGGACAACTGATTTTGTCAAAATTCCCACTTGACAGCCCTTTGCTGTCGGGAGAAAAAGCGCGCACCCTGCCGCTGTGGGCCGGAAACACCGGACTGTTTTTTCAGAAACTTCGAAAAGTTCATAATATTTTGAAAAAAGGGATTGATTTTATAAGAAAGGTGCGCTATAATGTGTTACTGCATAAAAGGCTGTCTATGCCTAAAGATAGTGGAACAGGAGGTGTAATCCATGCCCAACATCAAGTCCTCTAAGAAGGATGTCATCAGATCCAAGATTGCTTACGAGAAGAACAAGGCTGAAAAGTCTGCACTCAAGACCGTTCTGAAGAAGTTTGACGCTGCAATCGATGCAGGCGTTAAGGCTGACGCAGAGGTTGCATACAAGCAGGCTGTTAAGAGCGTTGATCAGGCTGCCCTGAAGGGTCTTCTGCACAAGAACAATGCTGCCCGCAAGAAGAGCAGCATGACCCTGAAGCTGAACAAGCTGGCTTAATTGAAGTTCTCTGAAAATATCTCCTTCCGACCATTCGGAAGGAGTTTTTTCTATTTATGGGCAGTGCCCACCTCCGATCCGTGACCCAGTCGGTATATAATCTGTGGGCCATAGGGCGCGGCTCGGTATCGTCACATTGCAGATGTGGGAATGATGCAGTGAGGGCAGTGCCCACTTCCAATCCGTGCCTCAGTCAGCGGCAAATCGGTGGGCCATAGGGCGCGGCTCGGTAACGGCACAATGTTGGTATCGTCCGATTCCATGTGGGCAGTGCCCATACCCAATCCGTGACCCAGTCGGTATATAATCTGTGGGCCATAGGGCGCAGCTCGGTAACGGCACATCCCGGGCGGTACCTGCTGCAACGCCCTGTTCGATTGATTTTGATTGCAATATAGAATCGGTTATACTATAATATATAAAAATAAAGAAAGGGGGGATCTGGTGGCACGCTTATCCGATCCCATAACCATCCTCAAGGGCGTCGGGCCGGCCAAAGCAAAGCAGTTTGCGGCGCTGAACATCGTGACCTTGGAGGACCTGATCTGTCATTTTCCCAGAGGGTACGAGGATCGAAGTCATCTGGTCGCCATCGAAAAGCTTCAGCCGGATGTTCCGGCATGCTTCAAGGCGATGGTGATGAACACGCCCCGAACGGCTCACATCCGCAAGGGTCTGGACATGACCAAGGTGCAGGTCGCCGACTCCACAGGTCGGCTGAACCTGACGTTTTTTAATGCCAAGTACGCCGCCGAGCAGCTGCACTATGGGCAAGAATATATCTTTTACGGGGCAGTCAGCGGGGATTTCATCGGCTACAACATGACCAATCCCGTGTTTGAAGGGGTGGATGCTCCGGCTGTTGCCACCCGCTGCATTCAGCCGATCTATCCCCTGACGGCGGGGCTGAACAACAATGCCATGTGTCGGGCGGTGCGTCAGGCACTGGAGCTGTGTCCCGTGCCTCGGGAGATCATTCCGGAGGAGATCCGTCAGAAATATGACATCCTTCCGGCGGAGCAGGCGTACACTGCCATCCATGCACCCAAGACCATGGAGCAGGCCATGCAGGCCAAGCGCAGGCTGATCTTTGAGGAATTTTTTGTCTTTTCCGCAGGATTGAGCCTGATGCGGGCGGCACGGGCAGAAAAATCCTGCCCGATCTATCCCAATGTGGACCTGTCGGCGTTTTACGGCGCACTGCCGTTTCAGCTGACCGGAGCGCAGAATAAGGTCATTGACCAGATCATATCGGATTTCCGCCGAGGGACCCCCATGAATCGACTGGTTCAGGGCGACGTGGGCAGCGGCAAGACCATGGTTGCGGCGGTGGCAGGCTTCTGCGCCGTAAAAAACGGGTATCAGGCCGGACTGATGGCACCCACGGAGATCCTTGCAGAGCAGCATTTTAAATCACTGGAAAAGCTTTTGACCCCTCTGGGGGTTCGGGTGGGGCTGCTCACCGGCTCCATGACCCCGAAAAACAAGATGGCGGTCCGTCAGCAGATCGCCGATGGAGAACTGGATCTGATCATCGGCACCCATGCACTGGTGTCAGACCAGACGAAATTTGCCAAGCTGGGGCTGGTCATCACCGATGAGCAGCACCGCTTCGGGGTGGGGCAGCGGTCTGCCCTGTCAGCAAAAGGGGATGCGCCCCATCTTCTTGTCATGTCCGCCACGCCGATCCCCAGGACCTTGGCCCTGCTGCTGTACGGGGATCTAGACGTATCTATTCTGGACGAGCTGCCCCCCGGCCGCCAGACCGTGGATTCGTTTCTGGTGGGGGAGAGCTACCGCCCCCGCATCAATGCCTTCATTCGCAAGCAGGTGGCACAGGGACACCAGTGCTATGTGGTGTGTCCGGCGGTGGAGCAGACCGACGGCATGAGCCTCAAGGCCGCCACGGAATGGGCCGAGACCCTGCAAAATGCCGTGTTTCCCGATTTGAAGATCGCCCTGCTCCACGGGCAGATGAAGGGAGCGGAAAAGGAACAGGTCATGGCAGACTTTGCCCGGGGGCAGGCGGACGTTCTGGTTGCCACCACGGTCATCGAGGTGGGGGTGGATGTTCCAAATGCCACATTGATGGTCATTGAGGATGCCGACCGATTTGGTCTGAGCCAGCTCCATCAGCTTCGGGGACGCGTGGGCAGAGGCAGTGCCAAAAGCTACTGCATCCTCACCACCCACAACCGAAATGAGCAGACCATCGCCCGTCTGAAGGCCCTGTGCAAGACAACAGACGGCTTTGCCATTGCGCAGGAGGATCTGAAGCTCCGGGGTCCCGGCGATTTCTTCGGCTCCCGCCAGTCCGGCCTTCCGGCCTTTCGGGTGGCAAGTCTGGGGACGGACCTTGAGACCCTAAGCACGGCGCAGCAGGCCTCCAAGGACTGGATCGAGGCCCACGGCACCTCGGATTCTCCGGAGGCCGCCGCCCTGAGAATGCGGATCAAGACCCTGTTTGACCGGTGCGAGGGCACCATGAACTGAGTTTTCCGAAACATAAATTTAACAAATGAGCCGGACTTACACAAAAGCACCGGTTTTCGGTGAGGGCTTTTTGTGTTTTTCCGGAAAAATTGAAAAAAGTGTTGTAACTCAGGAAATAATGGTGTAAAATAGTATGAATCAAAAAATGCAATTTTTCGCCCATGATATTTCTGGGCATTCTGTTTGGAGGTAATTCATTATGAACAAACCCATTGTTTTAGTAATCATGGATGGCGTCGGAAAGGGCGACGGCGGTGCCGGCGACGCAGTGGCGCAGGCAAAGACTCCGACGCTTGACAACCTGCTGGCGACCTGCCCCAATACTTACCTGAAGGCGCACGGCACTGCGGTGGGTCTGCCCTCTGACGACGACATGGGCAACTCCGAGGTCGGCCACAACGCACTGGGCTGCGGTCAGGTCTACTCTCAGGGCGCAAAGCTCGTGGGCGAGTCCATCGAAAACGGTGCGCTGTTCACTTCCGACACTTGGAAGGATCTGGTTGAAAATGCCAAGGCCGGTCATGCATTCCACTTTTTGGGTCTGCTGTCCGACGGCAACGTCCACTCCAACATCTCTCACCTGATCGCTCTGCTGAAAAACGCAAAGGCCTCCGGTGTGAAGAAGGCTTACTGCCACATCCTGCTGGACGGCCGTGACGTGCCTGCCACCTCTGCGCTTGAGTATGTCCAGCAGCTGGAGGACGTTCTGGCAGAGCTGAGCAAGGACGGCTGCGATTACGCAATCGCCTCCGGCGGCGGCAGAATGCAGGTCACCATGGACCGCTACGAGGCCAACTGGGGCATGGTGGAAAAGGGCTGGAGAACCCACGTTCAGGGTCAGGGCCGTATGTTTGCATCCGCCAAGGAAGCAATCGAGACTTACCGTGCCGAGACCGGCGTGATCGATCAGGATCTGCCCGCATTCGTGGTTGCCCGGGACGGCGAGCCCGTTGCAAGGATCGCCAACGGCGACAGCGTGGTGCTGTTCAACTTCCGCGGTGACCGTGCCCAGGAGATCTCTCTGGCATTTGACCGCAAGGAATTTGACAAGTTTGACCGGGGTGACTACACCGGCGTGAAGTTTGCAGGCATGCTGCAGTATGACGGCGACCTGAACATCCCCGAGCATTATCTGGTTCAGCCCCCCGTCATCACCAACACCCTGACCGAGGTGCTGTGCAAGGCCGGCGTACACGAGTATGCCCTGTCCGAGACCCAGAAGTTCGGTCACGTGACCTACTTCTGGAACGGCAACCGCTCCGGCAAGGTCTGTGAGGAGCTGGAGGTCTACGAGGAGATCCCCTCTGACGTGATCCCCTTCGAGCAGGCTCCTGCCATGAAGTCCAAGGAAATCACCGAGAAGATGGTGGAAGCCATGGCTTCCAAGAAGTTCCAGTTCCTGCGCTGCAATTTCCCCAACGGCGACATGGTGGGACACACCGGCGTCCTTGACGCAGTTATCCACTCCATGGAGTGCGTGGACAACGGTCTGAAGGCCATCATCGAGGCAGCTGACCGGTACGGCTACACCGTCCTGATCACCGCTGACCACGGCAATGCCGACCAGATGACCGAGACCAAGAAGGGTAAGACCTCTGTGCGGACTGCCCACTCTCTGAACCCCGTTCCCTTCATCATCTACGATAAGGACAACAGCTGGACCATCAAGGAGGGCCACTTCGGCCTTGCAAACGTGGCCCCCACCGTTGTGAAGATGATGGGGCTGACGGCTCCCGAGTGCTGGGAAGAGAGCATGATCTGATTTTATTTGCAGGTTTTTGTGAAAGGTCCGGCGGCACTGTCTGCCGGGTCTTTCCGTGACATTTTTTAAGACATTGACTGATGTTGCACATTTTGGACCAGGAGGTATTTTCTATGATCCAGCATTTTAATGAAAACGGTTCTGTCACAGTGAGCGCTGGCGTTTACACCGATATTGCCGGTACTGCTGCTTCCAACTGCTTCGGCGTGAAGGGCATGGCTGCCCGTTCCGTTACCGATGGCGTGTACCACCTGCTGCGCAAGGAGAGCATGGGCAAGGGCGTGAAGGTGGAGTTCCACGGGGACAACAGCATCACCATCGAGCTGCATGTGATGGTTGACCACGGGGTCAATCTGGCTGCGGTTGGTTCTTCCATTATTTCTGAAGTGCGCTATGTTGTGAGCAAGTGCACCGGCACCGAGGTACGTGCCGTAAATGTTTATTTTGATTCCATGATGATTGGATAATTACGGAGGTGTAATCTATTGAGGCAGACCATCAACGGGGCCGATTTTCGCAGACTGATGATCAGTGCGGCCGCCTCTATCGAAATTCATAAGCAGCAGCTCAACGAGCTGAACGTGTTCCCTGTCCCTGACGGCGACACGGGTACCAACATGTCCATGACTATCAATGCCGCTGCTGCCGATCTTCGCAAGACCGAAGATCCCGATCTGGAGAAAGCATCCAAGACCGCCGCTTCTGCAATGCTGCGGGGCGCTCGCGGCAACTCCGGCGTTATTTTGTCTCTGCTGGTGCGGGGCATGGCAAAGACCCTGAAGGGTCACACCGAATGCGATGGCACCCTGTGGGCAGAGGCCCTGCAGGAGGGTGTGGATGCAGCATACAAGGCTGTCATGAAGCCCGCTGAGGGCACCATCCTGACCGTTTCCCGTCTGGCAGCAGCCAAGGCCCGGGAGGCAGCGCAGGAGAATAACTTCATCGAGTTCGTGCAGGAGGCTGCCATCGAGGAGGCAAAGGTCGCTCTGGCTGACACCGTCAACCAGAACCCCGTGCTGAAAAAGGCAGGGGTCGTGGATGCCGGCGGCAAGGGGTGGCTGCTGGCCCTTGAGGCTATGCTGCTGGCAATGCGGGGCGAGGATGTTGTCGCGCCTCAGGGCGGTGATGCCGGTGAGCAGGTGAAGGAGCAGGCTGATTTTGCCGATTTTGACACCGGCGACATCACCTTTGGCTACTGCACCGAGTTCATTATCTCCCGTGAAAACGAGAATGACCCCGAGAAGCTGCGTGAATTCCTGTGTACGCTGGGCGACAGTCTGGTTCTGGTGGACGATGAGGAGATCATCAAGGTCCACGTCCATACCAATGACCCCGGCATTGCCCTGCAAGAGGGCCTGAAGTACGGCTCCTTTGTGACGGTCAAGATTGAGAACATGCGCTTGCAGCACACCGAGAAGATCATGAGCGAGCAGGAGATGGCGCCTCAGATCGCCGAGCCTGTGAAGCCTCTGGGTGTCGTCAGCGTATGTGCCGGTGACGGTCTGGCAGACGTGTTCCAGAATCTGGGTGTGGACGGCATTATCTCCGGCGGACAGACCATGAACCCCAGTACGCAGGATATCCTGACTGCGGTGAACAAGGTCCCGGCAGAGACTGTCTATGTGCTGCCCAATAACAAGAACATTATCATGGCGGCAGAGCAGGTCGATGAGCTGACCGAGAAGAAGGTCGTGGTCATCCCTACCAAGACCGTTCCTCAGGGCATCACCGCTATGCTCAGCTTCAACCCCGAGGGTGAGGTCGCGGAAAATGTCGAGGCGATGACCGAGGCCATGGCAACGGTGGATACCATGCAGATCACCTACGCTGCCCGCAATTCTGACTTTGACGGCTACGACATCCACGAGGGTGACTATCTGGCTATGTACGGCAGCGCCCTGTTCGGCACCAGTAAGGATATCAAGGTCCTGCTGCGCAGTCTGGCAGAGAAGGTCCGTGACGAGGGCAAGGAGTATATCACCATTTACTATGGCGAGGATATTCAGGAAAAGTACGCCCAAAAGACTGCGGATCTGTTTGCAGAGATCTGTCCCGATGCCGATGTCAATCTGCTGCGGGGCGGTCAGCCGGTGTATTACTACATGATCTCGGCGGAATAATTTGACAATGAGATAAAGGGAACCGAAATTCGGTTCCCTTTTCTCACTTTGGGCATATTCGTTTATCATATGCATAGGATATAGGTGCAAAGGAGGGAGAAAAGATGCAACAAGGGAAGAAAAGCGGGCTTGCCCGGGCGATGGGGCTGGCACAGACCGTCATGGATATGCAGATTCCGGTATATGCAGCCAACGCCTGCTACTTTTTGGTGCTGATGATATTTCCTGCGCTGCTGCTGATCTTGGCCTCCCTGCGCTATACCAGTTTATCGGCCAACGATCTGATCGAGGTTTTGGGGACGATCCTGCCCTCGGCGCTGATGCCCACGGCAGAGCGATTGATCGTCAACACCTACTATAACTCCTCCGGCATGGTGATCTCCGTGTCGGCGGTGACGGCCCTCTGGTCCTCCAGTCGGGGGGTCTACGGTCTGCTCACGGGATTGAACCACATCTATGGGGTCCACGAGGACCGGGGATATTTTTACACAAGGCTGATCAGTGTGGTCTACACCTTTGCGTTTTTGCTTGTGCTGATCCTGACACTGGTGCTGCACGTGTTCGGCAAGAGCATCGCCCTGTGGCTGACTTCTCTGGATCTGCCGGTACTGGATTGGGTGATCCATGTGATCGATGTGCGCTTTCTGGTGCTGTTGGGGCTGCAAATTCTGGTGTTCACGGCCATTTATATGGTGCTGCCCAATCGGCGGAATCGATTCTGGGGCAGTCTGCCGGGGGCAGCCATGGTTGCCGTGGGATGGCAGGCCTTCTCAAACCTCTTTTCCATGTACGTCCAGAGGCTGCATGTCTACACGAACATCTATGGTTCGGTGTATGCACTGGCACTGGGTATGCTGTGGCTGTATATCTGTGTGACGATGGTGCTGTTCGGCGGGGTGCTGAATCGGCTCATCAGCCAGTGGCAGAGGGAATAATTCTTAATTTTCAGAAAAATAAGGGCGTGTTTATTGCCTGTTCACAAATAGACGATAGCATACCCATTGTGGAGGTGGCGTTTGTGTTTGGATTGGTTTCGGCATCCGTGGAGGAGCTGACGCAAGAGGAAAAGACCCGGTACGGCGCAGTTTACTGCGGGATCTGCCGGGAGATCAAGGAGTCTGACGGGCAGCTGTGCCGCTTGGGCCTGCAGTATGACATGGCGTTTCTTGCGCTGCTGCTGATGAGCCTGTACGAGCCGGAGGAGCCCGGCGGAGATCGCTCCTGCGTGCTGCATCCGATCAAAAAGCGCCCCTGGATCACGAATGACTATATCCGCTATGCCGCAAGGATGAATGTGGCACTGGCGGCGTATAAGGCAAAGGACGACTGGCAGGACGACCGGAGAATGTCGGCCCGGATGATGGGCTCGGTGTTCGGCAGGAATCAGCAGGATATCGCAGCGCTGTTTCCCAGACAGTGCGCCGGCATGGAGTCCTGCCTGAAGGAGCTGAGCGCACTGGAAAAGGAAAACTGCGCAAATCCTGACGAGCCGGCCAACTGCTTCGGAAGGCTCATGTCTGAGCTGATGGTCTGCAAGGAGGACATGTGGAGCGACACCCTGCGGAAGCTGGGCTTCCATCTGGGGCGGTTCATTTATCTTGCCGATGCGGCCATCGACTATGAAAAGGACCGCAAGCACCACAAATACAACCCCTTCCTTGCCATGGGCGGGGAGGCCGATTACCAGAAATGGGAGCAGTATCTGGTGCTTGCCATGGCCGGGTGTACCGATGCCTATGAGCGCCTGCCCCTTGTGCAGGACAAGCATCTGCTGGACAATATCCTGTACAGCGGTGTCTGGCTGAATTACCGCAAGCAACAAAGAAAAAGTGAGAAGGAGGATCACGATGGCTGATCCGTATCAGGTGCTCGGCATCAGCCGGGATGCCTCTGACGAAGAAATCAAGCGGGCCTACCGTGCCCTTGCAAAGAAATATCACCCGGATGCCAACCCCGGTGATCCTGTGGCGGCGAAAAAGATGCAGGAGGTCAACGCGGCCTACGACCAGATCAAAAATCCGGAGAAGTACCGCACCGCTCAGACCGGCGGACAGGGCTATGACCCCTTTGGCGGATACGGTCCCTTCGGTGGCTACGGGCCCTACGGCGGATATCAGCAGAGCCAGAATCAGAGCAGCGAGACCTCTTATGTTCAGGCGGCGATGCGTTATCTGCAATACGGCCGATATCGGGAGGCGCTGAATGTGCTGTCCGGAATCGAGCAGGGCAAGCGTGACGGCCGTTGGTATTACATCAGCGCCCTTGCCAACGAAGGTCTGGGCAACCAGATCACGGCTTTGGAGCATATGAAAAAGGCGGTATCCATGGACCCAGGCAATCAGCAGTACATTTATGAGCTGAACCGTATGGAGCATGGAGGCGATCCCTATCGTCAGCAGGCCGGCGGCTTCCGTGGATTCAGCGTGGGATATGATCCCTGCGCCAGCTTCTGCATGTGCTATCTGTGCAACATGTGTTGCTGCGGCGGTCGGGGCTGGCTGTGCTGCTGCTGAAAAAAGCCTGCCGCAAAATAGAAGCTTATAAAGTTTTTCCTAATAAATACGCCGCAGAATTCAGAGATATCTCTGAGTTCTGCGGCATTTTTGAACGTTATGAAAGAATGATCTGAAAAGAGAAGTTTGCGACAGGCACTTTCTTACGGCTCAAAGAAGGCCACGGCGATGGCGTTGGGGCCCACATGGGTGCCGATGACGCAGCCCACAGTGGAGATGGGCAGATGGTCAGTGTGGCCCTGCCACAGATCGGCAGAGTCTGCAATGTACTTTTTCAGCAATGTGTCGCTCAGGCCGCTGTAAGCAAGGCAGAAGGGCTTGGAGTAATCCACGCCGCCGGATTTCTCGATCAGCTGCCGCAGCAGGTTGTTGCCCTGCTTGGAGCCGCGGGCCTTGCCTGCCATGACCACCTCGCCGTTTTCCACGGTCACCACCGGCTTGATGGAAAGCAGACTGCCGGCAAGCGCAGTGGCGGCGGAGATCCGCCCGCCCTTTTTCAGATATTCCAAGGTGTCCAGAAGGGCAAGGACCCGGATCTTTTCGGTGAAATGGGTGAGTATGCGGTGGATCTCCTGAGCGGAGTAATCCTGATCGATCAGCGACAAGCCAAATTCTAGCAAGATCCGCTCACCGATGCAGACAGACTGGCTGTCAACGACAAAGATCCTGCCCGGGTGATCCTCGGCGGCGATGACGGCGCTTTGATAGGTGCCGGAAAGCTTGGATGAGAGGGTGATGACCACGATATCATCTCCGGCCTCGAGGATCGGAGCATAGGCATCTTCAAAATCAGCCGGAGGGATCTGGCAGGTGCTGGGCAGCACGTCGCTTTCGATCAGCTTTTCGTAAAATTGGGTGTGGGTCATGTCGATCTTGTCGGCATATTCCCGATCCCCAAAGACCACCTTCAGTGGGATGGTGGTGATGCCCATGGACTTGGCCTCCTCGGGGGTGATGTCGGATGCAGAGTCGATGATGAATTGAACAGCCATTGGGTGGCTCCTTTCACGTGTTTATTTGGACGAATCCATTTTGTTTTTCAGGTTTGCGGCGATCATGGACAGGCTCTGGTAGAAGTCGGTGCGCTGCTGCTCCGTCAGGCCGTCACCACCGGCGGTGACCCACTGCTCAATGATCTGCTCCACCCGCTGAGAAACGGCGCAGCCCTGATCGGTCAGCTGCAGGGGAGCGCGGTAGTGCTTGTCAGACTGGGGGGTCAGCAGCTGCTGCTGACGCAGATCGGCAACGGTGCGGGAGATGGCGGCCTTGTCCTCGCCGCAGAGACTCGACAGCTGTGCAGCGGTCAGCCCCTCTGGATGGCGGTGGAGGTGAAACAGGCACATGGCATGGGTGCCTTTCAGCCCCAGCTCTACCATTTCGATGGACTTGATGCGCTGAATGTATTTATAGCAGACGGTGATCCCCGCCACAAAGGACTCAAAGCGTTGAATCATAGGTGTGCCTCCTTGGTGAAACTGGTGGAAGTATAGCATGAAGATGTTGATTTGTCAACAATTATTTGTTGATTCATCAACGACTTGATCCGGCAGGGGAAGTTGCACTTAGCCGGAGGGGGAGGACTTTGGCAGCTGCGGCTTGGAAACGGCGGCGTCCATCAAGGCAAAAATAAACTGCCCGAAACCTCCTTTGAAGGAAATTTCGGGCAGTCTCAAACAGGGCAGACCCTGAGGTCTGCCCTGTTGCAGCTTGTCCAAAAAGTCTCACAGAGTTTGCCGCTTGAGCGGCAAAAAAGACCAAATCATTTTCCACGGGGGCGTGTACCTCGGGGAAAATACATATCAGCCTGAGAGTGTGGAATTTGTCCGTCATTGACGGACAAATTATGCGCGGGTCAGGCTGCAAAAACATGTCGAAAAGCCCTAAGAGGGGGTTTCGACAGTCTCAAACAGGGCAGACCCTGAGGCCTGCCCTGTTGCTGGTCATATGGGGAAATCAGCCCTCGTGGGCCTTTGCTTCGGCAATGATCTTTGCCTGATTTGCCTTGGGGACTTCTTCATAGCGCTCAAAGCGCATGGTGAAGGAGCCTCTTGCCTGAGTCATGGCCCGCAGGTCGATGGCGTAGCTGCTCATTTCAGCCATTGGCACTTCTGCCTCTACCACGGTGTTGCCCTCGTCATCCGGGGTCATGCCCATGACACGGCCGCGGCGCTTGTTCAGGTCGCCGATCACGTCGCCCATGTAGCTGTCGGGGATGGTGACGGACAGGGAGCCGATGGGCTCCAGCAGGGTGGGCATCGCGTTGGGCATGGCTTCCTTGAAGGCAAGGATCGCAGCCATACGGAATGCCATTTCGTTGGAGTCAACGGGGTGGTAGGAGCCATCATACAGGGTGGCCTTCAGGTTGACCATGGGGTAGCCTGCCAGAGGACCCTTCTGGACGGCCTCCTGAATGCCCTTTTCCACGGCGGGATAGAAGTTTCTGGGGACGCTGCCGCCAAAGACCTCCTCTGCAAAGATCAGCTCATCCTGCTCCTCCTGAGGCTCAAAGCGGACCCAGACATCACCGAACTGGCCGGAGCCGCCGGTCTGCTTCTTGTGGCGGCCGTGGGCTTCCACTGTTTTCTTGATTTTTTCCCGATAGGCCACCTTGGCAGGGGTCAGAACGGCTTCCACGCCGAAGCGGCTCTTCAGCTTGGAGACAAGGACATCCAGATGCTGATCGCCGGAGCCGGAGATGACCTGCTGCTTGGTTTCGGGGTTGTTATACAGGGTAAAGGAGGGGTCCTCCTCGTTCAGCCGGATCAGACCTGCGCCGACCTTATCCTCCTGCCCCTTGGTCTTGGGGGCGATGGCCATGGAATAGCACACGGGCGCATAGGGGATGCCCTTCAGGGCAACCACCTTACGGGGGTCGCACAGGGTATCGCCGGTCTTGACCTTATCGAGCTTGCCGATGGCGGCGATGTCACCGCAGGAGACTTCCTTGATCTCGGTGGTCTTTTTGCCGCACATGGTGTACATACGGCCCAGCTTCTCCGTCTCGCCGGTGCGGGCGTTGACCAGAGTGGTGTCCTGCGTGATGGTGCCGGAGAGGACCTTGATAAAGGAGAATTTTCCGTACTGGTCGGAAACGGTCTTGAATACGTAGGCGGAGGGAACGCCGCCGGGGGATACGACAAATTCCTCGGTGGTGCCGTCGGCCAGTGTGGCCTTGTGGTAGTTGCCCTCCACGGGGTTGGGCAGCAGACCGATGATATGCTCCATGAGCATCAGGCTGCCAAGGCAGTTCATGCCGGAGCCGCACAGCACGGGAACCAGAGACTGCTGAATGACGCCGGTGTGCATGCCCTTGATCATTTCGGAGTATGTAAAGTCCTCGCCGCCGAAGAATTTATCCATAAATTCCTCACTTGTTTCGGCGACGGATTCCTTGAGTGCATCGTTAAATTCCTCGATCACGGGGAGCTTGTCCTCGGGAACATCGATCTCGGTGCGCTTCATGTTCTGCATTTCGTATGCACGCTTGTTCAGCACATCGATGATGCCGGTGATCTTCTTGGAGTCGTCCCAAATGGGAACCACCAGAGGGGCGATCTTGTTGCCGAACTTTTCACGCAGGGCATTGAAGGTGGCGTTGTAGTCAGCGTTCTCCTCATCGACCTTGGAGATGTAGATAAAGCGGGGCATGTTCCGCTCTTGGCAGTATTTCCACGCCTTTTCCAGTCCCACGGTCAGACCGTCCTTGGCAGAGCAGACGATGATGGCTGCATCGGCTGCACGCAGGGCCTCCATGACGGCGCCGGAGAAATCAAAGCTACCCGGAGTATCGAGAATGTTGATTTTGGTGTTCTTATAGACGACGGGAGCCACAGAGGCACTGATGGACACATGGCGCCGGATCTCTTCGGGGTCAAAATCACAAACGGTGTTGCCGTCAGCGTTCTTGCCGATACGGTCGATGGCACCGGTCATGTAAAGTAAGCTTTCTGCCAGAGCCGTCTTGCCACTTCCGCAGTGACCCAGCAGGCAGATATTGCGGATGCTATTTGCGTAGAACATGATAATCGAACTCCTTTCGGGAGGGGGTAGGCCTCCACACGATCTGATGCAGCATTGCTGCTGCAATGAGGACATTATACACGAATGAGTGTAAATTTTCAATCACTATTTTGTATAGAATGCAAATAATGTCAAAGTCCGAGTTCGTTTTCTGCACAGCGTTGTGCATATTGTATATTATATCCCCGTGGGGTATGTGTATTCTGACAAGAAACATCTGTATTCGCAGGAAAACCCTATAAACCTCCGGAGCTGTCCGGAGGCTGCCGCAGGCGAGGTAAATAAAAGAGAAATCTTTTTCCGAGGGGGGGTGTACCTCGGGGAAAATACACATATGACGGATGGGTGTGGGATTTGTACGCTCACTGCGGACAAATCATGCTCGGGGGGGCAGACTGCTGCCCTTCGCCCGAAACCGCCGAAGAATTATTTTGGAATATCAAAAGAGCCTGTGCATACCTGCACAGGCTCATGGATTTATATGCATCAGATATTGCGTGTCCACTCGGTGATCAGCAGGCCGGGGATGCTCCAGACCAGCTCGAACAGCAGCAGATTGGTGGGGGTCAGCAGATTGTCGCCATGCACGACGGTCAGCACCAGAACGATCAGCAGACCCAGAATGCCGCCCAGAATATGGACGATGGCCCCCAGCGTGGTGGAGGTGTAGAGGGCGCGGCCTCCGGTGATGGCGAAGGAGAAGCTTGCCAGACTGTCCTGCGTGGTCAGGGCGCAGGTGGTGCTGCGCTGAACATCGGGGACCCATGCGGCGGCCTTGCGGCGCTCCTGAGGGGTGGGGAAGGCCAAGCGTCGGGTGTTCACACCGAACTTTGCACGGATGAAGCCCTCGGACAGCAGGAAGTTGTTGGAGGTCAGCACGGGGGTCAGCCCACGGTAGCCGCACAGGGTCCCAAGACCTGCGCTGACACCTCTGAGCTTGCCGAAGGCCAGAGCGAACACGGCACACAGCTCCCCGTCGATGGCCATGTACACGGCCTGATTCACGCGGGAGCCCTCCGGCGTCTCCACACCCATCTCCTGCAAAAATTCGATGGTGCCCATGAGGACGCTTTCCTGACAGACCTCACCGCCCAGTCCGCCGTTTGCATATTCCCGGAACTGGTCGGTGTCATAGCGCCGTCCGTTGCGATCCTCCAGAAGCTGCTGGAACAGGGGAGAAAGGCAGCTGCCGCTGCTTTCGATCAGGGCGGCGGCATAGGCGATGACCTGATCCGGCTCACGGGCGGTGTAGAATTTCACGCCGTTGATCTTCATGCTGCCGCTGGGGAACAGATCGCTGTCTGACAGAGGGACGGCGGCAGCGCCGGTGACGGCCTTGATGCCCTCGGGGCCGCACAGGACCGTGCCGAGCTTGTGGAGCCTGCGCTCAAGGATGGCCATGGGGCGGCTCTGGCAGATGAAGATGGTCACGGGGCTTGCGGCAAGAAGTCCGGCAGACCAGACCTGCATGGCGGCGGAGATGCCTCTGGACAGGCCGATCACCACGGCAATGACAGCCGAGGCGAGGAATGCGGTCAGTGCATAGGCATTGACCAGCTTCTGGGCGCCGGTGGGCTGCTGATAGGTGTCCATAAAGTCCTCAAGCTCACCGTCGGTGACGTAAAAGCCCGGGCGGTCGTCGTAGCAGTCCGGTGCCTTTGCCACCCGATTCAGCCGGATGGCCTTGCGCAGGGTGTCCATCTGCCCCATTTCGGTGCTGCGGCGCTGATAATCGGCCCACAGAGACATGGTCACCTCCAGACAGAAGGCGGCGCAGAAGGGAACACGGACCTCCTGAAGGCTGAAATAGCCGTCCACCATGCACACGCCGAAGGTGGCAAGCAGCAGGGTGTCCAGAGTGAATTTTCCCTTGAACAGGGAAAGCAGACCCTCCAGAAGTCGGTTGGAGGCCAGCAGTGCGCTGAAGAGCATGGCAAACAGCTCGCTGAATACCAGCAGGCGCATGCGGTCGGGCTGCACCAGACCGAAGTGGTGCATCAGGATCGATGCGACCCCAAGCACCACAACAAGAAGGCTGAGGAAAATGGAGATCTGCAATCGGCCGGGGCCGGATTCTGCGATGGCATAGTAGCGGCGCTCAGGTCCGGCCACAAGCTTGCGCTTCAACGATTGCAGCTGAGAGCGGGGGCGGAACACAATAGGCTCCGGCGGAGTGTATTCCCCGATGGGCTGCTCGTATTCAGGCTCCCAGCTGCTGCTGAAGGGCTCTGCCCCCTCCGGGATCTGGGAAGCAGGGTCGGGGATATCGGATGGTTCAGCCGGCTCGTCCTCCTGAGTGCCGGTCCGAGAGGCTTCGGCTGCGATGGTTTCCGGGTCCAGACGGATGGTGTCCTCCTCGGTGACCGGGTCAGAAAGGGGGTCTGATGCGTCCTCTGAGGGGCACGTCTCTGCCGCAGCATAAGCCGCTTCCTCAGAAATGCCGTCATAGACCGTCTCGGAAGTGTCCCCGTCATCGGGGACTTCGTCGCCGTAGGACAGAGGCGGCACGTCGTCTGCGGGAAGATCTTCCTCCGGCTCTTCCTCGGGCAGCTCTGCCTCCGGAAGATCCTCCTCCGGCAGGGGGCCGGATTCCTGTGGGGGGACTTCTGATTCTTCATCGGCCTCGGGCTTCTGTTCCGGCTCGGACTGATGGGAACCAAATTCTCTCAGGATATCCTCCAGGGTAAAGCCCAGATCCTGATCTTTATCGTCCATGAAATTTCACACTCCTTAACCGAGTCGCTGGCGGACGGCCTCATACATCAAGATGGAGGCGGCTGCGGATGCGTTCAAAGAAGAGATCCTGCCGGACATGGGGATGTGGACCATCACGTCGCACAGATCCCGAACCAGTCGGCTGATGCCGTCACCCTCGTTGCCGATGACAATGGCGGTGGGTCCTGTCAGGTCTGCCTGATACATGGGAACGGAGCCCTCGGCGGCGGTGCCGAACACCCACACGCCCTGCTGCTTCAGCTCCCGAATGGTGGAGGCGATGTTGGTGACCCGGGCCACCTTCATGTATTCCACGGCACCGGCGGAGGCTTTTGCCACCGTTGCGGTCAGTCCCACGCTGCGGCGCTTGGGGATGATGACACCGTGGGCGCCGGCACACTCGGCGGTACGCATGATCGCACCCAGATTGTGAGGGTCGGACAGCTCGTCACAGATGACGATGAGGGGGGCCTCTCCACGGGCGGCGGCCTCCTGCAAAATATCGTCCACGGTGGCGTATTCATGGGCGGCGGCCTGTGCGATGATGCCCTGATGGGCCCGGGTGGTGCTCATCATGTCCAGCTTCCGGCGGTCAACGGGGACCACCACGGCTCCGGCTTCCTTTGCCTGAGCGGCAAGCCGCTGAAGGCCCTTGTCTGTGTCGCCGTCTGCGATAAAGACCTTGTCAATGGTGCGTCCGGCCTTCAGTGCCTCGGTCAAGGCGTTTCTGCCCTCCAGACGGCAGGCATCCTCTTCCTCGCTGAGCTCCGGAGCGGGGCGGGGGTCACGGCGGGAATCGAACCTGCGTCCGGCACGGTTATGGTTACCCCGACGGGGATCATTTTCTCTCATATACTTCATCTCCTGAATCTTGGATATACAGCATTCATTATAGCAGAAACAACCCATTCCGACAACCATCAATTTTACGCCGCACCCGGTGTCCGGCGGTTTGGAATTTACAGATTGTTTACTGCAAACGATGGAATCTGCATTGCGCTATCTGTAAATATATGATATGATGCATATCACATAGTATCGCAAAAAATACAGCAAATTTCGCAGAATTTTTTATCTGCAAAGGATGGTAATGATTATGGACCCCAATCAAAACAATCGTCCCCAGGACGGGAACGATAAGCGACCGAAAACAAGCATCTGGGTGGCGCTGACCATTGCGATCTTGGTGGTGTTTCTGTTTGGAACCGTCTACAACGCAGTCCGTGAAAGCCAGTACACCAAGACCACATACGCCGACTACGCCGAGGCCCGGGACAGCGGCAACCTGAGCGAGGTGGAGATCCGGGTGGACCGGATCATCTACATGACCAAGGATGAGGCCGCCAAGCCCGCCAACGAGCAAAAAGCCTTCTTCACCGGCCTGCCTCCCGGAGGCGACATGGTGAAGATGTTTGACGAGCTGGTGGAAAAGGGCGTCAGCCCCAACAGCATCATTGTGGAGGACAACTCCGGCATCATGCTGGTGCTGTACTACGCGGGCATGCTGCTGCTGTCGTTCTTCATGATCCGCATGATCATGAAGCGCATGGGCACCATGGACAACGGCATGGGGCAGAGCAAGGCCAAGGTCTACATGGAAAAGCAGACCGGCGTGACCTTTGCAGACGTTGCCGGACAGGACGAGGCCAAGGAGTCTCTGGAGGAGATCATCGATTTCCTGCACAACCCCAAGAAATACACCGACATCGGCGCAAAGCTGCCCAAGGGCGCGCTGCTGGTGGGCTCTCCCGGTACCGGTAAGACGCTGATCGCCAAGGCCGTCGCCGGCGAGGCGAATGTACCGTTTTTCTCCATTTCCGGCTCTGACTTTGAGGAAATGTTCGTGGGTGTCGGCGCAAGCCGTGTCCGTGATCTGTTCCGTCAGGCCACCAAGGTGGCACCCTGTATCGTCTTTATCGACGAGATCGACGCAGTGGGCAGAACCAGAGACACCCGCATGGGCGGAAATGACCAGACCCTGAACCAGCTGCTCAGCGAGATCGACGGCTTCGACTCCTCCAAGGGCGTTGTCATTCTGGCGGCCACCAACCGCCCCGAGGTGCTGGATAAGGCGCTGCTGCGTGCCGGACGGTTTGACCGCCGGATCGTGGTGGACCGCCCCAACCTTCAGGGCAGACTGGACACGCTGAAGGTCCACACCCGCAAGATCCGCCTTTCCGAGGACGTGGATCTTTCCAAGCTGGCGCAGGCAACTGCCGGTGCCGTGGGTGCAGACCTTGCCAATCTGGTCAACGAGGCCGCCCTGCGTGCCGTGCGAAAGGGCCGTCAGGCGGTCAATCAGGAGGATCTGCTGGTTTCCTTTGAAACCGTGATTGCAGGCACGGAAAAGAAAAACACCGTGCTGACGGACACGGAGAAGCGCATGGTGGCCTATCACGAGGTGGGCCATGCACTGGTGGCGGCACTGGAAAAGCACGCTCAGCCGGTCTCCAAGATCACCATTGTCCCCCATACCTCCGGCGCACTGGGCTACACCATGCAGATGCCTGAGGAGGAAAAGTATCTTTCCACCATGGACGAGCTGCGCACGGAGCTGCGGACCCTGCTGGGCGGCAGAGCCGCAGAGCAGGTGGTGTTCGGCGTCAAGACCACCGGCGCCTCCAACGACATTCAGCGTGCAACGGCATTGGCCCGGAACATGGTGGCGGTCTATGGCATGAGCGACGAACTGGGGCTGATGGCCCCTGCAAGCATGAATCAGCAGTATCTGGATACGCAGGCGTATCTGGACTGCTCTCAGGAAACCTCCGCTAAGGTGGATGCTGCGGTCCAGAACCTGCTGACCCAGAGCCATCGGGAGGCAATCCAGTGTCTGAAGGACAACCGTGGATTGCTGGATGAAATTTCTGAGTATCTTCTGGCGAAGGAGACCATCACCGGTGACGAGCTGATGGCATTTATCAACGGCGAGGGCAAGCCTGCCATCATCGAGCAGGAGCCGGAGGAAGCACCTGCTGAGGGTGAGACCGAAGCAGTGGCAGAAGCGGCGCAGGAGACTGCACCCGTGCAGGAGGAAGCATCCCCCGAGCATCCCACAGAGGAATAAGCAAACCCCGTGTATCGTTCATCGATACACGGGGTTAAGTCTGCCCGAACCCACCTTCGGGCATCCTTTTATCGGGCGCTTTAGCCTTATAAGAAGATGCCGCGGCATTCAGCCCACGGCATCTGTTTGGCATGCATGCACCCCCCAACGGCCGATCATCGAACCGTTGGGGGGTGTTTTGTATGATATTCATGGATCGGGAAAGCGCGGGGCAGGCGGCCTGTCAGCGAACCACGATCTGATCGTTTTCCACGTCCACCGTCAATTCCTGTCCGGTGCTGATGGCGCCTGCCAGAATCATCTTGCTCAGCTTGGTTTCCACCGTGTGCTGCACAAATCTGCGCAGGGGACGGGCGCCGTAGTTGGGGTCATAGGCGTTGTCCACAATGAATGCCTTGGCGGCCTGAGTCAGATGGCAGTGCAGCTGCTGATCGGCCAGCCGCCGGTTCAGATGCTCCATTTGCAGATCGATGATGGAGTAGATGTTTTCACGGCTCAGGGGCTTGTAGAACACGATCTCATCGAGCCGGTTCAAAAATTCCGGACGGAAGGAATGGCGCAGAAGCTGCTGCACCTGCTGCTTGGCATCTGCGCGGATGGTCCCGTCTGGGCTGATACCGTCCAGCAGGAACTCGCTGCCCAGATTGGAGGTCAGGATGATGATGGTATTCTTGAAATCCACGGTCCGGCCCTGAGAGTCGGTGATCCTGCCGTCGTCAAGGACCTGCAAAAGGATGTTGAACACATCGGGATGGGCCTTTTCCACCTCGTCAAACAGGACGACGCTGTAAGGCTTGCGGCGGACTGCCTCGGTCAGCTGACCGCCCTCTTCATATCCCACATAGCCGGGAGGCGCTCCGATCAGGCGGGACACCGCGAATTTTTCCATATATTCGGACATGTCGATCCGGACGATGTTCTGCTCATCATCGAACAGGGCCTGAGCAAGGGTTTTCGCAAGCTCGGTCTTGCCCACGCCCGTGGGACCGAGGAACAGGAACGAACCGATGGGGCGGTTGGGGTCGGCGATACCGGCACGGCTGCGCTGAATGGCCTCGGTGACGGCGGTAACGGCCTCGTCCTGACCGACCACCCGTCTGTGGAGGGTTTCGTCCAGAGTCAGCAGCTTTTCCCGCTCGCCCTGAACCAGTCTGGAGACGGGGATGCCCGTCCACCGCTGTACGATCCGGGCGATCTCTTCATCGGTGACACGGTCTCTGAGGATGGTGGACTCCTTGGCGGAGGAGGCACGCTGCTCCTCCTCTTGCAGCTGCCGCTGAAGCTCCGGCAGGCGGCCGTATTTCAGCTCGGCGGCCTTTTCCAGATCGTAATTCTGCTCGGCAGTTTCGATCTGGCGGTTCAGCTCCTCCATCTGCTCCCTGAGC
>DYCR01000010.1:26257-27904 GCA_019418025.1 Clostridiales bacterium | reverse complement strand
CTGCTGCACCTTTCCAATGGCATTTTTCTCGTTTTCCCACTGGGCCTTCATGGCGTTGAAGTTCTCACGGGTTTCAGCCAGTTCCTTTTGCAGCTGTGCAAGGCGGGAGCGGCTCAGCTCGTCCTCCTCCTTTTTCAGTGCGGCCTCCTCGATCTCCATCTGGATGATGTGGCGGGAGACCTGATCCAGCTCCGTGGGCATGGAATCCATCTCCGTGCGGATCTGGGCGCAGGCTTCGTCCACAAGGTCGATGGCCTTGTCCGGCAGGAAGCGGTCGGTGATATAGCGGTCAGACAGGGTGGCGGCGGCGATGATGGCGGAGTCTGCGATCTTGACACCGTGGAACACCTCGTAGCGTTCCTTCAGTCCCCGCAGGATGGAGATGGTGTCCTCTACGGTGGGCTCATCCACCTGCACGCTCTGGAAGCGGCGCTCCAGTGCGGCATCCTTTTCAATATATTCTCGGTATTCGTCCAAGGTGGTTGCGCCGATGCAGTGCAGCTCGCCCCGGGCCAGCATGGGCTTGAGCAGGTTGCCTGCATCCATGGCGCCGTCGGTCTTGCCGGCACCGACGATGGTGTGCAGCTCGTCGATAAACAGGATGATCTGCCCCTGAGACTCCTTGACCTCGTTGAGGACTGCCTTCAGCCGCTCTTCAAATTCGCCCCGGTATTTTGCGCCTGCGATGAGCGCGCCCATGTCCAGAGAGAAAATGGTCTTATCCTGCAAGGATTTCGGCACATCCTTTTTCACGATCCGCTGAGCAAGCCCCTCGGCGATGGCGGTTTTGCCTACGCCGGGCTCGCCGATGAGGACGGGGTTGTTTTTTGTTTTTCGGGACAGGATGCGGATCACGTTGCGGATCTCCTCGTCTCGTCCGATGACCGGGTCCATTTTCTGATCCCTTGCCCGCTTGACCAGATCCGTGCCGTATTTTTCCAGTGCCTCATAGGTGCCTTCGGGGTTGTCGGTGGTGACCCGCTGATTGCCTCGGACGGTCTGCAGGGCCTGAAGGACGTTTTCTTTGGTGATGCGGTACATGGAAAACAGGGATTTGACGGGGCCGGCGGCACTTTCCAGCAGACCGAGGAACAGATGCTCCACCGATACATATTCGTCCTTCATGGCCTGAGCCTGAGCCTCTGCAGCGGTGAAGCAGCTGTCCATATCGGCGCTGATATAAAAGCGGTCTGCCTCACGGGAGCCGGTGACACCGGGGAGCTTTTGCAGCTCGGCATTGGCGGCGGCCTCCAGACTTTCAACGGTCACGTCCATTTTTCTCAGCAGCTGCGGGGTCAGTCCGCCTTCCTGCCGCAGCAGGGCGCACAGCATGTGGATCTGCTCTAACTGTTGGTTGTGGTTGTCTCTGGCGATGGTCTGGGCCAGCTGTACGGCTTCCAGAGATTTTTGGGTATAGGTGTTAAAATTCATAAGCTTACTCCTTTCAAAGGAATGGTTTTAGCACTCGAAGCTTTAGAGTGCTAATTCTCTTTGACTTCAATATACCCCTTATTTTGAAAAAGTCAAGGGGCCTTTCCCGGCTTTTTGAAAATTCACAAATAGGCCATATTTTCTAGTTTGGACAGCTTTAAAGAAATTTAACAGTTCTCGTGTTTTTTTATTAACAGTATTATTTTAGTATAGGAT
>DYCR01000010.1:7459-26247 GCA_019418025.1 Clostridiales bacterium | reverse complement strand
GGATCATACAACTAGCTTTTTCATTTTCCTACCTCTTTTCACAAAAATCCGGAGCCGATACCTGTTCATCGACTCCGGATTTTTGTATTTATTTGTCCATGTGAACATTCAGATGGGGGTAAGTAAACTCGATATGATCGGTCATAAATTCCCTGTGGATGTTCTCGTTGATGGTATAAAAGGCGGGCCAGTAGTCCTCAGAGCCGGTCCATACCTGAAGGACGTACTCAATGGCGTGATCGCCATAGTTTTTGACACCTGCAAAGGGGGCGGGGGTAAACAGGGTCTGGGGGATATTTGCGGCACGGAGCAGAGCGGCCTTCACCACCTCGAGGGGGGCATCGTAGCTTGCGCCCACGGTGATATCGATCCTCCGGGTGCCGGAGCTGGAGTAATTGGTGATCTGGGAGGCCACCACGGCAGAATTGGGGATCGAGATGGTTTTGTTATCGGCGGTGGTCAGTCGGGTGTAGGTGACATCGATGGACTGGACGGTGCCGCCCTGACCGGCGATCTCTACATAGTCACCGGATTTGAAGGGGCGGGTGGACAGCAGGGTAAAGCCGCCGATGACATTGGTCAGCGCATTCTGGAACGACAGGGAAATGGCAAGAGATGCCACACTGGCCAGAGCCACCACGCCGGTAAGCTTGATGCCGGCCTGCTCCAGCAGGACCATGCCCAGTAAAACATACAAAACGACTCGGAACAGGGACTTGATCAGGCTGATGGCGGCGCGCTCCATGTGGGTCTTTTCCAGCGAGCGGTCGATCAGTCTCAGTATGGTCTTGACCACCAGCATGCCGACCACAAAGGCAATGGCCACAGGCAAAAGATCCTTGGCAAAGCCGATCAGTTTTTCAATTAGCGCAGAATCGTGCATGATAACACTCCTTTGAATTTCGGGTCTTTTTATTATAAAGGAACAAAAACGATTTCACAAGCTATTTTTCTGGGGGACAGGCAGGGGCAAAAGGGAGATTTTTCGGGAACTGGATTCCAAAACAGCGGCTCAGACGGAAAATTAAGCCGGATGCGGCGGAAATATGAAAAAACCTATTGACATTTCTGTTGTGTGTGTTATAATACAAAAGCTGTCATCGATGGCGAATCGAATATGGGGGTATAGCTCAGCTGGGAGAGCGCTTGAATGGCATTCAAGAGGTCAGCGGTTCGATCCCGCTTATCTCCACCAAGAAAGTTCTGAAATCTTATGATTTCAGAACTTTTTCTTTTTTCGATGAATGATATTATCAAGTGCAACCGTTTAGAAAAATAAAGAAGTTCATACGAATCTCCGGTAGAATCAAGTTACCACACCAAATTCGACCATGAAAGGAGATCCGTATGAACTGCCACCATCTTACCATAGAGGAACGCAGGTGTATACGAAAACATTATGTAGAAGGATTAAGCTACCGAAAATATGCTGAACTCATAGGGCGAAGTCTCGGCACGGTCTTCACTCTGATCGGGAATTATGGGCTTTTGAGCTCGCGAGGTGTTGCACTTAGTTTGACAATTTACTCACGCAACCATGTATAATGACTGCCCCATTAACGATGCGTTGGTCCACTGGAAGAGTCAGAGCACCACGGCGGAGACTTTGCCTACAGTCCAGTGCTATATTCATCGTCGAGAAAAGGGGACGAAAGTGCTGCTGTCTGTGAATTTAAAGCTGACCGGATTACAGGTGACGCAGAGGCCCACGCTGATCTGGGTATTACAAACTACGTAAAGCATGAAGGCTTCAGGTCTATGAACATTATCTGGAAGCTAGATCAGCCTATCCCCACAAAAATCAGAAAAAGACAAACACACTTGTAGTTGGGGAATGTAGCATAGAGATATATTTCAATGAGGATGATACCCAATGAAAATTCAGTTGCCTCTTTTTCTGTTATCGGTGTCACTGCAAAAGCGATTGGTGCAGATGTATTCGGGATTCAGTCTGAGAAGCGCTACACGCAGGTAGATCTAGGCTGGAGAGATCAGATATTCCCGCAGCATCCTGGAAATGAATGATCCCGCTGTAAAGACTCCAACTGTCTCTAAAATTAACCCTGAGGGGCGTTTACAATCGGAAAAATAAAACGATGCAATGTATTTTTCCGGCTTGACAAATGAAGTACTAGTGTGTATACTTGGATACAACAACATTTAAAACGCTGTTTTTAATACAGTGTTTTAAATAATGGACAGGGAGGGCAGTTCATGGCAAGCCGAATTGAAGAATTTGATGCGCCTATTCTGGAGCACGCTAAGAAAGAATTTCTGGAAAAAGGTTTTGCGGATGCCTCCCTCCGGACCATTGCAAAAAATGCAGGTGTCAGCACCAGCACCATCTACACCAGATATGTGGACAAAGAAGACCTGTTCCGTTTTCTGGTGGAGCCTGCCACGGAAACGCTGCTGGATTTTGTGGAGAAGTCTTTGACTTTTTTTGAAGCCCTGCCGGATCAGGAGCAGCTGAACCAGCGGGAAGATATGTCCGATCGGGGCTTTTCCGTTTTTGTGGATATGATCTACGATCACTTTGAAGAATTCAAACTCCTGGTGACCTGTTCCCCTACGAATTTCTACCACGATTTTCTAGAGCGGATTGTGGAACTGGATATGGCCTGCATGAAGAAGTTCCTTGCTGTGATGCAATGCAAGGCCTATGAGCGGGGAGAGATCTCTGATGGGTTTCTCCATGTTGTGTCAAGTGCCTTCTATTCCGGTGTATTTGAGGTGGTGATCCACGATATGCCCAGAAAAGAAGCGGAAAACTATATCGGACAGCTGCGGAAGTTCTATAACAGCGGCTGGAACGATTATTTTTAAAGAAAAGAGGTGGGGTGGGTGCAGAAGACTCCTGAATTCTGTGTAGATGAAAGCGGCTGGATTCACTGCCCGGCCTGTAAGTGCAGGACACGGACCAAAATCAGGCCGGATACCGTGCTGAAAAACTTTCCGGTCTATTGCCCGAAGTGCAAACAGGAATATCTCATAGATGTGGACAAATTGAATACTAGGTTATCAGTAGAGCCATAGAGCCGATAGTGTGTACAGAAAGCAAGTACAGATTATCGGTTTATTTTTTTGATTAAGAGTTAGCTTGAACTAACGATAGGAGGCTGGAACATGAAAGAAAAGAGAGAGAATCCCGTTGCGGTGCTTTTGAAGCTGGGGGCGGATTCCAAAGGAAAGTATGTTTTATCTGTGATTTTTGCGATTCTGGGCGTATTTTTCGGAGTAGTGCCCTATTTTGTAGGGGCAAGGGTTATTGTGAACCTGCTGGAAGGCAACAGGAACCTCATGCAGTATGGCACTTTGTGCCTCGTTGCACTGGGGGCCGGTGTTCTCAAGGCTCTGTTTGCCAATATCTCCACTTCCGTATCTCACGGTGCAGCGTATGAAACACTGAGAGTAATCCGCATGAAACTGATCTCCAAACTCTCTCGGATGCCTATGGGCGATCTGCTGAACACGCCCTCCGGTGAGCTGAAGGACACCATTGTGGACCGAGTGGAAAGTCTGGAGACTACCTTGGCCCATATCATCCCGGAAATGGTAGCCAATCTTCTGATTCCTCTGTGTCTGCTGGTTTATCTCTTCGTCCTGGACTGGAGACTGGCACTTGTGACACTGGTGGTGGTGCCTCTGGGCATGGTGTTCATGGCTACCATGGGTAAGACTTATCCTGCTAAGTTCCAAGAGTCCGTTCGGATCAATAAGCACATGAACGATACCGTGGTGGAGTACGTAAACGGCATTGAGGTCATTAAAGCTTTTAACCAGGATGCCTCGTCCTACAAAAAATACGAGGATGCAGTGGTTGCCAACGCTTCCTTCTTTTACAACTGGATGAAGAGCTGCCAGTGGCCTATGGCTGCCTATACCGGCATCTGCCCTTCTACGCTGCTGACGGTTCTTCCTGCTGGCTGTCTGTTTTATATGAGCGGAAGCCTGAGTTCAGAGACCTTCATTACCATTATGATTCTGTCCATGAGTATTATCGGCCCCATTCTGACGGCCAGCAACTATGTAGACAGCTTGGCAGCAATGAGCACGGTAGTGAATCTGATTACCGGTATTCTGGAGGCTCCGGAGCTAATCCGGCCGGAAACTTCCGGCAAGCGGGAGGGTACGGACATTGAAATGAAGGATGTGCACTTTGGCTACATTGCCGGCAAGGAAGTTCTGAAAGGCACAAGCCTTCAGATTCCTGCAGGCAGCGTCACTGCTATTGTGGGCCCGTCCGGCAGCGGAAAGTCCACCATTACCAAGTTGATTGCCGGCTTCTGGGATGTTACCGGAGGTGAAATTACCATAGGCGGCCAGAATCTGAAAAATCTCTCTCAGGGGGATATTGCGGATACCATCGCCTATGTTTCTCAGGACAATTATCTTTTTGATGATACCGTCCGCAACAACATCCGAATGGGACGGATGGATGCTACCGATGAAGAAGTGGAGAAGGCCGCAAAAGCTGCAGGCTGCGACGAGTTTATCCGAAGACTGCCTCAGGGCTACGATACCCGGGTGGGCAGCGGCGGCGGCCACCTCTCCGGCGGCGAGCGGCAGCGGGTGACCATTGCAAGAGCTATGCTGAGAAATGCACCCATCGTTATTCTGGACGAGGCAACTGCCTATACGGACCCTGAAAATGAGGCAAAGATTCAGGAGGCTGTCTCCGCTCTGGTGAAGGGTAAGACCCTGATTGTCATTGCCCACCGCCTGTCCACTGTGATTGACTCCGACCAGATCCTGGTAATCAGCGACGGAAAGGTTCAGGCAGCAGGCACCCATCAGGAGCTTCTCTTTGGATGCGAACTTTACGAACATATGTGGAAGGCCCATGTGGGTGCAAAGGATGGTGAGTGATCATGCTGAGTGTATTTAAGAAAATCTGGGGCTTCTCCCGGAAAGAAAAGGCCAATCTTCAGAAATCCATGATGATTGGCTTTGTGAATGCTATTTTTAACAGCCTTCTGATGGCTGCCATGTATGTTGTGCTGAAGGCCATTGTGGAGGATTCCGTCACCGGAAAGACCGCCTGGCTGTCCTTCCTGATCATGGCAATCAGTATTGCAGGTAAGATTGTGACCCAGTATTATTCCCAGCTCCAGAGAACCCACGCCGGTTACTTTATGGCTGCAGACAAGCGTCTGTCCATCGGCCAGAAGCTGAAGGTGGTTCCTATGGGCTACTTTAACCGAAACAGTCTGGGTAGGATCACCGCCATTGAAACTACCATTTTAAATGATGTGGAAACCGCAGTGCCTGTGGTGTTGATTATTACGCTGGGCGGTTTTTTGAACTCCCTTGTATTTTCTCTTTTCATGGTGCTTTTTGACTGGCGTATCGGCCTCATTACCCTCTGCGGTATCGGCATCTTCCTGATGGTCACGGCTGCCATGGAAAAGAAGTCCCGCCGGGATGTACCTGCCCGTCAGCAGGCGCAGGAGACTCTGGTAGAAAAGGTTCTGGAGACCATTCAGGGCATGGCTGTGGTGAAGGCATTCAATCTGGACAAACGTCTGGACAAGGGCGTTGACCAGGCCATCCGGGAAAGCTGGAAGAAGAATGAGAAACTGGAAAAGGCCATGACCCCTTATGTATTTTTTCAGCAGCTGGTGCTCTATGGCTTTTCTGTGCTCCTTATGTATGCGTCCATTGCTTTCTACTTAAATGGAACCATGGATCTTGCAAACAGCCTCATCATGGTGGTTTGTTCCTTTATGGTCTATGAGCAGCTGAAGGTTGCGGGCAGCTGTGTGGCGAACCTGCGGATTGCAGAGAACTCCATCGATAAGGCAAATGAAATTGAGCAGGTGCCCATTATGAAGGAGGGCAGCATCACGGAGACGCCTTCAAATACTGAGATCCGCTTTGACCATGTGGACTTTGCCTATGAGGAAAAGAAGATTCTGGACGATGTAACAGTTACCATTCCTGCCAATGAAATGACTGCCATTGTAGGTCCTTCCGGCAGTGGAAAGACCACTCTCTGCAGTCTTATTTCCCGGTTCTGGGATGTAGACAAAGGCGGCGTCTCCATCGGCGGTGTGGACGTCAGGGATTACACCCTGCCGGGCCTTATGAAGAATGTTTCCGTAGTATTCCAGAATACCTATCTTTTTAACGACACCATTGAGAACAATATCCGCTTCGGCAGGCAAAATGCCACCCATGAAGAAGTGGTGGAGGCTGCAAAACGGGCCTGCTGCCATGACTTTGTCATGAATCTTCCTCAGGGGTATGACACCCTCATCGGGGAAGGGGGCGCTTCTCTCTCCGGCGGTGAGAAGCAAAGAATTGCGATTGCAAGAGCCCTGATCAAAGATGCATCCATCGTCATCTTTGACGAAGCCACTGCGAACATAGACCCCGAAAACGAGGATCGTCTGCAGCAGGCCATGGAGGAGCTGACGAGGAATAAAACGGTGATTATGATTGCTCACCGACTGAAAACCGTGCGCAATGCCAAAAAGATCTTGGTTCTGAATGACGGCAAAATCGTCCAGCAGGGAACACATCAGGAACTGGCGGCGCAACCCGGCATTTATGCCGATTTTTTACACCAGCGGAAAGAAGCCATTGGCTGGAAGCTGGGAAAAGATATTAAAGGAGAAATATAAATGAAACTCACTGTAAAAGATCTGATTACCGTAGGCTTGTTCAGCCTCATCTATTTTATCGGTTTTGTGATTTCCGGCATGTTGGGGTATATCCCTGTGTGTGTGGTGATCCTGCCCTTCCTGGCAGGTATTCTGGGTGGTATTCCCTTCGTGCTCCTCGCCATCAAGGAGCAGAAGTTCGGTGCGGTTACTCTGCTGGGGACCATCTCCGGTCTGCTGGCCTTTCTGATGGGTCAGACCTGGATCTCAATCATCTTTGGCTTTGTCTTTGGCCTCATTGCTGATTTCATTATGAAGTCCGGCAGCTACAAGACTTGGAAGAATAATCTGCTGGGCTACAGTGTGTTTACCCTCTGGACCATCGGAACCATGCTTCCTATGTGGATCATGCGGGACTCCTTCTTTGAGATGTACCGCAATAATGGCGGCACAGATGCCTATATCGATGCAGTCATGAAGCTGACCCCCAACTACATGCTGGCAGTGATTGCTGTTCTGGGGCTGATGGGCGGCTTTCTGGGTGCTGTTCTGGGCAAGGCAGTTCTCAAGAAGCACTTTAAGAAAGCGGGAATTGTCTGATTCCTGAGACCATGCAATGCCGCAGAAGTTCCCTGCGGCATTGTTTTTTGGAGGTAGCCAACATGAAGAAAACAAAAAATTTTGTAGATCCCAGGACGAAGCTGTTTCTTCTGCTGACCATGAACATCTTGCTGCTCAGTATGGGTACCGGTCCCAAACTGAGCATTCTGCGGTTCAGCGCCGGCTTTTTCCCGTTTGTCATGCTGATGATCGGGGAAAAATACAGGTTCGCGCTTTCTTATCTGGGTGTCTACTTAGGAAGCTATGCCACCAACGTGTGGATTCTTCCTGAACTGACGGGATTCTGGCAGATGCTCATGGGCTTTCTCGGCAGTGTGGGCACCCGGTTCGTCCCCGGGGGTATGATGGGTGTCTATTTTCTCACTACCACCAGGGTCAATGAGTTCGGGGCTGCTATGGCGAAAATGCACGTTTCCCAGAAGATTATTATTCCGCTGTCTGTGATGTTCCGCCTCTTCCCCACGGTAAAGGAGGAGTCCGCCAGCATCAGCGCTGCCATGCGGATGCGGAAACTGGGAGCCCGATATTTCTGGCGCAGGCCTGTAGAGGTCCTGGAATACCGTCTGGTGCCTCTGCTTATGTCCGCTGTAAATATCGGAGAGGATCTGTCGGCTTCGGCTCTGACCCGATGCCTGGGAAAGGAGAAAACCAGAACCAGTATTTCTCCCGGAGGCTTTGGGCGCTTGGATGTCGTCCTGTTTCTCACCGGCGGGCTGTTGATTCTGGGGTATATTCTGGCAGCGGGAGGACTGTGGGTATGACGGCGATTGAACTTAAAAATGTGACCTTTACTTATCCGGGAGGAGAAAGTCCTACACTGAAAAACGTGAGCCTATCTGTAGAAAAAGGAGAGCTGCTGGTGCTTTGCGGCCAGTCCGGCTGCGGAAAAACCAGCATCATTCGGCTGATTAACGGCCTGATTCCTTTTTACTATCCCGGAGAGCTTCAGGGCAGAGTGGAGGTATTAGGCAGGAACACTGCTGAGGGGGATATCTATGATCTGGGAAAAAAAGTAAGCACCGTGTTTCAGAATCCCAGAAGCCAGTTCTTCTGCGTGGATGTGATGAGTGAGCTGGCCTTCGGTGCGGAAAATCAGAATATAGCAAGTGATGAAATTCTGGAGAAGATTCAGAATTCTGCGGACACCCTTGGCATCCGGGAGCTGCTGCCGAGAACAATGTTTCAGCTTTCCGGCGGTGAGAAGCAGAAGATTGCCTGTGCCTGTGTTTCCGTTACAGATAACCCAATTGTGGTGCTGGACGAACCATCCTCTAATCTGGATATGTGGGCGGTGGAGGAACTGAAAACCATGATTGCCCGGTGGAAGAGACAGGGAAAAACGGTGGTGGTTGCTGAACATCGACTGGGCTATCTCCAGAATCTGGCAGACAGGTTCCTGTACGTCAGCGGTGGAGAGATCCGGGAAAGCTACAGCCCCGAAGATTTCCGGAATCTGTCTCCGGCAGAGCTGGAAGCCCGGGGCCTCCGAGCACTCAACTATGAAAATCTGGAGATCCGAAACAGAAGTATTACTGAGGAAATGCTGAGGCTCAGGGACTTCCGGTTCCAGTACCGGAGTTCATGGGAAGCCAGACTGGACATTCCAGAACTGGCGCTTCCTAAGGGGGCAGTTATTGGCATTATCGGAAGAAACGGAGCAGGAAAATCTACCTTTGTCCGGAATTTTTGTGGCCTGCAGAAGAAAGGTAAGGGCCTTCTTTTTGATGAGGGAAAAAAGCTGAATCAGAGCAAGCGGCTGGATCGGTCCTTTCTGGTGATGCAGGATGTGAACCATCAGCTCTTTACCCAGAGTGTGGAAGAGGAAATCACGCTCAGTATGGGCTCTAAGAATCAGAAAGACCTAGGCAGGCTCCTTTCTGAATTTGATCTGACATCTTTTCGGGAAAAGCATCCTATGGCGCTGTCAGGTGGACAGAAGCAGAGAGTGGCGGTGGCCTCGGCAATTGCCAGCTCCCGGGACTTCGTTGTTTTTGACGAGCCCACCAGCGGTCTGGACCTGACGCATATGAAGCAGGTGGCCCAGTGCATTCTGGATCTCCAGAAACGGGGAAAGACCGTGCTGTTAATCACTCACGATCTGGAGTTACTCTTTGCCTGTTGCAGTCAGATTCTCCATATGGAAGACGGAAAGGTCAGGGACTGTTATGCGCTGACAGAGGAGACCAAGGAAAAACTTCAGAAATTTTTTCTGTTTTCCTAGTCCGAAAGCGATATAGAGACCCATGCACAGCCAGCGATTCGAGTCGTGAGTGTGCATGGGTCTCTTTCTATTATGGACTGTGTGAAGTGGCGGGCATGATGATAAAAGTTTTTACTTCCCCCTGTGGGTTCACAGGGGGGGAACCTTCGACCTCATTCTGACCACATCGGCATTAGGAGACATTGGACATAGCAGCATTCAGGACAAGAAAGGCCCTTAGACACAATCTAATTAGCCTATACGAATCAAATTTGGAGTTTTATACCAGTGATCTCTTCGACGGACTTGAACAGGAAATCAAATAAAGGTATAAAAAGATGCAAACACAGATCCGTGTTTGCATCTTTTTATGAGGAAGTCCTATGGAAATGATTCGAAATCAGGAAGCATTCTTCTATCTGCGATGACTATGCGACAGTCATCGAGCTGCCGGAATTTTACGCCCGGATGGGAGATTCACGGTGTCGGCTATAATTGCAACGGCCCCGATGTGTGCGGCTGCATAAAATAAATTCAGGCAGCATTCTGACTTTGTGACCTTATCACAGAAATTGTGCCAAATCCGGGTATAATAGAATCATAAAACCAACCAACACTTCCGCTCCGGCTCTCGGAGCGCCCTATGGAGGATATATTATGAAATTCTATATTTGCGAGCATTGCGGCAACCTGATCACCTTCCTGAACAATGCCGGCGTACCGGAAATGTGCTGCGGTCAGGAAATGACCGAACTCATCCCCGGCAGTGTGGATGCAGCTACCGAAAAGCATGTCCCTGTTGTGACCCGTGACGGCAATACCGTCACAGCAAAGGTTGGGTCCGTGACGCACCCCATGCTGGATGCCCACTATATCCAGTGGATCGCCATGGAGACCAATCAGGGCAGCCAGATCAAGTATCTGAAGCCGGACACCGCTCCGGAGGTCACCTTCGCTCTGGCAGAAGGGGAAGAGGCAATTGCCGTCTACGAATACTGCAATCTTCACGGTCTGTGGAAAACCGAACTGTAATCGAACAGAAAAATTCACGCCCGGCTCTCCTGATGGGAGCCGGGCGATTTTTACATTCCGCGGCTTCTGCGAACGTATGGTGCAGCCTTCAGGTGTTTATTGGACTTGAACAGAAGATCAAATAACGATATAATGAGATGCAGACACACAAGCGTGTTTGCATTATTTTTTATGAGGTAAATGTATGAGAGTATATACCGGCAAAGACGAATTGAAAGAAGAAATCAACAGAACCTACGAAAAATACATTGCAGAGTTTGAGGCGATTCCGGAGCATATGAAGGACATCCGTGCAGAGGAGGTTGACCGGACTCCGGCTGAAAATCTGGCCTATCAGGTAGGGTGGACGACCCTTGTTCTGGGGTGGGAGCGTGACGAGCAAAACGGCATGGAGGTGAAAACCCCTTCGGATCAATTCAAATGGAATCAGCTGGGGGAGCTGTACCAGTGGTTCTCGGATACCTATGCGGGGCTTTCCTTGGCGGAACTCCGACACAAATTGGATGCCAATATTCAGGCGATCGATCAGATGATCGATGCCATGTCTGACGAGGAACTGTTTTTGCCCCACCAGCGCAGATGGGCAGACGGTGCCACGAAGTCGGCGGTGTGGGAGGTTTATAAATTTATCCATGTGAATACCGTGGCCCCCTTCGGCACCTTCCGGACAAAAATCAGAAAGTGGAAAAAGAGCATGTTATAAAAGGGCGTTTGATCGGACATCGGCGTTGCGTATCGGGAGGATATTACATGAATACGATGGAAAAAGCAGAAAAAGAACGTGAAGAAGTCGCCATCCGAAAAGCAAAGGGGAAGCTTTGCTTTGGTGTCTTTCTGGCGCTGTTGGGCTTTGGGGTGCTGTTGGCAGGCGCGCTGCTGGATGTGCAGAGCACATGTGGGATCGTTGCGCTGGTTGCAGGCTTTTTTGTCTGCGATATTGCCGGACTGATCCTGCTCATCAAGGCATTGCCCGGGCTTGCGATTTCGGATATAAACAAAATTGATGAGAAATACGGCGAACGGGAACTGACGCAGCTGCATGGCATGAAGAAATATGAAGCAGAGGAAACCCTGCGCTCTCACAAATTTCAATATGATGACAGCGGCTATTACCGGAGGAAAAAGTTTTCCTTTTTAAAGGATTCCGTATCCTACTACGTGAAAATGTTGGATAGCTCCAACATGGAAAAAACCATTCAAAACGAGTGCAATTATTTCGACAAACAGGTTCAGGGCGGAAATAATATCTGCCTGATCCTGATGATTTACAGCAAGGAACCGAACACACAAGTCCTGCGCAATGCCGGAATGGTTCAAATTGCAGATAACATGGTACTGGATATGTACTCGTCAAAGACGATGGTTGTGGTTGGGGTAGACCCTGTGACCGGCATGGGACGGTATCTGGACATAGGCAGGGGACACAAGCTTTATCTGTACAAATACGGCTGCAAAATGCTCGAAAAGCTGTTCGGGTAGAGAATAAGCCGGGGTCTGTCTCTGAATAGGAGACAGGACGCTGCCGGCGGGAAAAAAAGAAAGAAGGAAAATTTGACAATATGCAGATAAAATGATATATTTGTACTGATTTGGGTCTGATGGCAGTTTTGAACAGAGAGGCATCATCCTGATCATAAAACCAACTGAATATTGTAAAGGGTATGTCCGCAGCTGCGGCATTAAATAGGAAATCGGTGAAAATCCGATACAGACACCCCTACTGTGAAGTGGACGATCAAACAAATACAGCCATTGGGAGATTCCTGAGAAGGCGTTTGAGAGGATGAAGCTGAGTCAGAAGACTAGCCCGATACAGGAGTAGACGGTTATTCTGGGATGAAGAGAAACCTGATAAGCCCCCTTGGGGGCGATTACATGTGCTTTTTGATGACCTTCTGCTCGTACAGAAGGTTTTTTTCTTGTCCCGAGACACCAAAACAAAGAAAAGGAGATTGGACATGGGCAAAAAAGACAAAAAGCAATGGGGGAGGCGGGGGCTGGCAATGGCACTTGCGGCACTGCTGTCTTGTACAGCGGCCATTGCTCCCCTGGCAGTCAGCGCAAAGTCAAATGCAGTACCAGTGCGTGAGGCTGCCGAGGCATTCCGGAATGAGGAGACGGCAGAGCCTTCTCAGAGTGAAGAGACAGCAGAGCCTACTCAGAGTGAAGAGACGGCAGAGCCTACTCAGAGTGAGGAGACAGCAGAGCCTTCTCAGAGTGAAGAGACAGCGGAGCCTACTCAGAGTGAAGAGGCGGCAGAGCCTACTCAGAGCGAAGAGGCGGCAGAGCCTACTCAGAGCGAGGAAGTGGCAGAGACTGCCGAGCTCACTGCTGAATCCGGCACAGTGCAGGTGACCGATGGAAGCCAGCTGCCGGATACGATTCCCGCAGGCAGTACCTATGAGTTGGCAAATGATATCACATTGGATAAACCCATCAGCAATGTTAATGGTGTTCTGGACGGCAAGGGTCACACCATCACCCTGACCGGCGGCCGTCCTCTTGCGACAAATGCCACGGGTACGATCCAGAACCTGATCATTACCTCCAGTCGGGCGGTGCGTGGTCAGAATAACTATACCGGCAGTATTGTTGTATATATGACTGGCGGTAAGCTTTACAACTGTCTGTCTACGGTGGAAATCAATGGCAGCATGGATAGCCAGATGGGCGGCCTTGCCTACCGTGCAGAAGCCGGATCTGAGATCCGCAACTGCATTTTTGCCGGAAGATATTCGGGGACAAAGGGCTTCGGCATCGTGAGAGATCCTCTGGATGTCAGCTCCCCTCCGAACCCCTCCACCTTTTCTAACTGCTTTTTTGACAGCGGCAATGCCAAAAAGGCTTTTGGCTTAGGCAAAGAGGGCAGAGATTACAAAATTGAACTGCCCGTAGAAGGAAAGACCGCAGATGAAATGAAAACAGCGGCCTTTGTGGAGCAGCTGAACAAGCAAAAGCTGGGAACAGGCTTCCAGTGGGAGGCTGTCGAGGGCAAGCTCCCCAGACTGGTGGCCGGCGGCGGAAATGTTGAGCATGCCAATCTGGATCAGCTGAATGCGGCCATCAAGGATGCAGAGGGCAGACACCAGACCGATTATACCCCAGATACCTGGGCAGCCATGCAGGAGGCCCTGAAAAAAGCGAAGGAAACGGCAGCTGAATACGGTGTTTCTCAGGAAAAGGTGGATGCAGCGGAAAAAGAGCTGACAGCTGCACTGGAAGCACTGGTGGAAAAAGTGCGGGAGCCTTTCCCTGCGGAGCTTCCGAAGGATGGGGTCATCAAAATTTCAAGCGCACAGGAATTCAAGAATGCGCGCTTCAATACGCCGAATCAATTCTATCAGCTGACGCAGGATATTGAAATTGACGCAAGCTTTCTCAACCGCAAGCTGGCGGGCGTTTTCGATGGCGGCGGACATACGATCACCCTGAAATTCCAGTATGACGGGTGTTCTCTTTTTGACGAGATCCTGCCCACCGGCGTGGTGCAGAACCTGAACGTGAAGGTGGAAGGCAATTTCCCCAATCGTGGTGATTTTGCTCCGTATGCGCAGGAGCTGAAGGGCGGTATGATCGTCAACTGCATCAGTCAGGTGTCCGGTCAGCATTCCACCGGCTTTGTTATGCGGATGACTGAGGGCGGTATCATGGCAAACTGCCTGACTATGGGACACAACCGCCGCGGTGCATTCGTCCATTTCCAGAAGTCTACCGATCACAAGAACACCAACGGCTTCAGTGACGGTAAATTTTATAACTGCTATTGGGCGGCATCCAACTCGGTGGAGAATATTTTGGAGGTTGCCCCCAACAGCATGACCGCCAGCAGACCCGTGGGTGACGAGGAGCTGCGTTCCGATGGATTTATGGGACTGCTGAACCAGAATAAGGGCGAGCATGGCTTCAGCTGGGGCCGCAATTCAGAAGGATATCCCTATCTGGGTAAGGATCAGGGCCAGCACGTGATCGATGGCTCCAAAAATCGTTATCCGGTAGAATTTGTATGGTACAACAGCAAAGTGGAGACGGTGCAAAACGGCAGACTGGATCTTTCCCCCCAGATGACCACCGGAAGAGACAGCTTTGCCGGAAATTTCCGGCTCAAGGATGTTCCGGAGGGAAGCACCATCAGCTGGTCCTGTGAGGATCGGTCTGACCGTGGTGTAATGGCGCTGTTTGATGATGCAAAGCTTTGCGTATATCAGGACGGCGGCGCAGTTGTAAGGGCCACCGAGCGCAAGGCGGATGGCTCTGAGGAGCTGGCTGCCGAGATCCGCGTTGTTTCTGATTCTCATAAGATCGAGCAGCTCCGCTTAGCACTGGACGGAAAGGTCATCGACGGTGCCGTTACCGTGCAGGGCTCTTCGGACAATCATTTGGAAATTCAGGCTAAGTATGAGGGGAGCGATACCTTCCAGACGATCCCCACCTATCTGGTGGAGCTCAAGTCAGAAAAGCCTGACATGCTCCACACCATGTACAATACCGGCGTGTTTTACTTCTCTGAGCCGGGTACCAGCAAGCTGACCGTAACAGCCGGAAAAGCCGGGCCTTCCGTTACGATCTCCGTGACCTCTCAATATGTGCCGATCACCTCCATTAAGCCGGGGATCAGCGGCACCCACAGAATCCACGGAAGAAACTCCATGGGCAGCGGTCAGTTCAACGACATTCCCCTGACCGTCAGCGTTGAGCCTGCCAATGCCAGCTACAAGACAAAATACGAGGTGGAGAGCAGCGATCCGGACATTGCACAGTTTGGCGGCCGTGCAGCTTACGTTCCGTATAAGGCGGGAACTGTGACCTTTACCGCAAAGGCATCGGATGGACAGACCCCTGTGGAAGGCTCCAGTACCGTGACCTTTGTCTATGAAAATCCGCTTGTGAGCGTGTCCGTTCCCAGTGAAGCGGTTGCCGCCGAGGTGGGCAAAAAGGTTCCCCTTGACCTGAAATTCCAGGGGAAAAATTCCAACTATGCAGCTGTTTCCGAGCCGGAGCTGGTCTGGAGTTACAGCAAAACCGGCATTGTGAGCATCAGCCGTCCCGATTCCTTGATGCAGATTCGGGAGACGGGAACGCAGGACAGCGGAAACTGGGTCGCATCTGACAAATATGTTCTGAAAGGCCTGAAGCCCGGTACCGTTCAGGTGACCGGAACCCCCGTGGACACAAGCGGCGGCGCAAAACCCGTGACCTTCACGGTAACAGTGTCCGGTGACGAGAGCAATATTCAGGCATTCGACATCCCGCAATTTGTTGCACAGGGCAAACAGACCGCCGTGCAGCACCTGATGGAGAAGAATGACTACACCTTTGGTCAGGAGTGGAGCATCTACGCCCTCCTGCGGGATGATCAGAAGCTGCCTCAGGAGCAGTTGGAGAAGTATTATACCAGTGTTCAGGCCACGGTGAAGAGCTGGAAGCCCAATGTCAACGCAACAGAGATCGAGCGCGTGGTCTTGGCGCTGAGCATTATGGGCAAGGATATTACCGATGTAGGCGGTGTAAACCTTGTAGACATGATCTGCAACCATCCGAATCTGACCCGTCAGGGCAGCAATGCGCTGATCTGGGCGCTGATCGCATTGGATCTTGAAAACACCCCCATCCCCGACGGAGCCAAATGGACCAGAGAGCGCATGGTGACGGAGCTGCTTGGCTATCAGAAGGAAAACGGCGGCTTTGGTCTGGACAAGAAGGGCGGAGCAAGCCTTGATATAACTGCTATGGCGCTGCAGGCACTGTCTTACTATCAGAGCGTGGACGGTGTGCAGGCTGCTGTTGAAAAGGGCATCCAGTATCTGGCAAAGGCCGCAGAGAACAATCTGGACTATGGCAGCTCCGAATCCATTTCTCAGGTCATCATTGCGCTGTCGGTTCTGGAGCGAGATCTGGTGGCTGAGCCTGGCTTTGGTGATGCGGTGGATAACCTGATGTCCGTGCTTGCGCTGTATCTGGTGGAAAATCAGGGCTTTGAGCATGTCAAGGGTCAGGGGGTCAACACCATGGCGACCATACAGGCCATGCAGGCGCTGTGCGCCTACGAGCGCTTTGCCAATGGCGAAAGCGGCTATTGGGACCTGCAGGGGGACAGACCCAGCTTTGACCCTGTGGCCAATGTAATGGACATGATCGACCGACTGCCGGAAACCATCACACTGAATGATATTGCCGCTGTCCGTGCCGCTCGGAAGGCCTATGATTCCCTGCGCCCGGAACAGCAGGAAAAGGTGACCAATCTTTCCAAGCTGCTGGCAGCGGAAGAAGCGATCGGCAATCTGTCTCAGGATGACAAGGCAGCACTCAGCGTGATGGACCTCATTTCTGCGCTGCCGGAGGAGCTGACCCTCATGGATGCCGGAAAGGTAGAACAGGCGCGGAATGCTTACGATGCCCTGACACAGGCACAGAAGGACAAGGTCTTGAATGCAGATAAGCTATTTGCGGCGGAAAAGACCATAGGGGATCTGAAGGCGGCACAGCTGGTGATCGATGCCATCGGCAGCCTGCCCAAGCCGATCACAGCAGAGGCAAAGGCTGCGGTAGAAGCTGCCAGAAAGGCCTATGACGGTCTGACTGCGGAGCAGAAGGAGCTTGTGTTCAATCGATATCTGTTGGAAAAGGCAGAAAAGGAACTGGAGGCGTTGAGCAAACCCACCGAGAAGCCTGCCGAAAAACCTACGGAGAAGCCTGTCGAAAAACCTACGGAGAAGCCTGTCGAAAAGCCCGCCGGAGCGTCCAAGGACGAAACGGGCAATCAGGTGCAGGCTGTGGTGAAGGACGGAAAGATCTCCGCCTCTCAGCTTGCCAATGTGCAAGGCAAGGATACGCTGCTGCGGATGAGCGGCACCATGGAAACCGGCGAAGCATACACGCTTACCATTCATGGCAAGGATGTTAAAAAGACAGGTGATATAAACACCGTCATGATGCGCAAGGGACTCTATGAAGAGGACATCCGCAAGCTGGCAGATGATCCTGAGATCTTCCGCTTTGAGCATACGGGTGCATTCCCAGTCCCCATGCTGGTGCAGCTGGAAAGCAAACTGGAGGACGGTCAGTACCTGCTGATGCACTATGATCCGGCAGAGCAGCGGGCGACCCTCGTGACCCGTGCGGATGTGGCCGACGGTCAGGTCCAGTTTGTACTGGAAGAGGGCGGCGAGTATTTCCTTGCAAAGAAGGTCAGCAGCGAGTCTCTGGCGGAAAATGAGTCGGATCTGGAGGCGGTACCCAGCCAACCGCAGGCCTCTGAAACCACGGAGCCGACGGTATCTCAGCCTGTGCAGCAGTCGGAGGGCGGCTCCAATCTGCTCTGGGTGATCCTCCCCGTTGTACTGGTCGCTGCCGGTGCAGTTATCTTCGGCGCATGGATCGTGGGGAAGCGAAAGGGGAAATAAGGTGAAGATTTTATATACCCCTTTGACCATGGAGGACAGCGAGGCATTTTATCGTCTTGCAGGAGATGAACGTGTTGCTGCAACCATGCGCTTTGACTGCCCACGAACCCGAGCGGAAAGTGATCGGATTCTGGCTGATTACATAAGCCGAGGAAACCGCAGCTTTGCCCTGCGATTTCAGCCGGATGACGAACTTTTTGGCGTGTTTGCCTTCAAGAGTGAGGCCGGGGCCGACACCGCCGACCTGTCTCAGATGATTCTTCCGGAGCAGTGGGGACGAGGTCTGGGCAATCAGATCATCGATGAGATGGTCAGACTGGCCCGAAAGGAAAAGTGGTACAAAACGCTCAAGGGCTATATTCTGGAAACCAACACCGCATCCCGCCGCATGGCAGAAAGAAGCGGCTTTCAGGAAAAGGAGCGCCGCCGCTACCCGGGCATGACGGAAGATCTGTTGATCTATCAGCTGGAATTGTAACGGTTGGAGGTCTGCCGTGATCATTTTTGAGAGGAGAACCTCCTATGAATCCTGAAAAGCATAAATGGACGGCGGAAGAGGTTCGTCAGTGGTATCGAGACACAGGCGCGATTACCTATTACAATAAACTGGATTCAAACATGGTAGTCCGCAAACCAAACGGATGCGGTTGGACAGTGAATTGGTCCAATCCGAAAGCTTACTTGATGCAGCTGGGCATCCTTGCAATGGTGTGGATCATTGTTTGCCTACTTGGATAGTCTTTTAACACATTCCATTATCACACAAGGCTGGATGATGTTACTGCACAATTGATTAAAAAATTGTTTACATTTTGTTCCAAAAATATTATAATTTTATTATAGGCTAAAGTATGGCTTTCATTGAGGAAAATTTACCGCGCCTGCAAGCGCATACTTTGACCGATAGCAATCTGAGTTGCTGTTATGGCA
>DYCR01000010.1:0-7449 GCA_019418025.1 Clostridiales bacterium | reverse complement strand
GCTTTGATTGCGCATATTTTAATATTTTGGAGGAAAAGAGAATGAAAAAAATTGCGGCTTTACTTTTTGCGCTTATTATGCTGTTTTCACTGGCAGCCTGTGGTGCACATACAACAGAAAAGGATGGAACGATAAGTACAAATCCTGATGAAAATACGATGGAGCAACCAACTGCTACGCAAGAAGAAACAACAGAGACGGTGGAGAATGAAATTCCTTTCACTGAGATGGTAGCCATTGATAACGAAGAATGTTCCATTAAATTTACTGGCATTGAAGCTGATAATATATGGGGCTATACAGTAAAAACTGTATTGGAAAACAAATCTTCGGATAAAACATACATGTTCGCTATCGAAAGCGCCTCTATTAATGGCGTGCAATGTGATCCGTTCTTTGCAACAGAGGTAGTCGCAGGCAAGAAATCCAACGAAAAAATCAGTTTTGCGGATGATAGTTTCGAAAAAAGTGGGATTACAGAGGTTACGGACATTGAAATAACCTTCCGTGTTTATGACAGCGAGGACTGGTCGGCAGATGCTGTTGCGGAAGAAACAGTTCACATTTATCCATATGGTGAAGAGAAAGCTGTAAAATTTGTTAGAGAAGCACAGCCCTCTGATAATGTAATTATCAATAATGATGCCGTAACCGTTACTGTTACAGGATATGGGTATGATGATATTATGGGATACACAGTTCATCTTTTCTTAGAGAATAAGACGGACAAGCGTGTGATGTTTAGTGTTGAAGCAGCATCTGTGAATGGCTTTATGGCAGATCCATTTTATGCGTACACCGTTTCTTCTGGAACGTGTGCATTTAGTTCCATATCATGGGCAGACTCCACATTAAAGGAAAATGATATTTCCGATGTAGAGACAATAGAATTTAACTTCAGGGCATATGACGAAGAAAATTGGTCTGATGATGACTTAGCAAATGAAACGATTACATTAAATCCGTAAAACAAGACAGTCTTTAGCACGGCGTGGTTTCCACTGGGAGCCACGCCGTTTTAATATGCACACAGCGGCAGGCAATCAGAGAAAACAGGCAGAAAGTGGTTGACAAGTATATCGAGGTCTGATATACTGCATATATCGAATCTCGATATATCGGGCTATGATAGAGTGAAAAAGGAGGAGCCATGGAGGAACGAATTCGCCGCATTTATGTGCCCATGACGGAAACGGGATTTTACATTCTGTTTTGTCTGCAAACACCCAAGCACGGCTATGCCATCGGTCAGCAGGTGAAGGAAATGACCGGAAATGAGGTCCTCATCAGTCCGGGAACCATGTACGGCACCCTTTCCAAAATGGAGAAAGACGGGCTGATCCGTTTTTACGCAGAGGAGGACAAGCGAAAGCTGTATCAGATCACGGCCTTGGGACAGGAAGTCCTGAAGACGGAAATCAGCCGGATTGAGCGTTTATACCACAACACCAAAGGAGGAGCGTGTATTCATGAGTAAAATCAAGATCCATGTGTTTACGATCGCAGATTATGAAGAAGAGGAAATCTGGCTGCGCAGGCAGCATCAGCAGGGGCTGCGGTTTGTGAAAACGATTGCGCCCTGTTTTTATGTCTTTGAGGAATGCACCCCCGAGGATGTGGTGTATCGTCTGGACTTTCAGAACTGCCGTGCAGGCAGCGACTACAAGCAGATGTTTGCAGACTACGGCTGGGAATACGCAGGCAGCTGCACCGGATGGCTGTTTTTCCGCAAGCCTGCATCCCAGATCCGGCAGGAAAATGACGGAGAGATCTTTTCGGACGGTCAATCCAAGGTGGAAATGATCCGGCATGTGATGAAAACCCGCATGTTCCCATTGATTGTGATCTTTTTCTGTTTGCTGCTCCCCAATTGGGTCAGAGCCTTTAGCGGCACCCTTGGGAGGGTGGATACATTTTTGATCGGGGTCTTTTCGTCGATGATCGTTCTTTACCTGTATTTGATCGGCCATTGCGGCAGAAAGCTCATGAAGCTTCGTGAGAAGTACCAGAAGGAGTAAAATTCGTTTTGGATTTTTATTTGCACAAATGCACGACATGCGTCCCGGTTAGGAGGGGGTCAGATGGATACATACGATTTTGGCGGCTATCGGGTGGAGATCGACAGGACAGCCACCTTAGAATGGTACGCAAAGGCGGGCAATTGGGGCTGTGAATGCGGACATTGCCGGAATTTTCTTGCGTTGTCTAAAATGAAAAAGCTTCCTGAACCTATCATCAAAGCAATGGAGGAGCTAGGTATTCCCCCTGAAAAAGCGACTTATGTGTGTATGGTGTATGCCGATGCTCAGGGGATGCATTACCAGTTCAGCTATCGCATGGCAGGCAGGATCGTTGATGTGCCGGAGCAGGAGCCTGTGGAGGACTGGGGGCAGGTGCGGTGCTGCCACGAATGCTATCCGTATGGCGCGCCGGACTTTCCGCAGCCGCACTTTGATCTGGAGTTTTGGACGATCCTGCCGTGGGTTTTGGATGAATCACCGGATGGCACATAAGGGCGGCAATTGGGGCAGTTTTGCATCTGAAAACGAAATATTGACCGAAAAAGAGGGAGAGCCTTACATGCATACGCCAGATAAGGAAGTATTTTAGAAAACAAGAAAAACTTTTTAATCCGGCAATGCAAGGCAACGCTAACGAACGGATTCCGAGGAAGGTTCAAATTGAACCGACCTCGGAATTTTTTATATTCTCAATCGCACATTCGCATTTCAGATCTGTTTCCTGTAATATGCAAGTACAATTATTTTACAGGAGGTCAAGACTATGACACAGACTTTGTTTGAACAGAATGGCGGTACCTACACCCAGCAGGGTGATTATTTGCTGCCGGATATCAAGTTGCCCGATGAGTCAGAGTATGAGATTGGTGTATGGAGAAATCGCCGGAGGCAATATCTCAAGCAACACCACCGAATCAAGTATTATAATATGCTGACACAGTGTACGCTCTACCCTCACCTCGCTGACACTGAACGGCTCGCCCAGAAGATGTTTGACAGGCTTGTGGACGAGCTTTCCGAAAAGGAAGGTATTACAGAGAAACTCAAGGCAGAAAATCCAATGCTGTGGATTCAACGGATGAATAATATCCGCAACAGGGCTATGGAGATCGTCAATACCGATTTAATTTACGCATAATGATTATTTAGGGGTAGTCCTTTGAGACTGCCTCTAATTTTTTGCTCACACTCAATTTGCTCCAAATTCCTTCCGTTTCCTTGGTTGCGAATTTCAAAGACTTTAAAGGAATCTCTATCCATGTGGGATTGTATCTGGACTTTTACCGCTCTTTTCAGGAATTCTCAATAGGTATCTTCTGTAAGAAATTCATTAAGCCTGATATTTCCTCATTTTGCTTATCACTGTGATGAAACCTGCAACAGCTTTGTCGAGATGTCTTCATACTTGGATATTCCTTTTGAACAGTTATGTGAGTTTAATAGCGCTGCTCAAAACATTTGTGAATCCTGCTTTTCATGAAATACAAGCCCCTATGTATTACAATAATTGCATTTCTACAATCATTCTGTATAATGAAGCGTATAAAGGGGTGTGTATATTTGATGGAAAATGAAAAGGTAAAGTTAAATGCCAAAGAAATAATTAGGCAATTAAAAAAGAAGGAAATTAGGGTTTTCGATGTTCCAGAAGAGTACAAGAATAATATTCAGCTTGTAGCGTTTGAACGAAAATCGGGTTTGCGTACAATTGGAAAAAGAGGATTTGATATTATGGCCAACTCTTTCTTTGTTGAAGAAGAGCTGATTCATACAGAGCTAAATGGTGAAGAACAGACAAGAAGTACGTTTCTATCATTTGATAATTTTGATTCTTATTTTAATTTTCTGGGAGGGGACATTTATGATAATGCCTGCTATACATTTTGTCCCTTATTTGATAACGCTGTGATTTCTCAGGGAGTTGACCTAAAAAAGTTAATGGCAAGAAGCTCATTTGTTAAAGAAACAATAGATGATTACTCGTTATTGTTATCAAACGAAGAACAAGAAACATACAAGGAAGGAAAGCAAGTACATAAACATTGCCAACAGTGGAGTAAAAAATTTAATAATTGTACTAGCTATAATGAATTGGTAAAAGTTGTAGAAAATTATAAAAAATCCAAGATTGCAACCATTGTTGATGTTAGTTTCTTCTTTTTTCAGTATATTTTTACAGATGCCAAAGATAAACAACGATTTTCGATTATTATGGAATATATGTCATCTGGTGCCTACCCCGAATACAAAATGATTAACGCATTATGTTCAATATATAACCCAGATGAAGTTATACAATCCTTTAACTATTCTTTGGGCGTAAAGTCCACGATATATAAACATAAAAAGAAATTAAAAGACTACATCAGTCATTTGAAAAATGGAGAAATTGAATTCTATTCGAGGGCTTTTTTTGATAAGAAAACACACTACTACTGTGAAGAAACCCAAGGGTATCAAGAGGATAATGAGTGTTATCCAATCGCAACAATTTATAGATACTTCGAAACTTTTGATGAATTTATTAATTACCGAAATGGAGATTTGACATATTGTGATTTATCGGGTGCGCTTGAATGTGATGCCAATTTTTCTAATTACATTATTGATGAAACGACTAAATTGCCAGTTTATACAAATACAGAGGTTGCTTATTCGATAAAGAAATACTATTACAACAGAAAATTCTACGTAACACAGCAATGGCGTAATACATCTGGTAGTGTGCTAAAAGAATACCGACATCCCTTTGATTATTTTTTCGACTTTGTTGCTTTTTTGAAAGGAGACTTATCTAACGCAAATTTACTTTTTTGCGATGGCTTGATGTTTTTAGAAGAGTGGAATAACATTGATTTTACGAATTCCAAAATGAAAAGCTCTCTATGTGAAAAGTTTGGTTTAAGATATGATATACAAGAATTCAATAGAGATTTGATAAAATCCTTTGATTGTGTAGAACAGAATGAAAACGAAACAGCCTTAGTTCTTCAATCATCAAGAAACTTAGCAGATGAAGCTGCAAAAAAGGAATTATCCGCTTTTGAAATATCCTTCGATTACAATTGTCAAAGAATTGACTATATTTCTGATCTTCATCTTATGCACAGAATACAAAATGCGGGTTGCCGCTCACTGGAAGATGCTATATATGTGCTTCAAAAAATAGTTAACACTATTGCTCATGAAGCAGGAAGCCTATTATTGATTAACGGTGATGTAGCATCTGATATTGAAATATTTCAGCTATTTGTAAAGCTGCTTTCCAAAGCATTACATCGGAGCACACAGGTTGTTTTTACGCTTGGAAATCATGAATTATGGAGTTTTCCAGGCTTTGAAATAGAACAGATCGTTTCAAAGTATCGAACTCTTTTAGAAGAATATGGTATGTATTTACTCCATAACGATCTTTTTTACAAAGAAGATTGTGGTTTACTTGCTGATCCAAGCACTGGAATACATCTCATTCAATATCACGATTTGTGCCAAATGAATGAAGCACAAATTTCTGACCGCTTGCGAAGTGCAAGATATGTGATTCTTGGCGGGTTAGGATTTTCAGGATATAATATGGAGTTCAATGCCAATAACGGAATTTATCGAATGACTATGGATAGGGCTACTGAAATAAAAGAATCTAGAATTTTTGAAGATTTGTATAATCGTGTACGTCCTATTCTGGCCAATAAGAACACGATTATTTTAACGCATACACCTAAAAAAGATTGGTGCAGAGAAGCAGATCCTGATAAAAATTATGTTTATGTAAGTGGACATACGCATAGAAATTTCTTCCATGATGATGGTGAGTATAGAGTTTATTCAGACAATCAAGTGGGATACCATAGTGAGAATCCTCATTTGAAATCTTTTTTGCTTGATAACGATTACGATTGTTTTTCGGATTATGAGGATGGTATATTTGAAATTACGAGTGAGCAGTACAATGACTTCTACCGAGGTAAAAATATATCAATGACTTTCCAACGAAAAGTAAACATACTCTACATGTTAAAAAAGAACGGGTATTACTGTTTTATCCATAAATCAAGAAGTGGAAGCCTCACTATCCTTAACGGCGGAGCTATGAAAAAATTAGAAATTCAAGATATTCAGTATTATTATGATAATATGGATGCTATGGTTTCTACAATAAAAACGCCAATTGACAAGTTCACTTCATTTCAAAAACACATTGCAGATATGGTAAAAAGAATTGGTGGAGTTGGTACGATTCATGGGAGCATAATCGACATTGATTTCTATAATCATATATATGTGAATCCGTTTGACTTAACAATAACTGGGTATTGGGCATCCGATGTAATTAACAAAATTGTATATCCGTCCATTCCAGCCTTATTGGAGAAGAACTGCCCTGCTATATTTGGTAAATATGTCAAGCTTTTTAAAAGTAATAGCGAAAATCCGTTAGCGTTGAAGCAACAAACGAATGTTGCAAAATTACCACAGATATATCTTGATACGGATATTTACAAGGCTTCAAGAGAAATAAAGAAGATGCAGAAACTTAGTTCAAATATATTGAGTTCTTGGTATGAAGATACTCTACTTAAAAAGTCACAAATTGAACTTACATAACAAAGAGTTCATTTTACTCATATGACTTATGAAAAATACGATTATGAATCTATCGGTAGTACAAAAGACACCATCCCATGCAGAGCAGTCGAGCCTGCAATTATTAGTAATATTTTGGATATTTTCACCACTTAGGCAGTCAAAATCTACAGTTAAGAGTTTAATGAACATAGACCCCAAAAGAATAAAAATCAGAGAAAGATTTTAGGGAGAAAGCGTCTGCATCATCTTAGCGAGCAGACTGTTTATACTCCCAAGAGTCGTAAAACAGTACAATCGTTAGGAGTAAACTCCTAAAACCTCCCACAAAAGCAGATAAAAGAAGATCAGCGGGTGTCGGATTTTTCCGGCACCCGCTGTTTTTGCATTTTAATGATTCCTTCCCACAAAGCTCGGAACAAACCTCGGATGTGCAATTCGGTTGTAATCCTTCTTAAACTTTGCAAAGAGGGTCTTACGCTGAATGACATGTACATTATCATATTGCTTACTGAGATTCCAAAAACTGTCCGGCACTCGGTTCACGGTGAGTAGATAATAGTCGTTCTTGTAAAACGGTCGCTGTCGGGTTGTAACCTGATCGATTTGCGCCCAAAGCCTGTCGGTCAGCCCTTCCCCTAAGGCACAATCAAAGTATGCATAGTAACCTCTGTCGGTGACAGTGGCAAAGTCAAAATAGACACTACCGATTTCAATATCATAGTTAGAAGTGTCATCTGTGTCGATGTAGCCATGTGTATCGTGATTTAAGTTATTCTTGAACCAGTGTGTAAATGATACTCTAATAGTTGACCACAGTGACACTGAATAAGTTTACCACTAA
>DYCR01000001.1:208891-212641 GCA_019418025.1 Clostridiales bacterium | reverse complement strand
AGTGGTAAACTTATTCAGTGTCACTGTGGTCAACTATTAGAGTATCATTTACAGAGCGCCCAGATGAATGTCCGGGCGCTTTTCTTTTTTTCAAAAAAGTATGTCGGGAAAATGTCCCCAATGTTGCGGTATGTAAATAGAAGAGCTCGTTTGCTGTTGCGGTAATTTTGAACAAATCGTAAACATTCCCGAAAACACGGGGGGCAAAACCTGAATTTTGAAGTAATTAGTGAAGGGCTTTTTATTTCTTCCAAAAATTTTTCAAAAACACCCCCCAAAATGGCACCCCTAATTCAGAGTAAGTGAAGGGAAAATATTTTTTCAAAGCACCTTCAAAAACAGCCGACTTCTGTCCCTATATAGTGAGGAGCAAAATATTTTTTCATTTAGGGTGTGCATTTGCCCGTTCCCAGTGGAAATAAGTGAGAGGAAAAAATTATTTTTCGGAAAGCCCCGATTTTGGGTGTCCATTTCGCACCCCTTTGTCCAAATGAGTGAAGGGATAAATTATTTTCTCAAATAGGGTGTCCATTCGGCTGTTCCCGGTGGGAACAGATGAGGGCATTTATTCCGTCGCTCTCCGAAAATGAAAAATATTTCTTCCCGAGGCTTAATTTTTAGGCTCTCCCAGTGGGAACAAGTGAAGGGCAATTTGCACAAAAATAAAAAAAGTTTGAAAAAAGTGGGAAAAACGGTCCTTCTCGTTGGCTACCCATTGAGGGACAAAATATTCCCCTCAAATCTGCACCTTGAAAATTGAATGACCGTCTGTCGGGGGATACCGCCTTGCCGGGATGGCTGTGATTGCAAACAGCAGGAGCGAGGCAACTTCTCATGAATGAGAGGGAACGACCACAGGAAAAGCGGCACAGAGCACCGGAAGCTTGATGATCCTCACGCCGGTGCTCTTCTTACATAGCCATAAAGAAGGAGGATTGAAGCGCTATGAAAAAATCTGAGCTCAAAGAGCTGTACAAGATGATGTTCCCGGATTATCCGGACATCGTCACCGTCCGTCAGTTGACGGAAATGCTGGGAATCAGCAGAACGATGGCCTACTCCCTGATCAATGATGGGGAGATCCAGGCGGTCATGATTGGGATCGCCTATAAGATCCCGAAGGTGAGTGTCATCAATTTTGTGACCCAAGAAAAGGAGGCTGCAAACCGTGAGAGAAAAAACGATCCGGCTCACACCTGCACAGCGGTCTAAGTGTAACCGTCTGCTGAAAAGGCTGTGCGCCAACTGCGACGAAGGGAACTGCCTGCTGTTGGATGACGGCGAGCCCTGCGTTTGTCCCCAGAGCATCTGCTATTCGGTTCTGTGCAGGTACTTCCGCAATGCGGTACTTCCGGCAGAAAGCGCCCTGTATGCAGAGCTGTTCCGCTCAGGATCAAAGCGGTGCAGTCGCTGTAACAAGCCGTTCCTGCCGAAAAGCAACCGCCAGAAATACTGCGAAAGCTGCGGCAGGCTCGTCCACAGAATGCAGAAAACAGAAAGTGAAAGAAGAAGGCGTAATGGGGACCCCAGAAAGCCAGAGGCTTTTTGGGGAGAGGAGGTACAGCGGAATGAGTGAGTTTTCGTATTTATACGGAAACGAAGGATATAAAGCTTGTACCGACGAGGACACTTAGAGGGCAAAAAAGCCCCGTACTGTACGGCTTTTCAGAGCCGAAAGTGAGGTGCGTGGGTGTTTATACCTTGTCCCCCGAAATCGGGGGTCTAACTGTCCACCAAGGAAGGATGAATGAAATGCAAAAGAAACTCGAAACCGTGGATGCAGAGACCCTGCAAGCCATGCCAATGAACAAAACCATGTTTATCGTACAGGATTTAATATCGCAGGGGGTGAATGTACTTAGCGGCGCATCCAAAATCGGCAAAAGCTGGCTGATGCTCTGGCTGAGCCTTCAGGTTGCCCAAGGCAAGCCCGTATGGGACTTGCCCACCCTGCAATGCGATGTGCTGTATCTCAGTCTGGAGGATACGGTGCGCCGCATCAAGGACAGGCTCTATCAGCTGACCGACGATGCGCCGGACAACCTGCACTTTGCGGTTGCCTGCGGTCTGATCGGCAGCGGTCTGGAAGAGCAAATCACAGACTTTTTGAAAGCAACCCCCAATACAAAGCTGATCATCATCGACACCCTGCAAAAGGTGCGTGACTCCAAGTCAAGCTCCGGCAAGAGCGGAATGTATGCCAGCGACTACGATGACATTTCTTCCATCAAGCAGATCGCCGATCAGTACGGAATAGCAATCCTACTGGTTCACCACCTGCGCAAGCTGCAGGACAGCAGCGATCCATTCAACGAGGTCACCGGCTCCACCGGCATCATCGGTGCGGCGGATACCAATTTTGTTCTGAAACGCAAGCGCAGCAACACGGACGCTGTTCTCTATGTCAGCGGACGGGATGTGGAGTATCAGGAGATGACCCTGCGGTTTCGTGATCTGGTCTGGGAGCTTGTGGAGCGCAAGGACAGCCAGGACATTCATAAGGCGGAGATCCCCGACTTTGTTTTTCGGGTGGCTGAATTTATGAAAGGTCAAACCCAGTGGACAGGCACGGCAAGCGACCTGCTTGCAGCGATGGCTGAAAAGGAGGTGTCTGCCAATATGGTGAAAAAGTATCTGGGGCAGTTTGCAGGCGAGGTTCTGGAGCCGGAGGGCATCCGCTACCGGACCAAGAGAACCGGCAAAAGCCGACTGATTTCTTTTACGAGGAATGACAGCAATGACGCAAATGACAGCGATTTCGCTATATAGAGAAAAAGCCGTCATAACCGTCACAGCCGTCACTGAGAGAAAGAGCCACCCTAGGCAGAGAAAATGGTCTGCATCATCATAACGAGCAGTGTGTTTGGATAGCCGTGCCGGCTGTCAAACACCAGCGAGCATCCCCTTTGGATAGCCAAAGGGGAAATCGTTAGGGGCAGCCACCCCTAATACCCCGTCGAAAAGGAGATAGATTATATGAGAAAACGAGAAACCGGAATCAACATCCGGGTCACGGAAAATGAGAAAAAAAGGATGGAATTAAACGCCCAAAGATGCAAACTTTCCCTGTCTGAATACCTCAGAAAGCTTGGCTTTGGATATGCAGTACAGGTGTTTCCCCAGAAGGAACTGTTCCGGATTTATAAGGCTGTCAGCTACCTTGAAAAGGATTTGGACGAGCTTTCCAAGGAGCAAATCAAAGCAGAATTACAGGACATAAAGCGCAAGCTTTTGGAGGTTTATCTCTCCGAAAGTCAGGGGGATGACGACAATTGTGAAGCCTATTTTGACGATTAAGGCGAGCAATCAGCCTGCAATCAAGAGAACAAATCAACGATTGCGGCAGGAGCTGCGCCCGCCGCTGAAAACACGAAAGAGAGGTTATGAACGATGACAAAAAGAAAATCTGATTTTACTCTGCCTACCCTGGATGATTTGTTTACCACCCAGGAAATGCGGGATGATGCCAAGCTGGAACGAATTCAAGAGTTGCCCCTTGCGGACTTGCACCCCTTTGAGGATCACCCGTTCAAGGTGCAGTACAATGAGGAAATGGAGAAAATCGTGGAGTCCATCCGGAAGTTCGGGGTGCTGACTCCCGCCCTTGCCAGACCCCTTGAGGACGGCGGCTACGAGCTGATTTCCGGTCACAGAAGACTGGCTGCGTGTCAGCAGTTGGAGATAGAAAAAATGCCTGTCATCGTCCGGGAAATGGATGACGACGAGGCCGTGATTGCTATGGTGGACGCC
>DYCR01000001.1:139197-208881 GCA_019418025.1 Clostridiales bacterium | reverse complement strand
TTGGGCCAAAGTTAAATAGCGCAGAATTGATAGGGCAAGAAACCGGTGATAGCCGCAATCAGGTTAAGCGCTATATCCGTCTGACTTACCTTCATCCCGACCTTTTGATCAAGGTGGACGAGGGCAAAATCGCATTCAATCCTGCTGTCGAATTGTCCTTCCTCACCATCGAGGAGCAGGCGGCATTACTGGATGCAATGGCGCAAAATGACTGCACACCCTCCCATGCACAGGCCATTCGGCTCAAGAAAATGTCGCAGGACGGCATGCTCACCGAACATGATATTTACGATATCCTTGCCGAAGAAAAGCCAAATCAGCAGCCGCAGCTGCGGTTCAAACGGGAGGAATTGCAGAAGTATTTTCCGCCGAATTATACCGAAGATCAGATGCGCAAGGACATCCTAAAGGGTCTGGAGCTGCTGAAACGCCAGAGAGAACGCAATCGGGACGCTCGGTAAAGCCGATCCCAGAGGTGCAGGCAGCGCATTTTTCTGCTACCCTATAAGGTGCCGAAGGTCATATCGGTTTCGGATCTATTCGGATACAGAATGATCTTCTTTTTCCGCCGTTTGGCATAGGCGAGTGTTTTGGCAGCTCCACCCCATCCGTGGGTCACATAGGCCACCACCATGTCGGCGCTGTCCGTCATCCACTCGTTTCGTTTCAAAATCGCAAACCGTCTGGGCACAGCTTCCAAAGGCGGATAAACCGTGCGGTCATAGTCCTCCGTCGGCATATTTGAATCCAGATACGGAAGTACAAGGACGATTTCAATGTGGGGTGTCTGCCGTTTCTTCTGCCACAGGACAGCGGCACAGAGCGAATCAAATGCGCCGTAGCCCCCGAGGTAAAAGGAATCCGCACCGGCTGCAATCAGATCGTCTGTGACCGCACTCAGCCACTGTCTGACCTCATTGAACTGTGCAATTTCAGAATGCCCGCAAAAGGTCACTCGCATTTCATCACCCCCGTCCATCTATAATAGCACTTATTATTATAAGTGTAAATATAGCGTGTATAAAGCATGTGGTTTCTACACTATAATTTATGCGTAAGGGGGTATGCATATGTTTGAAGTGAAGAAGCCGGAATATGTGAATAAGACATTCCGAATGGACAAGCAGTTGGTGGAACGGCTGGCAAAGTGCGCCGGAGAAAACGACATCTCCGTGAATGCATTGGTCGCACAGTGCTGTGAATATGCCCTCGATCATATGAAACTGGATTCCAATAAGGAATCGGAAAAATAAATATTCCACAAATAAGAAATCCCATTTGCCGCAGGCGTAACGCTCGCTGACAAATGGGATTTTTCTTTTTATGACGATTCATTCGCCCCCTAAAGGGGGTGCAAATCAAGCTATCGCACAGTGGAGAGAAATATGGGACAGTGTTACAATGACCACATCGGTTGCAAGCGCTGTCCTGAAATTTTATTAAGGAGGTATCAGAAATGGTATCAGGACATCTTCAAATCAAGAACGGCAAATATTATGCCGTGTTAAACTATCAAGACGCAAATAACAAGAGAAAAACCAAGTGGATCTCGCTGAATTTGCCGGAAAAAGGCAACAAGCGCAAGGCTGAGGATATGCTCATGCAGGTGCGCAGTGAATTCACGCCTCCGGTCAGAGTGAACGATCTGAGCGGAGATATGCTCTTTACGGAGTATCTTCTGGACTGGGTGGAGATTGCCAAGGCAAGAGTTGCCATTGCAACATACACCTCCTACAAAAATACCATCGAACGGATCGTCAATCCCTATTTTGAGGAGAAACAGCTGACATTGCAGGAGGTGCAGGCAAGACATTTGCAGCGGTTCTATTCTGAGCAGCTGTGCAGAGTCAAGCCAAATACGGTCATCCATTATCATGCACTCATTCACACGGCTTTGCAGTACGCCTTCAAGACGGATCTGGTAACCCAGAATGTTGCCGAAAAGGTAGACCGTCCACGCAAAAATGATTTTCAGCCGGTGTTTCTTTCCCATGAGGAAATGCAGAAAATGTTTGAGACCCTGCATGGTCACCGACTGGAGCTTCCGGTTCTGGTGGCTGCCTTTTACGGCTTTCGCCGGGAGGAGGTACTGGGACTCAAATGGGATTCCATTGATTTTCAGCGTGGCACGATTTCGGTCAAGCACACGGTGACCAGTGTTGTGATAGACGGAAAGCGGACAGATATCGAGCAGGAAACTGCAAAAACGAAGTCCAGTCTTCGCACGCTCCCTCTCATCGGACAGTTCCGTGAATATTTTCAGCAGGTAAAGAAAGCGCAGGAATATAATAAGAAAATCTGCGGCAACAGCTACAACTACGACTATGACGGTTATGTATTCGTGGATGAAATGGGCGAGCGGATGAAGGCCAATTATCTGACCTCAGCGTTTCCCCGATTTCTTGCCAACCACGGGCTCAAGCGGATGCGGTTTCACGATCTGCGCCATTCCTGTGCAAGCCTTCTGCTTGCCAACGGGGTACCGCTCAAGCAAATTCAGGAGTGGCTTGGGCATTCGGACTTTGCTACCACCGCCAACATCTATGCCCATCTGGACTATTCCTCTAAAATTTCCTCCGCACAGGCCATGGAAAATGGGCTTGTGCTGCCGCAGACACCTGTGACAGTCAGTGCCTGGCAGACCCTGTGAGCATGGAAAAAGCCGGTAAGTCAAACGACTTACCGGCTCTGGCGGAGCAGCAGGGATTCGAACCCTGGCGACACTTTCATGCCCTACGAGATTTCGAGTCACGCCTCTTCGACCAGCTTGAGTACTGCTCCGTATATTTCACTTCTGTTTTCTCAAATATCTCCAAGCAAATAAGTGCTTTTGGAGCTTAGGGAGAAAGCAGAAGAGAATTCCGAAAAATATTTGATTGTAAAATGCCGAAAAACCCTTGAAAACCCGGAATTCCCCCAAAATGAGAATAACAGGTTCCGGCGGACTTTCGAATCCGGACCCTTCGACGGCTTGGGTACTGCTCTGTACAGCTTCTTGATTATACCAACACACCTGAAAAAAATCAAGTATAAAAGCGCCGCTCCCGAAAGGAAGCGGCGCTTTGTATCGCAATTTACTTCGGTTTCCGATGCCGAATCAATACATGCCGCCCTGAGCTGCGGCAGCAGCTGCGGCTGCATCACCGGCAGGATCGGGCTTATCAACAACCAGACTCTCGGTGGTCAGGACACTGGCTGCGACACTGGCTGCATTCTCCAGAGAAGAACGGGTGACCTTGGTGGGGTCCACGATGCCGGCGCCGATCATATCGACGAACTGCTCGGTGTAAGCGTTATAGCCCCAGCCGACCTTCTTGGAATTGCGCACCTTCTCATAGATGACGCTGCCGTCAACGCCTGCGTTCTCGGCGATCTGGCGGATGGGAGCCTGCAGAGCGGTGGCAACGATCTTTGCACCGGTCTTTTCATCGCCGGACAGCTTTGCGATCAGCTTCTCAACGGCTGCAATAGCATTGACCTGAGCGGTACCGCCGCCGGCCACGATGCCCTCTTCCACGGCAGCGCGGGTTGCGTTCAGAGCATCCTCCACTCTCAGCTTCTGCTCCTTCATGGCGATCTCGGTCTGAGCGCCCACGCGGATGACTGCAACGCCGCCGGTCAGCTTGGCCAGACGCTCCTGCAGCTTCTCACGGTCATAGTCGGAGGTGGTGGTGGCGATGGATGCACGAACCTCGTGGGCACGGGCCTGAATTGCCTCGGAATCGCCCTCGCCGTCGACGATGGTGGTGGTGTCCTTGGTGATCACTACCTGACGGGCACGGCCCAGATCAGACAGCTGTGTCTCGGTCAGCTCCATGTTCAGCTCGGAGGAGATGACGGTGCCGCCGGTGAGGATGGCGATATCCTGCAGCATTGCCTTGCGGCGGTCGCCGAAGCCGGGAGCCTTGACGCAGACGCAGTTGAAGTTGCCGCGCAGACGGTTGACCAGCAGGGTTGCCAGAGCGTCGCCCTCCACATCCTCGGCAATGATCATCATCTTCTTGCCGGCCTTGACAACAGGCTCCAGGATGGGCAGGATCTCCTGAATAGAGGAAATCTTCTTATCGGTGATCAGGATCAGTGCATCGTCCAGCACAGCTTCCATCTTGTCGGTATCGGTGACCATGTAGGGGGAGATGTAGCCCCGGTCGAACTGCATGCCCTCGACCACGTCAAGGCCGGTCTCGGCGGTCTTGGACTCCTCGATGGTGATGACACCCTCGGTGCCGACCTTCTCCATGGCCTCTGCAATCAGCGCGCCGACGGACTCGTCGCCGGAGGAAACGGTGCCGACACGGGCGATATCCTCAGAGCCGCTGACGGGGACGGAATGCTCCTTGATGGCCTCGACTGCTGCCTCAACGGCCTTCTCGATGCCCTTGCGCATGACCATGGGGTTTGCACCGGCGGACAGGTTCTTCAGACCCTCACGGGTGATGGCCTGAGCCAGAACGGTAGCAGTGGTGGTGCCGTCACCGGCCACATCGTTGGTGCGGGTGGCGACCTCACGGATCATCTGGGCGCCCATGTTCTCAAAGGGGTCCTCAAGCTCGACTTCCTTTGCGATGGTCACGCCGTCGTTGGTGACCAGAGGAGCGCCGTACTTCTTACCCAGAACAACGTTGCGGCCCTTGGGGCCGATGGTGACCTTAACGGTATCTGCCAGCTGGTCAATACCTGCCTGCAGCTTCTTGCGGGCTTCTTCGCCATATACGATCATCTTAGACATATTCCTTACCTCCTAATTACTCAACGATTGCCAGAATATCGTCCTGCTTGACGAACTTATAGTCCACCTTATCCAAGGTGACATCGGTGCCGACGAACTTGCTGACGACGACCTTTTCACCGGGCTTAACGGTCATGGTCACGTCCTTGGTTCCGGGGCCGACGGAAACGACTTCATAAACAGCGGGCTTTTCCTTGTTGGTGGTGGCCAGAATGATGCCGCCGACGGTGGTCTCGCTTGCTTCGTGCTGCTTCAGCAGTACATTGTCAGACATGGGTTTGAGTGTCATAATCGATTCCTCCAATTTAGATATTCTAGACGGGGGGTACGGGGGGATGCCCCGTGCTTCCCATTTCTGTATCTCTACGGTTTAGCACTCTTTACACTTGAGTGCTAACGCTGATATCATACAGCACCTGATCCAAAAATGCAAGAGCCAATTATCGATTTTCTGTAAAATAATTGTGACCAAATCTGTTTTTTGAATTGTTGCAAAAGCAACAAACCCATGATAGAATAAAACGGCATTTATATGTAGAAAAGAGGAGGGGTTTGCTTTGATATTCGGAAAACATATCAATCGATACTATTTGAAATATGCGCCGCAGCTTCTTCTGGGTCTTTTGACCCTGCTGACCGTGGACTACATGCAGCTGCTGGTTCCCAACCTTTACCAGATGGTCATCAACGGCATGAACAGCGGCACCGTGGTCATAGACGGCACCGCCGTAGCCTTTGACATGGCCTTTCTGCTGGACAGGATCTGCATGCCCATGATCGGCGTGATACTGGCCATCGTGTTCGGGCGGTTTTTGTGGCGGATCATGTTCTTCGGCTCGGCCATCAAGGTGGAGGCCCAGCTGCGCAATCGGATGTTCCGCAACGCCAAGGATCTGAGCCGGGAATACTATCAGGCCAACAAGGTCGGCAACCTGATGAGCCTGTTCACCAACGATTTAGACACCGTGCAGGAGTGCTTCGGCTGGGGCATCATGATGTTTCTGGACGCGCTGTTTCTGGGCATTCTGGCCGTTGTCAAAATGTGGCGGATGGACGCGGTGCTGACCATGCTGACCCTGATCCCCATGGGTCTGCTGATGGCCTCCAGCACCGTTGTGGGCCGGTACATGATGAAAAAATGGGACATCCGTCAGGAGGCCTTCTCCAAGCTGTCGGATTTCTCACAGGAGAGCTTCTCCGGCATTGCCGTCATCAAGGCCTTTGTCAAGGAGGCAAAGGAGCTGATGGCCTTCAAGCAGCTGAACATTGAAAACGAAAAGGCCAACATCGACCACACCAAGGCCTCGGTCCTGCTGAAGATCCTCGTGACATTGTTTGTCGAGAGCGTCATCTGCATCATTCTGGGCTACGGCGGATACCTTGTGTATCAGGGCCGCTTCAATGCCGGCGAGCTGATGGAGTTCATCGGCTACTTCAACGCCGTAGTCTGGCCCATCATGGCTGTGGCGGAGCTGATCGACATGACCTCCCGGGGCAAGACCTCTCTGGACCGGATCAGCCAGCTTCTGGAGGCAAAGCCCGATGTGGTGGACCGCCCCGGTGTTTCCGAGCTGACGCAGGTCAGGGGCGACATCACCTTCCGGGATCTGACCTTCCGCTATCCCGACGGGGAATTTGACGTACTGGAGCATGTCTCCTTCCAGATCCGTGCCGGAGAAAACATCGGTCTGGTGGGCAAAACCGGCTGCGGCAAGACCACACTGGTGGATCTGATCCTGAGGACCTACAACGTCCCCGACGGCACCGTGCTGATCGACGGGCATGATGTGAATGACGTGTCCATCCGCTCCGTGCGCAACGCCTGCGCCTATGTCCCTCAGGACAACTTCCTGTTCTCCGACACCATCGAAAACAACATCGCCTTCGGTGTGGAGTCCTACCCCGACGAATCCATCACTCAGGCGGCAGTCCTTGCCGATATCGACAGCAACATCTCCCAGTTCCAGCGGGGCTATGACACGGTGCTGGGCGAGCGGGGCGTCACCGTCTCCGGCGGTCAGAAGCAGCGCATCTCCATTGCCCGGGCGCTGATGAAGGATGCCCCCATTTTGATCCTTGATGACTCTGTCTCGGCAGTGGACACCAAGACCGAGCGCACCATCCTTGCAAATCTGCGCTCCACCCGGGCAGGAAAGACCACCATCCTCATTGCCCACAGGATCTCCACCATCGAGACGATGGACAAGATCCTGTTCATCGAGGACGGTCGTGTGGCAGCCTTCGGCCCCCATGAGGAGCTGATGCGCACCTGCCCCGGATACCAGAAAATGGTCAAGCTGCAAGAGCTTGAAGAGGAAGGAGGCATGCACAATGCGTGAGTATCTGCCGCTTCTGATTTTGGGCGGGATCATCGGCGTGTTCAGCCTTGTCTTTTTGACCGCCTATCTCACCGAGATCCGCCGTGCCGGAAAAAATGACTATGAGCGGAACATGCCCGACCGGGAGATCATCTCCCGTCTGATGGTCTACGCCAAGCCCTACTGGAAGCAGTTCATCCTTGTGTTTGTGGTAATGGTGATCTCCATTGCATACGATCTGGCCTCCCCCCTGCTGATCGGCCACATTCAGGACACCGTCAAGGGCACCTTCACACTGGACTATCTTTTTACACTGGTTGCGATCTATGCCTCCATTCTGGTGGTCAGCCTGATCTGCACCTATGTGCAGGCCATGATCCTGCAAAAAACGGGCCAGAAGATCCTCTCTGCTCTGAGAGAGGACGTATTCGTCCACATCGAAAAGCTCTCCCACGAGCAGCTGAACAACATCCCCGTGGGCAAGCTGGTCACCCGTGTCAGCAACGATCCCAACGCCATCTCCTATATGTTCACCAACATTCTGGTGACCCTTGCAAAGAACATGATGGTCATTGTGGGGGTACTGGGTGCGATGCTGCTGCTCAACTATGCGCTGACCCTGATGGTGCTGAGCTTTGTCCCCTTCATCCTGCTGTTCACCATCATTTTCCGCACCTTCTCCCGAAAGGTACACCGTAAGGTCAACGATGCCACCACCGACATCAACACCTATCTGTCAGAGAACCTCTCCGGCATGAAGATCACCCAGATCTTCAATCAGGAGAACCGGAAAATGGAGGATTTTCTGGAAAAGAGCCGCGCCCTGCAAAAGGCCAAGCAGCAGCGCATGATCGTCTTTGGCATCTTCCGTCCCATGGTCTACATGCTCTACATCAGCTCGGTGCTGTGCCTTCTGTACATGGGCTCCAAGGGGTATATCGAGGATATCCCCTTCCTCGGTCAGACCATCTCCTCCGGCACCGTGGTCACCTTTTACATGTACATTTCCAAATTCTTCAACCCCATCCAGACCCTTGCAGAGCAGTTTGACACCTTGCAGCGCTCCTTTGCCTCGGCGGAAAAGATCTTCCGTGTCATGGACATGGTTCCGCAGGTGGTGGACGAGGGCGAAACCATCGAGCTGGATGAGATTCGGGGCGAGATCGAATTCCGGGACGTATGGTTTGCCTACAACCCCGGCGAATGGGTGCTAAAAGGGGTCTCCTTCCACGTGCAGCCCAGACAGACCGTTGCCTTCGTAGGCTCCACCGGCTCCGGCAAGACCACCATCCTGTCCCTGATCTGCCGCAATTACGACATCCAAAAGGGACAGATCCTGATCGACGGCATCGATATCCGGAAAATCAAGATCTCCTCCCTGCGCCGCCACTTCGGTCAGATGCTTCAGGATGTGTTCCTGTTCTCCGGCACCATCCGCAGCAACATCACCCTGCGGGACGAATTCCCCGAGGAAGAAATTTTGCAGGCGACACGCTATGTCAATGCCGACTCCTTTATCGGCAAGCTGGACGACGGCCTTGACGAGGTGGTTCGGGAGCGGGGCAACAACTTCTCCGCCGGACAGCGGCAGCTTCTGAGCTTTGCCCGGACCATCCTGCACAAGCCTGCGGTGATGATCTTAGACGAGGCCACCGCAAACATCGACACCGAGACCGAGATCCTGATCCAGGACTCTCTGGAGAAGATGAAAAACATCGGCACCATGCTCATCGTCGCCCACCGGCTCTCCACCATTCAGCATGCGGATAACATCATCCTGCTGTCTCAGGGGGAGATCATCGAGCAGGGCAATCATCAGCAGCTGCTTCGTCAAAAGGGCCGATATTATCAGCTCTACACCCTGCAATTCAGCAAGGAGCAATTGCAGCAGGAGTGATCCGCAAACTTCCCTGACCCTTCGTCAGGGAAGTTTTAAGACTGCCCGAAAACCCTTTCAGGGCTTTCGGGCAATTTTTGCAGCCTGACATGCGCATAATTTCCCCGTCACTGACGGGGAAATTCCACACTCTCAGGCTGAGCAGTATTTTCCCCGAGGTACACGCCCCCGTGGAAAATGATTTTTACTTTGTTTGCCGCTAAAGCGGAAAACTCGGGCAGACTTTTGACGCGCCGCAAACTTCCCTGACCCTTCGTCAGGGAAGTTTTTATTTCCCGTTTTTTAGGAAATATCCAACAATCCCTGCAAGTTATTCTGGACTTACTCCGCTTTTGGGCATATAATGGAAAGAATGACAGATATATTTTATCATTCCTGAAAGCATGGAGGGTTTTACATGATCTCATTTCTGACCAACCGAATCCTGCCGCCGGAGGCTGACCCCAACGATCTGAACGTCCGCTCAAGGGTGGGCAAGCGCAGCGGCATTCTGGGCATCCTTGCAAATCTGATCCTGTTTGCAGGCAAAATCACCGTCGGCACCCTGTCCGGCTCCGTTTCCATCACCGCCGACGCCATGAACAACCTATCAGATGCCAGCTCCGCCATCGTCACCTTCGTGGGCTTCAAGCTGGCCGAGCGTCCTGCCGACGAAAACCACCCCTACGGCCACGCAAGATTTGAATACCTGTCCGGCCTTGCCGTGGCCTTTATGATCGTCATGATCGGCTTTGAGCTGGCAAGGACCTCCTTTATGAAGATCCTGCATCCGGAGGCCGTGAGCTTCTCCGGCGCACTGGTCATCGTCCTGCTGCTTTCCATCGGCATCAAGCTGATGCTTGCCGCCGTCAACGGCAGATTGGGCAGGGCCATCGACTCCACGGCTCTGCTTGCCACCGCCGCCGACAGCCGAAACGACTGCATCTCCACCGGTGCCGTCCTCCTTGGTGCCATTTTCACACATTTCACCCAGATCAACATCGACGGATATGCCGGCCTTGCCGTGGCCCTGTTCATCATCTATTCCGGCGCAGGCATGGCAAAGGACACCATCTCCCCCCTGTTGGGAGAAGCCGCCGACCCGGAGCTTCAGCGCACCATCATCTCCGCCCTGCGCTCCAACGACAAGATCCTCGGCTACCACGATCTGATGGTCCACGACTACGGCCCCGGGCAGCGGTTTGCCAGTGTCCATGCCGAGATGGACATGCGGGAGGACGTGCTGCTGTGCCACACCATCATCGACGACGTGGAGCGGCAGGTGCTGAACGACTACGGCATCCATCTGGTGATCCACTATGATCCCGTGGTCACCAACGACAAGGAGCTAAACCGCATGCGTCAGGCCGTTTCCAAGGTGCTAAAATCCATCGACCCCCGCATCAGCATCCACGATTTCCGCATGGTCCGTGGGGACACCCACACCAACCTGATCTTCGATGCCATCATCCCCTATGAGCTGAGCAATAAGCGCCAACAGATCAAGCGCCAGCTGGACACCGCTATCAATCTGACCGATACCACATACTACACCGTCATCACCTTTGACACCGGCAGCTGTCCGCCGGATGATATGTGGGATTCGGGGAAATAACGCCATTTCCTTTGACACGTACATCCCTTTTTGCTATACTAGACCAAATAAACACATTCCTTAGGAGGAATTACACATGAGAATGAGAAGAATGCGCAATCTGGAGCCCCGGATGGAAAAATGCGCAGATTTCAGAATTTCCGAGCCGGAAGCCAAAAAGGGCAGCTGGCGCTCCCTGAAGCCCGACTGCACCGCCCTGTGGGTGGAGGTCGGCTGCGGCAAGGGCAAGTTCACCGCCGAAACCGCTCAGGCAAATCCCGACGTGCTGCTGATCGCCGTGGAGCGGTGCCGTGAGGCCATGGTCGTTGCTATGGAAAAGGCTCAGGCCATGGGTCTGACCAACGTGTTTTTCATCGACATGGACGTGGCAAACATGGAGTCCTGCTTTGACGGCGGCGAGATCGACCGGCTGTTCATCAACTTCCCCGACCCCTGGCCCAGAAAGAAAAACGCCAAGCGCCGCCTGACCCACAGGGGCTTTTTGGATAAATACTGCCGCGTGGTCCGCCAAGGCGGCGAGGTCCACTTCAAGACCGACAACGCTCCTCTGTTCGAGTTCAGCGTGGAGGAGTTCGCCGCCTGCGGTCTGGAGGTCAAAAATCTGACCCGCAACCTCCACGAAAACGGCATCGTCGGCATCATGACCGGCTACGAAGAGAAGTTCCATGCCCTCGGCACCCCCATCAACCGCTGCGAGGTGGTCTGCAAGCCCTTTGTCCTGCCCCCCGAGGAAAAGAAGTCCTCTGAGGAGGTCTGCCAATGACCTCCTATCTTGCCGGCAGCTGTGACGTTGCCGTCATCGGTGCCGGACACGCCGGGATCGAGGCCGCCCTTGCCGCCGCCCGTCTGGGGCTGCACACCATCCTGTTCACCATCAATCTGGATGCCGTGGGCAATCTGCCCTGCAATCCGGCCATCGGCGGCACGGGCAAGGGGCATCTGGTTCGGGAGCTGGATGCGCTGGGCGGTCAGATGGGGCTTGCGGCTGACCACTGCTGCATCCAGTATCGGATGCTCAATCGGGGCAAAGGCCCTGCCGTCCACTCCCTGCGGGCTCAGGCCGACCGACGGGCCTACCAGAACTACATGAAGCACGTTCTGGAGCAGACCCCCGGACTGGAGCTGAAGCAGGCCATGATCACCGCCGTCACCACCGACGAAAACGGTGTCACCGGTGTGGACACCATGCTCGGCGCTCACTATGACGCGAAAGCCGTCATCATCGCCACCGGAACCTATCTGGACTCCACCGTCATCACCGGAGAGAGCGTCTACTCCTCCGGCCCCGACGGGATGCACGCCAGTGTCGGCCTTACCGACAATCTGCGCAGCCTTGGGCTGCCTCTGCGCCGCTTCAAGACCGGGACCCCTCCCCGAATCAACCGCAGGAGCGTGGATTTTTCCCAGATGGAGCTGCAGCCCGGTGACGAAAAGGTGGAGCCCTTCTCCTTCCGCACGGAGCATCGCCCCGAAAATCGGGCGGTGTGCTACCTGACCTACACCAACGAGGAGACCCACCGCCTGATCCGCCGGAATTTCCACCGCAGCCCCATGTTTGACGGCACCATCTCCGGTGTCGGCCCCCGATACTGCCCCAGTATCGAGACAAAGATCGAGCGGTTTTCCGATAAACCCCGCCATCAGCTGTTCATCGAGCCCTGCGGTCTGGACACCGAGGAGCTTTACATTCAGGGCTTTTCCTCCAGTCTGCCGGAGGATGTACAGCTTGCCATGATGCGCACCGTCCCCGGCCTTGAGCATGCCGAGATGATGCGTCCGGCATACGCCATCGAATACGAATGCATCGACCCCACCGAGCTGCTGCCCACCTTGGAGACAAAGCGCATCCCACGGCTCTACGGCGCAGGCCAGTTTAACGGCACCTCCGGCTATGAAGAGGCCGCCGCACAGGGTCTGGTGGCAGGCATCAATGCCGCCCTGAAGCTTCAGGGCAGGGAGCCCATGATCCTCACCCGGGACACCAGCTACATCGGCACCCTGATCGACGATCTGGTGACCAAGGGCACCGAGGAGCCCTACCGCATCATGACCAGTCGGTCTGAATACCGGCTGCTGCACCGTCAGGACAATGCCGATCAGCGTCTCACCGCCATCGGTCATCGGGTGGGTCTTGTCAGCGATCAGCGCCTTGCTCAGGTTCAGGCAAAGTACGAGGCCGTCGCCAAGGAATGCAGCCGTCTGGAAAGCAACGGTGTTCCGGCAAGCGATGCCCTCAACGAAATGCTGGCTCGGCGGGAATCTGCCCCCGTGACCTCCTCTGCCCGTCTGGCCGATCTGCTCCGCCGCCCTCAGGTGACCTATGCGGACCTTGCGCCCTTTGACCAGAGCCGTCCGGAGCTGCCCGAGGACGTGACCGACGAGGTGGAGATCCAAGTGAAATACGCCGGATATCTTGCCCGTCAGGAAAAGCAGGTGGCCCAGTTCCGTCAGGCCGAGGCAAAGGCACTGCCGGAGGACATCGACTACGAGGCCATTGCGGGTCTGCGCATCGAGGCACGGCAGAAGCTGTCCCAGATCCGCCCCATGTCCGTGGGTCAGGCCAGCCGAATCTCCGGCGTCAGTCCGGCAGACATCGCCGTGCTGCTGATCTATCTGGAGCAGCAGAAGCTTTCATAATGCACCCTTTCGCCTCCGACGCATAGGATAGTCGGAGGCGATTTTTATGGCAATTGTACCCACCGATGTACCCATGACCGCCCAGCTGTATGCCGCCACCGTGGAGCAGCTGTCGGCCCAGTATCCCATGATCCGCACGGAGCTGCTGGCAACCACCGCATTCGGCCGCCCCATCTATGCCATGGCCATCGGCACAGGAAAGCGGCGGGTCATCTACTCGGCGGCCCACCACGCCAACGAGTGGATCACCACACCGCTGCTGCTGAAATTCGCAGAGGAATACGCCGAGGCGATCCGCTCCGACGGGACCATTTTTCAGCAGCCGGCAAGGCTTCTTTCCACCGAAGCCACCGTTTACATCGTGCCCATGGTCGATCCCGACGGAGTGGATCTGGTGACCGGAGTGCTGCAGCCCGGTGAGGAACAATACGAGCGGGCCAAGGGCTTTGCTCAGAATTACCCCAACATCCCCTTCCCCTCCGGCTGGAAGGCCAATCTCAACGGGGTGGATCTGAACCTGAACTATCCTGCCGGATGGCTCATGGCCCGGGAGATCAAATTCCGTCAGGGCTACACCAGTCCTGCGCCCAGAGACTATGTGGGGCGGGCCCCCCTGTCCCAAATCGAAACGCAGGCGCTGTATGACTACACCCAGAGGATCTCGCCGGATCTGGTGCTGGCCTTTCACACCCAAGGTCAGGTCATTTATTACAAATACGGCGGCATCGAGGTGCCGGGGACCGAGGAGCTGGCTCAGCGGTTTGCTCAGGTCAGCGGCTACGCTCTGGAGGATGTACCCTTCAATTCCTCCTTTGCCGGATACAAAGACTGGTTCATTCAGGAGTTCCGCCGCCCCGGCTTCACCATCGAGGCAGGCTCCGGCACAAATCCCCTGCCTCTTTCCCAGTTTGACGAAATCTACAAAGACAATCTGGGGATTCTGGTCACCGCCGCCACAGGCTGATTTTCCATGCCCCTCCCACGGGAGGGGCAAACGCTCTTGACATTTGCCACATCCCCATGGTAGAATATTTACATTGTGGAATCGGCTGTGCGCCCCACCTCGGTCTCCTCGCCGTGTAAAAATCTGAGGAACAATTTTATATGCGGGCGTGGTGGAATTGGTAGACTCGGTGGATTTAGGTTCCTCTGTTGAAAGACGTGCAGGTTCGAGTCCTGTCGCCCGCACCATGGCGAGTGTTCTTACAGCATTTGAAAAGCTGTAAGAACACTCGTCTTTTTTATTGTATTCATCCGGCGTTCTCACCAAAATGAGCGTCCGCACTTCGCTTGAGGTGCGGACGCTTTTATCTGCTTTTGCAGGCAGGCTCAAAAAGCTGCCTGCAAACTGAAAATGCCCCTCCTCTGCACCAAAACCGTGCAGGGGAGGGGCATTTCTTTATTGTGCCGATGGGCCGAGCTGCCGATCACAGGCATACGCCCCACCGCTGTTATTTCTTAAACTGGATCAGCTTCTCGTTCAGCTCGTAGGCCATACCCTCGGGCAGCTTCTTTCCTGCCATCTTGATGACCTCCTCCAGACGCATGGAGCGGACCATCCGCAGCAGGCTGTTGATGTTCTTGCCCATGCCCACCTGATCTGCCATCTCCGTGATCATCTGGCGCAGCATGGGGCCGGCCTCGGGATGCTCCAGAAGCTCGCCCAGCTTATCATGAATCGAGCAGCAGCCCTCCGGGAACTCCAGACGGCGCTCCTTGCCCTCGGCATCGAACCAGTTTCCGGCATCGCCTGCCCCAACGGGCAGGATGTAGCCCTGATTGGGGGTATCCACTCCACGGAGCATGATCTGATCCTCTGCTCCATCGACCTTAGCCACAAGGGTGTTTTCCCCGTTGATCAGCTTCACGTTCTCAAAAACGCAGGCATGATCGGCGGTCTTTTTCTTTTTGAACCGTCTGCCGTTGACATACAGGGTCACACTGGGGCAGTTGGTGTAGACCGTCACATTCCGCTGACCCGGCGCCCGGTCTGTGAAGCGGGAGCCGCAGATGTGGACCATAGGCTCCTGAGTCCAGTAGGCCTGATAGATATAAAAGCTGTCCTTTTTGATCTTGCGGTCATAGGTGACAAGACCCTTGTTGTTGCGACCCTTGCAGCCGCCCTCGTCCCGGGCATCCGCCGCAAAGTCGAACATATTCCAGACATGGGTTGCCCACAGGTAGGGACGCTTTTCAAAGGTTTTCAGCATCTCGTGGTGGTAATATGCCTGATATTCCTCGGTATAGTCGTGGTTTTCCGGCTTTTCCGAGTGCCATGTGAGGATGGCCTCCGCGCCGTACTCCGACACGCCCAGTGCCCGATCCGGATTCATTTTGCGGAATTTGTCAAACCACGGGCCGTTTTCGCTGACATCGCCGCCGTACCAACCCAGATAGTGGTTATAGCTCTGCACATCCGACACGAACACATGCTCTGAGTTCATGGGTACCATGCTCACGTGGGCCATGGTTGTCAGGCGGGAGGGGTCCATTTCCTTGGTCAGGGCATTGAGCATGCACAGGTTCTGATACAGCTCCTCGCTCTCGCCGCCGATGGTGATCTCGTTGGAGATGCCCCAGAAGAAGATGGAGGGATGGTTGTAATTCTGGGCGATCAGCTCACGCATCTGGGTCAGGGTGTTCTGGCGTGCGGCTTCACCCGGGCGGAATACGCTGATAAAGGGGATCTCCGCCCACAGCACCATGCCGGCACGGTCGCACAGATCGTAGAAATACTGGGCGTGCTGATAGTGGGCCAGACGGATGGTGTTTGCACCCACCTGACGGATCAGCTCCATATCCTCCTCATGCTCGGCCCTGCCGATGGCCCAACCCTTGTCCTCACGGTCCTGATGGCGGCAGACACCGTGCAGGGGGTAGGTCTTGCCGTTCAGGAAAAAGCCCCGCTCCGGGTCCACATGGAAGCCACGGTAGCCGAAGGAAACCGTCACTTCATCCAGTTCCCGTCCTTCACGGCAGATCACTGCCCGGGCGGTGTACTGATAAGGGTCCTTCACGCCGTTCCACAGGTGGGGCTCCTCCACCTCAAGCACCACCACGGTATGCTCCTGCGCGGCAGTCTCCTCTGCGGCAACGACAGTCCCCTGCTGATCGGCAAGCTCCACCCGAAGGGTGCAGTCCTGCGCGTTCACGGGGAACAGATCCAGACGTGTTCTGCCCGATACATGGGGCGTCACGAACACGCCCTGCGTGCCGTCCTTCATCAGGTCAAAGTGGGTGGGGTCTGCCTCGATGAAGGTCACGTCCCGATACAGGCCGCCGTAGAAGGTAAAGTCCGCATTCTGGGGATAGACATCGCAGATCTCATTGGTCACATCCACCTCAAGAAGTCCGCCCTCAGGCTTCATGTGGTCTGTCACATCAAACCGGAAGGTGGAAAAGCCGCCCCGATGCTCTCCCAGAAATGTCCCGTTGCAGCTGACGGCGGCAATGTGGTTTGCGCCCTCGAACTGGACATACTGCCGCAGACCGGCAGTGGGGGCCGGCAGCTGGATTTGGTAGACACCGTGACCGCGCCAATAGTCGTCGCCGCCGTCCTGTCCGTCCAGATTGTTCCACGTGTGGGGGAGCGTGATCTCCTCGGCCTGCTGACCTGCCTTGGCAAATAATGCTTTGGTTAAAACTGTTTCTTGTCTCATAATCGTTCCTTCTCCTGCAATGCGTGCCGGAATGCATGCCGACACCTGATCCGAAAATACGACTATCAGTTTACCCGATATTCAAAGGAAAGTCAAATCGCCCCCGACAGATCCCAAAAGCGGGCAGCCCCTCAGGGGGCCGCCCGCCTCAGCCTATGAAAGATCAAGCCTTCTTTTTCCACCCTGTCACCGCCAGACCGGCAAGTCCCGCTCCTCCCAGAAAAAGCAGGAGGATGTATCCTAGCAGCGGACTTTCGTCCCCCGTGTGGGGAGAAGCAGGGTCATCCGGCTCCACCGGAAGCTCCTCTGCCCCAAATTCCCAGTCCAGTGCCCCCACGGCGTTCTGAAACTCGTTGCCCATCTCGAGAGGGACCTCCAGAGTCAGCAGCAGCTCCACCTCCGCGCCGGAGTAAAAGGTCCCCAGCTCCTGCCAGTCCTTCAGCTGACCGCACTGACCCGCCGGAGCCTGAAACAACGGCGAATCCCCTGCCTGCCGGACCGTCAGCTTCAGCTGATCGAGAAACGCCTCACTGCCGGACTGCGCACCCAAAGCCCGCAGGTACAGCTTCACCTTCACATCCTTGGATGCATCGCTGCGTATCCTGATCCTCTGGATCAAGGTATCCCCGGGCATAACGCCCTTGAAGCCGTCGAACAAATCCGTGGGAGACAGGTCACTGCCCGGGGCAAAGACAAAATCCCGACTGTTGCCCTGATAGGTCACCGTGCCGTGGGCATGGGCCCCCGTGGTCGCAGCCAAGGCCAGTAAGATCGCCGTCAGCAGCGACAATACCCGTATCCTCATCCTGCTCCGCCTCCCTTACCTGCCGTCTCGGGGTCGATGCCCCAAGCAGAAACCACCGCCTTTGTTCCGGCCTCATCGATCCCCTGAGCCTGAATCGCCTCTGCCATGACCTCAATGACCTGTTTTCCGCCGTCGGCATCGGTGTAGCCGGACAGGCCGATGCCCTCCTCCCCGATCAGCCCATGCCCGGGCTGCTCCCCGGGGGCCACGGGAAATCGGTAATAGTAGATCCCATCCTTGGCAAACCAGTCCTGCCCCGGGGTGAAATCGGGGATCTGCGCAGCGCCCCCGATCTTCTGATGGGACTGATTCACCCGATAGGAGATCAGCTTCACCCGAATGTATGCAGGCACATCTCCGGTGTTGGTGACATTGACCAGACTTTTCACCCTGCCGTCAAACCGCTCCGTCACCTGACAGGTCACTGTGGCAGGGCCGACCCCGTTCTGCACCGGCTCTGACGCGTCCTGAAGCCACGAGCCGGTGACCATCACCGCACTGCCGGACAGGACCGCGCCGCACACCGCCGCCGTCAGCAGTCTGCCCCAAAGGGGCCTTCTGCACGCCCAGACACCGTGCCGCTTGCAGCCGCGCTGTCTCATGGTTCATGCCTCCCTTCCTCTTGCACGCCCATGATGTTTTGCACCACGGCGCTGAATCCGTTGAGCCACTGTCTCAGCCGGTCCCGGTTGGTGCAGGTCACCGTGCCCTCCGGCTGCTCCGGGGTCAGACTGACCCCCTCGCTCACCTGCACGCTTTGGTAGCGCCATGCCCAGTCGGTATCCTCCTGCAAGGTATATGTCCCCACCGGAAGCTCATAGACGGTGTCTGACTGTCCGGCCATTACCGTCAGCTGGGTATACGGACTGCCGTTGCGCAGCACCGTCAGCACATAGGGCTCTGCCGCCCTGCCGCCCTGCTTGCCCACGTGCAGCCGACAGGTCTTGACATGCAGGAAAAATGCACCCTGCGCAGGGTCAAAGCCGCATCCGCCGGAGCAGTCCCCATGGGCAAATTCCGTCCATTGCTCCACGGGCCGACCGCCGATGGCCGGAGTGACCGCCACGGGAATGTCCGACTTGGTGCAGACAATGCCGTCTTGCAGACCATCCCCGGGGCGGAAGCTCAGCTCAAGCTCCGGCTCTGCCCCCGTCATCTGCACCTGCTCATCGGAAATGTCCCCATGGAGCCAACAGATGTCCGTCAGATTCCCTGCATACCCCTCCGGCTCCCGATCTCCATAGTACACCGTGCTGTCGCAGAAGGTCAGTCGGGGGCAGAATACATTTACAGCCGCCGAGGCGCTCCCTGTCTGCACCTGTGCCTGAGGGCCTGAGCCTGAGGTAAGCTCTGCCGAAACGGCATATCCCCCATCATCCGTCAGCGAATCCATAGGCTCGGGTCTGAGGATGGTCAGATTTACATATTCCGTCTGCCACGGCTCCAGTGGACCCAAAAGATCCACACCGCCTGCCGTTACCGTCACCCCCTGCATCAGCTGCTGTTGGTTCAGACCGCCCATGAGGTAGACATTTTTCTCAGGTACGGAGACGGTGATCTCGGGGATGGGGACGCAGACGGAAGGGCGCTGAAAGGGGCGGATCTGCTCTCCGCCGCTGAATATGCCGGAGTCGATCCCGTTGGTGTACACATCATTTCCGCCCAAAAAGCCCTCACGCACCGCAATGGGGATCTCGACGATGAGCTTTTTGCCCCGATAGGATACCTGACCGTTGTCCGTGACCTTGCCCACCCAGTTTTCAGAGTAGTCAAAATTGGTCACGGTGACGGTCCTTCTGTCCGGCGAGACGGTCACCGCAGGGGTAAACGGCACCCGATCCCCAAAGCGGTTTTCTCCCAGATAGTCGGCGGTGTATGCCTTGATATCCTGCGCATCCGTCCCCTCCGGCAGCACGAAGGCATCGGCGATCACATCCTGCATCACCGTTTCCTTGCCAAGCTGAATGGAGGAGCCGCCGCTTTCGATGTTGTCGGAAATGGTCTGGAAGATCCGCTCCAGTGCATCTGCATCTCCGGCGGACAGGTAATAGCTGGGGTCGCGCACCGTGCCGTTGTTACTGGACAGGTGCTGCATGAACCAGTTGCTGCGCTGGATCGGCGAGCCATGCTCTGCTCCCGGTGAGGAGGCATCCGCCCCGTCAAAAATGCCCACCGAATAGACCGTGGCTCCCATCTGCTTGGTGACCGCCGAGGCATTGATGGCAGACCGGGCCACGTTGGCATCATAGTCGGAGTAGCCGGGCTGACCGTCGGTAAACACGATCATGATGCGGCTGCGCTTCGCTCCCGGCTCCACGGGATTATTCTGCAAAATTCGGTTGCCCAGCTCCACACCGCAGTTGATATAGGTCGCCCCCTCGGCACTCAGGGCCCCGATGGAGCTTGCCACATTGGCCCTGCCCTGAGCCTGATCCATATTTTGCAGGGCTTTTGCACACAGTCCGTCGGTAACACGGTCATAGCGGTGCTGTTCCGCGCCGATGAAAATTTCGGTGTTTTCGTAGCTGGCCCTGAAATCCGACGAAGCAAAGCCTACCACGGCGATCCGATGGTTCACGTCGTCCTCGGTGCCGGATATGCCGTCGGGTCCCTTGGCCTTTTCCGCCACCCCGTCTGTAAAGGCGGTGACCGCTTTTTGCAGAGCCTTGAGCCGACTGGTGCTTCCGGCAGGCTTCGACAGGTGGAAATCCCAGTCCGGCGCAGCAGCACCCTCCCCCACCGTCACGGTGACGGCGGTTCCGTCGGTTTCCCGATAGGAGAAACGATACTCCGTTTGCAGCCGAGGCTTATAAAATCCTCCGCTGCACTCCGGCACGGACGTGACCCCCTGACTGCTGCCCAGTGTGCCGCAGGCGGCGCACCGGTATGTATAGCCCACGAAGAAGGAATGCTCCACACGGACCGCCCCGTAGCTTCCATCCGCACACTTGTGGAAAAAGCTGCCGGAGGCACTGAAATAGTCCCGATTGGTCTGCTGAAAAAAGGGGACATAGGTCCCTTGGGGGCTGCTCTGCCGCTCCACCGTCACCGGAGCAAAGGAGCCGTCGCCCCGCTTGACATACAGCTGCCTGCGCCTCTGGTACAGCTGCTTCGGCTGCCCCCGAAAAGGCTCATACCGCACCGAGGTGAAGTCATCCTGCATGGAGCCGGACTGATCCAGAACCAGAACGATATCCGCCGGAATCTGAATCTCCTGATCGATGATGGTCTTGCTGCCCGTGACCCATGCCTCCAGTGTCAGGGTGCGGTGTCCCTTCTCATCCGGCTCAGATACGCTCTTGTTGGTGCAAATACCCTGATCCTGCTCAGGCTCCCCTTCCCCCGACCGTTCATCCGCCCCCGGGACTGGCGGCAGGAAAGGTGCCGCATGGGTGACATTTTTCGCCGGATATACCTCAGGGCGTTCCGGCTCCTGAGGCTCAGGCTCGGGCGGTGCCGTTTCCTCCGGCATCAGCCCCTCTGCCTTGGCATTGACCTGAGCGATCTGCTCCTGCGTCAGGGCAGAGACAAGGGCCTGCACGCCCCCGTCCCCCAGTCCCTGACGGAGCTTTTCCATCTGCTCAAGGGTCTGGGCCGCCATCAGCTCCCGATACACCTGCTCGGGGGCAGGCAGGACCTCCGTCGGCTCTGCCCCCGCCGTCTCCTCCTGCACAGCCGCCGTCTCCTCGATGGCAGGCTCTGTCCAGACCTCCTCCGGCAAAGACACCGTCTCTGCCTCGGAAGCAAAGACCCCATGCACCGCAGACAGTGCCATGCAGAAGCACAGTCCCATCGAAATGATCCTGTTTTTCATTGCTCAGGCATCTCCTTTCTCACGCTCTGCGGCCATCCGCCGGCAAGCCAGCTTCGGTCCCCGTTGTTTTCCGACTGGGTGGCTTGGGCCGTGATGTGCAGCTGCACCCTGCTGTTCTGGCAGTCATTGCCCATGTCCTGCGAAAAGGTCACCGTGGTAAACAGAGGACGGGTCTGCTCCCCGGGGGCCAAGGGGGTGTTGTAATAAAACGCCCCGTCCCTCCGGGTCCAGTCCTCGGTATTCAGATCCAGACCCATCCACGGCGGCAGCGAATCTGCGGGAGCTTCTGCATCGTCAGACCCACCGCACCGGAGCAAAAGACGGACATAGGCCGGATTCTGTCCGGTGTTGGAAACGGTGACGATCTTGCTGACCTGCTGACCGGGCATCACCTTTTCAGGAGGCTCATAGGGCACAAGCTCCCCGTTTTCCATGCGGCTCATCTCGTTGAGCCGTATGCTGACGCTGCCTGCGGTGATCACATTCCGTGCCTTTGCCGACACCGTGACATGGGACACCGTACCCGAAACCGCGATCCCCATGCAGACCATCAGGGCAGAGAGGATCGCAAACCTTTTTTTCATCGAACATGCTCCTTTCCATGGGGGTCGCTTTTACACCCTCGGACGCTCCGGCAGCTGCCCTCAGGCCTTAAAATCCGGCAGCTGCCCAAGCCTCATCGGCTGTGGCAAATCCATCTGCCTGAACGGCATAGGCGGTGATGGAAACGGTTTTTCCGGCATAGTCCCCAAGGGTCTGCTGATCGGCCTGAGCGGAGATGCGGAAATTGTCGAAAACAGGCAGATCCTGCTGAGCTGCGGCGATCTTGCCATATGCAAACACATTGGCCGCACCGGAAACCTGCTGCCACCCCTTCTGCGTCATCTGGTCAGAGATGGTGCTGCCATCCTGCGCCTCGATGCCCTCCAGTCCATTGTCCACCTTCACAAAGATCCAGCAGTTTTCGCTGTCGGCATCCACATGCACCACCGGGTCTTTGATGTAGCAGTGGCCGGGGATCAGGTGGTAGCTGTTCTGCTCCACACGGTTGTTGACATCGGAAACATATGTACCGTCCGGCTTGACCGCCGCCTCATCCAAGGTGATGTCCACCCTGCCCACCGTGAAGGTGTTGACCACGTCATCCTGCGCCGTCAGATAGGCTCGGGTCCCCATCACCGTGGATACCACCAAAGCCGCTCCGCACAAAATCACCGCAAGTGTTTTCTTCCCAGTTTTCATTCCTGAAATCCTCCTTGAATTGAATAGATATATGGGAAAGCCTGTCGGCATTGCCCTAGTATGGATCATGGGCAGGGTATTCCTCTGCCGGAACGTCAGCCTTTTTCTCACCGGTCCTTGTTCGGAAAAGCCCCGTCAGCACCTGCCCAAGCACCAAAATCACGCCAATCCCCACAAGGGTCCGCCGCCCATGGATGCTCTGCATCCAGCTGAGGGCATAGCCAAGATACGGCACCGTGAAGCTCGGCACGCCGATCACCTGATGAGCCGCCACCGGCTTTGCATCCGGCACCTGGTTTGCGTCCCCTTTGGTTCGGTAGCGAACCTGTCCGTCATCTCCTGTCAGCACCTCCACCACTCGATGGGTCACCGGAATGCCGCCCTCGGCGGTAAAGGTCACGCTCTGCCCGGGGCTGAGCCTGTCGCGGTCTGTCTGCCGGACAAAGATCAGCGACCCCACGTGGTAGCAGGGCTCCATAGAGCCGGAAAGCACCGTGAATATCTGCAATCCGGTCGCCTGCGCCGTCAACAGCAGCACCGCCGCCGGAACAAGCAGGCACAGCAAAGCAGAAAGCAGTCCGTTCCATACACGCTTCATTTTCTGCACATCCTCTTTCGATCCGTCACCGCAGGTTGCTCAAGCGGCTTCCCCTGCCGGTGTTTAGATATCTTATCGGATCTGCCCTGTCGATTTACAGCAAAATCGGGGCGGCTGTCCTGAAAAATCCGAATTTTTCTTTCCCCGCCCCTAACCTCCCTGTGCCCCATCGGCTCGGCAGAAGCCCCCTAAAAACTGCAAAAATTACCCAAAACCCCTCAACGGACTCAAAAAAAGTCAAGACCACCAGCTGAGCCGGTGGTCTTGACTTATAAAACAAACCAGGAAGTGAAACATAACTGAGATCATTCACTACCTGGTTTTTCCGCTAATTTATCCATACCGACGTCAAGAGCTATGGAAATCTTATAAAAGGTCTCTACAGAGAAGTTGTATCTGGTTTTTTCGCTTTCGATCTGTCGAATGAAGTCATGAGATAGACCAACTAATTCTGCCAGCTGTGCAGAAGTCAGTCCTTTTTCCTTCCGATATTTCTTCATATTTCGCCGGATTATATCGTAAATTGTATCATAATCACCCATTTTTACCATCACCCATCAACATTATAGCCAATTGACCTATATTTGTATGTTAGGTGATAACTCACATTTTATTATTGAAATCCATAACAGTGTATGCTATCCTTTTGTTAGGTATTAACTCACATTTTTAAAGAAAGGGCAAAAGGAAAATATGAATACAATTAAAAGAATCGCTTTCATTTTCTCAATTGGCATCCTGATTTTAGCTTCTTCTGCTTGTGGGACAACGGAAGAAGGTATACAAGAAAGCAATACAGATGTTACTCGTTTCCCAAATGCAACAGAAGTGGAAATACACATCAGTGAGCCAATGCAACCGGAGCCAGAAAGTGAACAAACCGAAGAAGTGAAAACTATTCCTACAACAGCGCCAATAGTAGATAGTCATACATATACAACTAGACTAAGCGAACTAGAGGCCCTCACATGTCCGGTATTCTCGTTTGATTATCCGAATAATTGGTCGATCAGCAGTGAAGAGGTTATTTCCAACGGAGAACCAATTCAGGGGATTTTTCTTGAAAAAGTAGTCCTTTCAAATAATCGTGGCGTAACAGTTACCTATATGGATTTCTGGAGTAATGATCCTATGGGGTATGGATCTATTATGCACCAAATAAAGGCTGAAAAAGTCTCAAATTCCAGCTTTGCTCCAGCAAGTCCCGCTGGAACAGGTGAGGATTTTTCGTCGTTAGGTGACTTTATGGTTGCACAACTGAAAATCGTCGGTGAGCTGATAAGGAATGTTGATGCTGATTATACAAAGGTTGATGGCTCGGTATACTATGCCGTAGTACCAAGTTCTTATGAGGGTATGCATGATGTTGCAGGCATAGACGGAATATATAAAGATTTCAGCTTCGAGTATCCTGCTCCATATGTAATGATTGCAGAGGCACCAGGAGGTCAATTCACTCAAACAGAAGTAGACGAAGTTATTGATATTCTATCCAGTTTTAGAATTGCAGATTAAATAAAAGGAGATTGTGTAATGAAAAAGAGAGGCTATATATTATTAATTATGTTATTTGCTATGCTTCTGCTTGTAGGATGCAACAATGTTGCAGATACTGAGCAGATTCAGTCGGATTTAGCAAACTATTCGCGGGCTGATTTTTTACGTGACGGTGAAATTGTGAAAGGTGTTGAAATCACCAAACGTGAAACGGAAAAAAAGAAAAATTTAGATGTGGTTTCCTGCACTGTTACAACAGAAGATGAAAAATGTGCATATCAAAAGGAAATGGTCCTCACATATACATATGATGACAATAATGGTTGGGTACTGGATTATGTTACCGTGAACGATGCTGATAAATGGAAAATCACGCCATTGTCAGGTGTGACGGAAAAAGATATTACAGCTTCCCTGAAGGGTACGACCGTTACAGCAGACGGAGAAAAATGGAACATCACGAAAGACAATATTTCCGGCATTTCAATCGCTGAACACGTAACAGATATCGAAGGCAAGACCGATACCGTGACACTAACATTGAAGCTTGACGATTTGGTAGAAGAAGCGACTGGTCAGCTGATTCTTAATTATGTATTTGAGAAAAAATGGAAGCTTGATTCCGTGTCAGGCGATGATGCTTTTGTGGTTCAGGTTAAGCCAGGGCTAGGATTGGATGCAGCCGAGGAAACCTTGATATCAGAATTATCAGGGATGGAATTTGAATACGGCATGCGTAAAGATGATCGTTTTTACTTCAAGTCCGATGTTCAAACAATTAAGATCAATGAAAATGAAATTTCTGATTTTGTAATAAAAGACCACGAAATCTCATCGAAAGGCACTCGTCACAAATTTACCTGTACTTTTAGCTTAACAAAAAATCATGCTACATTCGACATTGAAGCTATTCTTCAATATTTCTATTCCAGTTCTGACGGGTGGCGCCTACAACCAATTACCATCACTCCAGAGTGTGTTTCTGTAAATATTGAGGGTGAATGGAACGGACAATATAACGACGCACCATACCGCGGAAACGCAGTATTAGCTATTACAAGTATCGAAGAAGATGGCACGATAGTGGGAACTTACAGCTATACTCCCGATGTAATCAGTAAGCACTCGGAACCTGGTAGTTATGAAGTGTCGGGCAAGATAGATCTGATCACAATGCAGTTAAACCTGACAGCGGGGGAATGGATAAATAAGCCGGTACGCAGTGCGTTAATTAAACAAGATATTAGAGCAAGACTGGTTGTTGAGGATTCGCATATTGAAGGAGTAGGACAAAAGGGCAAGCCATTTAAGGTTACCATGGGAGATATAGAATAATATAAATCGGAGGAACATTATAAGTCCTGTGCAAAGAGGATGTAATCGTGAAATCTTCTTGTACCTTGCGTTGTTATAAAACAATTAAGCAAAAGCTGCTGCCAAACTTGGCAGCAGCTTTTCAGCATGTCAAAAGTCTCACAGAGTTTGCCGCTTTGGCGGCAAAAAAGATAAAATCATTTTCCACGGGGGGCGTGTACCTCGGGGAAAATACATGTCAGGCTGCAAAAAGATGCCTGAAAGCCCTGAAAGGGATTTCGGGCAGTCTCAAAAAAGCTGCTGCCGGAATCGGCAGCAGCTTTTGCTGTGTATTGGGGTATAGAGCCTATGCAGGCACTGCTGAAGGAGGTCGTCAGGACAGCGCCCGATCCGCCGTCAGCGGTCAGGCACGGTCACGCTCCTTCTTTTTCAGCAGGAATGCCGCACCCGCGGCCGATGCAGCCATGGCAAATGCCAGCAGATACACCGGAGCCTCGTCGCCGGTATTGGGGCCTTTTCCGGGCTTGCCGGGCTGAGTGGGCTTTGCCGTGCCCGTCTCGGGCTTGGTCGCCTCGGGTTTTGTTGCCTCAGGCTTGGTTGTCTCGGGTTTGGTTTCCTCAGGCTTCGTCACATCCGGCTGTGTGGGCTTCGGCTCGGTGACCTCAGGCTCCGGCTCCCCGCCTCCGATGGTCACGTCGGACATGTCATAAAGCCCCGTCTTGCCCTGAGTGAAGCGCAGGTAGGACACCAGTGCATAGTAGCTCTGCTCGGTGGCCATGCCGTTGGCACCGCCGTCTGTCACATGGGAGAAGGCACCCTCGCCCAGATAGAAGTCGCAGATGGCATGGATCACCGTCCGGCCGTTCTTGACAAATCTTGCGTCGCTGATCGGATCGATGCCCATGGCGGTCAGTGCCACCAGAACCTGAGCAGGGGTTTCACTGCAAAGCTTTCCGTCCTGATTCATCCAGTTTCCGTCGTCGCCCTGAGTCTTGGACAGCCAATCCAGTGCATGATCCACCGCCTCTTTTACCTGTGCGTTGGACGAATAATACGGCGCCAGAGACTGGATCGCCATGGCAGTGGTGTCCACGTCCGGCTGCTTGCCGAAGATGGACCAGCCGCCCTCGGGCAGGTACTTGGAAAGGATCTCCTCCACCAGCTTCTCTCTGGTGGTCTGGGTGGATCTTTGGGTCAGGGCAGGGATCTCATAGCCGTGGCTGTCCAGTGCAATCAGCGCAAAGACCGTGCCGTTGATCCCTTGGAAATTCACCTTTTCAAAGTCTGCAAGGGGGGCAGTCAGATCGTATCCGCCCACGTCGGTCACGTCGTATCCCGCCGCAGTCAGGGCAAGGATGGTCCTTGAATACTCGGTGTACTTGCGGTTGCTCAGCACACCCTTTTTCTCGATGACCTGACGCTCCACGTCCTTGTAGTAATGCTCAAAATAGTCAGAATCCACCGGATAGCCGTGGCGTGCCAGAGCCATTGCCACCCACTCACCGCCGAAGCCGTTGGGGCGGCTTGCCAGATTCCGGCCCGTCTCATTCAGAACGGTCTGATAGTCCGGCAGCTCGGCGGACACTCTGCGCAGCTGTGCGCGTACCTGAACGTCGGACGAAGGCATGGTGAAGGTGAAGGTCCCGTTCTCGCCGGTGGTCACGGGGATCTCCGCGCCCTTTGCGTCGGTGACCGTCAGCTTCTCCAGTGCGTAGCCCGGCTCGGTCTTTACGGTGACGGTAACGGTCTTTCCTGCCTCGGCCTTCTCCGGCGACAGGGCCACAGACCCGTTTTCAGGCTGCTCGGCCTTCACCGTGTGGGTGGTTCCCGGGGTCACATCCGGCTGCAGATCCTGACCCATGTTGGTGGTATAGCGCCAGCGGATCACCTCGCCGCCCTTCAGCACATAGCTGCTTGCGCCGACACCGGGGGCCTGCTCATCCACAAAATACATCCATCCGGAGCCGGGGCCGTGCTGCATCTCCCGCAGACCGCCGATCTCCGACACGTAGTAGCTGCCGTATGCCTCGTTATACTGAGCCGTGAGGGAAATATGATGCTCCTCCACGTACCGCTTCATCACAGAGAATGCAGTATCATCCGGCTGAAGCTTGATCTCCACGGGCTTGACCAGATAACCCTTACCTACGGTGTGTCCCTCCACCGTCAGCACCACGGCATCCTTCTGCTGAGGTGCAGGGGGGACCGTAGGCTTGTCGGATTCTGTGACGATCACCTTGCAGGTGGCGGTGAAGCCGCCGTCTTTGGTGGTTGCGGTCACGGTGACAAAGGGCTTTTCAGCGGTGACTGCTCCCTTTGCAGTGACCATGCCTTTGTCATCCACGGTGATGATGCTGCCGTCGGCATCGTCGCAGCTCCAGATGACCTGCGGGTCGGTGGCATTGCTCGGTGTCACCGTAGCCTTCAGCTGCTGAGTTTCCCCCACAGCAAGGGTCAGCTCCTGCCGATCCAGTGCAATGCCCTTGACCGGCACCTTGTCACCGGATGCGTCCCCTACCTGAATGGTGAAATCCGGCAGGGAGGAGAAGTGATCGCTGAGGATGGGGGCGGCGAAATTGGGGTCGCCGGAGCCATACTTGTCCTTGTCGCTGCCGAGGGGAGAGCCCCACCAGTTGCACAGGATGTTGCCGTCGGTAAAGCGGTACTCGCCCTCCTGCTTGAAGGTGACCTCAAAGCTGTTGGTGGTCGCCAGATCCCACTGACGGCAGAAGCCGTGCAGCTCACCCAGCTGATCGTTTTGGTACATGACCGAGGTGGGCCACGTATCCTTTTGGTTCAGGTCATCATGTCCGCCGAAGCAGGGATTGTAGATGGTTGCCAGCTTGTAGACCGGCATGGTGATGCCGTAGAAGCTGATCTTTGCCTTGTCGTTGACTTGGAAGGGCTGACCCGGATGGGTCAGGTTCTCCACATTGATCCGGATCTTTCTTGCATCGATCACATAGTATCCGGTCTTTGTTTTCCCATTGGCATCGGTGGCACGGATGCCGAGGATATTGCTGCGGTTTTCCAGCTGAGCAGTGTAGCGTCCGCCCTCACCGGCAGTTAACGGATGGTCGTTGCAGGTGACCTCCACCTTCTCGGCCCCGGGGACCTCCACGGTAAAGTCATATGCCAGTGTATCGCCCTCGGTATAGTAAAGGGTGTCATAGGAGCGGACCTTGGACAGACTGGTGCTGATGGTCAGATCGGCAGGGTCGCTGTTCACGTCATAGACCACGTAAGCGGTGTTGACCCTGCTGGATGCGCCGTATTTGCCCAGTGCGTCATAGGTGACCTTCACGATGGACACGCCATCATGCACCGCGCGCACCTGCGCCCGATCATTGCTCTGGGTTTTGTCCAGAGTCACAGAATTGCCGCGGATGATCTCAAAGTGGAAATTGGGTCTTGAGACGCTGTTGCCGATGGCGCTGTCAATGATCTGGGGCACACGTCTGGGATAGATGGTGGCATTGTCGCCCACCTTCATTTGCAGATAGTTATACTGGAGCCAGAGGTCGTTCTCGAAATCGTCCGGGATCGACGGATCTGCCATGGGGATCTCCTCCGGCTGAGGCTTGGTCACCGCCACATGGGCAATGGGCATGATGACCTTTGTGGTGTCGGAGCTGAGGACCGTGAGGGTATAGCTGCCGGGTGCATCGAAGGTGGCCGACACCGTGCCGTCTGCCTTGGTAACTGCGCCGTCAATGGGCGTGGTATTGCCGTTTTCGTCCACCGTGGCAAGCTGCACACCGGAAACGGGGGACACATTGCCGGAATAGTCCTTGCTTCTGACGGTCAGCGTCAGGGGCTTGCCCTGCTCCACGTCAAAGTGATCCTGCTTCTGCCCCTCCTGCTCCAGCCATGCCGCCTTGTCGGAATAGCCGGTGGTATCCTGATAGTTGAAGAACTGGAAGTTGTCGTTGGGATGCAGCACCGTTTCGTTGCACACGGTGGTGGGCATCTCGCCGTTTTGCATATAGCCGACTGCGGTGGTGTCCTCGCCAAAGACACGGGTGATCCAGCCGGATTCGTTGACCTTGAAGTATTCGGTGATATCATCCTCACCGAGGACGATCTGGTGCATCTTTACAAGGGCATCGAGTACCGTCACGTCACCTTCCTTGATGCCGTCGCCGTATTGGTATCCAAGGCCTGCTGCCAGACCCGGCTCCAGCTGCACCGCAGTTTCCGGCGGCAGCAGGAATACGCCGTCCATCTGTCCGGTCAGCAGCACAGGAACCTGCGGCAGCTCCTCCTTCTGGAAGCGGATCTCGTAGTTCAGTCTCCGCCCGATATCACGGATGATGAGATATTCGTCCTTGCCAAGGAGCTTCACCGACCAAGGATCGTCGGTGATTTCCTTCAGCTCACCGCTCAGCTTGTTCTGCATGTAGGACAGACCCTTCAGGCCGCCCAGCTGCACATTGGCATCCTTGACCCCCTTGGGGACCTGCACCGTGTACAGGTCATAGCCACGCTGTCCGGCACGGGGCTGCTTGATGACCGTCAGGCTCTGCTCTCCTGCCTTTGCCGTAAAGGGGATCACGGGGGCAGCAGGCTCAAAATCACCCAGATGCTTGAAGGTGATGTGGAAACCCTGACGGCTCTTGCTCAGATGATAATATTGGTCTTTTCCCAGAATATTGGTCTGCCAGACCTGATCTGCGATGGTGCCGTCACTGGCGCCGATGCAGGCATTTTCGATATATCCCCAGTCCTTCAGTCCGCTGATGGACAGGGTCTTGTCCTTGGTACCGGCAGGAATGGTGATCTGGTAGACAGGGACATTCTGGAATGTTGCATCACAGCGCACGTCCTCCACCTTCTGGACTGTCAGCGCATTTTCTCCCAGTTTTGCGGTGAAAGGGACGGTTTCCTCAGGCTGAGGCTCGGGCTTGGCAGGAGGCTCAGGCTTGACAGGAGGGGCAGGCTGCTCAGACTCCACCGTGAAGGTGATATCCGGCAGATAGCCAAACTCCCGCTCCTTGACGGTGCCTTTGCCGTCTTTGAAGTCAAATCCCGGGCTGTATGTATTGGCACCCTCGAACAGCTTACCGCCGGTCAGGGTGTAGGTTCCGGCCTTGGGGGTGTCCACCGTCAGGCTCAGCAGAGAGATCCGATCGGTTTCCGCTCCCTTGACCGGCTGTCCGTTTTGCTGATAATGCAGGGCAAATCTGCCCTCAAACGTGGAGTTCCACGCCCCGGAGATGCTGCCCACAGGGGTGTTCAGGTTGCTGAGGGTGATCTCGGTCTTGCCCTCGGCGGTTTTCACCGACACCTTGGTCACGGCATTTTTGATTGCATGGGACTTCTGCCCCACCATGACCGTGGATGCATCCGGGAAGGTCACGGTCTCTCCGCCGCGGGTGTAGGTTTTTCCCTCCTCGTGATACAGTACATCGTACTCCGGATTCCATGAATCCGTAAAAATATACTCAGGCAGCTCCACAGATTGTCCGTCTGCGATGACCTGAGTATCGGAGCCCTGCACCGGATGGGCAAAGGCCGACTGCGGCAGGACGCCTGCAATCATGACCATCGCCAGCAGCAGCGCAAGCACTCGCCTTGACAGCTTTGTGTTCATGGTATTTCTTTCCTTTCACACTTTTTATTTGACCCGTACCCGCAAAAAAATGTGGCGAACTGTCATTTCTGACAATTCGCCACAGTCGTATTTCTGTCGGCACGAAGTTCCCGATTTTCCCTTTTGTAGGTCTTCTGACTCACATGGTTTGGAGCGTTCCGCGCTTACGATCTCTGCCTTCCCAATTCCTCAGTGACTGACTTTCGTCAACAAGATCATAAACTCCCATGCACACAGCGGCGTATTCCGTCCGGGATTTTCACCCGATTCCCTTGTTCATCCCCGGGACTGTTACCGCCCCGGAGCCACAAAAAGCATATTCAGTTCCCGTTCATTATATCACACCTGTAATTTTATTCCATCTGCATCCTGCGCAAATTTTCCCCTGTGTTTTTGTACAATCTGCCGGATATTTTGCCCAAAGAAATCCCCCTTGGGTTTATGCAGAATGTCAGGGTCTGTGTCCCTTCGCCCCCTCAGCAGGATATCCGGCACCGGCTGCCGTCTGCGGTTTTGGTGATCTCGATCTTGGCGGGGATCGTCTCAGCCAGACGCTCCACGTGGGAAATGATGCCCACAAGGCCGGAGCTTCGCCGGATGCCCTGAAGGATCTCCAGTGCATCGTCGATGGACTTCCGATCCAGAGAGCCAAAGCCCTCGTCGATGAACATGGCCTCCAGACGGACACCGCCGCCCTGAGCCTGCACCACCGTAGAAAGACCGATGGCAAGGCTCAGCGCCAGCAGGAATTTTTCGCCGCCGGAGAGGGTGGTGACGCTCCTGCGCCCGTCCCGATCCGCCACCTCCAGCTCCAGTCCCCGCTTTCGGACAGAGCCTGACGCCTCGTTGGTGCGGTAGAGCTGATATCTGCCGCCGTAGACGGTTTTCAGCAGGCGGTTTGCTGCCGCGGTGATAGATGTTAACATAACGCCTAGGACATACCGCTGCAGGCTCACACCGTAGTCTCCCCGCAGCCGCTTGGCAAACACCACCGATTCATCGCACCGGAGGCGCTGATGCGTGTAGTCCTCCCACCGCAGGGCCAGTGTCTGAGCATCCTGTGCCATGGTCTTTTGGGCATTTTCCTTCAGCAGATACTGCCCCTTCACGGCATCTGCCTGCTGCTGCGCCTGCTCAAGCTGCGCCTTGACCGCCGCCACATCCGGCTGACTGCGCCCCTGAAGCTGCGCCTCAAGGGCCGACAGCTCCTCCTGAGCATGCTTCAGGCTCGCCTGATACTCCATTACCGCCTTGGTGCGGGCGTGCATCTGCGCTGCATCCATGCAGGCCCCGTGGTACTGCTCATTGCTGTCGAAGCCTGCATCCTGTCTGGCCGTCTCCCACTGGGTCTGCTCCTGCGTAAAGTCCTGCAAGGCATCCTGCCCATCCTTTTCGGCCCTCTCCTGCCTGATTTGGGCCGCCTGCAAATTGCTCTGGGCCTCGTTGAGGGTCTGCCGGACCAGTTCCTCCTCCTGCTCAAAGTCCGCAATGGCCCGCTTCAGCTGCCGGATCGTTCCGGTCAGCTGCTGCTGCGTCTCGATGCCCTCGATCCGCTGAGCCAGTGCCTGCTGATACTCTGCCTCCGCCACGGCACAGCGCTGCTGCTGCACGGCATACTGTCCCTGAGCCTCATTCCGCTTCTGCTCTGCATCCATCCGGCATTTTCGGGCAAGCTCCTCCCGTCGGTTGGCTTGGCCCATGGCCTCAGACAGCTCATCCAGCTGCGCCTCGGTCACATGCCCCTCCGCCGGCTTTGCCGGACAGGGATGGCTCAGACTGCCGCAGACCGGACAGGGCTCATTCTCATGGAGCTTCTGGGCAAGGGTGCTGCCGATCCCGGCAAGGTACAGCTGCTGCGCATGGTAAAATGCCTCGGTGGACTGCTTCTGCTGCCCGATGGTCTGCTCCCAGCGGCACTGGGCATCAGACAGCTCCCGTTGGGCCTTGGCAAGCTCCCTCTGCCCCATTTCCATGGCATTTTTCGCCTGCGCCGCCTGATGCTCCTTTTCCCCCAGAGACCCATAGACCCCCTGAGCGTTTTCAAGGACGATGACCCTTTGGGTGCCGGCCTCATAGCCCGGTCGGCGGTTTTCGTGAAGCATCTGCCGACGGGCCGCCTCCGTCAGCCCTGCCTCTGCCGAGGTCAGAGCCGCAGCGGCCTGCTGCATGTCCCGCTCTGCCTTGGTTTTCCGCTCCAGTGCCAGCTGATATCGGGCAAACAGCGGTCCGATGGTCTCCGCCCGTTGGGCAAGCCGCAGCACTGCCTCCTCCCGAGAAACCAGATGCGCCTTGGCTGCAAGCCCCTCCAGTCTGGCTCTGAGCAGATCCCTCTGCTCAAAATCCCGATTTTCAAGCAGGGCCGCCTCCTGCTTTGCCCGCCTGTCCGCCGTCTCTGCCTCCAGTGCCTTCAGCTGCTGCTGAAGCTGCGCCACCTGAAGTGCCGCCTCCTCCGTCTTTTCCTGCAGCTGCTCCGGACTCTGGCAGCCGTAGCCCTTCAGCTTTTCCTGAATCAGCAGCTTCTCCCGATCCAGTGCCTTGCTCCGGCGGTCCGCCTGCTCATACAGCTTCACCGCCATTTTCTGCCACCGCTCGGCATGGAACAAGGTCACGAGGATCTTCTCCTTCTCCTCCGAATCCGACACCAGAAGCTTCTCAAACTGCCCTTGGGGCAGGATGATGACCTGACGGAACTGGTCATAGGTCAGCCCGATGAGCTGCTTTGCCTTTTCGTTTAAAAACGTCACCTTATCCTTGGAATCGGGCATCGGGACAAAGGCGCCGTCCTGCCAGATCTGGCACTCGCAGGTGACGTTATAGTCGGCAATCTGCTTTTTTTCGCCCTCCTCCGCCGGTTTGCGCTTCTTTTTCGGCTTGATGGCCCGATAGAACCGATATCGGTTTTCGCCGCTTTCAAAGATATACTCCACAAAGGTCTCCTGCTGAGGGGCGGCCTGCTTGCACCGCATCACCGACAGATCCCCCCGCAGACCTCCGCTGGATCTGCCGTAGAGGGCATAGCACATGGCATCCAGAATGGTGGTCTTGCCGGAGCCTGTTTCTCCGGAGATCAGGAACAGTCCGTTTTTTTGCAGCTGTGTAAAGTCGATGGTCTGCAGGTCCATATAGGGCCCGAAGCACTGAAAACGCACACAAATGGGTCTCATGACAGCTCCTCCTCCTTTTCGATCTCCGCAAGCACCCGCTCAAATGCCTCGATCTCCTCGGCCGTAGGCTCATATTGATAGCTTTCTGCGAAAAATTTCATCATAATGTCCGTCTCGCTGAGCTTCTCCAGCTCCTCCACCGACAGCGAGGAGGTCTCCTCCTCCGCCGAGACGCTTTTGCCCACCAGCTCCAGTAAATAGGGAAAACGCTCCTTCAGATCCGCCTGAAGCTCAAGCCCTGCATACCGGTCCGTGACCTCCAGGCGCAGATAGTCCCCCTTCAGCTCCTCCTGACGGGCAATCAGCTCCTCATAGGTCCCCGTCACGGTCCGTCTGTCCCGCAGGGGTCGCAGCGGCACAAAGGTCTGCTCCATGGTGTCGGTGTCGATGAGGACCACACCCTTTTCCTGACGCTCCTCCGCCCCGAAGGAATACTTGACGGGGCTGCCGCTGTATCGGATGTGGGGGGCGATCACCTGAGGCTTGTGGATATGACCCAGTGCCACATAGTCGAAGCCGCGAAACACGTCCTTTGACACTGCCGAGGCAAAGCCCACCTTTGCCGAGCGGTCGGAATCAGACAGCTCAGCATTGACGATGTAGGCATGGCTCATGACGATATTCCTACAGGAGGGGTCCATATCCTGCCGGAGCTTCTCACAAACCACCTGATAGGCCTCCTCCTGAGAGCGGAGCTTGTCCTTCATCTCCGGATACAGGGCCGCCGCCTCGTCCCGGGTGAAATAGGGCAGGCTGTACACCGCCACCTTTCCCCCGTCCAGCATCACCGGCTCCACGCTGCGCTCCAGTCTGCCGGAAACATACATGCCGGAGGCCTTCAGCAGCTCCTTGCAGGCAGAAAGCCGGGCGGCGCTGTCGTGATTTCCGGCGATCAGGATGAATTTCACCCCAAGCTCTGCGCACAGCTTCGTGGCGGCCTCGTTGAACAGCCCGATGGCCTCTGCATTGGTGACGCTGCTGTCGTAGATATCTCCGGCGCACAGCACTGCCCCGACCCCCTCCTTTCGGATCAGCTCATACAGCTGCTCCAGAAAAAACCGCTGGCAGGCCTCGTAGCTGTCCGTGCCGAGGGGCATGCCAAAGTGCCAATCCGACGTGTGAATGAGTTTCATGAACCGTTTCCTCCTGCAAAATGCGCCCCATGGGCGGTCTGTTGTTGATGCCATTATACGGTCTGCCCGAAAAAAAGTAAAGCCGGGACCGCCGCAGGGGTGCGGCAGCTCCGGCTGTATCTGTTACGGTTATTTTTCCGCGGCCCGCTTCACCTGAAGCAGCAGCAGGATCACGCTGACCCCCAGTAGGATGTGTCCGATGCCGGCGATGCCGGAAATTGCGGCATTCAGTCCGGAGGAAAGCACCGTTTCCTGCACCTGAAGCACGCCCCGCACCAGAAAAGCACCGCCGGAGATGTTCAGCCCCACGTGGTAGCATGCCAGAATTTTTCCGGTTTTTGCCGTGGAGAACCGGAAGGACTTCTCAAGCAGGAGCAGCAGCAGGAAAAAAATCATCCCCAGTACAAAATAATGGGTGTGCATCACGGAAAGGACGGTTTTCCCCGTAAAGTCTGCAATTTTTGTGAATTCTCGGTAAAATACCCCGAAAATCATGGCCATAACGGCATAAATCAGGGTGGGGTTGGTGTAACGCTTCATCATCATCTTCTCCTTTTGGTTCTTATTTTTCAGCTGAGACAGCTGTTTTTCCAAAGCTCATGCCAAAGCGGACCCCTGCTAGAAGCAGCGACGCGCCCAGTCCCGTGTAAAACACGGCAATGAATCCCTCCGGCACCAGTCGAAATCTGCGCAGCAGAATGCCGCCGCCCATCATCACCGCCATGATGAAAAAGGACTTTTTGTCGAAGAAGCTCAGAATAAACTGACGCTCCTGGGTGGAGCCCATGATCCTTGCGGTGTGTTTTTTCACAAGCTTTCCGAAGATAAATATCTGAAAAACTGCAAAAACAAGGAGCGACAGCAGGAAATTCACTGCCGACAGATATGCAGGATATGCAGCCACTCCGATCCGCAGAACATTGAAGCCCGCAGCGGCCCACACGGCGCAGGCCAGTAAAAGCAGATTGTTTTTCTTTACGTACATCATGATCCTCCTATAATGAACAACGTTCATTTAACTGTGAAAGAATATCCCACACACCTGTGGGATGTTCCTTGAAATCGTGAAAAAGTCTCATAAGCCTTGCAGCATCAGGCATAAAGGGTCCGCCGCACCGTTTCCAGTACCGCCGAGGGGTCATATTCCCCCCGAATCAGGGCAGAAACGATCAGCGAGAACAGCAGGTCTGCAAAGCCCTCCATGGTAAACTCCGCAGTAAAGGCATCCGGTCGGATATGGGGGTCGTGTTCCATCACGTCGCACAGCACATCCTTGATATGCTGCCAGCTCTGCTGCATCCGCTGTCTGCCGTCATTCTGCTCCGCATCCAGATACACGATGGGGTGCAGGGCAAAAAATCCGGGATACTGCCGGGCACCGTACTCCATCCGCCGGTAGATCCACGTGAGGATCGTCAGCGTGGAGGCAAAGACATCGTCGCTGTCCGGACGGCAGAAAATGTCGCACCAGATGCTCTCCACCGTGGCGCCGACCAATTCGGTTTTGGAGCCAAAATAGTTGTAGATCGCCCCCACTGACACACCGCAGGCATTTGCCACGGAACGAATGTTGATGGCTGACCAGCCCTGACGGCAGATGAGCTGTCTGCTCGATGCCAATATCTCTTCCTTGGATGTTACCATGGTGCGCATATCCGAATCCTCCTCAATATGAACATTGTTCATTATACAAATTCTCTTTCATTTGTCAACCGTTTTCCGCAAAAAATTCAGTCCCTCAGGGGATGCACCCAAGGGACTGTACCAAAAGCTGCCGGTAGCCTCTGCACACGGCAAAAAGCCCGAAAACCCACAAAGGGGCTTTCGGGCTGTCTGATTTTCTTACTTTGCAGGGGCAGACTTCTTTTGCAGATTTGCCTGCTTGACGATGTCGCCCACGCCGCCCAGTACCATGGTGGGACGGTAGGCAAAGGTCCTCAGGGTCTCCTGAGTGGACACGCCGGTCAGCACCAGAATGGTGGACATGCCGCTTTCCATGCCGGAGATGATGTCGGTGTCCATCCGGTCGCCGACCATCACCGCCTCGGAGGAGTGACAGCCCAGCATCCGCAGACCCGTGCGCATCATCAGGGGGTTTGGCTTGCCGCAGAAGTAGGCCTGAGTCCCGGTGGCCATCTCGATGGGGGCCACCAGTGCCCGACAGGCAGGGGCGATGCCGTTTTCAATGGGACCGGAGAGGTCCGAGTTTGCGCCGATGAGCTTTGCGCCCTTCATCACCAGATTGGTGGCCTTGGTCAGGGTATCCAGAGAATAGGCCTTGCCCTCGCCCATGACCACATAGTCCGGGTTCACGTCGTTCATGGTGATGCCTGCATCATACAGGGCATTGAGCAGTCCGGCCTCACCGATGGCATACACCGAGCATCCGGGAGACTGCTCCTTCAAAAATGCAGCGGTAGCCAAGGCACTGGTATAGAAGTGCTTCTCCGGCACATCAAGACCCATTCTCGCCAGCTTCTGCTGCAGCTCCTTGGGGGTGGAGCCGCTGTTATTGGTCAGGAACAAAAATTCCTTTTTTTCACGGTGGAGCCAGTCGATAAACTCTGCAACACCGGGTAAGATCTTATTTCCGTGGTAGATGACTCCATCCATATCGCAGATGAAGCCCTTTTTCTGTTCAAACTGAATCATATAGAATCCTTTCTATTGACATTTTTCTTAGATATTCTGATTACATGACGATTATATCGCAATCCAAGGGCAAAACAATCAAGCAAAAATCAATTCTATGTAAAGTTTCCGTAAACAGGGCCGTCATTCCGCCGGAGCGGTCTGAGGCAGGCGGTCCAGCTTGGTCATGGATGCGACCACCACATATCGGGCATCCTGATACTCATAAGAGCAGGTCGAGAGCATCACCGTCCGCTCCACCGCCTCCAGATCCACGTCCAGAGACAGCACGGACTTCTTCATCAGCCGGTTCAGGTAATCGTCAAATTCCTCCCGGGTCTGGGGGAAGGTGTACAGGTCGGAGTCGGCCCCCACCTGAACCGATGCAATGATATCCAGCTGATAGTCTGCATCCGGGGTCAGCAGGTACATCACCGGATGCTCCTCATAAAATTCCTGCTTCTGATACTTCGACAGCATGGCAAACATACTGTCGTTGTTCATGTTGTGACCGTAGATGATGCTGTTATAGTCGGTAAATTTTTCGTTGTTGCGGTAGTCCATAAAGATGGAGCCGGAGTGGTTATAGTTGCCGTCAAGCATCCGCCGCAGATAATAGTCATTGTCCTCAGCCTGCACGATGGGATAGTTCAGGTTGGTGTCGGGGACATAAATCCATCCCTTCACGTCCTTGTTCTCCTGAAGCAGGGCATCAAAATCCACCTGAATGGGGGCAAGCCTCAGCGGCTGGGTGGGTGCCGAGGGGTCGGTGCTTTCGGTCTTGCCCGCAGCCGGTCTGACGTACTTGTCCGAGGTGTCGGCATAGACCTTCTCCGCCTGAGAATAGGCGCTGTAAATGGTGTAGAGCTGATAGCCCGAGTAGCACATCACCCCCAGACAGATCACAAGCAGGATTCCGCGTATCCATTTTCTCATATCCTTTACCATCGAATCCGATGGTATTCACCTCCATATTATCATGTTACCCAGATTATAGCATACCTTCCCCAAAATTCCAAATGAACAAAATGTGATATTATCACAGAAGATGACAGGATCTTGGGATATACTAAGGACACGAATTAAGGAAAGGAGCTATGAAAAATGGCTGTTATCGAACTGAACTCTGAACTGTTTCATCAATACGTAAATGAGGGCGAGAAGCCCGTTCTGGTAGATTTTTGGGCTCCCTGGTGTGTGTACTGCCGTCGGATCGCCCCCGCATACGACAAGATCGGCGAGCAGTACTCCGACAAGCTGGTCATCGCCAAAATGAACATCGACGAAAATTCCGAGATCGCAAACAAGGAGCATATCGAGGTGATCCCCACCTTGGTGCTGTACCACAAGGGCGAGGCTCTGGGCTCCATCGTGGCGCCGGAATCCAAGGCCGCTATCGAGGAATTCATTCAGGAGCATATGGGCTGAGCCGAGGAGGTTATGATGGATCACATATATGATTTGATTATTGTGGGCGGCGGCCCCGGCGGCTACACCGCCGCACTCTACGGCACCCGTGCCGGACTGGACACCCTGATCATCGAGCGGCTGTCCGCAGGCGGTCAGATGGCGCTGACTGCCCAGATCGATAACTACCCCGGCTTTGAAGAGGGCGTGGACGGCTTCACTCTGGGCCAGAAGATGCAGGCCGGTGCCGAGCGCTTCGGCGCAAAGTCAGAGCTTGCCGACGTGACCCGACTGGATCTGAAATCCGAGATCAAGGTCGTCGAGACCTCCGAGGGTACCTTCTACGGCCGCACCGTGGTCATCTCCACCGGCGCGGCTCACCGGGAGCTGGGCATTGCCAACGAGCAGGCTCTGGTGGGCAAGGGCGTCAACTACTGCGCCGCCTGCGACGGCATGTTCTACCGCGGCAAGACCGTGGTCGTGGTCGGCGGCGGCAATACTGCCGCGGCAGATGCCCTGCTGCTGTCCAGAGTGGCAAAGAAGGTCATTCTGGTCCACCGCAGAGACACCATGCGCGCTACCAAGATCTACCACAAGCCCCTGATGGAGGCCGAAAACGTGGAGTTCCACTGGAACAGCGCCGTCAGCGAGCTGCTGGCTGAGGAAAAGCTCTATGCCGTGAAGCTCAAGGATGTGAATACCGGCGAAGAGACCACTGTGGAGACCGACGGCATCTTCGTCAGCATCGGCAGAAAGCCCACCACCGAGCTGGTTGCCGGTCAGGTGGAGCTGGACCCTTCCGGATATATCGTGGCAGGCGAGTCCACCCAGACCAATCTGCCCGGTGTCTATGCCGTGGGCGATGTCCGCACCAAGCAGGTCCGTCAGGTGGTCACCGCCGTGGCAGACGGAGCCGTTGCCGTCCATCAGGCAGAAGAATACCTTGCAAGCCTTGCATAAAAACGTATTACTCTATACACCAAAGGGCCGCCCATCATCAGATGGGCGGCCCTTACAGACTGCCCGAAGCCTCTTTCGGAGGGTTCGGGCAGCTTTTTGCATTTTCACTGCAAAATGATAAGCTTTGACACGCTGTTTTGCATGCCGAAAGTGGTATTTTACCCTTCGCAGCCTGCTTTTGCTTTCCATTCCTCAATGGCCTTTGCAACGGTGCAGCTGCCCTCAAAGGCGCACACGCCGTAGCAGCAGTCCACCTCTGTCACACGGCCGTCCTCCACAAGGACCTCCACCATGCGTCCGGCATCCAATTGTCTGCAATATCCGGTCAAATATCGTTCCTCTGTCATGACTCCACCACGCAGTATCCCATGTGTCCCAGACAAATGCCGTCGGCTCCCACATCCAGTAAATGATGCCCCAGAAGCAGCGTCCCTGCCGGGACCGTCCAATTGTCCGAGCTTCGATTGATATAGATTTTCAAGCTTTTTCCCTGATATGTCCGGGTAAAGCCCAGCTGAAGATTGCTGTAACGGAAAAATTGAATGTCTCCCAGTCTCAGCACCTCCGACTCCCTGCGCAGCCTGCCCAGACGGCGGTAGTGGTCCTGTAGCTGAGGCTCCTCCCTGCCCCAAGGGAAGGTCCTGCGGCAGAAGGGATCGCCGTAGCCCTCCATCCCTGCCTCGTCGCCGTAGTAGATACTGGGCGCTCCGGGCAGCATGTATTGCAGGAAGGAGGCCGCTTGCAGCCGCTCCATCGCCGTGAGCCACTGACCTCTGGTCAGGCGGCGGTGGGCCTTTTCGGCACGGTCCCCGTCAAAGTCATCCATCAGCGCCGTGAGGATTCTGGGGGTGTCGTGGGTGCCGAGCAGGTTCATGGTGCAGGCCATTACCTGAGGCGGATAGTTCTCCACGATGGACATGACCGTATCCCTCAGCTCCCGTCCATCGTCAAATTTCCGCATAAAGCGGATGATTGCCTTGCGGAAGGGGTAGTTCATGGGGGAATCCAGCTCCGCATCCACGAAGTATCGGCGGCGCACGTCATAGGCCACCTTGTTGGAGGCATCCTCCCACACCTCGCCGATGAGCAGTGCCTCCGGATCGATCTGCCGTATCCTGTTTTTCAGTCTAAGGACAAATTCATCGGGCAGCTCGTCCACCACATCCAGACGGAACCCGTCGGCTCCCAGACCCATCCAGTGGGCCACCACGCTGTCGGCCCCCTCGATGATATAGTCGATAAACCCCGGGTCCATTTTCCGGACGGTGGGCAGGGTGTCAAAGCCCCACCAGCTGTGATAGGAATCGGGATAGTCATAGAAGGTGTACCAGTCATGGTAGGGCGAATCCGGCGACTGATAGGCTCCCACGCCGGAAAAAGCGCCCTCCCGATTGAAATACAGGCTGTTGGAGCCGGTATGGGAATACACCCCGTCCAGTACCACCTTGATCCCCCGCTGGTGGGCGGCTCGGCAAAGCTCGGCAAAATCCCGCTCTGTTCCGAGCATAGGGTCGGGGGTCTTGTAGTCGCCGGTATCATAGCGGTGGGAGGAGAAGGACTTGCTGATGGGATTCAGGTATACGATCCCCACCCCCAGATCCGCCAAATAGTCCATTTTTTTGGTGATACCCTGAAAATTCCCGCCGAAAAAGTCATTGTTCAGCACTGTCCCGTCCTCGTCTGGCTGCCAGGATACATCCTCATACCAGTCACCGTGGACGGTGTATGGCTCCAGCTTGCCCGAAAGCTCCACCTGTCCGGCCTTGCAGAAGCGGTCAGGGAAGATCTGGTAAATGATCGCCCCCTTTGCCCAGTCCGGCGTGGTGAAGTCTGCCGGGATGCAGCTGACCTGCCACAGGTCACCGGCCTCCATATTGGTGTCGTCCCCCTGCTTGAACAGGCGGAAGCCCCCGTCGGGCTTGGAAATGTAAAAATAGTAAAAATACAGCCCCAGCTCATCCAACGCAATTTCGCCGGAGTAGATCTCGTAGGCCCCTTCTGTCCTGCTGCGGTGCATGGGGAAGCTTTTGCAGGCTTCGCCGTTTTCCCACCTTACAAGGCACTCGACCTTGGTGGCGGGGACCGTCGCCGGAATGTGCAGGTTCAGTCTGCACCGCTGCCCGGGTGTCAGGGTCCCGAAGGGATCTTTGTACTGTAACTGTTTGCTGTCGAACAGGATTCGCATGGTAATCTCCTAGTCGGTAAATTTTGATAGGCTCCGTTCATACGTCACAAAGGGTCTGCCGCCAGACCCTTTATCAGCATATCAAAAAAGCCTCGCAGAGTTTGCCGCTTTTGCGGAAAAACACAAATATGTTTCAGCGGCGGCCGTGACCCTCGGGAAAATGCCGCCGCGCCTGACAATGCCGCATGCTGCCACGCATCCGGCAGTCGGCGCACCCGTCAGGCGAAAAATTTGCCCGAAAGCCCTGATGGGTTTTCGGGCAAGCCCCCGCAGGGTCTGTTTCCAGACCCTGCCGGGTATCGGTTTTATCTGCTGCACATGGAGCAGAACAGATCCATGTATCTTCCGGCAGGCACGTCCCAGCTGAAATCGGTGGTCATGCCCCGATGCTGCAAGGCTTCAAAGGCTGCACGGTTGTGCTGATACAGCCCAAGGCACCGCTTCAGCGCCCAGAGGAAGTCATCCCCGTTGTAGCTTTGGAAGCTGAAGCCCAAGCCGTTCTCGCCGTTGTCATCCACCCCGGGGACGGTGTCCTTCAGTCCGCCGGTGGCGTGGACCACAGGCACCGTGCCATAGTGCATGGCGTTCATCTGGCTCAGACCGCAGGGTTCGGACTTCGACGGCATCATGTAGATGTCGCCGCCGGCATACATACGGGAGGCCAGAGCCAGATCAAAGGTGATCTTTGCGCTGACACGGTCGGGGTATTCCGCCTCCAGACCCCGGAAGAAGCTCTCATACTGGGCCTCCCCCGTGCCGAGGATGGCAATTTGCAGCTTTTCCTCGTTGAGCAGTCTGCGGGCAATGTAGCACAGCAGGTCCAGACCCTTGTGTCCGGCCAGTCTCGTGACCATGACCAGCAGCGGCACCTCCGGCTCCACCGGCAGACCCAGCTCCTCCTGAAGGGCGGCCTTGCATTTGGCCTTGCCCTGACGGAAGGTGTCTGCGTTGTAATGCGCCGGCAGCGCCGGGTCCGTCTCCGGATTAAAGGTATTCACGTCGATCCCGTTGGTGATCCCCGTCAATTTCCAGACATTTCCCGCAATGACGCTGTCCAGACCGTGGGCGTAGTAGGGGTACATCAGCTCCCGGGAATAGGTCTCCGACACCGTTGTGACCATGTCGCAGGTCTCAATGGCGGCCTTCATCACATTCACCGAGCCGTTCATGTCAAGACAGCTGCGGTATTCCCAAGGCAGCTGCAAAACGTCGTCAAAGAATCCGGCATCCGCCCATCCCTGATACTCGATGTTGTGGATGGTGTACATGCACTTGGTGTTGGGGAGCATGGGGCGGTACATGGCCTTGAGATAGGTGGGGACCATGCCGCACTGCCAGTCGTTGCACTGGATCACGTCAGGGATCTGCCCCATGGCGATCAGGGCATCCAAACAGGCCTTTGAGAAGAAGGCGAACCGCTCCCCGTCATCCCCCTGACCGTAGATGGCTCCCTCTCTGGAGCCGAAATAGTATTCGCTGTCCACGAAGTAAACGGTCACGTCGTCCTTGCGGTTGGTCAGGCGCATGATGCCGGCATACTGCCTGCGCCAGCCCAGCTGGACCTCCAGCTCCACCACCAGCTCCACGGGGTAATTGGGGTTTTCCTTGATCTTTTTGTAGTAGGGCAGGATCAGCATCACCTGATTGCCCGGGATTCTGGACAGGGCCGCAGGCAGAGCCTCCATCACGTCGCCCAGTCCGCCGGATTTTGCATAGGGTGCGCCCTCGGACGCTAAGATGGCAATTTTCATACCGTTTCGCCTCTTTTGATGATAATGGGATTCTGGGGCGTGCCGATCAGCTTGGCACCGGGGCGGACCGTGACATTTTTATCCAGAATGACACACTTCAGCTCGCTGTTCTCGCCCACCACCGAGTCGTTCATGATCAGGCAGTCCTCTACGTTGGCCCCTGCCCCCAGTGTGACCTGACGGAACAGGACCGAATGCTTTGCGTTGCCCTCCAGCATGCAGCCGTCTGCCACAACGCAGTTGTCGATGTTGGTGTTTTCGCCGTAATAGGTGGGGACCCGGTCACGGACCTTGGTGTAGATGGGGCGGTCCCGGAACAGGCCGTCCCGAACGTCCTTGTCAAGCAGCGCAAGGTTTGCCTTGTAGTATTCCTCGGGGGATTCGTTGAACAGCGCCACCCCGTCGAAGTTATACACATTGACGGTAAGCTCCTTCTGCTGCCACAGGGGCAGGATGAGATCCCGCTCAAAGCGGTAGTAATTCCGGGCATAGCGGTTCTCCACATGTTCCATCAGCAGGCGCTTTTTGATGATGAAGATCCCTATGGAGGCAAGGTAGTCCCCCGGGGCCACATAGTCCACCGCCATATCCTCGATCTGTCCGGCCTCGTCCAGCTTCATGGCAAGATCCAGCTGCTTGTGCCCGTTGGCCACGCCGGCCTTGGCGATGATGGTCATATCCCTGCCGCTGTCGATGTGGGCCTCGATGGCCTTGTTGAGATCCATATTGCACAGGACACTGGAATCCGACAGCACCACATAGCCGTCCTCGTCCCCCTTTTCCAGATAGTCCATAAATGCATGGAGGGCCTCCAGCTTGCCCCGGTATCCGGAGCTGGAGCTGAGGGCATAGGGGGTCAGATACTCAAGACCTCCGTCCTGCAATTCCAGATCCCACTCCTCGCCGGAGCCGATGTGGGCCATGAGGGACTTATAGTTATAGCGGGAGATGATGCCGATGTGGCGGATGTTTGCATTGGACATGTTCGACAGCGTAAAGTCGATCTGGCGATAGCGTCCGCCGTAGGGCAGACTGGCCATGGTGCGCTTGTTGGTCAGCTCGCCCAGAGAGCTGTCATAAATATTTGCAAAAACGATACCCTGAATGGTCATAGCTTCCTACCTCCTTACAGCATTTCGCCGGGCAGGAGTACAGACCCTGCTGCAACCACGGCATTTTTATGGGTGACGCTGATCTTCTTCTTTTCCTCCGGAGCAAAGGCGCCGCCTACCACGGCCCCCCGTCCGATCTGGGTGCCTTCGCCGATGATGGCATGGCGGACCACCGCACCGGGCGCAATAGACACCCCGGGCATGATGACAGAATCCTCCACCAGTGCCCCCTCGCCCACCGAGCAGCCCACGGAGATGATGCTGTGGCGGACGGTGCCGTAGACCTCCGAGCCTTCTGCAATGAAGCAGTTGACGGTCTTTGCCCCTTCGTCGATGTAGGAAGAGGGCAGGGCGCTGTTGCGGGCATAGATCTTGAACCGCTCGTCCCCGCGGATGTTGAAGGCCGGCTCCTTGCCCAGAAGCTCCATGTTGGCCTCCCACAGGGAATCAAGGGTGCCAACGTCCTTCCAGTAGCCGTTGAAGGTGTAGGCCATCAGCTTGTGTCCGGCTGCCAGAAGCTTGGGGATGATGTTCTTTCCGAAGTCATTGGAGGAATTGGGGTCCTCCTCGTCGCTGATCAGCGCCTCCCTCAGCACCTTCCAGTTGAACACATAGATGCCCATGGAAGCATTGGTGGACTTGGGCTTTGCGGGTTTTTCCTCAAATTCATAGATGGAGTTATCGGGGTTGGTGTTCAGGATACCGAAGCGGGAGGCCTCCTCAAGGGGGACATCCCGAACAGCGATGGTGCAGGATGCCTCATTCTTTTCGTGGTAAGCTACCATTGCCGCATAGTCCATCTTATAGATATGGTCGCCGGACAGGATCACCACATAGTCAGGATCGAACCGATCCACAAAATCGATGTTCTGATAGATGGCATTTGCCGTCCCCTTGTACCAGCCGCTCTTTTTGTCGTGCCGCTCATAGGGGGGCAGGATCTGGGCGCAGCTGTGGGTCTTGTTCAGGCCCCATGGCTGACCGTTTCCGATGTACTCATTCAGCTCAAGAGGCTGATACTGGGTCAGGATGCCCACCGTATCGATGCCGGAATTGACACAGTTGCTCAGTGGGAAATCGATGATCCGATATTTTCCGCCAAAGGGTACCGCCGGCTTGGCGGTTTTCTCTGTAAGGACCTTCAGTCTGCTGCCCTGACCGCCGGCCAGAAGCATTGCGATGCATCGCTTTTTGTGGAAATACATGGTCACAGCTCCTTTGTTTGTTGTATTTTCATGTTCCTTATGATTGCGGGCAAAGCCCGGTCGTGATCGTGTTTCGGGTCATCCCCGAGCCTCGTCCTCTCTGACATAGAAGGCCGCGCTCATGGGTGCCAGCCGGAAGCTGCCGGAATAGTCATAGTCCCCGAGGGGGGCCATTTTTGCCGTCACGGCAGGCAGCTTTGTCTCAAAGCCGCCGTATTTTCTCTCATCCGATGACAGGACGCAGCGGTAGGTCCCCGGCTGCGGCAGCCCCAGACGGTAATCCTCCCGGGCCACGGGCGTGAAGTTCATCACGCACAGCAGCTCCCTTCCCTGCCGATCGATCCGGCGGAAGGCAAGGACGCTGCGGTCCCGATCATCCTTCTGCACCCAGCAGAACCCGTCCTCACTGTGGTCGTCGCTCCACAGGGGGGTGCTGCGCAGATAGAAGTGGTTCAGGTCCCGAACGAAGGCCTGCATCTGGCGGTGGCGGTCATAGCCAAGCAGCATCCAGTCCAGACTCTGGTCTGCATTCCATTCGATGAACTGTCCGAATTCGCCCCCCATAAACAGCAGCTTTTTGCCGGGATAGGCCATCTGATAGCCCAAAAGCAGCCGAAGATCGGCAAACTTCCAGTCGTATTCCCCGGGCATTTTGCTGATAAGCGAGCATTTCCCGTGGACCACCTCGTCGTGGCTCAGGGGCAGCACATAGTTTTCAGAGAAGGCATAGTCCACCGATCCTGTCAGCCTTTCGTGGCTGAATTTTCGGTCCAGAGGGTCATGCCGGAAGTAATCCAGTGTGTCGTTCATCCATCCCATGTTCCATTTGAACAGGAAGCCAAGACCCCCCACGTAGTCAGGCTGCGTCACCAGAGGAAATGCAGAGGACTCCTCGGCGGCCATAATGACACTGGGGCGCAGGGCAAAGCAGGCCTTGTTCAGCCGGCGCAGGAAGGCGATCGCCTCCAGATTCTCCCGACCGCCCCGGCAGTTGGGCTTGTAGTTGGGACGGTCATAGTCCAGATACAGCATGGAGCTGACCGCATCCACCCGAATCCCGTCGATGTGGTATTCCTTCAGCCAGAAGATGGCATTGGAGATCAGGAAATTGGACACCTCGGGTCTGCCGTAGTCGAAAACACGGGTGCCCCATCGGGGCTGCTCGTTCATCTCGGGGTCTGCCGGCTCATATGTATGGGTGCCGTCAAATTCATAAAGACCGTATTCATCCTTGGGGAAGTAGGCAGGCACCCAGTCGAGGATCACCCCCACCCCTGCCCGATGCAGGGTGTCCACCAGAGTCATGAATTCCTTGGGGGAGCCGAACCGAGAGGTGGGCGCATAAAAGCCCGTGACCTGATAGCCCCAGCTGGGGCCGTAGGGATATTCAGAAAGAGGCATCAGCTCCACGTGGGTGTAGCCCATGTTCTTTGCATAGTCGGCGATCTGCGGGGCGATCTCTGCATAGGAAAACAGCGAGCCGTCCTTCTTCCGCCGCCATGAGCCCAGATGCAGCTCATAGACATTCATGGGCGATTCCAGTGCCGAGCGCTGAGCCTGACGGGAGAAATATCCCTGATCGTGCCAGTGGAAGCCGGAAAGGTCGCAGATCACACTGGAGGTGTCCGGCGCGCGGCAGGTGCGGAAGCCCACAGGATCGGCTTTATATACAGAGGTTCCGTCATGATGCTCCACCAGATATTTGTAGGCATCCCCCTCTTTTGCATATACAGACCAGACCTCCCACACCCCTCGGGCGTACTTGACCATGGGCAGGTCGGAACCGTTCCAGAAATTAAAATCGCCCACAACACTGACCGATTTTGCGTTGGGTGCCCACACTCGGAACACGAACCCGTCCTGTCCGTTTCGGCTCTCCCGATGGCAGCCCAGATACTCATAGGCGCAGGTGCTTGTGCCGGTGTGATAATCCTCTAAAAAGATGCGAAGCTGATCGTTCATGGGCGGCAAATCCTCTCTTTCACAGCAGGGTCGGACGGGGCCAAAGGCCCACACCCGTCGTGTAACACGGTTACACGTTTCCATGCATAACATAACATATTTTTGGGGAATGTGGAAGAGTCATTTTATCTAAAATCGTTCGTCTTTTTTCGTCATCTTAAACATGTATCCCTCTTATATCCCCGAATAAATACACAGTTTTACACGTTTTTAGCAAAAATTATATCAAATTCTGTATGCACGTCATCCAATTTTCAGGGAGCGCACCGGGTGCGCCCAGAGGATTGAGCTGTTTTTCATACCAGATGACCCCCAGCCAGCGGCCCATCTTGTAGCCGCAGTTTTCAAAGGTCGTGCGGTACGTGTAGCCCATGGCCCGATGGAATTTTTCCGAGGGCCGATTTTCGGTGGTGATCAGGGCATAGACCATGCGGTAGCCCTGACGGGTGAGGATCTGCTCCAGCACCTGATACAGCTGCCTGCCGATCCCCCTGCCTCTGGCCTCGTCTGCAAGGTAGATCGATACCTCCGCGCACCAGCTGTATGCCATCCGCTCCCAAGGGGCGCCGGCATAGGCATAGCCCAAGACCTTCTCCCCCTCCTCCCACACGAGCCACGGAAACTGAGCCACATGGTCGGAAAAACGCTGTAAAAACTGCTGATGGGTGGGGACCTCGTATTCAAAGGAATATGTGGTATGCTCCACATAGGGCGCATAAATATTCAGCATTGCGGGGATGTCGCGCTCACTGGCGATTCTTATGGACATAGGCCTGTCCCTCCTGACACTTTTTTGCATTTTCTTATCATTTTATCTCTGCCCGCCCCCTTCGTCAAGGTTGACAGCGGGGCAAATATTCAATAAAATATAAGATACGATCATGAGAAAACGGAGGAAAAACCATGGACAGTGGCAGCAGCAACGGCACACCCGGACGATTATCCGACAAACCACCGGCTGTGGTTTGTTTTTTGTGATATTCGACGGGGTGTGCGCTCTTCCAACGCAAAGCCGATCCGTACTGTGGGAGGATGCAATATGGCAGACCGATTTGAAATTGTAGAAAACACCCTGATAAAACTCTTAGACGAGAAAAAATACGCAAGCCTTCGGGACATTCTGGTGACCATGAACCCCAGTGACATCGCCGGCATGTTCGACACCATACCCCATCAGCGCATCCCCCTGCTGTTCCGGCTGCTGCCCAAGGAGCTGGCGGCAGAGACCTTCGTGGAGATGGAGCCGGATGCTCAGGAGCTGCTGATCCGAGGCTTTTCCGATCAGGAGCTGAAGGACGTGGTGGACGAGCTGTACGTGGATGACGCGGCGGACCTTGTGGAGGAAATGCCGGCCAACGTGGTCAAGCGCATCCTGCGGCAGGCCGACCCTTACATGCGCAACTCCATCAACCAGATCCTGCGGTATGAGGAATTCTCCGCCGGATCGATCATGACCACCGAGTATGTCTCCCTCCGCCCCGATATGACCGTCGGCTCTGCCATCACCCGCATCCGCCGGCAGGGCGTGGACAAGGAGACCATCTACACCTGCTACGTCACCGACCGCAACCGCAAGCTGCTGGGACTGGTGACGGTGAAGGATCTGCTGCTGGCAGAGGACGACGAGACCCCCATTCTCGATATCATGCAGACCTATGTGATCTATGCCACCACCTCCACCGATCAGGAAGAGGTGGCACGGATGCTGAACAAATATAACTTCCTTGCCATCCCCGTGGTGGACGCAGAGAACCGCATGGTGGGCATCGTCACCTTTGACGACGCCATGGACGTCATGGTGGACGAGGCCACCGAGGATATCGAGCTGATGGCAGGTATGACCCCGTCAGAGAAAACCTACCTCAAAAGCTCCACTCTGGAGCTGTTCAAAAACCGCATCCCGTGGCTGCTGCTTTTGATGGTGACCTCCACCTTCACCGGACTGATCATCACCTCCTTTGAGGATGCCCTGTCGGCTCAGGTGGCGCTGACGGCCTTCATCCCCATGCTGATGGGAACCGGCGGCAACTGCGGCAGCCAGTCCTCCGTCTCCATCATCCGCGCCCTGAGCCTGAACGAGCTGAAGCTCTCCGACACCCTGCGGGTGGTGTGGAAGGAGATCCGCACCGCCGTGCTGTGCGGACTGGTGCTTTCCCTGTTCTGCTTTGTGAAGATCCTTCTGGTGGACCGGATGATGCTGGGCAATCAGGACATCACCATCATGGTGGATCTGGTGGTGTGCAGCGCCCTTGCCGTGACGGTGCTGCTTGCAAAGATGACAGGCGCGCTGCTGCCCATGGCGGCACAGGCCCTGAAGCTGGACCCGGCGGTCATGGCCAGTCCCTTCATCACCTCCATCGTCGATGCCCTGTCCCTGCTGATCTACTTCATGTTCGCCAACCTGATCCTGGGGCTGTAAGCGCAGGGCCCTGCCCCATCGGCGGTGCAGATCCCCGCCGGACCTTGGGACAAATTCACCGAAAACAGGAGGTTCCTTATGGAATGCTTGCACATGAGCGGCGCAGGCAATGACTTCATGGTCATCGATGCCCGCGGACAGAACTATGATTTTTCGCAGCTTGCCAAGACCCTCTGCGCCAAGACCGGCGCAGACGGATTTATGGCAGTGGATACCTCGGACAAAGCGGATTTCAAGCTGCATTTTTATAATTCCGACGGCTCCCGGGGGGAAATGTGCGGAAACGGCAGCCGCTGCGTCAGCCGCTTTGCCTATGACCACGGCATTGCCGGTGCGGAAATGACCATCGAAACCGACGCAGGTATCCTGAGCAGCCGGAGACTGGACGAGGGCCGCTACCGAGTCAGACTGAATAACCCCGGCATCATCGACCTGAACCGCAGCGGCGACATGGCCTATGTGGAGCTGGGCAGCCCCGGCGTGCCCCATGGGGTATTCCACTATCCCGGGCTCCGCTGGGACATGCGGGATTCCCTTCGGGAGCGGATGCGGCAGGAGCGCTCTGCCCCCTATTTCCCCAAGGGCGCCAACGTAAACTACTACGACTGGATCGACCGGACACGCATCCGCATCCTGACCTTTGAGCGGGGGGTGGAGGACTTCACCCTTGCCTGCGGCACCGGCTCCGGCTCGGTGGCGGCGGTCCTGTGGACAAAGGGTCAGCTGCCGGAGGGGACCCTGGCGGTGGAAAACCCCGGGGGAACACTGGAATTTGAGATCCTCGGCACCCACGGCACCATTGAAACCATCTATATGTCCGGCCCCGCCCAAGTGGTCGGCACCTACTGCATCTGACCCACGGAGACCTCTGCCACGGGCATACCCCCTAACGCTCGGGTTCCGTTTTCCCTGCAATAAACCCACTCCCCAAATGCAAAGGATTCAACTTTTTTGCATTTGGGGAGATTTTATTCCATAAGTTGAAACAATATTTTAAAAACGCTCCGGCTTCTTGACATAGGATTTCTTTTGCTGATACCATGTCCTCGAAATCAGGACGATCTACACAAAGCAGTCAGGATTCAGAATCTGATTTTGACCACTTTGTACAGCTGTCCCGCCGTCATATCCGCATCTCGATATAGAAAAGGAGAATGATCCATGAAAAAAATCATTGCGCTGATTTCCGCCTGTATCGTGCTGATGGGGATCGCAGGCTGTTCCGGTCAGCCCCAGAGCAGCGACCCCACCGCCACAGTGCCACCCCCATCAGAAACCGTCCCTCAAACCACGGCAGATACCACAGAGCCCACCGTCAGCAGCTACGAGGGCACCCGAAAAACCCTGTTCTGGTACTCCGATGCCCTGAAAATGGACTGCAACTACTCTGTTTATCTGCCCGAAAGCTATGACGATAACAATCCCGATCAGGCCTATCCCGTGATCTACCTGATGCACGGCGTGGGCGGCCATCAGCTGAACATGATCGAGCGTTTCTCCACCCCCGATATCCTCAACAAGCTGATCGGAGACAACACCCTGCCCGAGTGCATCGCGGTATTCATCGACGGCTACAACTCCTTCTACTACGACGGACCGGGTCTTGCCATGGAAACCGCCATCATCAAAGACCTGATCCCCTTTATCGACCAAAACTACCACACCGTGGCGGCAAAGGAAGGCCGCATCATCGGCGGCATCTCCATGGGCGGCTACGGCGCAGCACGCTTTGCGCTGAAATACCCCGACATGTTCTCCGGCGCGCTGCTCCTGTCCCCGGCAGTCTGGCAGCAGAGTCAGGGAAACGTCTGCTCCGATCTGCACCTGTTCAACAATTTTGAACAGTCCGCTTGGGACGCAGAGCATCCTCTGGCATTTCTGGATTCCTATGCCGAGGCAAACAGCCCCGTGAAGTTCTATGTCATCCACGGCACCGAGGACCCCGTTGTTCCCCCTGCGGATGTGGAGCATTTTGTCTCGGAATTAAGCGGTGTGGCCGATGTGGAATATGTGCCGTATGAAGGGGGTATCCATGCATGGAGCACATGGAAGGACACCTGCGAAATGGCACTGACATATGCCGGCTCCATATTATCCGGCAGCTGACCTCAGGCTGAGCCTGCCAAATATAGCAAACGCCCTCCGGTTTTAGCCGGAGGGCGTTCCGTCTGTCAAAGAGCCTGCCGCAGAAAGCGACAGGCTCTTTAAAATTTTATCCACAGGGATTTGATAACCTTGTTGGAAAACACACGGCTCAGTCCCGCTTTTCCAACAGGTGCAGGAAGCTCTCGCCGTTTTGGGGTGCCTTCACCCCGAAGAAGTCGCAGACCGTGGCTCCCACGTCCGAAAGGCTCCTGCGCAGACCCAGATTCACACCGGAAACGCCCTTGCGGTACACCAGCAGCGGCACATTCTCACGGGTGTGCTTATTGTGTCCAATGTTCGGATCATTGCCGTGGTCTGCCATGACAAGCAGGATATCCTCCTGTCCCAGCATGGGCAGCATCCGGCTGAGCTTTTCGTCCGCCGTCTGGAGCAGCTGACGGTACCAGCCGGAATCCTGACTGTGTCCGGCAAGGTCCGTCTCCTGAACATTAGTGCAGATGAACCCCTGCTCCATGTCCCTGATCTCCTGAATGGTCAGCTCCAGAACCTGATCCGTGGGGACACAGGAGATGCTTTTGCCACCGTCATTGGCAACGATATCCGCCACCTTGCCCATCAGCGTCACGGGGATGCCGGCCTCGGTCAGGATGGTGGGGGCCTGAACGGTCTTGTCCACCCCATAACCCAGATGCAGGCAGTGATACCCCTGAACATAGGACTTGGATTTCACCGCATGGATGCCGATGAATTTCCCCTCACGGGTCTCCTCGGCGGCAAGGATATCCTCGATGGTGTTTCCGGTGCCGCCAAAGGGGATGACACGGTTGACCGTGGCGATCTGCCGAACCAGATGCCCGATCTCCAGTTCCTTTTCAAAGGAGATGAAGTCAAGGGGTGCGGTGCAGTTATAGGCCATGCCGAAATCGGCATCGATATTGTCTGCAACCGTCACATAGTCATCCACCAGCAGGTAGCGCAGTCCCTCCGTTTGCCGAACCTCCACCTTGTGTCCGTGCTTTTGCAGATGGGCCTTGATGGCATCCACCTTCTCCTGAAAGGGCTGTACCACCGGACGCTTGGGCAGGGTGCCCATGATCTCCTGATGACCCATAAAGGTATCCGCCCCCCAGTGCATCAGCTCCGCCCGTCCGGCATTGGCCTCGGGAGAAAACTTCATGTTCCGGCTTTCCCTGCCGAAGGCATTCATAAGCCCCAGCTTTTCCAGTGTGGGGAAGCGGCTGTCCGGATAGTCGGCAAGGATGCTGCCCAGTGTGCTTGCCGCCTCATCCCCGGGTCTTGTTTCCTTGGCATCGGCCATGGCGCCCATGCCGAAGCCGTCTAATACAATTACAATAAATCTCTTCATTTTTGATACCCCAGGCTGTCATATACGCCTACGATCTCCGGCTGACCTTGGGCAATGCCGTCGATCAGCACCACATCACTGCGTGTTACAAAAATCTGAAAGCGGAAGGCCATGATCACGGTTTCCCCCACGGCACAAGGCTCGCTCAGTCCAAAATGATAATCGATGCTTTCCATACTGGGCCGGAGCACCTCCACCGGACGCATGTCTCCGGCCTTTGTCCCCACCAGAGCATGCTCCACATGGCTGCGGCGGTAAAAGCCGCCCCCGTAGCAGTAGCCCAGTCCGTCAAAATTGTGGCTGACCTCGCTGACATAGGCAACGCAGGCCTTTTCCGGCAGGTCGCCGTGGGCGTGGGCCGGTGTGGTCCCGGTCAGCCCGTGGCCCGGCTCGCCGCAGTTGCAGCCATACTGCTCCATCAGCTCCAGTGTCCGCCGGCAGGTGGCAGAGGGGGTGTTGATGATCTCCGGCTCGATGCCGTTTTCCCTTAAAATCTCACGGGCCTTCAGCACCGTGTGCAGGTTTGCCGTGGGGACGATATCCGCCGCCTCCTCGCTGTAAAGAAAGCAGGGGAAAGAGGTAAGACCCGCCACCTGAATCCCGGGAAGGTCCTGAATTTCCCGCAAAAATGCCGGCAGCTCCGCCAGATGGATACCGGCTGTCTGACCGGAATAGATCATGTCCCCTTCTGCAAACACACGGATCATGATCTTCTGCACCCTGCCCAGCTCCTCCGCCGCTCGGCTGATGGAGCGGACCTTTTCGGCATTGTACACGGTGATGACCTCCGGCCCGTATTCCACGACCTGACGGATCATCCCCTCGGGGATCTGGACCAGATGCCCCACGTTGCCGATGGGGATGCCGCTGCGCATCATCACCTGTGCCTCCCTGAAGTCCACCACCACGGCACCTGCGTACCCCAGCTCCACAAGCTCCCGGGCAAGCACGGGATTGCGCCCCAGCTGCTTGAGCATAAAGTAAAGGCGAATGCCCTTTTCGTTGGCAAAGCGGACCATTTCCGCCGCATTCCGGCGAAACTGCTGCAAATCCACCACATAGGAGTCCGGCAAAAGCCTTTGCTGCTGATGCAGCTGCACTGCCGCCTCCAGCAGCTTGGGATTTTCTGTTTTCAGCTTGTTTAGAAACATGAGATCACCCTTTCCATGGACTCCCTCAGGATGCGGATGACGGTATCGTCACCGCTGCGCATGGGATTGATGCGGATCATGCGCTTTGTAATGGTGGGGTCAGTGGCACGGAAGGTGCCGGAGACCCGATAGAACATGGGCACCAGCTCGTATCGGGACTCTGCCCCGATGGGGTTGGGGGCGGCCCCCAGCTTTTCCGCCTCGATCAGCACCTGCTCGGCAATGGGGCGGTCAAATTCCACCAGCAGCACCTTGGACTGGGCATTTGCCAGAAATGCGTCCCTGATGCCGGGGATCTCCCCATCCAAAAGCCGCTGCACCAGACGGTCGTTGACCTGAGCCTGAATGGCAAGGGACACAGGTGCATAGGTCATGCCCCGCAGCACCTCCAGTGCCTCGTGACCCTGCGTCTGGCTGCCGCCGGAGTAATTCAGCTCCACCAGCTGATCGATATACTGCCTTTTGCCCACGATGCAGCCGATTCCCTCGGGTCCTTGCAGCTTGAAGGTGGAAAAGCAGGAAAGGTCTGCCCCGCACTGGCTGCCGTTTTTCGCCACCTTCATGACGGCGTAATTGTCATCGGTCACCACCGGAATGTCACGGCAGGACTTGATCTCAGCGATCACTTCCTCCATGTCATATGAATCGGTCAGGCTCTGGCGGGTGTACTGCACCAGAGCGGCGGTGATCTCCGGATGCTCTTCCATCACCCGGCGGATTTCCGACAGGTCGTTGAAATCCGCCGCCACGGTGTTCAGCCCCTGACGGCTGATGGTGGTCTGGGTGGTGCTGTAAATGGGACTTGTATGCACAAGAAGGGTCTGCCCGGGCTTGATGACGGAATAGAGGGCATCTGCAATGGCATCGGTGCCTGCGCCCCGAACCAGCATAGCCGCCTCGGCATCAAATATCCGGGCGATGACCTTTTCGGCCTTCATGGTGGTGACGGGCTTGTTCAGACCCGGGACCACCCCCAGATCCCCCCGTGTCAGCATCTGGTGTCCGGGAAATTCTCTGGTGATGCAGTCCACCACCTTAAATTGCAGGGCCATTGCCTCCTCCAGAGAGATCGAGTGCAAAGGATATGTGATCATAGGGATCTTCCTCCTGTTGGGATTTTTTCAATGCAAGCGGATCGGGCCTCACTCCCCCAGAATGCGGGCAGGATTGTCAATGAGCATCTGCTCCAGACTCTCCTGCTTCAGCCCCGCGGCCTTCAGCATGGGGATAAAGGTGTCGAACAGATAGCAGTAGCCGATGCCGCTGTTGTGCTTCAGGTGGGATTTGCGGGTCAGATCCTCGGAAAGGACCACCTGCCCCAGTCTCCCCCGAGCCTCCAGCTCCATGAGAAACTCCACCCGCTTTTCATCGGGGAAATAGTTGTTCTTGCCGACGGTGTCAAAGCCGATGCAGATGCCGCTGTCCAAGATCCGGCAGATGTAGTCCAGATCGCCGCTCAGGTCGATATGCCCCAGAACGATGCGGTCCATGGGAAGGCCCGTCTTTGCAAAATATTCTGCCTGCTCCGGTCCATAGGTGCCGAGGGTGGTGTGGGTATAGATGGGTTTTCCCGTTTCCCGGGCGGCGATCACCGCGGCATCAAAGACCTTTTTCTCCATTTCGGTCATGGTATCCTTACTGGTGCCGATCTCGCCGATCATGCCGGCCTTGGGTCCATTGCCGTCGATACCCCGCAGGATCTCGCCGATCATCCAGTCTGCCATCTCCCGGACGGTCTGGGTGTAGACTCTTTCGGGCAGGAATGGCTCTTTATAGAAACCGGTGGACTGAACGATCCGAATCCCGGTCTTATGTTCCATTTCACAGACATAGGCGCTGTCACGGCCCATGCCATCATTTGTCACGTCTACGATGGTGCGCACCCCCAGCTCATAGAGCCGACGGTACTCCTTCGCAGTCTCCTCAAAACAATCCATCCGGCAGTCGGCGTCCTTCTTCACGCCGCTGAGGTCGATGGTGGTATGCTCATGCATCAAAGTGTAACCGTTCATTGCGTTCTCCTTTTTCGGCAGGACCAAATGCCTGCCCGGGATCAAAAAAGGGGGACCCGCAAAGGTCCCCCTTCACGTGCTAAGGGAATTTACATGGATTTTGGGGATCAGGCCGCAGGGATCGCCGCCAGTCCCAGAACCAACAGGATGTTGACCAGCAGACCGAAGAGGATGCAGGCCACGGGACCGATCGCCATCTCGACAAGGGGCTTCTTGGAGCGGCGGTTGAGCAGCACGCAGCCGATGACGAACATGGCACCGATGCCGGTCATGCCCACAGCGGCGGCAGTCTTTTCCGCGCCGACCACGGCACCGATGGTCAGGGTCAGCTCGATGACCTTGGTCATGGAGGTGCGGATATGCTCGCCCATGTCCTTCACCCCGGGGAACTTGTCCATACCCTTGGCAAAGACGTTGATCAGCAGCAGCTCCACAACGATCAGCGCAGCGCCCACGATCAGGGCAAGCAGCGGATACCGATGCAGCGCCAGACCCACAACAAACACAAAGGTGCAGCCGGCAGGGGCATAGACACCGGTGACGATGGAGGTGGTGAACACCAGAGGCACAAAGCCGATGGCCCGGGCCAGAGCGATCATAAAGGCCGAGGACCAATCCTCCTCGGAAACGGCTGCCAAGGATGCAGGGTCACCTGCAACGATGGCAAGAGAGGTTCCCATGGCCAGCAGACCGCCCATAACGGTCAGCAGCAGCCAGTTCTTGCGGATACGGGCCAGCTTGCCGGAGAACACCTGCGTCAGGGCGGCGTTGGCGTTGCCCTCGCCCTTGACCTGAGCGGCGAAGATCAGCATCATCACGACGCCCACGAGCATCGCCATGCCGTCCGGATTCAGAGAGAAGGTCCGGTCTGCGCTGATGTGGAAGGTGCCGAATTTTTTGAACAGGAACCATGCGATGATGGTGATAACGGCGGTGGCTGCGCCCTTTTTAAAGCCGTGCTGATAGGCCACTGCAACGGCGGGGAAAATGGCGAAGGCGATGGTCATGTACACCGAGACAGAGCCCAGATCGTTCAGGAAGTTGTAAGGCAGATAGCCGAACAGCTTCACCACGACCTCCAGACCCACCAGAAGCAGCAGACCGTAGATGCCGCCGATGACACCGGACAGCACCATGCCCTTTTTGCTGTCCGGACACCATGTTCCGATGATGTCGGTGGTCAGCAGCAGCGCATGGATCAGGATGATGGTGGTGCCGATGGACGAGGGGATACCGAAGCCGATGACCAGACCGAAGCTGATGGAAAAGCTGATGGTCGCCATCTCTTTTCGGGAGATCTGACCGTCGTAATACTGGGGAACGATGGCACGGAAGCCGTCATTGAACACGGCGATGCCCCGGTTGGACAGGATGGAGGCCAGTGCGCCGATGGCAATAATGACCAGATATTTCAGAAAAACATCCATTGCAAATCTCTCCTTCTCTTATGATTTTTCAACGATCGCCTTCAGCAGCACCGGCAGCACCTGCTCGGCATGCTGCGCCGTGAAGCCGAAGGCCTTCTTGCCTGCGGTGACTGCGCCGATGATCTCCTCATCCGGCAGGATCTTGCCGGGCATGGACACCGTGGCGCAGCTGGGTGCCCCCAGCAGGGCAATGGCCATAGCAAGCGCTCCGCCGCCGCCTGTGTTGCAGGCGCCGATGTAGTAGTCATACTGCCCTGCCTGCATGGCCATGACGGCATCCAGATCATTTTTCACATCGACAATGGCCTGATCTGCTAAAAATTTCTTGGTAAATTCGCAGATCTCCTGCTTGTTGATCTGCCCTCCTACGACAATCCGAATCATGTAAATTCCTCCTTGTTTCATTCAAAAGCGGGGAAATCCCCTACTGTTTTCGGCAAATGCCGAACCTTTTTCCTGCACTCAGATCCCCAGATATGCTCTGACGGTCTCGTTCATGGCCTTCGATACGTATGTGTTGGTGTTGTAATAGTTGCTGATGTCCTCATCGGCGCCGTTTGCGGTGGACTTGCGGAAGCCGGCCTGCATCTTGTTGGTCAGGCAAATGAAGATATAGTCGTTTTCGGGGTCGGCAAACACGGTGGTGCCGGTGAAGCCGTCGTGACCGAAGGCCTTCTCCGTGGCGCTGTCGCCCATCCAGCTTTGGTCCAGCTTGAAGCCGTAGCCGAATTCCTGAGACAGGGCGGGCTTGCCCTCCTTGTCGGTGTGGTTTTCCTGATAGGTGGTGTGTCTTGCGGTGAACAGGTCCACGGTTTCCTTGCTGTACAGGCGCACGCCGTTGTATTCGCCGCCGTTTACCATGCATTGCAGCAGGATCGACAGGTCCCGGGCCGTGGAGTAAAGTCCTGCGTGACCGGCAACGCCCTTTCCACCCATGCCGGCATTGCCGTCGTTGACCTCACCGATCAGGGTGTGATCTCTCCATCCGTCAAAGGCGGCAAAGGCCTCGGCATCCTTGGTGCAGTCATAGCCTATGCCCTCCCAGCCGGCCTCATCCACCATTCTATACTCATAGGGGTTGCCCAGAGAGGTGGCGGCGATCTGCTCCTTGGTAAAGCCGTTGTCCAGAGGCTTGTAGGTGGTGGAGGTCATGCCCAGAGGCTCGTAGATATTTTCCTTGGCAAAAACGTCCATATCCTTTCCGCTGACAGCCTCCACGATGAAGCCCAGAGTCATAAAGGAGAAATCGGAGTACATGGGCTCGGAGCCGTCGGTCTTGTATTCGGGGTTCAGCTTCAGACCCTTGATGTACTCCAGCTGCTCTTTTTTGGAGTTGCAGTACAGGAAGGTAGGCTCCCACTGGGGCAGGCCCGAGGAATGGGTCAGCAGCTGAGCGATGGTGATGTCACCCTTGCCGTTGGCTTCAAAGCCGGGCAGATGATCTGCCACCTTGTCCTCCACACGGATCTGTCCCCGATCCACAAGGATCATAATGGACTGCGTCGTTGCCATGACCTTGGTGACCGATGCCAGATCAAACAGGGTGTCGGTGGTCATCTTTCGGGGCTGAGCCGTCTTGACATAGACCGGGTCTGCATAGGATGCGCCCTCGGCGGTGTAGTCGGCGTCAAAATAATGGGCATAGCCATAGGCATTTTCAAACATCACCTGACCGTCCTTGATGGCAAGGACCACTGCGCCCATGCCCTGATTGCCCATGGGGTATCCGGCCTCCTTGAACACCTTGTCAAGACCATCCCACAGGCCGTCCATCTGCTGCTGCAGCCGGTCCTGCTGTTCGGTGGGCTGTGCGGTGGGGGCATCCGCTGCTTCCGTCGGCACCGTGGCTGTCGGATCGGCAGGGGTCTGTCCTGCGCAGGCGGTCAGGCTCAGCATGCCCGCTGCCAGCACAAGTGCGATGGTTTTTTTCATAACGTCCTCCTTTTCGTGTTGCCGTCTATTTTTTGCAGGCCGCTGCCCTCAGGGGGGCTGTCCTGCTCTTTCACGTATCTATGCCTTTTTCAAGGCTCCAGCATGCTGCAAATGTGCAGCAGGATGAACTGGCTCTCGCTTTCGGGGAAGGGGATGGGGCTCATGGGCAGCATCCTGTCCCGAAAGCGTTGGGCCTCGGGAAATTCAGGGGTCTCGGCGATCTGCTGCCAGCAGATGTCGTCCATACCGTCCACGATCTCCCCTTTTTTGATCCGCTCCACCGCCATGGCAAGGTGGGTGGTGAACATGGCAGCGTGGTCTGCATCGACCTTCGGATGCTCCGCCTCGATCATATCGATGACGTTCATCACAAATTCTGCGGTATCGGCACCGATGACACCGCCATCGGTCAAAATCCGGATTCTTTGTTTCAGCATATGCGACTCCTTTTTCGGTTGAAGATTAATCAGTAATCCGCTGCCGCCGCGCCGCTCTGGACGTCGGCTTGGATCTTTCGGATTTTTCGGATATCCATGCACTGGCTGAGCATCTGCCCCAGTGCCTGCTCGCCCTTTCTCACCACCAGAACGGCCGAGGAAAACCGGCTCACGTCCACGATGCCGTCAATGGGCACCACGTTCAGCCCCTGATACCCCGACTCGACGATCTCGTCCAAATTCCACACACCGGCATCGATCGCCCCTGAGCGGATGGAGTGGACGATCTGGTGGGCCCGCATCTGGACCAGCTCCACCTGCGGCACCTGACCGCAGATCAGCTCCGTGATATAGCGGTGGTCGGCCGAGGCCCGATCGTAGGCCACACGCATCCCCGGGGCGATGCCCTTGGCCTGCGGGTCCCGCAGCACCAGAACGTGGCGGCTCAGGTAAGTCTCGGGGCCGAGATCGACAGCGATCTGCACGTCATCGCCCTTGGCAATGGCCTCCTCGGCGGCAAATCGGCTGCAAACAATGAACTGGCAGACCCCCGAGGCGATCAGGCGCAGGCGGCTCTCGGCTCCACGGGCATAGACCAGATTGAACGCAAAAGGGGAAAACACCTGATACAGCGCCGTGGCAAGTCCCTGATAGCAGCTGGAATAGGGCAGGGGCATGGCCCCCAAAATTTCCCGATTAACGGTGCATTCCTGCAATCGGCGGTAGTCAAGGGTCTGGATGAAGGTGCCCATATGTCCACGGGCGACCAGAGTGATGGCACCGGTATCCTTTAGGTAGCTCAGGCTGTTCTGCACCGTTCCCCGGGACACCTGGAGCATCTGCTGATACTCAGAGATCGAGGGGATTCGCTCCCCGGGCTTCCGCCCCAGAAGATCCTGGGCCAGCAGATTCACCGCGATGCCGATTTTCTGATATAGCAATTCACTCATGAATTCCGCCTGCTTTCCAATTGATTTTGAAGTTCCAAAGGAGACAAGCTCCTTTCAATGTACAACTTTTTGTATATTGAAGTATAAATAGTTTAGTATGATTTTTTTTGCGTGTCAAGTGGCCCTCCGTCGATTTGGAAGGAATATGAAATTATCCTGCCGCTTTTTGTTGATTCTGACAGGAGGGACTCCGACCCTAAAAATCCCCTGATTTTCTTTCAAAATCAACCTGTTTTCACTATATTTTCCAATTTTTACAAGGCAATAATCAAAACTTTCCGCAGTAAGGTTACGATCAGGGAGCCTCCGCTCCAAAAGCCCCCATCCACGGCAGCATGGCCAGCAAAGGGCAAAAACAAATCCCCCACGCATCAGCGCAGGGGATCACAGCTTGGGAAAACGTCTCACAGCGTTTGGTTTTTCAGGGGGGCAAATGAAGCAAACATCCCGTTCCGGCGCAGGCATCGGGAACGCCCCCTTTGGGCGATGATTTTTTCCACGGCAGAAAAATGCTGCGCAGGTAACAGGGTCAAATCTGCCCGAAAGCCCCCCGTACAAAGTCCCAAAAGCGACAAAAAACTCCGATACCAAAGGTATCGGAGCTTTTTCTTGGTGACCCGTACGGGAATCGAACCCATGTTACCGCCGTGAAAGGGCGGTGTCTTAACCGCTTGACCAACGGGCCTGGTAGCGGCAATCTGATTTGAACAGATGACATACCGGGTATGAACCGGCTACTCTACCAACTGAGTTATGCCGCCAAGTGTGGTCAATAGATTCCGGAATTCCGAAATCAGCTTCATTATTATACCCGCTATTTTTTCATTTGTCAATAAGTTTTTTTGAAATTTTTTTGGTTATAATCCCATTATCTGATGGATAGGAGCGATGATCGGTGAACTTTAAGAAAAACGCATGCTTATTTTTGGTGGGCGGAGGGTGCTATGTGGCGGTGGAGCTGATGTTCCGGGGATACAGCCACTACTCCATGTTTGTTCTGGGGGGCGGGTGCTTTCTGCTCATCGGGCAGCTGGGCCGCCTGCGCCCATGCCTCAGCCTTGCCCTGCGGACGCTTCTGGGGGCCGCCATCTGCACCTTTGGGGAGCTGCTGTTCGGGATGCTGTTCAATCAGGGCTACACCATCTGGGACTACCGGGATCAGCCGGGGAACTTCGCCGGACAGATCTGCCCCCTGTTCACCCTGCTGTGGGTCCCCCTGAGCCTGCTTGCCATCGTGATATTCGACCGGTGCGACCGCCTGCTCAGCCGCTCCTTCTCCTCCGAGCCGAAGGAGCAGCTGTCATAGCTCCAAAAGCCTCGGGAGCAGGACAAAAAAAACCGATGCGGTCTGCATCGGTTCTTTTTGCAGGATCACTCCTCGTCCTGCCCCTCTTCCAGCTGCTTTCTGCGCTTTTTGTAAGCGCCGCATGTGATCGTCAGCAGTCCGAAACACAAGGCGGAAACCACCAGAAACATGAGCACAAACAAGGCAACGGAGCCTGCCGGCTTGTGATAATTGCGGTAGCTGTTGATCCCCCAAACCAGACCCACCACTGCACCGCCGCCCATGCTGAACAGTGCATTGGTCTTTGCATTGGGTTTGAACTTCCGCTCCCAGATGCCGTTTTTGACGCATGCCGCGGTCATATAGATGCTCATGGGGATCAGGACCATACATTCCCCCACGATGGATCTGAAATCCCCGTGCCCTGCGGCAATTTGGATCAGGATCGCCGCAACCAGACCGCAAAAGGCGATCTGATAGCAATTATGCTCGATCCTCAGCATTTTCATTTCCTGCATTTCATCGAGATTGTTCTTATTGGTTTTCATCCTCATCATCCTCCCAAAATAATTCGTCCAAACCCTTGCCCAGAACACGGCAGATATTGCGGCACAGCTTGATCGTGGGGTTATACTCCCCCTTTTCGATGGCGTTGATGGTCTGGCGGGAAACACCCACCGCATCGGCAAGCTCCTTCTGGGTCATGTCCTTCTGGGCTCTGGCAACCTTGATCGCAAGATTCTTTGGCATTGCTCCGCCTCCTTTCCGTGGCTTTATCCTATCATTTATTTTACTTTATGTCAAGTATATATTACATAAATAAATATATTTACGACTTCATCCATACATACAAAAATCCCGAAGGCCCTTTCGGCGCTTTCGGGAACTCAAAAGGGTCCGGCACCCCTCGGCGGTGCCGGACCCTTTTACATCGCGGTATTTTTAAGCCTTAGTTCATGTCCACAAAATCCTCGTCAAAGGCGTAGCCGGACACATCCTTGCGGCTCCTCAGCTCCTGAATATTCTTCAGGTGGCTCTCGATCCTCTGGCACAGGTCGGAAAACTCCGCCCCCTCGGGAGCTTTTCCGGAACGCTGTGCGCCGAAATACAGCTTGCCCAGCATCTGGTAGGCCTCACGGATCTTCTGCTGCTCGGCTGCCACGTTGACCTCGGTCGCCACCGAGGTGGCCGCATTTTTGGTGACGGCACAGATCTTGTCAAAAATATCATTCATGGTCGCTGTCCTCCTGTTTTTCTGTTTGTTTCTGAGCCTGAGCCACCCGATGGACAAACATCTTGTCCGGAGACGGGCGCTTCATGGCAAAATACACCAGTAAGATCACCGCTGCGCCGCAGGATGCCGCCGCCAGAAGCTGGCTGACCCGGATATCGGTGGCGCCGATGTAGAGGCTGTCGGTGCGCAGACCCTCGATCCACGCTCTGCCCAGACCGTACCACGCCGCATAGCCCAGTGCGATCTGACCGTCGTATCTGCGGTGCTTGGATGCAAAGTGCAGCAGGAGAAAGCCCGCCGCATTCCACATGGATTCATACAAAAATGTGGGATGATGATATTCTACCGTTTGTGTCACGGTGTTATACAGTCCCATCCTCAAAAAATTCGCAGTTTCTGCGCCGAAGGCCTCCCGATTGAAGAAGTTGCCCCAGCGGCCCATGGCCTGACCGATGAGAAAGCCCAGTGCCACCACGTCCAAAACCGCCGCAACGCTGATCTTCTTGCATCTGCAATAGACTAAAACGCCTGCAATGGCACCCAGAACGCCGCCGTAGATGGCAAGTCCGCCCTCCCAGATGTACAGGATGGAAATGGGATTATCGGCATACTGCTCCCAAGAAAAGACGCAGTAGTAAAGTCTTGCGCAGAGGATGGCAAAGGGTGTCACATACAGCACCCCGTCGAGAATGTGGTCCTCCGTCAGACCGAATTCCTTGGCACGCTTCATGCCGTAGACCGCCGCAAGGATCAGACCCACGGCGATCACAAGACCGTAAAGATGGATGGTCAGCGGCCCCAGCTCCAAGATCCGGGGCGGGTCCATCTCCAGTCCCAGTCCCGGGAATGAAATGGTGGTATATTGATTCATGGTTGTTCCTCCTTTGATCCTAACGGGGCCACAATGGCCAGACCGCATCGGTCGGCACGGATATGCTCCCGCAAAAATTCCCGAATTTCCTCCGCCCTCAGACCTTCAAAGCACTCAGGGAAGCGGAAATAGTCAAATCCCTCAAACTGATAGGCGCACAGCCGGAAGCAGGTGGACTCGAAGCTGTCCAGATCCTTCACCCTGCGGCCCATAAAGCTCTTTATCATCCGGGCAAACTCGGCTTCCCCGATCCCCGTTTGGGCCAGATGCTCGGCCTGACGGAGGATCGCATCCCGAACCGCCTCGGGCCGGTCGCTGTCGCCGCCGCAGGTGATCATGGCGGTGCCCTCCACCGTCTCCACGCCTCCGCCAAAGGAAGAATCGATCAGCCCCTGCTCATACATTTGCAGATACAATTCAGAGGATTCCCCGAACAGGGCCTCTGCCGCCAGCTCCGCCGTAAGCTCCCAGTGGGCAAATTCATCGCCGGTCAGCCCTGCCGGACACTTGATGCCCATTTGGAAGGTGGGCATGGAAACGTCCATATTCCGACGGAAAACGGGGCGCGGGCAGGTCATGTCCTCCTCCGGTCCCAGATCCGGCACGCCCACAGACCGCCTTTCAGCAGGCAGGACCGCCTCTGCAATGGCCGCCACGGCCTCGGCATCCACGTCGCCTACCACGCACAGCATCATATTTGCCGGCGTATAGAACGCCCGATGGCACGTTTCAAGGATCTCCGGCGTGATGGCCTGAATGCTCTCCACCGTTCCGGCGATGGGGACGCGGATGGGATGGCGGCGGTAAAGGTCCTCCGCAAGATCCTCAAACACCCGGGATTCGGGACTGTCTGCGTACATCAGGATCTCCTGCGCAATGATGCCCCGCTCCTTTTCCACACTTTCCTCCGTGAAATACGGGGTGGAGACAAATTCCAGAAGCAATTTCAGGCACGCTTCAAAGTGGTCGGTGCAGGTGAAATAATAGGCGGTCATGTCATAGGTGGTGAAGGCATTGGGATTTGCCCCCAGTGCCGCAAATTCCTCCGTCACGTCCCGATCCGGCATATCGAACATCTTATGCTCCAGATAGTGGGCGACGCCGTCCGGCACGGTGATCCTCTCCCCGTCCAGTGTAAAGCTCGTGTGGATGGAGCCGAAATCCGTCACAAGATAGGCCGCCTTGCGGGTGAAGCCCTTTTTCGGCACCACGCAGAGCCTCAGTCCGTTGCCGAGGGTCTTTCGGCAGACCGTCTCGTCCAATCGGGGATAATAGGTCCTGTTCATCGGCTGACCCCCTTTAAGAAAAATGTGGTGTGCAGTCTGACGGCGGCGGCGCATCGGGCGGCATCCTCCACGGTGACGGCCTCCACGGCACGGATGTAGTCGGGGATGTCAAGCTGCATGCCGCTGACGGCGGCGGTGGCGTAGTAGCCCTCCAGTGCGCCGGGGGAATCCGGCGTGGAGCGCAGACTGGAAATCAGTGCCTGCTTGGCGCTGTTCAGCTCCTCTTGGGTGATCTGCCCCTGCGCGCACAGCGCAAGCTGATGCAGGATCTCTGCCTTGGCTGTCTCATAGTTCTCTTCATCGATGCCCGAGGACACCGTCAGGATTCCCTTGGTGCCGTAATAGCCGGAGTTTGCATAGTAGCAAAGGGACATCTTCTCCCGCACATTGACAAACAATTTGCTGGTCATCCCTCCGCCGAACACCATATTCAGCACCTGCATGGCGGCAAAATCCGGATGCTGATTGCCGATGCCCGTCACAAAGCCCATGGAAAGCTTGCCTTGGCTCACGTCCATGGTCTCGTCAAACTCCCGAGGCTCTGCCATTGGGACAAAGATCCGCTGCGGGGGCAGAGGCTGTGCATCCTGCCCCAGACGCATAGCAAGGGGTCTGAGCAGCTGCGCCACCTCTTGAGACGGGGCATTGCCCACATAGAAGATCTCCACGGGGCTTTCCCGCAGGATCATCTGATAGTGGTCATACAGCGCCTGAGGGGTAATGGCCGCCACATCCTCCTTGGTGCCGATTCTGGACAGGGCGAAGCTGTCCCCCTGACACATATAGCGCATCATCCGGGCGCCGGCATAGGTGCGCTTGTCGTTGCGCTCGGCCTCGATGGCGCTGATGAGGTTTTTCTTCTCGCTTTCCACGAAATCCCCGTCAAATGCCCCCTGAACCGTCACCGGCTCCAGAAACAGCTGCCGCAGAAATTCCACGGTGGGTGCCAGTACCCGATCCCCGGGCAGGGCAAAGCGGTCCTCGATAAAATTCATATAAAAGCCCACGGTCTGCACGTCGCCGATGCGCCGCACCAGTGTGGACACCGCCGCCCCATACAGCTCGTCCAGCTGCCACGTGATGCTGCGCAGGTCGGGGCAGGTCTTGGTCCCCCGCAGCAGCACCGCCACCAGCAGGGCATTCTTGGCAGCCTCCTGCCGGCACATGGGCCGCAGGAGCTGAACGCTGAGGGCGCCTTTTTTGAATCTGTCATCCAGACAGTGGCGCAAAACCACTCCCTGAGACAAATAGATGGTTTCGATCATTTTGTTCTCCTAAACATGGATTTTCAGCTTGTATTATATCGCACTCCCCTGCAAATAGAAAGTCCATTTGCAAAAATTTAAAATTTACTTCCGGCTTTTCGGTTGTCTTTCCCGGGTATTTGCGGTAAAATGAGAGAATCACGATAATAGGGGTATTATACACCATGGATTATTTAGAAGTAACGATACAAACCGCCTCCTCCGGCATCGAGGCCGTGGCCGCTGCCCTGACCGCAGGGGGCTTTGACAGTCTGGTGGTAGAGGATCAGACGGAATACGAGGATTTTCTGGAGGAAAACCGGGCCTACTGGGACTATATCGACGAGGATTTTCAGCAGCAGCTGGAGGGACTGTCCCAGATCAAGCTGTATCTGGAGGCCGACGGCACCGAAAGCAAGCAGCTGCATCGTCTGGAGGCCCTGCTTGATGCCCTGAAAAAGCGCAGTCCCGACCAAAATTTCGGCACCTTGGCGGTCACCTCTCAGCTCCTGCCGGAAACCAACTGGGAGGAAAGCTGGAAGGACAACTACCCCCCGCAGCCCGTCGGGGAAAGGCTCATCGTCCTGCCCTGCTGGAACACCGAGCAAACTCAGGGCAGGGTCCCCGTGATCCTTGACCCGGGTCTGACCTTCGGCACCGGCGCCCACCCCTCCACCCAGATGTGCATGGAATTTATGGAGCAGCTGGTCACCCCCGGCTGCCGGGTCATCGATCTTGGCAGCGGCAGCGGCATTTT
>DYCR01000001.1:128287-139187 GCA_019418025.1 Clostridiales bacterium | reverse complement strand
GACCCGAAAGCCGAGGGGATCGCCCGGGAAAACGCCGGATACAACGGCTTTGGGCCGGAGTGCTTCACCGCCTGCACGGGAAACGTCATCGAGGACGAAGCCCGCATGGAGCAGCTTGCCGCCGGAGGATACGATCTGGTGCTTGTGAACATCGTGGCCGATGTCATCATCGGGCTTGCTCCGGTGCTGCACAACTTCCTTCGGGAGGATGCCCGCTTTATCTGCTCGGGCATTCTGGACACGCGGCTTGCCGACGTGGAGCAGGCCCTCACCTCAGCAGGCCTCGAAATTCTCGATCACAAGGAAAAGGAGGACTGGCGATGCGTCTGTGGAAAAAAGAAGGCAAGCACATGAAATTCACCATGACCTACCGGACAAGGCGGCGGCTGCACCGTCTGGGGGTGTTCCTGCTGTATCTTCTGGCTGCGGGGCTGCTGGTGTGGGTCTGCTGGATGCTGTGGCTCAACCGCTTCATCGTCTACTCCGGCGATCAGGCAAAGCTGGATTTCAGCTGGCAGTCCAACCGTGAGGACGCCGTCGAGGCCCTTCCGCCGGATGATCCCACCGTGGCGATCCACTATAACGAGGGCGAGGACAAGATCGAGACCACCACCGAGCTTGCCCCCATCACGGGCTACTACATCACCACCGGCGATCTGATCGAGAGCATCCCGGATGTGACCGCCTCTGTCAAGCAGCTGCCCGAGGGCAGCGCCGTCATGATGGAGCTGAAGAACATCTTCGGAACATTCTACTACTCCACCGGCATCAAAGACAGCCTGAAATCCGACAAGGTGGACGTGACTCAGGTGGACAAGCTCATCGGGACCGTCACCGGCGGCAGCTATTATGCCATCGCCAAGATCCCGGCCTTCCGAGACAAGCACTTCGGTCTGACCAACGACTCCAACGGCTACGTCCTGCCCCACATCAGCGGAAAATACATGTGGGCAGACTCCGAGGGCTGCTACTGGATGAATCCGGCAGTCAACGGCTCCATCGCCTATGTCATCTCCATCGTCAAGGAGCTGGAGGCTCTTGGCTTTGACGAGGTGGTTCTGTCGGACTTCACCATCCCCGCTTCTGACGAGGTCGGATTTGACGGTGACCGGGCCGCCGCCATCCAAAAGGCCGCCGAGGCCATCGTCAGCAGCGCCTCCAACGACCATTTCACCGTCAGCTTCGCCTCCGGCGACACCGGCTTCACCCTGCCCGCCGGCAGGACCCGTCTGTATCTGACGGGAGTGGATGCGGCAAAGGTGGCCTCCACCGCCGATTCCACCACCGTTGCGGACAAAAACATCAATCTGGTGTTCCTCACCGACACCAACGACACCCGCTTCAACCAGTTCAGCGTCATCCGCCCCCTGCTGGCGGCGGACATCCCCGTGGCTCCTGCCGAGACCACCCCATAAAGCACAAACCCCCTGCCGCAATTTTCTGCGGCAGGGGGGGAGACTGCCCGAAACCCCTTTTGGGGCTTTCGGGCAATTTTTGCAGCCTGACCCGCGCATAATTTTCCCGTCAAGGACGGAAAAATTCTACACTCTCAGGCTGAGCAAGTATTTTCCCCGAGGTACACGCCCCCGTGGAACATGATTTTATCTTTTTGCCGCTGAAGCGGCAAACTCGGACAGACTGTTTAACGCACTGCCCCCCTGCCACAGCAAAAAAGCTGCGGCAGGGGGGTTCTGTTAGTTGTATGCCTTATACAGGAAGGTAACGATCTGACCACGGGTGCATACGTCGCCGGGAGCAAACAGGTTTCCGCCCACTCCGGCGGTGATGCCGTTGGCCACTGCCCACTGCACCGCATGGTAATAGTAAGCCGACTGGCTTACATCGCCGAACACGGCGCCGCCGGAAGCCTGCGGCTTGCCCTTGGCACTCCACAGGAAGGTGACGGCCTGCGCCCGGGTGCAGGATTCCTCCGGCCCAAAGGCGCGGTCAGAAACACCGGCAGTGATGCCGTTCTCCACCGCCCACAGGACCGCCTTGTAGTAATAGTCCGAGGGGGATACATCGTCAAAGGGGTTATCTGCGGTTTTCGGCTCCGGCTTTCCGGCTGCGCTCCACAGGAAGGTGACGATCTGACCACGGGTGCAGTTCTCCCCGGGACCGAAGCGATCGGGAGCCACTCCGGCGGTGATCCCCTTCCCCACTGCCCACAGAACGGGCTTATAGAAGTAATCGGAAGCATCCACATCCACAAAGGGATTGTCCACCACAGCCTCTGTCCACTTGGCATAGACCGTGGTATTTGCCGTCAGGGTCACACTGCTCACCTGCCGGGTCAGGTCCGGATCGGCAAACCATCCGGCAAATACATAATTTGCCCGTGTAGGCACATAGCCGGACAACTCCACGACGGTCCCGCTCTGGGCAGATACCGGCGCAATCTCACCGCCCCCATTGGAGGCAAAGGTCAGGGTATAAATCACGGGCGGTTCCGGCTCTGGCTCAGGCTCAGGTGCCGGAGGCACAGGCGGAACGGGAGGCTCGGGAGGCTGAGGAGGAACAGGGGGTTCCGGCGTGGGCGGCACAGGGGGCTTTGGCTTGCCCGGCAGGATCTCCACCCAGTCGATGCTGCCCTTGATCTGCACGTTTCGGGTGGCACGGACGGTGTTGCCGTCGCTGTCGGTCACGGCATAGATGACCTCCTGCACGCCCGGGCGGTTCACGTCTGCCTGCTGTTCGATGGTGATATCCGAGATTTTTCCATCTTCCTTGTCATTGGCGGTGACCCCATCCATAAAGTCGAAGGTATCCCCCTTGTTGATGACCACATCGCTCAGACCCTCAATTTGGGGTACATAGTTGGAAACATGGATCTTTCTGGAGGCCGTTGACTTGTGGTGATCCGAGTCCTCCACCCAATAGTTGATGGTGAAGGTCTTTTCCGTCCCCGGCTCCGGCTTATGGATACCGCTGTCTGCGTGGATCTCAAGATTGGTGTCCTTGTTGTCCTGTACCGTGATGCCGGTCCGCACATCGAAGGTATCGGCATCCTTTGCCTTTACCTCTATGTCCTCTACCCCCCTAAAAATGGGGAAGGCATTGGGGATGACATACACCGTCAGATAGGATTTGGTCACATTCCCATGCTGATCGGTCACCTGATACTCCACCTTGTGGCTGCCCTGCCCAAGCTGCGTCAGGTCATCCTTGGGGTAGACGATTTTCTCCGTCAGATCCCCGTCCTCAAAGTCCCATGCGCTGACCCCCAAGGTCAGGTCAGCCGTGGTGCCCTCCCGGATGACAATGTCTCGGGGATGGTCGATACTGGGAGCAAAGTCGGTTTTCATGCTTCCGTCCATGGGATTCAGCAGCGTGACCTGCACGCCGGAGCCGCTTTTGACCTTGTTGATCCGATAGCCCTGACGGGTCAGCTCATCGGAGATCAGCACGTTGCCCACCATATGTCTGCTCATGATAAAGGTTCTCTGGCGGACATGGTTCTGAAAATCCACACCGAAATCGCCGTAGATATTGTCGATATCCAGCAGGGAGTTTTCACCGAGAATGATGGTGGACTCGTAGGCATACAGCTCCGTTGCCCCACGGATATCCTTCTTGATATGGACGTCTGCATGCTCGGAAATGATGTTTTTCGAGATATTCTGAATCCCGGAGATACTGGTTTTTCCAGACAGGGTCACATAGCTGCGCTCCATCACGCCGCTGCCCTGGATCACAGCATCACTGGCAACATTTTTCAGCTCCACCGAGCCGGAGCCAACCGTGTGGTTTCCCCTGCCGCCGATGTAGATATGGTTGATCACACTGGGAAGCACCGTCTGGTTCTGGATGGTCAGGTTCCCTTTCAGACCAAACTCCACGTCTGTGTCCTTGGCGCCGGTGTAGATATTGGGGTTGCCCAAAATCTGGGAGTCATCCATGACCACCCGATAGCCATTCAGGAAAACGTCCTTTTGAAACTCCACCGCAATGTTCCGGAAATTGGTGGTCCAGCGGATGTCCGTCTCTTGGGTAAAGGTGATTTTTACCCGCTTATCGCCGGACACGCCGTTGATATATACGTCCTTTTCAGGGAACTTTGCCTCGCCGGAAACAACGATATCGTCCAGAATGACGATATTTCCTGCGTTGCTCACCTTGGAAAGTGCCGCATTCAGGTCACCAAAGGGCTTTTCCTTGCTTCCGTCTGCATCGGCTTTACCATTGCTGCTGACGTAAATGGAGGTGTCCGTCTGCGCCTGAGAAGTGCCTTCCGCCGGCAGGTCATAGGCCCTGCCGGTCAGGACCCCCACGCTGTTGACGCACAGGATCAGGCTAAGCGCAAAAGTCAAAAATCGCTTCATTTTTCATATCCTTTCTTTTTGTATTTCTGGGAAAACAAAATCTGCATTTTACAGCAATGATTCTACCATACTTCCCCGGATTTTTCCACCTATCTCGATCATTTCTATAATTTTCCACAAAAAGATGCCCTCCCCGTTTGGTTCCTATGGGGAGGACGCTGTTTGCCGTGTCTTTAGTTATCTGCAAGCCAAGCCTGCGCCTGCGCCATCAGCTCGTCCCGTGCATTGGGCAGCTGCTCCGAGATCACCTGCTCCAGAAGCCGATCCAGAGTCCTGCCAAGCTCCGGCCCCCGGGCATAGCCCAGTTCCATCAGATCCTGACCCTTCACTGCCAGTTTTTTCAGGGACATCTGCCCCTCCTCTTGGGAAAGCTCCTCCAGAAGTCGGGAAAATTCCGTCAGCCGCAGCCTGCCGTCCTCTGCCTCCACGACCCCCTTGCTGTTGGCATCGGCCAGAGCCAGCGCCATCAGCCGGCGCATCCGCTGAATCCCGTGGCGGCTCAGGGCCCGTCGGGCAGCCTTCCGCTCCGCCGGATAATCCGCCATGTGGTGTTCGATGAGCCAGACCGCCTCCTCCCGCAGTGCCGTGGGGGCCTTTAAGCTGCGCAGGATTTGGTCGGCCATCTGAGCCCCTGTCTGGGCATGACCGTAAAAATGCCCACGTCCTGTCTCATCTCGGGTGAAGCAGGCAGGCTTTCCCACATCGTGAAGCAGCGCCGCAAACCGCAGCACCGGCTCCGGCGGCACCTGCTCGGTGACATAGGCGGTGTGGGTGAACACATCATAGGCATGGTGGGGCGAATGCTGACAAAAGCCCATCATGGGCTCCAGCTGCGGGATCACCTGTGCCAGAATGGGACTGATCTTTATCAGCATTTGTGCATCCGCCAGAACCAGAAGCTTGCTCAGCTCCTCAAAAACCCGCTCCCGTGCCAGTGCGTCCAAGCCGCCCCGCTCCGAGAGCATGGCCGCCCATGTCCCCTGCTCGATCTCCAGACCGAATCTGGCGGCGAACCGCACCCCCCGCAGGATGCGCAGGGCATCCTCCCGAAAGCGGCGAATCGGGTCCCCCACTGCCCGCAGGATTCTATTATGAAGATCCTCCAGTCCCCCAAAGGGGTCTGCATACCCCTGCTCGGGGCAGTAGGCCATGGCGTTGACGGTGAAATCCCGACGGGCCAGATCCTCCTGAACCGTGGGAACGAACCGCACCCACCCGGGGTGGCGGCTGTCGGTGTAGTCCCCCTCGGTGCGGAAGGTGGTGATCTCCACCACACCGTCATCGGTGACCACCCCCACCGTCCCGTGCTTCACCCCCGCAAGCACCAGATGCCGATGGGCAAACACCCGCTGCATCTGCTCCGGCAGGGCATCGCTGCACAGGTCATAGTCGTGGGGGGCAATGCCCAAGGCCTGATCCCGAACGCATCCGCCCACGGCCCAAGCCGCAAAGCCCTCCTGACGCAGCTGCTGCATCAGCTCCAGTACCGTTTTCGGTAGGTTCATGGGGACGCTCCTTTCCATTTGGTACGGCTGAGGCTCACATGCCCCAGTCCACAGGCTCCAGACTGCCGGTATTTGCCACCGCCCACAGGGCGCATGCGCCGTAGTACACAGGGGCCTCCTGATCAGACAGGCTGACGATGCACATAAAGCAGGCCGCCAGTGCGGTGTAGGCAAGCTTCCTTCTGTAAATGGTATCTGCATCGGCACTGGCCCGATAAAAAGATGCCAGCATCAGCAGGATGCACGCAAGGATCTGAAACACATAGTCCTGAAGCTGGGGATCTGCGCTCCATCTCTGGTAATTGGTGATCAGCTTCAGGATAAAAAACAGGCAGACGGCAAAATGAAACACGAAATAAGGGCGCGCCCCCACATATCGGGCCATGCCTGTATAAATGATGCAGCCTCCGGCGATCAGCCCCAGTGCCTTGTCTGTCAGGGTGCCGCCAAAGAGGCCCACCCCTGCGATCATGGCGCCGGACACCATGATCATAACGCCGCAGAGCCTGCTCTCGGGAAACAGCTGCCGATAGCTCCCGTCATGCCCCAGACGCTTCACCCCAAAGACCAGTCCCACAAGAAACACCGCCGTGACGGCCCAGTAGGCAAGGATGGTCCCGTGGCCGGAAACCAGCAGTCCCTTTTCATCCACCCCGTAAATCATCATCCACAGCCGCAGCAGCATGCACACAACGCCGCCGGTCAAGGTGGAAAGCAGCAGTATCAATCGGTTTTTTGTAAAATATTTCACTTCATCACAACCTTTTCATCATCATAATCCCCTGAAATACCGCCGCCAAAACGGGCTGATGCAGCAGATAGATCATCAGCGAATGCCGGCCCCACGCCATCACCGTGCCGATGACGGGTCCGTCGTGGGGGACTCGGGGCAGCAGGGACTGCCTCCGGCGGTACAGCCCCTTTCCCAGTGCGCAGCCCATCAGGAAATAGCCAAGATTGGGCATCAGCGGGAAATAATCCGAGGAGGAAAACCCCGGGAAGGTAAAGCCGAAAACCACAAGCCATGGAAAATCAAACACCTGACCCCGCAGATACAGCCCGACGACGGCCAAAGCCGCCCCCAGAAGCCCCAGCGCCCACAGGGGCCATTTCCGAAAGACCTGCCAAAGCACCATGCACACGCCGATGCAGTGCAGCACCCCGAAATAGATGATGATGCCCCGATCTGCCATCCCCAAAAGGTACATCCCAAGGGTGGCGGCAGTGCAGAGCATTCCGGCAGAAAACACGGTAACGCCCCTCAGGACGCACCGGCTGCCCAAGGTCACGCTGATGCCGGAGACCAGTAAAAACAGCGCCCCGTAGTTGCTTTGTATCGCCACATACCATCGGGGATACTGCCACGGGACAAGCCCGTACAGGGACACTGCATCATAGATGATATGGATCAGGATCATCCCCGGGATCAGCAGACCCCGCAGAAAATCGATCTCCCATATGCGGTTTTCCTTTCCCTGCTGTTCCATCTGATCCCTCGGTTTCCTGATATTATGATACCATTATACAGGACAATGAAACGGATTTCCATAGGCTCGAAAAAATTTAACACCCGTCTGCACTTGTTTCTTCAGCCCGATGGTTGTATAATGATATGGTTACGATGAATCTGCGGAGGGAAAATATGCTCATCTCAATTGTTGCAGCACTGGCTGTATTATCATCACTGCTTATTTGTTATGCCGCCGGAGGCTATGAGACTCTGGCGTGGCTGTGGCAGGTGCCTGTCGGCTTTATCGGGAGCTTTCTGGTGCTTGCGCTGATCGCATTTTTGATTTTCTTTGTCTCCTGCTCTGTGGTGGATCAGAGCAAGCCTCAGGAAAAGGACAGCCCCTATTACCGTTTCTTGACCAAGCTCTACTGTCCGGCGGTCTTTCCCCTGCTGCTTGCAAGGGTGCAGACCAGTGGTCTTGAAAAGCTGCCCAAGGACGGGCGGTTCCTGTTGGTGTGCAACCACCTGAACAATCTCGATCCGGTGCTGCTGCTGGCCAAGCTGCCCCAAGCTCAGCTGGCATTCATCTCCAAGCAGGAAAATTCCACCATGTTCCTCATCGGCAACCTGATGCACAAGATCCAGTGTCAGCTGCTGAATCGGGAAAATGATCGGGAAGCGCTGAAAACCATCCTCAGCTGCATCAGCATCATCAAGGAGGATCGGGCTTCCGTCTGCGTTTTCCCCGAGGGCTACACCAGTAAGGACGGCCTGCTGCACCACTTCCGCAACGGCGTGTTCAAGATCGCCCAGAAGGCCCGCGTTCCCATCGTGGTATGCACCGTTCAGGGGACGAATCAGGTGTTTAAAAACGTGGTCAAGGGCAAGCGCTCCCATGTCCGGCTGAATCTTGTGGGTGTCATCCCCGCTGAGGAGCTGGCAGGCGTCAACACCTCCGTCATCGGCGATCGGGTGTTCCAGATGATGGCCCAAGATCTCGGCCCCGACAAGGTCGCAGAAGAATGAACCGAATGCCCCCCTTATGCCAGGGGCTGCAAGACTGCCCGAATGCCCGAAACAGAGGGCTGGGGCAGTCTCTTTTTTCCTGCATTTTCCGGAATACGCTTGATTTACCCCGAAAAGCTTAGTATAATGATACCAGTTTTTGCAACAATTACAAAAGGGAGGATCCTTTTTTATGAAAAACAGTGAAAAGACTCTGGATATGATCGTCAACCTGTGCAAGAGCCGGGGCTACGTGTATGCAGGCTCCGAGATCTACGGCGGTCTGGCCAACTCCTGGGACTACGGCCCTCTGGGTGTGGAGTTCAAGAACAACGTCAAAAAGGCATGGATGAAGAAATTCGTTCAGGAATCGGACTATAACGTGGGTCTGGATGCCGCCATCCTGATGAACCCCACCACTTGGGTGACCACCGGTCACGTGGGCAGCTTCTCTGACCCTCTGGTGGACTGCAAGGGCTGCGGCGCCCGTCACCGTGCCGACAAGCTCATCGAGGCCGCCGAGTCCGGCAAGGACGTGAACGTGGATGCCCTGAGCTTTGACCAGATGGACGGCTTCATCGCCGAGCATGAGGATGTGGTCTGCCCCAACTGCGGCAAGCATCACTTCACCACCATCCGCAAGTTCAACCTGATGTTCAAGACCCAGATCGGCGTCACTGAGGACACCGCCTCCACCTGCTATCTGCGCCCCGAGACCGCTCAGGGCATCTTTGTAAACTTTGCAAACATCCAGCGCACCACCCGCAAGAAGCTGCCCTTCGGTGTCTGTCAGGTGGGCAAGGCCTTCCGCAACGAGATCACCCCCGGCAACTTCACCTTCCGCACCCGTGAGTTCGAGCAGATGGAGTGCGAGTTCTTCTGCCAGCCCGGCACCGATCTTGAGTGGTTCGCCTACTGGAAGGACTTCTGCAAAAACTGGCTTGTTTCTCTGGGCATCAAGGAAGAGTCCCTGCGCCTGCGTGACCACGAGCCTGCGGAGCTGGCATTCTACTCCCGTGCCACCACCGATATCGAGTACCAGTTCCCCTTCGGCAACGGTTGGGGCGAGCTGTGGGGCATTGCCGACCGCACCGACTATGATCTGGGCCGCCATCAGGAGGCCAGCGGCAAGTCTCTGGACTACTTCGATCAGGAGCGCAACGAGCATTATATCCCCTATGTCATCGAGCCTTCTCTGGGCTGCGACCGTGTGGCTCTGGCATTTTTGTGCGAGGCTTACGACGAGGAGGTCGTCGGCACCGACAAGAAGGGCAACCCCGATGTCCGCACCGTGCTGCATCTGCATCCGGCTCTGGCTCCCTTCAAGGCTGCCGTCCTGCCCCTGAGCAAGAAGCTCTCCCCCAAGGCTGAGGAGATCTACCACATGCTGCAAAAGGATTTCATGGTGGACTTTGACGATTCCGGCTCCATCGGCAAGCGTTACCGCCGTGAGGACGAGATCGGCACCCCCCTGTGCATCACCGTGGACTTCCAGACCGTAGGCGACGAGACCTGCGAGGCTGATAACTGCGTCACCGTCCGTGACCGTGACACCATGGAGCAGGTCCGCCTCCCCATCGATCAGCTCAAGAGCTACATCGAGGAAAAGTGCCGCTTCTAATAAAAACCTGCGCCCCCCTCCGGAGCATTCCGGTGGGGGGATCAAATTTACCTGCCATTTTCGCATTTTGGAATTTCCCTGTAATGTGATTTTAAAAAAACATGATTTAAGGAGCGCTTTGCCATGTTTGGATTGTTTAAGAAAAAGGAAGTCAAGCCGCTGTATATTCACGCCAAGGATGTTTTCTCCATCATAAAGTCCGACTACGATGAGGGCTGCGCGTTTTGCCTTGTGGATTTTCTGTATCAGGGACACCCCTATACCATGGGCTCCAGTCTGCTCCCAAACGCAGAAGAACGTCAGGAAAACATCATTTTCGTGTTTAACGAGCATTCGTACAAAACTTTTGAAGAATTTGCACAAAATTCCGTAATTAACGGTGTAAACCTGTCTGAATCTTCGGAAATGATCGAAATCACCCGTGCCGGCATCATCGACGGCGATGCCGCTATCTCAAGCCCTTGGGATGACACCAGACTGGAAAAGTTCGCCATCAAGGAATAATTGTATTCCCCCGAGGCACACGCCCCCGCGGGACATGATCTCCGCTTTATACCCAGATGGATCGAAAACGCCTCCTGATTATTCTGATATAGGGAAACGCTCTGCTGTGAAGCAGAGCGTTTTTTGTGACGATACGGATGTATGATAAAGCGTTACCGAGCCACCACCCTATGGCCTATCGATGCCCGATGCACCCTGCACGGATCGGCCGCGGCGGCTGTGTGTTTAAGTATGCTACCGTTACCGGGCGGTGACCAACAGCGGCTCGATTCACTCCCAGCTTTCGTGCGCTTTTGTGGGTGGTCACTGACCACTGTGCAAAATATCCTGCCGTGAAACGTTACCGAGCCACCACCCTATGGCCCATCGATACACGATACACCCTGCACGGATCGGCCGCGGCGGCTCGCCGCAAAAGGCACCCATTTTCGCACCATGAAGCGTTACCGAGCCACCACCCTATGGCCTATCGATGCCCGATGCACCCTGCACG
>DYCR01000001.1:0-128187 GCA_019418025.1 Clostridiales bacterium | reverse complement strand
GATCGGCCGCGGCCACTGGCCGCAAAAAACCGCTGTCCCGAAGGACAGCGGTTGATTTCTCTATGAAATTCTCTCGAATTACAGCAGAGTGGAGAAGTGCTTGATGGTGCGGACCATCTGAGAAACGTAGGAGTTCTCGTTGTCGTACCAAGAAACAACCTGAACCTGAGACTTGCCGTCGGGCAGAGCGCAGACCATGGTCTGAGTTGCATCGAACAGAGAGCCAAAGCGCATGCCGATGATGTCGGAAGAAACGATCTCATCGGTGTTGTAGCCGAAGGACTCGGTAGCAGCAGCCTTCATAGCAGCGTTGATCTCGTCAACGGTAACAGCCTTGTTGACAACTGCGTTCAGGATGGTGGTGGAGCCGGTGGGAGTGGGGATTCTCTGAGCAGCGCCGATCAGCTTGCCGTTCAGCTCAGGAATAACCAGACCGATTGCCTTAGCAGCACCGGTGGAGTTGGGAACGATGTTCACAGCACCTGCACGGCTGCGGCGCAGGTCACCCTTTCTCTGGGGGCCGTCCAGGATCATCTGGTCGCCGGTGTAAGCGTGGATGGTGCACATAATGCCGGACTCGATGGAAGCCAGATCATTCAGAGCCTTAGCCATGGGAGCCAGGCAGTTGGTGGTGCAGGAAGCAGCAGAGATGATGTGGTCATCCTTGGTCAGAGTCTCGTGGTTAACATTGTAAACGATGGTGGGCAGATCGTTGCCTGCGGGAGCAGAGATAACGACCTTCTTAGCACCAGCGTCGATATGAGCCTGAGCCTTAGCCTTAGAGGTGTAGAAGCCGGTGCACTCCAGGACAACGTCAACACCCAGCTCGCCCCAGGGCAGCTCGGCAGCGTTAGCCTTAGCGTAGATGGTGATCTTCTTGCCATCGACAACGATGTTGTCCTCGCCAGCCTCAACGACGTGACCCTGAGCAGCGTAATTGCCCTGAGTGGAGTCGTACTTCAGCAGGTGAGCCAGCATCTTGGGAGAGGTCAGGTCGTTGATTGCAACAACTTCAAAACCCTCAGCACCGAACATCTGACGGAAAGCCAGACGGCCGATACGGCCAAAACCGTTAATAGCAACTTTAACAGACATAGTAAGTTCCTCCATTGTAAATGTCACTGTTTATAAACAGTGTATTTGATTGGAAATTGTTCGAGTTTTCGATACTTCTCGAACGATTTCATTATATAGCATCGTCGGGCAGTTGTAAAGCATTATCTTTAAAATAATTCGACTATTTTATGTCCAGATTTACCATTTTGAACACAATTGGCACCCTTAACCGCTCTTACTTGTGATTATCGACAAGAAAATCCGGAAAAATATGTGCAAATCGACGCATGGGTACCCGATAGGCTGCCCTGCTGAAACTCCGGTTTGCCGCCGCCGCGTCCGTTCAGACAGCGATTCATCTCCCTGCCCAACTCCCGCAGGTCCCCGTTGCGGCACACAAGACAGTAGCTGTACCCGTCTGCATCGCTGCCGGACATCACCGCGGCGATCCCGCCGCACTCCTCCGCCACCAGATCTGCAAGCCTGCGCACCTGCGCCGGCTCCAGCCCCTGCCGGAAGATCAGCACGTTCCCCAGACCTCTGCACGTCTGGGCGATACCCTCGAAGATCTGCTGCTGCAAGGTGCCGAGCTTCAGCTTCAGCCCATCCACTGTCTCGTTCATTTTTTTTGCAGCCTCTCCGGTCTGCATCAGCTTCGCCGAAAACGCCCGGCTGACAAGGAGGTTCTGCTCATAGGCGCTGCTCAGGTATTCCATAGCCCGTCTGCCGCAGAGCATCTCCATCCGCACACCGCCCCGGAATTTGACGCAGCTGAGCAGCTTGATCAGCCCCACCTCACCCGTGGCAGCCACGTGGACACCGCAGCAGGCGCAGCTGTCATAGCCCGGGACCTGAACGATGCGCACCGGCCACGGCAGGCTCCGCTTGGTGCGGTAGCACACATGGGGCAGCTCCTCAGGGGAGGGGGTCCAGATTTTAAGGGAAATGTTGCTCCAGACCGCCTCATTTGCCCGTTTTTCCAGTTCTTTCAGGTCAGAACCCGGAATTTCGCCGTCAAAATCAATGGTGATCACGTCGGCCCCCATGTGAAAGCCCGTGTTGTGGCAGCCGTATTTGGCGTGGATCAGACCGGAGACGATATGCTCGCCGGTGTGCTGCTGCATCAGGTCGAAGCGTCTGGCGTAGTCGATGACACCGTGGACCTGCGCCCCTGCCTCCAGAGGGCCGCCGCACAGATGCACCACCTGCTCCCCCTCGAGCCTGACATGGCACACCCTGACCTGCCCCAGCATGCCCACGTCACTGGCCTGACCGCCCCCCTCGGGATAAAAGGCCGTCCGATCCAGAAGGATCTCCCACATGTCATCCTTTTGCTCGCACGACAGCACCCGGGCATCAAATTCCCTCAGGTGGCAGTCCTGATAATATAGCTTTTCTGTCGTCATGGAACCATTTCTCCAATCTGCGGATATTTCCGTTATTGTACCACAGTATCCCATGATTTTCACGAAATTTTTCAAAAATACTATCTTCTTGGGGCAATCCGGTGTAAAATAAAGCAGCACCGCCGCCACGGGGGAAATCCCCCACGGCCCAGTCGGTGCCACAAAACAAACCAGAACGGATGACTGCCCTATGAAACGAATCCTCACCATGCAGGATATTTCCTGCCTCGGAAAATGCTCCCTGACCGTGATATTGCCGGTCATCAGCGCCATGGGTACCGAGTGCAGCGTGCTTCCCACCGCCGTGCTTTCCACCCACACCGGCTTCCCCGCCCCTCATGTGGCGGACCTTTCCCGGGAAATCCCAGAGATCATAAGCCACTGGGCGTCCCTGAATGTGACCTTTTCCGGCATTATGACCGGATATCTTGCAAATCCCCATCAGGCGGCTCTGGCCGAGTCCCTCATCGACACCTTTGGCGACGAGGGCTGCCTGACCGTCTGCGACCCTGCCATGGCAGACCACGGAAAGCTCTACTCCGGTCTGACCACGGAAACGGTCAGCGCCATGGGCCGCCTCTGCCGAAAAGCGGACCTGTGCCTGCCCAACATCACCGAGGGCGCACTGCTGTCGGGCATTCCCTACCGCAGTGCAGCCGACGAGGGATATTGCAGGGAGCTGGCTCAGGCCCTCCACGGTAAGGGGCTGAACAGCATCCTGCTCACCGGCATGGAGCAGGCCCCGGGACAGACGGGATTTTTCTTTAGTGACGGCAGCAGCACCTATGCCTACTCCACCCAGAAGCTGCCCCGCAGCTGCCACGGCACCGGCGATCTGTTTGCCGCCGTGGTGATGGGCGGACAGATGCGGGGGCTGGATGCCCCGAGGGCCGGAGCATTGGCGGCGGAATTTGTCAAGCGGTGCATTGCAGGCACAGGGGCGGACTCCCGCTTCGGCGTGGCCTTCGAGCCGGAGCTGAAATGGCTGAGCAATCAGCTGTGAGCCCTTTATTTCTTAAAAAACCGCAGCACCTTGACTTTTTGCTCCCCTCAGGGTATGGTCTTTGTATCAGCACAACAGCAGAAGCCTGAAAAGCGAAAGGATGGTGCCTATGAAGCACAAGCGTATTTTCGTCTGTCTGCCGCCTCTTGCGGCGCTGATTCTGGAGCTTCTTCCATGGGGTGTGGCTCTGGATTTTATGAGTGACCCCTCCCTGCCGCCGCAGGTGGTGAAAACCTCCTATTTCGATCTGCTTGCCCTTGGGTACGGAAATTTCGCCCCCATGATCACCGCCATTTTGACCTGTGTGCTGCTGGCGGTCGTGGCAGTGTATCTGGCAAAGGGCGGTCAAAAGCTGAGAAATGCAGGAAAATACATGGCACTGACCGCCGCCATCGTATCCGTTCTCCCGGCGCTCTTTTCTGCCTACACCCTTATCGGCGGTGTCATCACCCTGTGCCTTGCAGGCGATGCGGTGATGCTTTTCAGGAAAGAGGATTAGCCCTCCTGCTGCATCCCCGAAAAATCCTTCTGCAACAATAAAATCGCCCGTCAGCACATGGCTGACGGGCGGTTTTCTTAGCTTTTGCTGACTACGGGGATGGGGTCTGCATCGTTGCGGATCTTTGCGTCGGCGATCAGGTGCTTGGGACATACCGTTGCACACAGACCGCAGGAGACGCACTTTTCATAGTCGATGGTGGCAAGGTTGCCATCCACCTTCACCGCACCCTGCGGGCAGATCTTCACGCACAGGCCGCAGCCGATGCAGCCGGCAGAGCAGGCCCGGGTGGTGACGGCGCCCTTTGCGTTGGAGGCGCAGGCGATGATCACGTCCTTGCCGTACTCCATGGGGACGATCAGACCACGGGGACATTCTGCGGCGCAGGCCATACAGCCCACGCACTTCTCCTGATCCACCTTGGCAACACCGCCGACGATCTTCAGGGCATCATACTTACATGCCGCCACGCAGTTGCCGAAGCCCAGACAGCCGAACTTGCAGGCCAGAGGGCCACGGCCTGCCACCTTGGAGGCAGCCAGACAGTCCTCGATGCCCTCGTATGTACCCTTGAGCCTTGCGCCGGCAGTCTGCACGCCGTTTTCGTCGAAATGCTTGGTGCCGGAGCAGCGGACCAGTGCCACCCTGCGGGCAACGGCCTCCACCTTCACCCCCATGATCTGGGCCATCCGTTCGGCACACTCGTTGCCGCCGGAGGAGCATTTGCCGATGGCGGCCTCACCCTTCAGCACGGCCTCGGCATAGCCGCCGCAGCCGGCATAGCCGCAGCCGCCGCAGTTTGCGCCGGGCAGGCACTCGTTCAGCTGATCGAGTCTGGGGTCGGTCTCCACGTAAAAGGCCTTGGATGCAAGGGCCAGAACCAGACCGAAAATCAGTCCCAGACCGCCCAAAATACCAATTGCAATCAAAATTCCCATCTTTGCGCCCTCCTTAGAAAATCTTCAGCCCGGAGAAGCCCATAAAGGCAAGGGCAAGCAGTCCGGCGGAGATCAGCGCAATGGGATAGCCCTTGAAGCTCTCGGGACAGCTGGATCTGTCCGAGCGCTCACGGACAGAGGCGAACAGCACGATCGACAGGGTAAAGCCCAGACCGCCGCAGGTGCCGAACACCACGCTCTGCAAAAAGTCATAGCCCTTCTGCACGTTCACCAGAGCCGCACCCAGAACGGCGCAGTTGGTGGTGATCAGGGGCAGGTAAATGCCCAGCGCCTGATACAGACTGGGCATTGCCTTTTTCAGGAACATCTCCACCACCTGAACGATGGAGGCGATGACCAGAATGAAGGCAACCGTCTGCATGTATTGCAGCTGCAGCGGAACCAGAATATAGTGGTTCACCGCCCAAGTGGCGGCGGAGGCGATGGCCATGACAAAGGTGACCGCCATGCCCATGCCCAGAGCCGTATCCGTCTTTTTGGACACGCCCATAAAGGGGCAGATGCCGTAAAACTTCACCAAAATGAAGTTTTCCGTTAAAATTGCGGACAAAAGGATGCCCAGCAAGCTCTGTATATAAGGATTCATACCTCAGCGGCCTCCTTTTCCTTTTGTTTGCGCTCCATGCGCTTCATCAGCCACTGAGAGCCTGCAATGATGAAGCCCAGCGTCAGAAAGCCGCCCACGGGCATGACCATCTGCATAGCAGGGAAGCCCTCGGGGATGATGCGGATGCCTTCGCCGCCGTTGAGGATGCCGCCGCCAAAGGTGCCGGAGCCCAAAAGCTCCCGAATGATGCACATGACGCACAGGGCCACCGTGTAGCCGATGCCCTGACACAGACCGTCCACCGCAGAAGCAAGCACCCCGTTTTTGGAGGCAAAGGCCTCTGCACGGCCCAGAATGATGCAGTTGACCACGATCAGGGGGATGAACACGCCCAGACTTTCAGAAAGGGCAGGGACAAAGGCCTGAAGCAGCAGATCCACGATGGTCACGAAGCCCGCAATGATGACAATATAGGCCGCGATGCGGATCTGACTGGGGATGACCTTGCGCAGTGCCGAGATCAGCACGTTGGAGCAGATCAGAATGATGGTAACGGACAGGCCCATGCCGATGCCGTTGAACAGACTGGTGGTGATGGCAAGAACCGAGCACATGCCCAGCAGCTGCACCAGAACCGGGTTCTTGGTCAGCAGACCCTCCTGAAATTGCTTTTTGAAATTCATCGTCAGCGCCTCCTTAACCCAATTGTTCCACGCAGGCCACTGCCGCATTGACTCCGGCAGTCACCGCACGGGAGGTGATGGTGGCTCCGGTCAGCGCGTCAATGGTGCCGCCGTCCTTGGTGACGGACAGATCACCGCCCTGACCAACGAATTGACCCCGAAAGGCCTCGCCCTTGGTGTTCTGGGCGGCAGCTACCGCACCCAGACCGGCGGTTTCCGTGTGGGAAATGACGGAGATGCCCAGTACCTTGCCGTCCTTGCCCACGCCCACCATCATGTTGATGGTGTTGTCAAAGCCGCCGGGACCGACCTGAACGGCATAGCCGGATTCCGACTCATAGACCGCAGAAACGATGCCGGACTCGTCGGCAAACTGCTCCAGCTCCACGGCGGTGTCTGCATCGGGGATGACCGCAGACAGGGCCTTGGTGGTTTTTTCCGCCTTGGCAAGCTCGATGCGGGGCTTGGTGATGGCGTTGACCCCGGCCAGAAGGCCTGCCACCACGCCGGTGATCACCAGAAGCGTCACGCTCAGCCGCAGGATATATCCGAATGTGGATTCCGTTTTCATACCTTTGCAGCCTCCTTTTTGGGTGCGCCGAACTTGGTGGGTCTGCCCAGCTTGTCCAGAAGCACAACACAGGCATTCATCACCAAAATGGCATAGGATACACCCTCGTTATAGCCGCCGAAGTAGCGGATGAGGATGGTCAGCACGCCGCAGCCGATGCCGAAGATCACCTGACCCAGCTTGGTGACGGGACTGGTGACATAGTCGGTAGCCATGAAAATGGCACCCAAAAACAGGCCGCCGGAGAACAGCTGCGCCCCCATCCATGCAAGGCGGTCGTTGCCCTGCGGGAACAAAAACGCGATCACAGCCACGGTGCCGATGTAGGCAAGGGGGATGCGGGCGGTGATGACCTTGCGCAGCAGCAGGTAGCCGAAGCCCACAAGCAGCAGCAGGGCAGAGGTCTCGCCGAGGGAGCCGCCCACGTTGCCCACGAACATCTCCCAGAGGGAGGCCTCGGGCATCTGACCCTGATGCATGGCAGCAAGGGGAGTGGCGGCGGTCACTGCATCCACGGCAGAGAAAACCCCCGCCGCATGCTCGGTGCCCACCTTGACCCATGTGCTCATCAGCACAGGCCAGCTGAACATAAAGGCCCGTCCGGCAAGAGCCGGGTTCATAAAATTCTGACCAATGCCGCCGAACAGCTGCTTGACCACGATAATTGCAAAGAAATCTCCCAGAATGATGGTCCAATAGGGGATAGTGGGGGGACATACGAATGCCAGCAGCACGCCTGTGACCACCGCGGAAAGGTCATAGGCCGTGGAATCCAGCTTCATCAGCTTGCGGTAGGCCCATTCAAAGAACATGGCTGCCGCCGCAGAGACCATGGTGACCATCAAGGCCCGCAGACCGAAGAAATACACAGACCCGGCCAATGCAGGCAGCAGTGCGATCAGCACGTCCCGCATGATGGTCTGGGTGGTGACAGGGGAGTGGGCATGGGGTGAGCTGGAGATCGTCAGCTCGTAAAAATATTTCATCTGTGCCAAAATACTCCGCCTCCTTACTTACTTGCTCCGGCCTTGGCAGGCTCGGGCGCGGGGGTGCCGGACTTGGGGGGCATGGCGTCACGCAGACGGTGCTTTGCCGACCGGAAGGACAGCACCAGAGGGATGGTGGCGGGGCAGGTGTAGGCGCAGCAGCCGCACTCGATGCAGTCCATCATGTTCTGCTTTTTCATCTCGTCGAGATTGCGGTGGCGCTCGGCCTCATACATCATCAGCGGCATCAGGTGCATGGGACATGCATCGATGCATTTTCCACAGCGGATGCAGTGGGGCTGCTCCACGGCAAAGCGATTCCTGTGCCCCAGAATGGTGACGGCATTGCAGGCCTTGGTGACAGGGACCGCCAAATCGTACTGGGCAGCGCCCATCATGGGTCCGCCGGAGAGGACCTTGTAGGGGAACTCAGAATGGCCGCAGGCCTCCAGAAGGTCGTTGAAGGAGGTGCCGATGGGGACCATCAGGTTCTTCGGCTCCATGACGATATCGCCGGAGACGGTGACGATCCGGCGGATCAGGGGCATGCCCTCGTAGACCGCATCGTGGATCGCCTTGCAGGTGGCGCCGTTGAACACCGCGCAGCCAACCGCCGCAGGCAGACCGCCGGAGGGTACCTCCCGCTTGGTAATGGCATAGATCAGCTGCTTTTCCGCACCCTGAGGATACTTGCAGGGCAGCACGTCCAGCTTGATGCCGGTGGCCGGGTCCAGACTGCGCCGGATGGCACCGATGGCACCGGGCTTGTTGTCCTCGATGCCGATGTGGGCCTCCTTCAGCCCGAGGATCTTCATCAGGATCTGGATACCGCTGAGCATCTGGGGGGTGTACTCCCTTGCCAGACGGTCATCGGCGGTGATGTAGGGCTCGCACTCGGACAGGTTGATGATGATGGTATCCACCTTGCCGATGCCGGAGCTGAGCTTCACATGGGTCGGGAAGCTGGCACCGCCCATACCTGCGATGCCGGCTTCCCGGATCAGCTGCATCAATTCTTCGTTGGTCAGCGCATCCACCTGCTGCTGTGTGCGCTTTTGAATGTCGGGACATAGGGTGTCCAGATGGTCATTTTCGATGACCACGCTCATCACCGTGGTGCCACTGGTGTGGGGCCGCATCTCCACGGCCTTGACCTTGCCGGACACGGATGCATGCACCGGGACGCACAGTCCCTGATTGTCGCCGATTTTTTGACCCATCGTCACCAAATCGCCCTTTTTGACCAAGGGTTTACAAGGTGCGCCGATGTGCTGGACCATGGGGATCACCAGAAGATCCGGCTCCGGAAAGGTCTGCACACTGCACTCCTCGGCGTAGAACTTATTCTCCTTGGGGTGAATCCCACCGAAGAAAGAAAACGCCATAGATCTATCACCTCTTACGATATTTTTGCCGCCAGTCTGCACTGGGGACATAACGGTTCTATCATACTCCTATTTGTTGATTTTGTCTACCATTATCCCGTCATTCTATACAATAATTGTATAAAAAATATCTTTTTATCGATATAATTTTATTGCAATATATCTAAAAGCCGCTATCAGTCCAGTAATACCGATTGCACGTCAAAAGAGCCTGCCGCAGAATTCTGTCCTGCGGCAGGCTCTTTTTTGTACGGAGGGCAGCTGCGCCCCGACGCATTATTTTTCGACGATATGGCCCTTGCGGCGGATGGTATGCACCACCTCGTCCACATATTTCTGACAGATCTCGTGGGTGGGGGCCTCCACCATCACGCGGACCACCGGCTCGGTGCCGGACTCACGGACCAGGATTCTTCCGGTGCTGCCCAGCTCCTGTGCCACACGCTCCACCGCAAGCTGCACGTCCTCATCCGCCTGAGCCTCTGCCTTGTCATGGACCCGGACATTCTCAAGCACCTGAGGATAGATCACCAGATCCTCGTGGAGCTGGCTCAGGGTCTTTTTCTTGGCAAGCATCACTTCCATGATCTTCAGACTGGTGAGGATGCCGTCGCCGGTGGAGGCGTACTTGGAATAGATGATATGGCCCGACTGCTCGCCGCCCAGACGGCAGCCGTTCTTCATCATATACTCGTACACATATTTGTCGCCCACGGCGGTCTTTGCATAGTCGATGCCCAGCTCGTCAAAGGCCTTGTAAAGACCGAAATTGGACATCACCGTGGTCACCACCGTGTTGTTGAGCAGCTTGCCCTGCTCCTTCATGTGCCGTCCGCAGATGTAGAGGATATGGTCGCCGGTGACGATCTGACCCTTTTCGTCCACGCACAGACAGCGGTCGGCATCGCCGTCATAGGCAAAGCCCACATCCAGACCGTTTTCCAGTACGAATTTCTGCAAAACCTCGATATGGGTGGAGCCTGCGTTGGTGTTGATGTTGTAGCCGTCAGGCTCTGCGTTGATGACGTAGGTCTTTGCCCCAAGAGCATCGAACACGCTCTTTGCGATGTTCCAAGAGGAGCCGTTGGCGCAGTCCAGACCCACCTTCATATTCTTGAACGAGTAAAGCCCCAGAGAGATCAGGTAGCCGATATAGCGGTTTCTTCCGGCAACGTAGTCAACGGTGCGGCCGATCTTCTCCCGCTTGGCAAGGGGCAGCTCCTCCCACTTCCGGTCGAAGCAGTAAAGCTCCCCGTCCAGATACTGCTCGATCAGCCCGATCACGGATTCCTCCATTTTCTCGCCGCTGCCGTTGATCAGCTTGATGCCGTTGTCATAGTAGGGGTTGTGACTGGCGGAGATCATGATGCCGCAGTCGAAATCATCGGTGCGGACCACGTGGGCAACGGAGGGGGTGGTGGTCACATGCAGCAGATAGGCATCCGCGCCGCTTTCCACCAGACCTGCCACCAGAGCGTACTCGAACATATAACTGGAGCGGCGGGTGTCCTTGCCGATGACGATTTTTGCCGAATCCTCCGAGCCGGACCAGCGCTTCATCTGCCCGTAGTACCAACCCAGAAAGCGGCCCACCTTGTGGGCATGCTCTGCCGTCAGATTGCGGTTTGCCTCGCCGCGGAAGCCGTCTGTACCAAAATATTTACCCATTATCGCTGCTCCTTTTTCACAACTGTGCCGTCGTTTTTCCAAATGCTGCCCTCTGCCACAACGCCGCGGACGCAGCTTGTGGGGTAGACGCTGCTGTTTCTGCCGATCACCGTGCCGGGATTCAGCACGCTGTTGCAGCCCACCTCTACATGGTCGCCCAGCATGGCACCGAACTTTTTCAGTCCCGTCTCCATGACCTCTGCGCCGTCCTTTACGGTGACCAAGGTCTTGTCGGACTTCACGTTGGAGGTGACGGAGCCTGCGCCCATGTGGGACTGATAGCCCAGAATGCTGTCGCCCACGTAGTTATAGTGAGGCACCTGCACATTGTCGAACAGGATCACGTTTTTCAGCTCCACGCTGTTGCCGATCACGCAGTTTTCGCCCACCAGAGCGCTGCCCCGGATAAAGGCGCAGTGGCGCACCTCGGTGTTTGCGCCGATGATGCAGGGGGCGCCCAGAAATGCCGTGGGGGCCACGGCTGCGGTCTTATGTACCCAGACCTGAGGTGCGATCTGCTGATATGCATCCCCCAGTCCGGCACCAAGCGTAAGGATCAGATCCTTGATCCCCTTCAGCGCCTGCCAAGGATATTCGTGCTGCGCAAGGTAGTCCCCTGCCACAGAATGAGTCAAATCAAACAGCTGCGACGTCTTTAACAAGAAAACACCACGTCCTTTCAAAATACGCCCTGAGGGCAAGTCCTGTATTGCCCGTACAATATACACCTATGATATGCTTTTGTCAACCATTTTGAACTTTAATTTTATATAAATCGATTATCTCAGCCGACCGCCGCCCTGTTCATGGGGGATGCTTTCCAATTTTTCCGGTTCCCCGCCTCTGGGTTTGTCACTTCTTTTCCTCGGCATATTTCTGTCATGCAGCGTCCTTGTGAAGTCCCGAGAAGTCAAGCCAAAAGATCCGCCAGTGCTTGCCGCTTCAACGGCAAATAAAGATAAAAATCATGTTCCACGGGGGCGTGTACCTCGGGGAACATACCGCTCAGCCTGATGAGTGTGGAATTTCTCCGGCGCTGACGGGGAAATTATGCGCGGATCAGGCTGCAAAAAGATGCCCGAAAGCCAAGGATGGGGTTTTCGGGCAATCTGAAAGGCCCGTATCAGACTTGATACGGGCCTTTGTCATGTTATAAGTATCTGCCCAAGGGGATCATCTGACGTACTCGATGACCACACGGCGGTTGGGCTCGCTGCCGGTGGAGTGGGTGGTGATGTTGTCCATCTCCTGCAATGCCGCATGGATCACATGGCGCTCATAGGCGTTCATAGGCTCCAGTGTGGTGCGGCGGCGGTTCTTCAGAACCTGCTGCGCCTTCTTGCGGGCATAGCGGCACAGGGACTCCTCACGCTTCAGGCGGTAGTCCTCGGCATCCACATTGATGCGGACGTGACCGTCGATGCCCCGGTTGACCGAGTAGTTTGCCAGATGCTGAATGGCATCCAGTGTCTCGCCCCGGCGGCCGATCAGGTACCCCAGATCCGCTCCGGTCAGGTCAACGCGGTAGCTGCCCTCGCCGTCCTGCCATGCATGAGGCACGGCCTGAGAGCCCATATTCTCAAGCAGACCCTTCAAAAAGATCTCGATCTTCTCCTCGTTGCTGCCGGGCTGGGCAGGCTCGTAGGTCCGCTGGACCTTCGGCTCGGTCTTCTTCTCTTCTCTGGGCTTTCTTTCCGCCTTGGGAGCCTCCGTCTTAGGCTCAGGCTTCTTCTCCTGCTTAGGTGCCTCGGCCTTGGGCTCAGGCTTCTTCTCCTGCTTGGGTGCCTCGGCCTTGGGCTGCTTGGGCTTGGAACGGGAAGCAGAGGACAGGGCGACCTTGGGGGCCGCGGGCTTTTCATCGGGGGCCTCGTAGGTCACCTGAACCTTGGCATCGGTTCTGCCAATGCCCAAAAAGCCGGACTTTGCCTGCTCCAAAACCATGACGCTGACATTGTCACGGTCCATGCCCAGCTGCTGCAGGGCTGCTTCGATTGCAATATCAATGGTCTTACCGGTGGTAATGATACTCTTTTCCATGGTTTATTCCTCCACGTTACCGTTATAACGATCCGGGTCGTATGCACGGCCCTTGCAGTAGGGACGCTCGGGGATGCCGGACATGACCTCCTCGACCGCTTCCTCCTCCACCAATTCGCCGCGCTTTGCAGCATACTCCTTGGCAGCGGCGGCCTTTGCGGCGGCCTCCTTGGCCTGCTGCTCCTTCTGCAGCTTCTTCTTGCTGGTGTTGGTGGTGATGCCGTCGGGATTTGCCGCACGGCGCTCGGCGCGGACCCGCTCCTTTTCGGCCTCGATGCGGTCCTCTTCAATGGCCCGCTGCAGGCGGATGGCATCCTCTGCATCATAGATGGTGCGGTACTTCTTGGTCAGCATCACATCCTGTGCGGTACGGACCACGCCGCCCACCAGCCAGTAAAGGCTCAGTGCAGTGGGCACGGTGAAGCCGATCCACAGGCTCATCAGGGGCATCATGAACATCATGGTCTTGTTGGTCTGGGCCATCTGGGAATTTTTAGCGGTCTCCTCGTCCTGAACGCCCTTTTCGTTGGTGACGACGGAGTTGTTCATCTTGGTGGAGATGAACATGGTCAGCACCTGGCTGCCGGCAGACAGCACGGGGATCAGGAATGCGCCGATGTTGGCCCAGCTGAAGGCTTCCCATGCAAAGACATTGAACTGAGGCACGATGCCCATGTCAATGCCGAGGAAGGCGAAGTTGATGCCGGCCATGGTACCCTCGTTCATGGCAATGCCGGCAGCCTTCAGCTGCTCTAAGAACATGGGGATGTGCTTGGCGGCGATCATCTCATGGTAATAAGGGTTGCTGGTAGCGAACAGGTCAGGGGCAGCCTCTTTCATCACTGCAATGATCTGCTGCGCCACCTCGGCAGACTCGTGGAGCATGTAGGTGATGGGCTGACGGACAACGGCATACAGGGGGATCAGGATCAGCAGCGGCACAAAGCCCCACAGGCAGCCGCCGGTCATGCTGACGCCCTCTTCCTTGTAAAGGGCCTGAATCGCCTGACTCTGCTTCATCTGATCGTCAGCATAGCGCTTCTGGATGGCCTGCATTCTGGGCTGAAGGCGGGACATCTTCATCATGCTCTTTTTGCTCTTTGCGGTGATGGGGGTCAGGACCACCTGAACCAGAATTGCAAACAGGATCAGTGCCAGACCGTAGCTGTTGGTCAGGTTGTACATCCACTCCAGCATGTAGCCGAAGGGGATTGTGATCAGGTTCGATAACTGAAATGCTAGAAACATGTAGCTTTCCTCCTAATGGTGTGGCAAACTAGGGGACAGGGTCATAGTAGTCCCCTTTGTAAAACGGATGGCACCGAAGCAGCCGCTTCAGCGTCAGCCAGCCGCCCTTTGCTGCGCCGTATTTCTCGATGGCCTCCACGGCATAGGCCGAGCAGGTTGGGCAGAAACGGCAGGTGGGGGGCGTGAGTGGGGATATTTTGGTCCGGTAAAAACGGATCAGGGCAAGCATGATGCGCTTCACTTTGCTTCCTCCCGCAACAGTCCGGATTTCTGAGCCAGAGACAGATATGCCTTGGTCAGGTCGGAAAAGCTGGCATCCACGGCTCGGCTGCGGGCCACCACAACGATGTCCCATCCGGGCAGGAAACGACTCTCACTGAGCCGGTAGACCTCCCGCAGGCGGCGACGAACCCGATTACGAACGACTGCTTTTCCCAGTTTTTTGCTTACCGTCACACCGATCCGGTTGCCTTGGGTCCGGTTGGGCCGGGCATACATCACCAGCAGGTGGTTGCCCCTTCCCTGCGTCCGATACAGGCGGCGGAAGATGTGATTGAATTTTAGGGATTTAGAATATTGCATCGAAATTCCCTCCCTAACAGAATTTTTCCCCTGAAAAACAGGGAGCGGGGCGAATGGTATGCATTCGCCCCGCACTTGCTCCTGAAAAGCGTAAAGCGGCGTCTATGGTCAGCCGACGAAACGCTCATACCCTAAATCAGGCAGACAGGACCTTACGGCCCTTAGCACGACGGCGGGCCAGAACCTTACGGCCGTTGGAAGTAGCCATTCTCTGACGGAAACCGTGAACCTTGGAACGGTGACGGCGGCTGGGCTGGTAGGTACGCTTCATTCGGATACACCTCCTACATTAAATTACAATGCTCATCGGCTAAAGATAGCCGCAGCAAATCAACTTGATACACGACTCCATGGTCATGCTAGGGTATTATAACCGAAAAGCCCCGACAGGTCAACAATTTTTTTCACTTTGTTCGCCAGTTCGGTCGATATCGGGCTTGGGGTTGACATACACCGTGCGGTAAGTGTAGTAAACCACCATGCCGGGCTTGGCACCGCCCGGTTTTTTCACCTGCTTGACGGGGGTCACATCCACCGCCACGTTCTGCCCCTGAGCAGCCTCGGAGTGGTAGGCCGCCAGCTGCGCAGCCTGAGTGATGGTGTCATCGGGGACCTGCCGCCCGTTGGCGGCGATGATGACGTGGCTGCCGTGGACCTTCTGGGCATGGAGCCAGATATCGTCCTTCCGTGCCAGCTTAAAGGTCAATTCGTCATTCTGGCGGTTATTCCTGCCCACATAGATCCCGATCCCGTCGGTGGACTCAAATCGGATGGGTTGGAGACGGCTCTGCTTCATGCGCTTTTTGCCGTTGTCCCTGCGCAGATAGCCGCCGGCCTGAAGCTCCTGACGGATCTCCTCCAGAGCCTGCTCGCTGTCGGCACGGTTCAGCTCCTCCAGAACACTTTGCAGATACGCAAGCTCCCCTGTGCCAAGCTCCAGCTGATGCTTCAGCTCCCGCTCGGCATTTTTCATGCGGGTGTAGTCTTTGTAGAATTTTGCCGCATTTTCCTGCGGGGACAGGACCTCTGACAGGGGGATGTCGATGAGCTTCATGTCCTCGTCGTAAAAATCCTCCGCCTTCAGCAGCTTCTGCCCCTTTTTGATGGAGTGGAGGTTGGCGGTGACGATGTCCCCCAGCTGCCGCAGCCGCTCCCGATCATAGGTGGCAGAAAGCTCCTTTTCCTGAATCGCCATCTTCCGCTTCAGCCTCTGGCAGAGGTTGGAGACGGTCTTGCGCACGGTCTGGCTCTTCTGGCGCATGGCATCGTTGCGGTCCCGGGTGATATAAAAGCCGTCCAAAAGTGCGGTGAAGCTCTCCGCCTGACTGCACGGGCCGTATTCTGCAATGGGGCAGAAGGCAAACTGCTTGGGGGTGCCGTCGGTCTGAGCGTAAAAATAGGGCTTGGGGTGGTTCAGATGCTCATGGAAGAACAGGGAAAGCTTTTCAGCCGTTGCAGGAACATCCATATTTTCCATTCTTGCATCCAGATCTCCCGCGGCAAAGATGGCCGCCTCCCGACAGATTAGGGGCGAAAGTCCCCCTAAGCTGTCCATGAGCCGGTCGCTGAGCTTGTCCGCCCCGGGACCTGACAGCAGGGCAGCAAAGCCCTCCGTGTCCAGCTCCTTGGGGTTTTGCTTTTCGATAGGCTCCGGCTCCTGATAGTAAAGCCCGGGCAACGCCTGCCGTTTACTGGATTCGTCCAGACCGATCCTGCGCAGGCAGTCGATGATCCGCCCGTCCGGCCCCAGAAGATAGATGTTGCAGGTCCTGCCCATCAGCTCCGCCACCAGACGCTTCTGCACGGGGTATCCCATTTCGTCGGTGCAGTCAAAGGTGAACACGGCGCAGCGCTCCATGGGAGGCTGCTCCACCCTTGCCAAACGGCTGCCGGACAGGTGCTTGCGCAGCAGCATGCAGAACATGGGAGGCTGATCCGGATTTTCCGGATTGGCCGTGGTCAGGTGCAGCCGAGGGGCTGCCGGATTGGCTGCCAGCAGCAGCTTCTGCCGTCCGGAATCGCATCTGAGCAGCAGGATAACCGTGTCCCGACTGGGCTGATGGATCTTCTCCACCCGAGCGCCCAGAGCCTGCGTGCGGATCTCGTCCAGAACCGCCGACAGGAAAAATGCATCAAACGCCATAAAGCTCCTCCATTACCGTGACAAAGATCTCGTTGATCCGATCCGTTCTGCCTGCAAGGTACAGTCCGCCGAACATGGCCTCCACACCTGTGGCCTTGGCATACTCTGCCGGAGTGCAGGACTTCGGCACTGCATGGACGTGGCTGTTTTTTCCCCGCCGATACAGGGCCAGCTCCTCCTCGGTCAGCAGGGGACGCATGGCATCGGCAAACCGCGCCTGAGCGGTGGCCTTGACCAGCTTGATGGTCTCTGCGTGGAGCCTGCCCACCGTCAGCCCGCCGTGACCGCAGAGCCACGAGCGGCACAGCAATTCAAACACGCCGTCACCGATGTGGGCAAGACCCAGATTGGAGATGGCATCGATGTTCTTTTTTTCCATATGCATACGGAAGTAATTTTCCATTTAGATTTTCAACCTTTCCGTGAGGAATTGGGCGCAAAGCCCTGTAAATGCCCCTGTGAAGATGCCCGTCAGGATCATGGCAGGCAGGTAGACGATGAGACTGGGCGTCAGGGTCACGCCGATGGCCACCGCCATCTGCCCGACGCAATGGGCAATGGCCCCCAAGATTCCGGCGATCCAGAGCTGCTTTTTCGTCAGGAGCTTTCTTGATAGGATCGTCACAAGGATGGCCAGTGTGCCGCCGGCACCGGAATATAAAATGGTACTCATCTGTCCGGAGAACACCGCCCCCAGAAACACCCGGCAGGCAAGGATCATCGCGCCCTTTTTCGGCCCCAGTACAAACACCGCATACACCGTGACGATGTTGCTCAGCCCCAGCTTGATGCCCGGTATGGGGGCAAGCCCAGGCAGCTGAAGCTCCACCATAAAGATGGTCAGGGCGATGGCTGTCAGCAGTGCCATTCGGGTCAGTTCTTTGGTTTTCATCTTTCTGCACCACACTGCGACCCATGGCACGCCAGAGGCCGTTCCCTTCTGCAATAAAAATTATGTGTATTGTACCACAGAAATTGAGAAAATGCAATTTTCAGGAGTTCTATCCATTAAATAATTCTAAATTTATGTTGATAGAACTTTACACCCCATGGCTTTTGGGTTAAAATAGAAGCTCAAAGGAGTGTTGTATATATGCGTGATCCTTACGGAAAAAACCAAGACGATCTGGACGAGCTGCTTCAGCAGGTGGATGACCTGCTGGTATCGTCAGACGATAACTCCCCTTATGATGACCGATACGATGACTATGACGGCTATGATGACGACGGCGGCTACGGCCCCGAGGGCATAGGGGACATGGACGACACCATGGTGTTCCAGAATTTCTCCAACCACTACGGTGCCGATGTTCAGAACTTTGCCAACGGCTACGGACGGCAGCGCCCGCCCGAGCCTCAGCCTGCCCCGCCGGTGCAGAATATTCCGGCCTATAATGCCGATTTCCGCCAGCAGCCCCGTCGGGACAGCGCCCCCAAGCGCAGCAGGCCCGCCCCAAGACCTCAGCAGAGCTATGCCTACGAGGAGCCTGACCCCATCCCCGATTACTACGACAGCCCGAAGCCTAAAAAGCACCGCAGGCACCGCCGCCGAGGCTGCGGCTGCGGCTGCTCCACGGTGATCATGGTGTTCGCCATCCTGATCGGCGCCATGTTCTTCCTGATCCGCCCCCCCAAGTCCGATGTCTCCATCGGTGACCGCAAACGGGACACCGCCACCATCCTGCTGTGCGGCGTGGATGCCGACGGCACCCGTACCGACACCATGATGCTGATGTATTTGAGCGGATCGGAGAACAAGGTGGGGCTGCTGAGCATCCCCCGAGACACCTATATCCTCACCACCGGCGGCAACGAGGTCAAGCTCAACGCCGCTTACAGCCTGAACAACAAGGGGCAGGAGGGGATGGAGGGTCTGTTCGACCACATCCAGAAGATCATCGGCTACCGCCCCGACGGATACATACTGGTGGATTTTGAGCTGGTGCCTCAGATCACCGACCTGATGGGCGGCGTGGAGGTGGACGTCCCCATGGACATCGATCAGGACGGGGTCCACATCGACGAGGGTCTGCAAACCCTCACCGGCGAGCAGGTGCTTCAGCTGCTGCGCTTCCGGAACGGCTACTACAACGCCGATCTGGGCCGCATCGAGGTACAGCGTCAGGTCATCAAGGCCTGCATGGAGCAGTGGCTCAGCCCCAGTCGTCTGGGCAGGGCCTTCTCCTCGCTGAAGCTTGTGGAAAATAACTCCCTTTCCTCCCTGTCCACCCCCAACTATCTGTGGATGGCAAAGACCATTTTGCTGAACCTCAGCAATTTCTCCACCGATACCCTCCCGGGAACGCCGGAGATGCGGGGCGGCGTATCCTACTACGTCCTCGACCGGGAAAAGGTTGCCGACAAGATCAATGAGTCCTACAATCCCTACAAGGTCCCCATCTCCTCCGGCGACCTGACCATCGCAGGGTGATGCCATGGGAGCCATCGGACGTTTCGCACCCACCCCCTCGGGGCGGATGCATCTGGGCAACGTGTTTGCCGCATTGATCAGCTATCTATCCGTAAAAAGCAAACAGGGTGTCTGGGTCCTCCGTATGGAGGATCTGGACACCCTTCGCACAAAGCCGGAGTACGCTCAGCTCCTGCGGCAGGATCTTGCGTGGCTGGGGCTGCAATGGGACGAGGAAACACCCCCACAAAGCAGCAGAAGCGCCGTGTACGACCGATATTTTCAGATCCTGCATGATAAAAAACTGCTCTATCCCTGCTACTGCACCCGCAGTCAGCTGCACAATGTAAATGCCCCCCACCTGTCTGACGGAACCTACGTCTACCCAGGCACCTGCCGCAGCCTCACCCAAGCTCAGCGGGATGCCCAGAGCCGTCTGCCTGCCTATCGGGTCATGGTGCCCGATCGGGAATTTTCCTTTACCGATCTGGTGCAAGGGGACTATCGGGAGAATCTTTCCGCCGACTGCGGGGATTTCGTGGTGCGGCGGGCCGACGGGGTGTATGTGTATCAGCTTGCCGTCACCGTGGACGACGGCGAAGCCGGAGTGACCGAGGTGGTTCGGGGCATGGATCTGCTCAGCTCCTCCCCCCGTCAGATGTATCTTCAGGAGCTGTTCGGCTTCTCTACGCCGCAGTATGCCCACATCCCCATGCTGCTGGCCCCCGACGGGCGGCGGCTGAGCAAGCGGGATCGGGATCTTGACATGGGCGCCCTGCGGCAGCACCTGAAGCCGGAGCAGCTGATCGGCATTCTCGCCCACGCAGCAGGGCTGCGCCCCACCGGCGAGGCCATCAGCGCGCCGGAGCTTGCCACGGTTTTCGACTGGAGCAGGCTCAGCAAAACAGACATCATTCTGCAATCCATTGCAGACATTATTTAATAAAAGAAGGCATGTATTATGGAACCCATCTATCGCACACAATTCACCATTTCCATCCATGACTGCGACTGCTTCGGCAGGCTCAAGCCGTCATCCTTGGTTGCCATGATGCAGCAGGTATCCTCCAACCAGTGCTTGCAGCTGAATCTGGGTTGGGAGGATCTGGCGAAGAAAAACATGTTCTGGGCCATCATCCGCCAAAAGGTCCTCATCGAGCAGCTGCCCACGCTGGGCCAGACCGTCACCATCGAAACATGGCCCGGCAAAACCAGTCGGGTGGCCTATCCCCGTTCCACCATCGGCTATGATGCCCAGGGCAAGGAGCTGTTCCGGGCCATCAGCCTGTGGGTGCTGATGGATATGGACTCAAGGGCCATGATCCTGCCCGACGAAAGCGGCATCAGCGTCAGCGGATACGTTCGGGGCGACGAGCTGACCTTGCCCCGATCTCTGGCCCTGCGTCACCTGAGCGGTCACGCCCACCGGCAGGTCATGTATTCCCATCTGGATATGAACGGCCACATGAACAACGCAAAGTATCTGGACTGGATGGAGGATCTTCTGCCAAGCTTCTTCCACAAGGAGCATCCCATCAAGGGCTTCACCATCAACTATTTCAGCGAGGCACGGGAAGGGGAGGACATCCAGCTGCAATACGAGCTGACCCCCGAGGGTCAGCTGATGATCGAGGCAAGCCGCCCCGAATCGGAACTCCCTGCCGAGCATCATCGGGTATTTGCCATTCAGGCAAGCTATGTGTAAATTTTGTCCACAGTTGTGTCAACAGCTGTGGACAATTTTTTCGTCACATCCCCACCCAGAGGGCAGTTATCCCCAGTTTACTTGTGGAGAACCCTGTGGACAATGTGGATAACTTGTGAAACCGCCTGTGTATAACCGCAAAGTTTCCCACAATTCCATGGCAAACTCTGTGGATACACCTGTTTTTTACACGATCCGCTGCGCTGAATATGCACACGTTCTTTCCGCAATTATCCCATGTTTTCAATCAAAATCCGTATTTTTCCAAATTTATACCAGAGAAATGCCCCATTTTAACATTCTGCACACACGTCCCGTCCACCACCTGTTGAAAACTCCACCGCCACCGCAGGAGCCATCCACCCCCTGTGTAAATCTGCCCACATCTGCACAGGCATGCCTCCCATTCTGCCCTTTGTCCACAGGCCGTCTCTGCCGCTTTTCCACATGGGCGCCCCCGCCCCGAGGGTTTTTCCGCAGATCAGGCTGCAAAAAACTGCCCGAAAACCCTTTCTGGGTTTTCGGGCAGTCTCATTCATCGCTTATTGATATTCCACCGGAGCGCCGTCCTGAATGATGGCGGTGTAGGTCTTGCCCACGCCGAAATACAGGGGCTTGCCGTCCTCCAGTGTGTAGGTGAAAGGCTCGTCCACGTCCTTTCTGGACCACTTGATGGGGACGATCCTGCCGTCACGGGCATAGTAGCCGGTGCCCTCGCCCACGGTGTCCATCTGAACATGGATGCCGTTGGACATGACCCACCGGTTCGCGTTCAGAATCAGGATGTTGCGGAAGGGGACCTTTTCATCGGTGTTGCCGTCCACATACTCAATGCCGTACTGGCTCAGGGTGTAGGCCCCCAGCTCCTGATCGTACTGCGCAGCGGTCTTTTTGCCGCCGTTCTGGAAGGAGATCTGGATCTTTTCACCGGCTTCGCCGCCAAAGGGCACGCTCTCGTCAAAGACAAAGCCATATTCCGCATCCGGCTGACGGGTCTGGCGGTAGTCCTTGTCCTTGGCGAAGTTCACAAGATCCTCGCCCTCGACAAACAGGGTATGCTCATAGGCAATGTTCTTGGCCAGACGGTCCTTGTCCCGATAAAAATAGTCAGAGGTCAGGGCATTCAGATAGTCAATATCCCGCTCCGATACCATCTCCAAGACGTTCTGCATGGCGCTTGCGCTGCAATAGACGGCATCATAGCTCTTGATCACGTCCACAAAGGGGGGACGGGCGCTGCGGATGGAGCCGATGGGACCGGCCTTTGCAGGGTCGGAGAAAATGGCCATATAACGGGTCATTCCGCCCTCAACGCAGGTTTCATAGATCACGTCGGCCGCACCGACACCGTGGTGGGGCAGGGCCGCCTCGTGGTTATTGAGCATGATCGCATAGGGTCGGCTGTCGTTCTTTTCCTCCAGAGCCTCACCCGTCAGGGGATTCATCGCCGCAGGCTCAGGCTTCACCGTCTCGGTGGGGGCGGTGGTGGGCATCTGCGTTGCCTCGGTGGCAGGGGACGGATGAGTGGGCTCGGTGGTCTCCTGAGGCTCCTTGCCGCAGGCGCTGAGCAAAAGACACAAAGCCAGCAACAGCATCGTTGTTTTTTTCATGGTACGCATCCTTTCATAAATAAAGCATGATACAGCAAATGTTTGCATTTCCACTATAACACATTCCCTTGGAAAAGAAAAGTCTTTAGAACTTAATTGTTCCAAAAGCTACTAAAAATCAGGCATTTCCCCATTATTATCCAATGATGTAAAGGAAAAATCGGAAAAAGCCGGTGCATCCTCATTCCAACGGGAACACTCTTGTTCCCGTGGCACAGGGAAAACTCATACCATTGGTATAGAAAATACCCTTCCATTTGTCCGACCTGTCACTTCCGGCGCGCCCCCTGCCATGCTACAATAGGCCCATAGGAATAGGGGGGACCAACATGAAATCAAATTTTTCTCAAAACATCCGCGCCCTGAGAAAACAGCGCCGCATCACGCAGGAGCAGCTGGCCGAGGCCATGGATGTGACCGCCGGAGCCGTCTATAAATGGGAGCAGTCCCGCTCCACGCCGGAGCTTGGCATCATCATGGAGCTTGCCAGCTTCTTCGGCGTGTCGGTGGATGCTCTGGTGGGCTATCAGGTCTGCGCCAGTGACAAGGAGCGGATCTTGCAGGAGCTCAGGCGCATCAAGGTGGAAAAGGACTATGACGCATGCCGGGACGAGGTGGAAACCTGGCTCAAGCGGTATCCCAACGACTTTGACGTGGTCTATCACAGCGGGGTGCTTTACAATCTTACCGGCATCGAGCAAGGGAACACCGACCTGATCCACCGCTCCATCACCCTATTGCAGCATGCGTGCAGGCTGATTTCCCAGAATCAGGACCCGGAGATCTCCGAAACCGCCATATATCGGGACATCTCCATCGCCACTCTGCTTCTGGGCAGGGAGCAGGAGGGTCTGGAGATGCTGAAACGCCACAACCCCTGCGGGCTCAACAACGACCTCATCGGGCAGGAGCTTTCCACCATACCCCTTTGCCGGATGGAAGCACTGCCATACCTTTCCGACACCCTGATCCGATGCACCGCCTCTCTTTACCGGATGGTGATCGGCTATCTCAACGTGTTTTTTCATCAGCAGGACTACCGCTCCGCCCTTGACCTTTTGCAGTGGATGATCGCCTATCTGTCGGGGCTTTCCACCCCGCAGGGCACCAGTTATCTGGACAAGGACAGCGCTTTGCTGATGACCATTTGCGGGGCAATCTGCCACAAAATAGGGGACACAGACGGCGCAAGAGCATATCTGAGGCAGGCCCGCCGGACCGCCCTGCGCTTTGATGCGGCGCCGGACTATACCAGTCGGAACATCCGCTATTGCCAGAGTCGGGAGCCTCGTGTGGCATACGACAACATCGGGCAATCCGCCTCCGACACCATCCTGAACTTCCTCAGCGAGGGGATCTCCGGTCCGGACGAGGCCCTGTCTGCCCTGTGGGAGGAGGTCTGTCATGAAGCTTAGACGAGAATACACCGCCCAGTTTTACAAAGGGAACCGCATGGCCTTCTGCGTTGCCTTTGCCATGACCCTCAGCACCATCGCCCTGAATTTCGGCATTACCTGGATCATGCAGCAGCTGTTGGATGCAGTCTCCGGCGAGCCGGAGGCCCTGAGCCTTCCCACCCTTGGGCTGCTGTCGGCAGGCGTGGTGGCGCTGATCGTTCTGTTCAAGCTCATCACCTGCCAGTCAGAGCCCCGATTCATGCAGCGGGCCATGGTGCAGTACAAGGATCATGCCTTTGCCCGGCTCACCGAAAAGAGCATCTCTTCCTTCCGTCAGGAGCATATCAGCGATTACCTGTCCGGCTTTTCCAACGACCTGACCACCATCGAAAACGACTACCTGAACGCGCAGTTCAAGATCGCCAGCTATATCGTGGAATTTTCCGGTGCGCTGATCATGATGCTGTATTACAGTCCGCCGATGACCCTTGTGGCCCTTGGCTTCTGCACCCTGCCCACGCTTGCCGCCGTCATCACAGGCAACCGTCTGGAGCTGGCAGAAAAGCAGGTTTCCGACAAAAACGCAGGGTTCCTTGCCACCCTTCAGGATGCACTCAGCGGTTTTTCCGTGGTGAAAAGCTTTCAGGCAGAGGCGCAGATGGCCCATATCGTGGGCCAAAGCAGCCGTCAGGCCGAAGCTGCAAAGTGCCGCAAGCGAAAGCTGAACACCATCCTCTACATGATCGGGGCAATGGCCGCGGTGACGGCTCAGCTGGGGACCTTTTTGGTTGGCTGCGCCATGACACGCTCCGGCTACCCCATCACCCCCGGCGAACTGGTGGCCTTTATCAGCCTGACCGGACTGTTCATCGAAGCCATACGGGAATTCCCCGTGCTTCTGGGCAAGCGCAGGGCCGCACTGGCACTGATCGAAAAGCTGGCAAAGGCCTTGCAGAAAAACCTCACCGAGGAGGGGACCCCCATCCCCGCCCGACTGGAGCAGGGCATCACCGTCTCGGACATGAGCTTCTGCTATGAGCCGGAGAAGCCCGTCCTCCGCCACGTCAGCTGCACCTTTGAAAAGGGGAAGAGCTATGCCATCGCAGGTGCCTCCGGCATCGGAAAATCCACCCTGCTGAACCTGCTGACCGGCAGCGACCCCTACGACGGCTCCATCCGCTTTGACGATCGGGAGCTGCAAACCGTCAGCAGCAGCTCTTTGTTTGACCTTGTCTCCATCATCCATCAGAATGTCTTTGTGTTCAACGCCTCCATTCGGGACAATATCACCATGTTCAAGCCCTTTCCCGCCCATCAGGTGGAGGAGGCCATCCGGCTGTCGGGACTTTCCCAGCTGATCGCCCAGAGGGGGGAGCATTACCTCTGCGGCGAAAACGGGTGCGGCCTTTCCGGCGGCGAAAAGCAGCGCATCGCCATTGCCCGGTGCCTCCTGCGCAAAACAAAGGTCCTCCTCGTGGACGAGGCCACTGCCGCACTGGATGCCCAAACCGCCTATCAGGTCAGCGATGCCATCCTCGGGCTTGCCGACATGACCAAGATCGTGGTGACCCATGATCTTGACGAGGCCCTGCTGCGCCGATATGACTGCATCCTGACCATGAAGGCAGGAAGGATCATCGAATCCGGCAGCTTTGAACAGCTGATGCAGGAAAAGGGGTATTTTTACTCCCTGTACACCGTGTGCCAGTGACAAAGTGCCATATATGCCAAAAATTCCGAGATCGACGCAGAAGCTGCCTGATCTCGGAATTTTTTGTATGTCTCGGAGGGGTATCAGCCCTCACCGGCCTCTTGACAGGGGCGCGGATTTTTCCTGCTGGAGCAGCAGGTCTGAGATGATATCATTGGACAGCAGGAAGCCTCGAGGGGTCAGGTGCCAGCGCCCGTTGTCGCACCGGGCCAGTCCCCGCTCCTCAGCAGACCGCAGCACTGCCTCCAGAGGTCCAAAGGGCAGCAAAAACGCACGCTCATACTCCTGCTGATAAATACCGGCACTGGTGCGCAGGCGCATCATCAGATACTCCCCGGCACGCTCCCGCAGGGGGATCTCGCTGATCTCGCTGACGATCTGTCCCCCCTCCTGTATCCCTTGGACGTACTCCGGCAGGCTGCGCACGTAGGTATAGCGCTTGCCGGAGAAATCCGAGCTTGCATCGGGGCCGAAGCCGATATACTCCATCCCCGTCCAGTATTTGAGATTGTGTCTGGACACCTTGCCCCGCTTGGCAAAGTTGGAGATCTCATACTGACGGTAGCCGTGCCGCTTCAGGATATCCACGGCGGCAAGGTACATGTCCGCCTGAGTATCGTCGTCGGCAAGGTTGCAGGAGTCCTGATATTCATAAAGGGGCGTGCCCTCCTCCACCTTCAGACCGTAGCAGCTGATATGGTCGGGCTTGAGCTTCAGCACGTTTTCCAGTGTGTCGCACCAAGCCATCAGGCTCTGGTTGGGCAGACCGTACATCAGATCCACCGACACGTTCTGGAAGCCCAGCTTCCGGGCCCGTTTATAGGCATCCACCGCATCCTGATAGCTGTGGGGACGGCCGATCTTTCGCAGGATCTCGTCATCGTCGCACTGGATCCCCAGACTCATCCGGTTGAAGCCCTCGGCCCGCAGACGCTTGAGCAGGGCATCGTCTACCGAATCGGGGTTTGCCTCAAAGGTAATCTCGGCATCGTCCGCCACAAGGAAGCTGCGGCGGATCTCGGTCAGGATAGCCGCCAGACCCTCGCCGCCGAAGAAGCTGGGGGTGCCGCCGCCGAAAAACACCGTATCCACCACGTGGTTGGGGGCAAGGGGGCCGGTCTCCCGAATGTGCCGGCAAACCGCCTCCAGATAGCTGTCCGCCGCAGACTCGTCCTTCTCCGGCAGGGAGTAGAAGTCGCAATACTGACATTTGCTCTTGCAGAAGGGGATATGAACATAAATACCCAAGGGGGTCTTATTTTTACGATTGGTGAAAAAAGCCATGATGGTTCTCCTAATTCAGTGGGGGTATGCTCCGCCTTTCCGAGAGAAAAGCAAAGCCAAAAGAAGAAACGCGCCGTCCCCGACCGGATCAATCCTCGTCCAGCTTGAGCACCGCCATGAAGGCCTCGGAGGGGACAGAGACCGTACCGAAGGTACGCATCCGCTTTTTGCCCTCCTTCTGCTTTTCCAGAAGCTTCTTCTTACGGGTGATATCGCCGCCGTAGCACTTGGCAAGCACGTCCTTGCGCACGGCCTTGATGGTCTCACGGGCGATGATCTTGCCGCCGATGGCCGCCTGAATGGGGATCTCGAACTGGGCGCGGGGGATATTGGCCTTCAGCTTCTCACAGATCTTCCGGGCACGGGCATAGGCATTGTCGGAAAACAGGATGAAGCTGAGGGCATCGACGATGTCGCCGTTGAGCATGATATCCAGCTTCACCAGCTTGGAGTCCCGATAGCCGATAAATTCGTAGTCCAGTGAGCCGTAGCCCCGGGTGCGGGACTTCAGCGCATCGAAAAAGTCATAGATGATCTCGTTCAGGGGCATCAGGTAGTGCAGCTCCACACGGTTTGCGTCCAGATACACCATGTCCTTGAACTCGCCCCGTCGGGATGTGGCAAGATCCATCATGTTGCCCACGTATTCCTGGGGCCCGATGAGGCTGATCTTCACAAAAGGCTCCTCGGCCCGGGCGATCTCCATGGGGTCGGGGTAGTCGAGGGGGTTATCCACCATCAGCACCGTGCCGTCGTTTTTGGTGATGCGGTAGACGACGTTGGGGGCGGTGGTGATCAGATCCAGATTGTATTCCCGCTCCAGACGCTCCTGAATGATCTCCATGTGCAGCAGCCCCAAAAAGCCGCAGCGGAAGCCGAAGCCCAGAGCAATGGAGCTTTCCGGCTCGTAGGTCATGGATGCATCGTTTAGCTTCAGCTTCTCCAGTGCATCCCGCAGATCCTGATACTTGGCGCCGTCAGCAGGGTAAACGCCGGAGAACACCATAGGCTGGACGCTGCGGTAGCCGGGCAGAGCCTCCTTGGCGGGGTTCTCCACCGAGGTGATGGTATCACCCACACGGGTGTCGGCAACATTTTTGATGGAGGCGGTGACATAGCCCACCTCGCCTGCGCCGATGCAGTCTCTGGGCGTCAGCCCAAGAGGGTTCATAACGCCGACCTCCACGATCTTGTAGACCGCGCCGGTGGCCATCATGCGGATATCCATGCCGGCACGCAGGGTGCCTTCCTTCACACGGATATAGACGATGACGCCCCGATAGGAGTCATACTGGCTGTCAAAGATCAGGGCCTGAACGGGGGCCTCCCGATCGCCGGAGGGCGCAGGCACGTCCCGCACGATCATCTCAAGGACCGAATGGATATTGATGCCGTTTTTGGCAGAGATCTCGGGGGAGTCCTCGGCAGGGATGCCGATGATATCCTCCACCTCCGCCTTCACCTCGGCAGGGCGGGCAGAGGGCAGGTCGATCTTGTTGATGACCGGCAGGACCTCAAGCCCGGCATCGATGGCAAGGTAAGTGTTTGCCAGTGTCTGGGCCTCCACGCCCTGACTGGCATCCACCACAAGGACCGCACCCTCGCAGGCAGCAAGGGAGCGGGACACTTCATAGTTAAAGTCCACGTGACCGGGGGTGTCGATGAGGTTCAGGGCATAGCGCTCCCCATCATCGGCGGTGTAGTCCAGCTGGACGGCAGTGGCCTTGATGGTGATGCCCCGCTCCCGCTCCAGCTCCATCGAGTCAAGGATCTGGGCCTCCATCTCCCGCTGGCTGATGGCGTTGCACTCCTCCAGAAGCCGGTCTGCCAGAGTGGATTTGCCATGGTCAATATGGGCAATGATCGAAAAATTGCGAATTTTTGACAGTTCTGTCATATTACACCTCGTGCGTCATGTGTGATAAAAATACCGGGCATGCCAAGCATGCAAAGCCGGCTCGTTTCTTCGTTTTATATAGTATATCGGACTTTTGTAAAAAAGTAAACCGTATGTTTTTGCAAGATACGGGGATACTGGATTTAAAAGAAAAAAGGCGAAATGTGATAAATTCAAAATTTTTTCTCGAAAACCCTTGCCGAAATCCAGAAAAAGGGTTATAGTCTACCCGGAAATAAGCGATTTCAAGGAAAAAACGAGGAGAGCGTTATGGCAAACGAAAAAAAGACCCATAAATCCAACGAGGAGCTGTACGCAGCTTTGCAGAGCCTGATCGCCAAAGGCAAGAAAGACGGCATGATCCGCGCTGCAGAACTCAACACCCATCTGGAGAAGATGGATCTCAGCCCCGAGCGGATCGAGGATATCTACGACAAATTCGATGCAATGAACATCCAGATCATCACCGGTGAAATGGAGCTGGACATGGAGGATTCTCTGGATCTGGATCTCAACAGCGATGAGGACATCGATCTTTCCGGACTGGACGAGGAGGATCTCATCGATCCGGTGGATTTGGCCGCTGAATACAATCTGGACGACCCGGTCCGTATGTACCTGAAGGAGATCGGTCAGGTGAAGCTGCTGTCTGCCGAGGAAGAGGTGGATCTTGCCAAGCGTGTGTCCGAGGGTGACCAGTACGCAAAGAACAAGCTGACCGAGGCAAACCTGAGACTGGTCGTCTCCATTGCAAAGAAATATTCCGGCCGTGGCCTGCACATTCTGGATCTGATCCAAGAGGGCAACACCGGTCTGATCCGCGCGGTCGATAAGTTCGACTGGACAAAGGGAAACAAATTCTCTACATATGCCACTTGGTGGATTCGGCAGGCCATCACCCGTGCCATTGCCGATCAGGCTCGTACCATCCGAGTGCCGGTGCATATGGTGGAGGTCATCAACAAAGCCACCCGCTGCAACCGCAAGCTGGTGCAGGAGCTGGGCCGTGAGCCCACCGTGGAGGAGATCGCCAAGGAGCTGAACCTGCCCGTGGAGAAGATCATCGAGGCAAACCGCACCGCCGCCGACACCCTGAGCCTTGACACCCCCGTGGGCGATGAAGAGGACACCTCCATCGGCTCCTTTGTCGAGGACGATCACACCCCCGGCCCTGCCGATGCCACCTCCAACGCACTGCTTGCTGAGGCCCTGAAGGAGATCCTCGACACTCTGACCGAACGTGAGGCAGACGTGCTGAAGATGCGCTTCGGCATGTATGACGGCCGTACCCACACTCTTGAGGAGGTGGGCCAGATCTTCGGCGTTACCCGTGAGCGTATCCGCCAGATTGAGAATAAGGCGATCCGCAAGCTCCGCCACCCCAGCAGAGCTAAGAAAATCAAGGATTTTTACTGCTGATCCTTTCCCCCGATGCACCACGTATCGGGGGATTTTTCTACCTGCGGATCATTTGTATACCTGCCACCGGCAGGTATTATGATTTTGGATTCGCTGCGCGGAGCACTGTATTCTGCTGTATACCTGCCACCGGCAGGTATTGTGATTTTAGATTCGCTGCGCGGAGCACCACGTATCGGGGGGATTTTTCTGGTCTTTTGTATGTCTGCCCCCGGAAAAGATCTTGATTTCTTCACAATTCTTCATAAGACCATCTATTGAAAGAAAATTTGCCGGATGCTATAATCGCCCTACATCAATTGCAAACATGGAGGTATCGCTATGTGGATGATTTTCGGAATACTCGCCATTGCCGCCACCCTGACCAATCTCTTTGTATACTTCAACGGGAAGGATCACCGCCTGTTCATGGCACTGGGACTGTCCTTCACCGCCCTGACCCTGTGCGCACAATACGCTATGATCGCCTCATGGGCCATGACACGGGACTGGTCTGCCATCGAGGACGTTGCCCCCACCATGAGCATGGCGCTCTGGGTGCTGACCGGGATCTCCATCGTTTTGAATCTTTTCCCCGTTGTTTGGGATAAAATCACAAGGAAATGATCCCTACTACCGCAAAAAACGCCCCATTGCAAAGCTGCGACCGCTTGGCAATGGGGCATTTTCATATGCTGTGAAAAAAATCAGTTCTGGATCAGCTGGCGCTCCTTGCGTTTCAGCACCACTTCCATCAGGAAGAACTGGACCACGAAGGTCAAGGTCCAAGAAACGATGTAGGAAAGATACAGGATCTGGGGAGTATGGTACTGGGGAATCTGGAAAATGGTATAGACCCATGCGATGCGGAAGCCGCACACGCCCAGAATACTGACGATCATGGGGATGAAGGAGGTGCCCATGCCCCGCAGTGCGCCGGTGGCCAGATCCATCAGACCGCACATGAAATAGGGCAGGCAGACGTAAGCCATACGGGTGATACCGTAGGCAATGGCCTCCTGAGAATCGGGGATGTAAAACTTCAGCAGGACAGGCGCCGCAAAATAGGCCAGCGGTCCTACCGTCAGACCCACCACGCAGACGCACACGATGCAGGAACGGAAAATCTTGCGGATGCGGTCATACTGCATGGCACCGGCATTCTGACCCACATAGTTGACGGCGGTCTGGCTGAAGGCATTGAGCGCCATGTACACAAAGCCCTCGATATTTCCTGCCGCACCGTTGCCGGCCACCAGAGTGGAGCTGCCGAAGGAGTTGACGGAGGACTGGATGATGACATTGGAAATGGAGAACATAGAGCCCTGGATACCGGCAGGAATGCCGATCTTCACCAGCTTCATCAGCTGCTCCTTGTGGATCTTCAGCTTATTGAGGTGCAGTCTGCATGCATCGGTGCGGCGCATCAGGGCACGGATGACCAAAAATGCCGAAACCGACTGGGCAATGATGGTGGCAAGGGCAACGCCTGCCACATTCATATCAAACCAAATTACAAAAATGAGGTTCAGGATCACGTTGATGACACCGGCAACGGTCAGATAGACCAGAGGACCCTTTGTGTCTCCGGCTGCACGCAGGATGGAGGAGGCAAAGTTATAAAGGACGGTAAAGGTGATGCCCGCAAAATAGATCCGCATATAAAGGGCAGACAGGGGCAGCACGTCCCCGGGGGTATTCATCATCTCCAGCAGGGGTCTTGCCAGAGGGACGCCGATCATGGTCAGAATCACGCCGCTGATCAGCGCAACGGGGATCGCCGTATGCACGGTGCGGTGGACCTCTTCATTCTTCTGTCCGCCCAAGCCGTGGGCAACGCAGACACCTGCGCCGATGGAAAGACCCACAAACAGATTGATGATCAGGTTTGTGATGGCGCCGGTGGCACTGACGGCGCCGACACTGATGCTGCCGCAGAACTGACCCACAACCACCAAGTCCGCCGCATTGAACAGCAGCTGAAGCACACTCGACAGGATGATCGGAATGGTATAACGTATGATGCCTGAATACAGGGGGCCTTCAAGCATATTGGTCTTTTTTGACTTCATGAATCGCTTCTCCTCTTTATTCTATTCTTCTTCAACGTCCAACAATTATACTGATTTTTGAAAAAAGTGCAAGCATCCACCACATAAAATCTGCAAAATTGTCTGTTTTACCTTAACCGCAGCCGTATAAGGGAAGTGCAATCGTATAAAAATACGAAACATACTGCATATCTCACCGACATGCCCCGACAAAAACCGGCATGCACGGTCTGTGCATACCGGTTTCAGTTTGTTAAAATACCTTTCTGAGCCGGAGAACGGCCCATAGCCGACAGGCGTGACGAAAACACACATCCGCCGCGGCTCCTGCATTTGCCGGAGCGCCGCCCCTTACAGAGGAGACTGCTTGATCTTGGTATAGCGGCGGGGGAATCGGTCCGGAGTGTGGGCCACCTTCCGCAGCAGGATCACCATATGCTCGGTGCCGTCCATGGGAAACACCTCGGTTTTCTCCACCTTCAGCCCCAGCTGCCGGATGGCATTTTTTGCCTCCTCAAGCTCCTCTTTTCCGGCTGCACCCTTCATGGCAAGCACCGCGCCGCCTACCTTAACATAGGGCGCAGTCAGCTCCAGAAGGATATTCAGCCGAGCCACCGCACGACTGGTTGCAAAATCATACTGCTCCCGCCGGTCTGCCACGGCCTCCTCGGCACGGGCGGTCACATATTCTGCCTCCACCCCCAGAGCCGGCAGGGTATTTTCCAGCCAGTTCATCCGTTTTCCCAGAGAATCCAGTAATGTCAGCTCCATCTCGGGGCAGGCGATCTTCAGGGGGACACCGGGGAATCCGGCGCCGCAGCCCACATCAATGAGCTTTTTCCCCCGCAGGTCTGCCATCTTCATCACCGTCAGGCAATCAAGAAGATGCAGCCTTGCCACCTGATCCGGCTCCGTGATGGCGGTCAGGTTCATCACCTTGTTCTGCTCCACCACGGCGCAGCCGAACCGGCACAGGGTCTCGGCCGTCCGGTCGGACAGCTCAAGCCCCAGTTGGGGCAGCCCCGCTGTCAGGGCATCTAGCATCGTCTGCATCATGCTGCGCCCTCCGCTTCCGTGGGCTTGGCATTGACGATGCCCGTCAGATCCACCTGTGTCTCGTCATAGGGGTCAAACTCCACCTCGGGGACCTCCTCGATGACGAACTGATCCAGATACCAGCACACAAGCAGGTCGCTGACGGTGCTGTCGGAACGCTTGTCCGGGTCCGTTCCGCTGACCTTGCGGTAGGCACCGTTGGCCTGATCCATCAGCCGGACCGCCTTTTCGTTCTTCACCGACTTCACATACTGATTATACTGGTTGAAGTCCCAAGTCAGCTCCTTCACGCTGCCCTTGTGGATCTCCTCGGCCGCAGCCGGATCGATGCTTGCAAGGGTGTTGTAGGTGTAAAGGTATGCCATGAAATAGCCGGAATACTGATATTCCGGATCGTCATTTGCCATACATGCAAGAAATGCCGAGAAATTCGCCTCATCCTCCCGGGAAATGGACATGCGGTGGGTCATTTCACGGGCCATGGTAAAGGGCAGGGCAATGGGGGCGATATCGGGATTGACCGCGGATTCGCCGGTCAGGGGCACGGTGATGCCGTCTACCCCCTTCATCCCCGTGAGCTTCTTCACCGGGGTATGGTCGCCGCCGTAGATGGAAAAGGACATATCCAGCATCAGGTTGCGGAAGCCGTTGCCCGTGCGCTGAGCAAGCGTGTCGAAATCAGAGAACACGGCCGTGCCCTGCTCGTCCCGGGACATCTGCACCGCCACCTGACCGGCCTTGTCCCGATAGTGGATCGTCGCGTCCTTCAGATCAGACAGGGTGTAGTCGGTCTGCTCGATGCGCAGATCCTCGGTGATGGGGCCTGCGAAATCGTTCAGTCCGTAGACCGCCGTATTCAGAAAGAACACCACGCTGACCACCGACAGAACCCAGCCGAACCACTGGATCAGGTTCCCCTTCAGGATCAGATACAGGATCAGGGTCGATATCACAAGGATCAAAAATATCACCACGATGGTCTGCCACACCAGAAAGTCCACGCCGGAGCTCCACTGGGTCAGCATCCCCTGTAAGGTCTTGGTCACGTAAGGATAGACCATATCCACAAGCATCTGGTATTTTTCACCAAACTGCAGCAGCACCCATGAGAACGCACCGAAGATGGCAGCCACCAGATAGCCACACCAATATTTCAAAAGGAAATCCCCCTTCCAAAGGTATAATCAGTGCCTATTTTTTACAGGCACTGACGAAAATGCATATACTTTCCCGTATATTATATCACAGATCGGGCCGATTGTCTCCATTAATTTTCATTAAATCTCTCCGCCGCTCCAATCTCCGCATTATATGAAATTTTTTGGATTATCATACGATTTTTTATGCATTTTATACGAAAAAATTCGATTTTATTTTACCGTTTTTGCGCAATTTATTGTAGACATTTACCGGTGGATATGATAATATCCTAATTGGTGGAAGTTGCACAAGTACATATCCCTGCTTCCGCCGCAGATCGTCAAGAGGCGGTTTTTTCCGCTTATCATTTCTTTAGGAGGAATCACTATGGAAACCTATGGCATCGAAAAGTTTGGTATCATCAACCCCACTGCTGTATATCGCAATTTGGGCGTTGCTCAGCTGACCGAAGCAGCTCTCCGCCGCGGCGAAGGCAAGCTGTCCAACACCGGCGCTCTCGTGGTTACCACCGGTAAATATACCGGCCGTTCCCCTGACGACAAGTTTATTGTCGATACTCCTGCGATCCATGACGATATCGCGTGGGGCAAGGTCAACAGACCCATTGCCAAAGAAACATATGAGGCGATCAAGGCAAAGGCCTGCGCCTACCTTCAAGGCCGTGAGATCTTCATTTTTGACGGATTTGCCGGTGCAGACAGAAAATACACCCAGAAATTCCGCATCATCAACGAAATGGCCTCTCAGAACCTGTTCATCCACCAGCTGCTGATCCGTCCCACCGAGGAGGAGCTGGCTTCTTACGGCGAGCCTGACTATACCATCATCGCTGCCCCCGGTTTCAAGTGCGACCCCGCAGCTGACGGCGTCCATTCCGAGGCTGCTATCATCATCGATTACGAGGCACACGAGATCCTCATCGTCGGCTCTCAGTACTCCGGCGAGATCAAAAAATCCGTGTTCTCCACCATGAACTACGTGCTGACCAAGATGAACGTGCTGCCCATGCACTGCTCGGCAAACATGGACCCCGAGTCCCATGAAACTGCCGTTTTCTTCGGTCTGTCCGGCACCGGCAAGACCACCCTGTCTGCCGACGCATCCCGCAAGCTCATCGGCGACGACGAGCATGGCTGGTCCCCCGACGGCGTGTTCAACATCGAGGGCGGCTGCTACGCAAAGTGCATCGGCCTGAAGGAAGAGAACGAGCCCGAGATCTGGAACGCCATCCGCTTCGGCTCTCTGGTGGAAAACGTGGTCATGGACGACCGCACCCGTGAATTTGACTTTGACTCCGATGCCCTCACCGAAAACACCCGTGTGGGCTATCCGGTGGAATATATCTCCAACTCCGCCATCCCCGGTCAGGGCGGCATTCCCAAGGTCGTCATCTTCCTGACCGCCGATGCCTTCGGCGTGCTGCCTCCCATCAGCCGCCTGAGCCGTGACGCGGCCATGTACCACTTCGTCACCGGCTTCACCTCAAAGCTGGCCGGCACCGAGCGCGGCGTGACCGAGCCCACCCCCACCTTCTCCACCCTGTTCGGTGAGCCCTTCATGCCCATGGACCCCTCCGTTTACGCCCAGATGCTGGGTGACAAGCTGGATGCCTACGGCACCAAGGTCTATCTGGTCAACACCGGCTGGGCAGGCGGCTCTGCCTCCATGGGCGCAAAGCGCATGAAGCTTGCCTACACCCGCGCCATGGTCCGTGCCGCACTGAACGGCTCCTTCGACAGCGTGGAATTCAAGCACCACGATGTATTCAACGTGGACTACCCCACCGCCTGCCCGGATGTTCCCGACGAGATGCTCGACGCCCGGGGCCTGTGGGCGGACAAGGATGCCTACGACCAGATGGCAAACAAGCTGGCCGGCATGTTCGAGGCGAACTTCGCCAAGAAGTACCCCCACATGCCCGAAAATATCGTCAAGGCCGGCCCCAAGGCTAAATAATTGACCTGTTAAACTTCGCCGGGGGCATGCTTTGCCCCCGGCAATGATCAAATTTTGCGATAAATATCGCCCCTGTCCGGCTTTGCCGGTTCCCTTCCTGCCGCCGGCACGGAGTCCTGCATGATACGGCACGGATCGCTCCGCCCCTGCGTCCGGAAGGGGGGAGGACACCTTCCCCTCAGGGACGGTCTTTTATTGAATACCCCTTTTTATTTATGGAGGTTGAAAGAACAATGGCAAGAAAAGTTCAGTTTGTAGAGACGGTCCTGCGTGACGCAAACCAGTCCCTCATCGCGACCCGTCTGCCCTACGACAAATTCGAGCCCATGCTGCCCACCATCGACAAGGCCGGATACTATGCCGCCGAGTGCTGGGGCGGCGCTACCTTTGACGTATGCCTGCGCTACCTGCACGAGGACCCCTGGGAGCGTCTGCGCAAGATCCGGGAAAAAATGCCCAACACCAAGCTGCAAATGCTGCTGCGCGGTCAGAACGTTCTGGGCTATTCCCACTATCCCGATGATTTCGTAAAGCTGTTCGTTTCCAAGGCAGTCGAAAACGGCATCGACGTGATCCGTGTATTCGACGCTTTGAACGATGTGAATAATCTGAAGGTCGCCATGGAGGCCACTACCAAGGCCGGGGCCATCGCCTCCGGCACCATCTCCTACACCACCTCTCCCGTCCACACCCACGCAAAATACGTGGAAATGGTCAAGGAGCTGAAGGAAATGGGCGCTTCCACCATCTGCATCAAGGACATGGCCGGCATCATGGGACCCAAGGAGGCCTATGATCTGGTATCCGCCATCAAGGATGCGGTGGATCTGCCCATCGACCTGCACACCCACTGCACCACGGGTCTTGCCTTCATGACCTACCTGAAGGCGGTGGAGGCCGGCGTTGACATCATCGACACCGCAATCTCCCCCTTCTCCGGCGGCACCTCTCAGCCTGCCACCGAAACGATGGCCTATGCTCTGCGTCAGCTGGGCTACGAGGTGGAGCTGGATGACAGCTGCACCAAGAAGATGGCCGACTACTTCAAGGGTGTTCGGGACGAGTTCATCGCCGACGGCACCATGATGCCCAAGTCCATGGCCACCGATACCCAGTGCCTGACCTATCAGGTCCCCGGCGGCATGCTGAGCAACCTGCTGAGCCAGCTCAAGCAGATGAACGCTCTGGACCGCTTTGACGAGGCCCTTCTGGAGACCCCCAAGGTCCGCAAGGACATGGGCTATCCCCCTCTGGTCACCCCCACCTCTCAGATGGTCGGCGTGCAGGCAGTGCGCAACGTACTGGACGGTCAGCGCTACAAGACCGTTTCCAAGGAGATCAAGGCTTACTGCCGGGGTGAATACGGACGCACCCCCGCCCCCATCGATCCGGAGATCCAGAAGCACATTCTGGGAGACGAAAAGCCCCTGACCGGACGCTTTGCCGACACACTGGCCCCCATTGTGGACGACACCCGCAAGAAGCTTGAGGGCATTGCCAGAAGCGATGAGGACGTGCTGAGCTACATCGCATTCCCCAACCTTGCCGAGAAGTTCTTTGACGAGCGCAGGGCCAAGGAGGAGAATGTGGCAACCTATACCATCACCGAGGCATAAGGAGGCCTGACCATGTTTTTAGCCAATACCCTGCCCGAGCATCTGGGCTTTGCAGATGCCGCGGTCATCGCGCTTCTGGGCTACGCCGTGGTTTTCTTCGGCCTGATCCTGCTGATGATCGTCATCACCCTTCTGGGCAAGGCCTTCGCCGCCAAGAGCGCAAAGCAGACCGCCCCTGAGCCTGCTGCTGCCCCGCCCGAAGCTCCCAAGCCCGTCGCTCCCGGCTCCGCCGGTGAGCTGAAGCTCCACGACGTGGAGCCCAAGACCGCAGCTATGCTGATGGCGATCGTCGCCGACAAGATGGGCAAGCCCCTGAACGAGCTGCGCTTCATTTCCATCAAGGAGGTCAAGTAATCATGGTATATAAAGTTACGCTGAACGGCCGTACTTACGAGGTTGAGGTAGAGGCCGGCAAGGCAATGCTGCTGGACGAGTACGAGGCCATTGCCCCTGCCGCTCCGGCACCTGCGGCGGCTGCTCCTGCTGCTGCCCCCGCCGCTGCTCCGGCTGCCGCTGCCGCACCTGTCATCACCGGTGCAGGCGACGCGGTGAAGGCCCCCATGCCCGGCAACATCCTGAAGGTCAACGTCACCGCCGGACAGGCCGTCACCGAGGGTCAGGTCCTTGTGGTTCTGGAAGCAATGAAGATGGAAAACGAGATCATGGCCCCCAAGGCAGGCACCGTCACGCAGGTGCTGGTCTCCAAGGGCTCCACTGTGGATACCGACGCTCCTCTGGTCGTCCTCGCATAAGGAGGGCTTTTTATGAGTGTTAATGTTGGTGATATTCTTCTGGATCTGTGGAACCAATCGGGTTTTGCCGCCCTGTCTGCCGGGTTCACCGCCGGCGGCTGGCAGAATCTGGTGATGATCGTCATTGCCTGCGTTCTGCTGTATCTGGGCATCGTGAAGAAATTCGAGCCCCTGCTGCTTGTGGGCATCGCCTTCGGCTGTCTGCTGACCAATCTGCCCATGTCGGGGCTATACCATCAGGAGCTTTGGGATGCCTTTATGGACCCGAATAACGCCGCGGCCTACCACAGCTACGGCCAGATCCTGAAAAGCGGCGGTCTTTTGGATATCTTCTATATCGGCGTTAAGACCAGTCTCTATCCCTGTCTGATCTTCATGGGCGTGGGCGCAATGACCGATTTCGGCCCCCTGCTGTCCAATCCCAAGAGCCTGCTTCTGGGCGCATCCGCTCAGTTGGGCGTGTTCGTTGCATTTCTGGGTGCAACCTTGCTGGGCTTCACCGGAGCCGAGGCTGCCTCGATCGGCATCATCGGCGGCGCCGACGGTCCCACTGCCATCTACCTGACCACACAGCTGGCCCCCCATCTTCTGGGCGCCATTGCTGTGGCGGCCTACTCCTACATGGCGCTGATCCCCATGATTCAGCCCCCCATCATGCGTGCGCTGACCAGACCCGAGGATCGCAAGATCAAGATGGTCCAGACCCGCACCGTTTCCAAGGCGGAAAAGATCATATTCCCCATTGTGGTCACCGTGTTCGTGGCGCTGCTGCTGCCTGACACCGCTCCGCTGATCGGCTGCCTGATGCTGGGCAACCTGTTCAAGGAGACCGGCTGCACCGACCGCCTCAGCGACACCGTGCAGAATGCCCTGATGAACATTGTCACCATCCTGCTGTCCACCGCCGTGGGCGCAACCATGGTGGGCTCCACCTTCCTGACCACCTCCACCTTGATGATCGTCGGTCTGGGTGTGGTCGCTTTCATTATCTCCACCGCCGGCGGTCTGATCGGCGGCAACATCATGTGCAGACTCACCGGCGGCAAGGTCAACCCGCTGATCGGCTCTGCCGGAGTGTCCGCAGTTCCCATGGCTGCCCGTGTTTCCAACGTGGAAGGCCAGAAGAACAACCCCTCCAACTTCCTGCTGATGCATGCCATGGGCCCCAACGTGGCCGGTGTCATCGGCTCGGCCATCGCCGCAGGCTTCCTGCTGAGCGTATTCGGCTGATGGGCTGTTGGTCCTGTAACGAAGAACCCCCCGCTCCAATGGGAGCGGGGGGTTTTGATCGAGATAATGAAATCAACTATGTAACAGCAGCGCCGAGCATTGGCGGGCATCAGGCCCCCTTGGCAGAAAAGGTCAGGGTCACCGCCTGCACCAGATCCATTCCCTCAAACTTGGATTGCTCAAAATAGTCCTGAGCCGAAAAGCTGCTCATTTCCGTGCCGCTGTCATAAACCATGATCGCCACAGGGATCTCCCGTCCCAGTTCGATCTGCTGAAATTCTTTTAAAAAGGCAGCCGCAGAACCCTCATCTTCCCGTTCCATCGGAACAGGATATGTAGAAAAGGACATCGAGCCGGCACCATTGATCCGGATATCCAGACTGTGATCCGGGTTTGCCTTTACGGTGAAAATACCCGACATCTGCTCTGCATCCGAGACCGCTGTGCCAAGGGAAATGCTTCCTCCGTCTCTTTTCTCCCACTGCTGATCTTCCCCGAGGAAATAGACATTGACCTCCATGGAAACGGCATCCTTCGGTGCAAGGAAGGAAATCGCCTTTGCCCCATCGCCCAGTCCAAAGGACTGAAGCAGATACGATTCCTGTTCCGTCAGCTCATAGGGCGCAACGCCATCTTTGGTGAGCCTGTTCGCATCGCCGTTCTTTCCTGTCGAGCATGCCGCCAACTGAAACAGCAGGACAAACAATAAGATCATCGATATTCGCTTTTTCATAGATCTGTCTCCTTTCACCAAACGGGACTATTCTTCCTGATTCTTTTTCGCTTCGTGCTGATACAGCATATTGCAGACCGCGCCTGCCATGATGACCGCCAATGCATAGGGGAAATCCAGACGACGGGTCAGCACCCCCGCCACCGCCAGAACGGACACCACCGCAAAGATAAGATACATCACAAAATATACCTTTTCCCGATGTTTTGATGGATTTTTTCCGGATTTTTCCGGGATATTGCTGCAAACGGATTCTTTCATTCCAAGCCTCTCCTTTCTGAATATCATCACGTAATCCCCAGCTTGACCGATATACTTCAAGCATACTGTGTTTTTCCGTTTTCGGCAAGGGGGGAGGGCGGGATTTTTTTGCCCTTGACAAATAAATGTATGAAGTGTATTATAACAGTATTAGTACAGTTAATACAGAAAGGAGTGCTTATATGAAAACGCTAGACTTTCGGGATTCCCGTCCGCTGTACGAGCAGATCATCGCCCAGATCCGCCAGCAGATCCAAAACGGTATCCTGCAAGAGGGCGATCAGCTACCCAGTGTGCGGGAGATGGCAGGCAGCCTGAGCCTCAACCCCAACACCATCCAGCGTGCCTATCGGGAGCTGGAGCATGCAGGGTGGATCATCTCCGTGCCCGGCAAGGGCAGCTTCGTGTGCAAGCGAGAAGCTCAGGACGATGACAAAAAAGCTGCGCTTTTTGAAACATTCGACAAAACCACCGTTGCACTGGTGGAGCTGGGGGTCGCTCCCATGGAGCTGATCGCCCGTCTGACCCAATTAGGAGGTGGCATTCATGCTTGAACTGAAACATCTGACCAAGACATTCGGCAGCTTCAAGGCTCTGGATGATTTGAACATGACGGTGCCCAAGGGTGCGGTCTACGGTCTGGTAGGCCCCAACGGAGCCGGAAAATCCACGGCCATCCGTCACATCACCGGCGTTTACCGACCGGACGACGGCAGCGTCACATTCGACGGCAGCCCCATCTACGAAAACACCGCCGTCAAATCCAGAATGGCCTCGATCACCGACGACCTGTTCTTTTTCAACGGCGCAACCATCGAGGATATGCGCAAATACTACGCAGGCATCTACCCGACCTTTGACGAGGCCCTGTTCAAAAGGGTGGGGGAGGCCTTTGAACTGCCTGCCAAAACACCCATCCGCCGATTCTCCAAGGGCATGCAGAAGCAGGCGGCCTTCTGGCTGACCATCGCCTGCCGTCCGGAGGTCATGATCCTTGACGAGCCGGTGGACGGACTGGACCCGGTGATGCGCCGTCAGGTCTGGGGGCTGATGATGTCGGACGTAGCCCAGCAGGGAACCACCATTTTGGTTTCCAGTCACAACCTGAGAGAGCTTGAGGACATCTGCGACCACGTGGGCATCATGAATCACGGAAGGATGCTTCTGGAGCGGAGCCTTGCCGACATGCAGGGCAGCACCGTGAAGATCCAGCTGGTGGGTCAGATCCCCGAGGGGCTGAACGTCCTGCACCGGACCGACTCCGGACGGATGGCGACCCTGATCGTCCGCTCCACCATGGAGCAGGCAAATGCCCTGCTCTCTGCCGCAAATCCCACATATTACGACATTCTTCCCCTGTCTCTGGAGGAGATCTTTATTTACGAACTAGGAGGTGTGGATTATGAAATCAAAGACATTATCCTCTGATCTGACCGTATTTAAGAAAGACATCACCCGTTTTTCGCCCCTCTGGCTCACCTGGAGCGTCATGCTGCTGATCAGCGGCTATCTGCTGTACAGCAACGGTCACGACCTGTCCGACCGATACGACATCTTTCCCTCTGAATTTGTCGTGGCCAATGTGATCTACGGATTTTTCTGCGCCGTGACCCTGTTCGGCTATCTGTTCGACCCCAAGGAGTGCGTCAGCACCCACAGCCTGCCCATCCGCAGGGAGCAGCTGTTTTTGACCCACCTGCTGTCGGGTCTTGTCATGCACATCGTCCCCTGTGGGGTGTACTATCTGGCTATTGCACCCCTGTGCGAAAACAGCGTGCTGCCCATGTTCGGCTACACCGTGCTGCAATTTGTGTTCTTCTACGGTCTTGGCATTTTCTGCGTGATGCTCACCGGACGGAGATTCGCCGCGGCGGTCATGTACGGTCTGCTCAACTCCGCATCCATGCTGACCTATGCCGCCGTCAGCACCGTTTACATGCCCATGCTCAACGGCGTGAGCCTGCCCGTAGACGGCTTTGTCCGGCTCTGCCCGCCGGCTGTCATGATCATGAAGCCCACGGCTCAGATGGATCTCTGGATAACGGAGGACGCTGCCGCCTACACGAAAATGATGCTCATTTTCGCCGCCATCGGTGCCGGACTGATGCTCCTTTCTCTGGTCCTCTACCGCCGGCGGAAGCTGGAGCGTGCCGAAAGCTTCATGGCATATCCGGTGCTGAACTATCTGTTCGTGTTCATCTGCACCGTGTTCAGCGGGTGCTTTTTCCTCCTGCTGTCGTCTCTGTTCCCCGCCACAGGCTACTGGGTCATGCTGATCATTGGCATCGTCATCGGCTATTTTGCCTCCGTGATGATCCTCAAGCGCAGCCCCGCCGTGTTCCATACCAAGGCACTGGCCGGACTTGCCGTCATCGGCGTGGTGATGGTAGGCTCCATCCTGCTGACTAAGGCAGACCCTCTGGGCTACGTGACCTACGTGCCGGAGCTTGGGGACGTGACCCGCATCGAGCTTCGCAAGGATGAGTACAGCGACAGCGTGTATTTCACCGAGGACCCGGCGGAATTTGAAAAGCTGATGCAGCTGCATCGGGATCTCATCGCTCAGCCCCCCATCGACCAGACAGACGTCACATCCCACATAGAATGGATGCAGCTTTCCTACGAGCTGAGCAGCGGAGAAACCGTCAAACGTTTTTATAACGTTCAGTCCCCCTTGCTCAGTCAGCTCCACTGGTACATCAGTCAGCCGGAATACCAGTTCGGTGTCCAGACCCTTGATGAGCTTCTGGAGAGAACCACCGCCGTGGAAATCTTTACCTATTATCCGATAAACCATGCAGACGAGCAATACTGGAATCTGGAGGGGACAGATAAGCAGGCGCTGCTGAAGATCCTCTTTGACGATAGCAAAGCAGGAAATCTGTACGATTCAAGTGTTTATGATTCCCGAAATACCCTTGATCGGGTATATTCCATCCATATCACCATGAAAGAAGAGGCTGCAGGCAAAAATGATCGCTATACGACACACTTTCTGGAAGTGCCCAAACACGCCGCAAATACCCGTGCGTGGCTGGATCCGTATATTGCCGCAACACAGCCTGAACGCTGAAACTTTCCTGTCTGCAAATCTCCCTCAGGCTAACGGCAGTCTCACCCCCCGAAGGATACGTCCTTCGGGGGGTTTTATGGCATTTTGGGGGAATGCACACAAAAAAATCAGCTGCCTGCGATCACAGGCAGCTGATTTGAAACACGAATTTTCGGATGATGCTGCATCCGCTTATTTCTTCTTTTTGGAAGTAAAGACGATGACCAGAGCCACAACGCCGCAGCCCACAAGCACGCCGATCCACATCAGCATGTTGCTCGAGTCGCCGGTGTTGGGGGATACCGGCTTGGAAGGCTCGGTTCCCTGCGCAGACTCCGTGGGAGCTGTGGTGCCATCAGGCTTTTGCGTTTCCTCAGGCTTCTGGGTGGGCTTGGTGGTTTCTTCCGGCTGTTCGGTGGGCTTGGGCGCGACAACGGGGATCGTTTTCGACTGCTCAAAGCCGCACACATCGCAGCTCCGCACCTTCAGTCCCTCTTTCTCGGCGGTGGGCTCCTGCTTCACCTGCCATTGACCGAAGGTATGTTCTGCCATATCACGGACCTTGTCCTTATGCTCGCAGGTGGCTGCGTGCCAGTGATGGGTGGCATCCTTCGTCCAGTCGGGGGAGAAGGTATGATCGTGATGATCTGCCGTCAGGTAAAATGCTACCTCATAGCCGCTGCCTGCATCGTAAACATAGCGGGCATCGTCAACCCCTTCTGCAAAGCTGAAGGTATTGTTTTCTTTGTCGAATCTGCCGCCCTCAGCCTTGATGACCCGGTTGATATCGAAATTCCCGGGCAGTCCGGAGCAGTCGAAATTCTCTCGCTGATCCAGATGATAGCTGTTTTCGGGGAAATTCACATTTTTAGGCTTGGCTCCCGTGGCAAGCTCCAGACTGGTCAGGTGGTTATTGCCGCCGAACAGATTCTCCAGTGCGCCGCATGCGGAAACATTCAGCGTGTACAGGTTATTATTTCTGCAATACAGTTCCGTCAGGGCCTTGTTGGCAGAAAGATCCAGTTTCGTCAGTGCATTGTTGTCACAGTACAGCAGTTCGAGCTTCGGATTGCCGGAAAGCTCCAGAGTCCTCAGCTGATTTTCCTTGCATTCCAGTCTCACCAGTTCGGCGTTTTTGGTCACATCCAGACTGGTCAGCCGGTTGTTTGCACATTCCAGATGAGCAAGAGCCGGATTTCCGCTGACATCCAACTGCGTCAGGGCATTTTTCTCCGCAAGCAGCTGTGTCAGGCTGCCGCAGGCGGAAATATTCAGCTCGGCAATGGCATTGTCCCGGACATTCACGCTTGTCAGGGCCTTGTTGGCAGAAAGATCCAGTTTCGTCAGACCATTGGTGTGACAGACCAGCTTGGTCAGCTTGGTATTTTTAGAAAGATCCAGCTCGGTGAGCCGATTTCCGCCGCAGTCCAGTTCCTCAAGATCCGGATTTGCGGATAGATCCAGATCGGTCAGCTGATTGCCGGAGCAGTTCAGGAAGTTCAGCTGCGTGAAATGTTCGATGCCCTCAAGGCTCGTCAGTCCCATATTCTGCAAATGGAAGGACTTTGCCGCACCGATCTCATCGGCAGACAGCTCGTTATCCTGATTTTTGTCCTTCTCCGCCTGCACATACGCTCTGAAATTCTGATCCGGGAAATTGGTTTCGTTGATGGGGATGCCGCTGCCCTGCGCCCACGCAGCCGTCGGCAGCAGCCCTGCCGTCAGCAGCAGTGCCAGTCCTACACCCATGACCTTCTTGGAAATTGCCGTTGCTTTTTGCATTTCAAGCCCTTCTTTCCGTATTGGGGGGAGTCTTTTGTCCGCTCCCTGTGTCGGATAATTATATCAGCTTTTTTTCGTTTTTCAAGTATGCAGGATCAGTTGTTGTAATAGCCGTTTTCCAGCAGCCGGCCCAGAGCGGCATCCGCCTCTTCATCGCTGAACAGGCCGGTAAAGCGCTTGTCCACCGCCAGAGCCTCCAGTGTCAGCTCCAGATGCCGCTTGTCGGCAAGGATCTGAAATCCGTCGCTGACCCGATGCCCCTTCAGGCAGTAGTGGGCCTGACGCATGGCATCCTCTGCTTCCATAGGCCGCAGCCGGACACCCATGCGCCGGGCAGTCTCCCGGGCCTGCATCCATGCGGCAATAAACTTTTCTTCCATGTGTACCTCCTTATGAGCGGAGCTTCTTCCACTCATTCACGGCAAGCTCATCGCAGCGGTTGTTCTTTGGGTTGGCGGCATGGCCCTTGACCCAGTGATAGTGCAGGGTGTGCTTTTGGGTCAGCTCCAAAAGCGTCTCCCACAGATCCGCATTCAGCGCAGGCTTTTTGTCGGATTTGACCCATCCCCGCTTCTTCCAACCCACGGCCCACCCCTTTTCCAGTGCGTCGATGACGTACTTGGAATCGGAGTACAGCTCCACGATGCAGGGCTCCTTCAAGGCCTGAAGTGCCCTGATCACCGCCGTCAGCTCCATGCGGTTGTTGGTGGTGTCCGGCTCGCCGCCGGACAGCTCTTTTTCCACCCCGTTGAACTCCAGAATGGCGCCCCAGCCACCGGGGCCGGGGTTGCCGGAGCAAGCCCCGTCGGTGTAAATGGTCACGGTTTTCATTCGGCGGTTTCCTCAGCGGTCTGCTCGGTCTGCTCAGACTGGTCGGTCTGCTCCACCGGGTCCACACGCTCCACCGAAACCACCTGATTGCCCTCTTCCACACGCATGACGATGACACCCTGCGTGTCCCGCTTGTAGACGTTGATGGAGGAGGCAGGGATGCGGATGATGACACCGCCGTTTTCGATCAGCATAACGTCATCGTCCTCGGCGACCACACGGCAGCCGGCGACGTTGCCGGTCTTTTCGGTGATGTTGTAGTTTTTCAATCCCTTGCCGCCGCGCATCTGGGGGATCTTGCTGCCGTCGGGACCGGTACGCAGGTACTCGGTGACCTCGGTGCGCTTGCCGTAGCCCCGCTCGGTGACCGTCAGCAGGCACTTGCCCTCCTCGGCCTTTTCCGCGCCCACAACGTAGTCGCTGCCTGTGAGCATAATGCCGCGGACACCGGTGGCGTCCCGTCCCATGGGGCGGGCGTCGGTCTCGTGGAAGCAGATTGCCATGCCCTCGGCGGTGGCAATGATGATCTTGTCATCGCCGTTTGTGCGGATGACGTTGATCAGATGATCCCCCTCGTCAAGGGTCAGGGCACGGATGCCACCCTTGCGGCGGGTGGACAGGGTCTTGAGGTTCATGCGCTTGACCGTGCCGCTGCGGGTGACCATGACCAGATATTCGTCCTCCTGATATTCCCGGGTGGTGACCACGGCAGTGACCTGCTCGCCGGGGTCCAGAGGCAGGATATTGATGATGGCGGTGCCTCGGGCGGTGCGTCCGGCCTCGGGGATCTGATAGCCCTTGCGGTGGTGGACACGTCCGAGGTCTGTGAAGAACAGCATATGGTCGTGGGTCGAGGCCACGAAGATGTTCTTGACGAAGTCCTCTTCCTTCAGGTTCTGGGCGTTCACGCCGCGGCCGCCCCGGCTCTGGGTCCGGTAGGTGTCCACGGGCATGCGCTTGATATAGCCCTCGTTGGACAGCGTGAAGCAGCACTCCTCCTCCTCGATGAGGTCCTCGATGTCGATCTCGTCCTCCACGTCCTGAATCTCGGTCTTGCGCTCGTCGCCGAACTTGTCACGGATGGCGGTCAGCTCCTCCTTCAGGATGGACTTGACCAGCTCCGGGTCCTCCAGGACACGCTTGTAGTAGGCGATTTTTTCCTCAAGGTCATTGTACTCGTTTTGCAGTTTCTCCCGATCCAGGCCTTGCAGAGCCTTCAGACGCATATCCAGAATTGCCTGTGCCTGAACATCGGACAGACCGAAGCGGCTCATCAGGTTTTCCTTGGCGTTGTCATAGGACGAACGGATGATCTTGATGACCTCGTCGATGTTGTCCTGCGCAATGAGCAGACCCTCCAGCAGGTGGGCACGCTCCTGCGCCTTTTTCAGGTCATAGCGGGTGCGGCGGACGATGACGTCCTCCTGGAAGATCAGGTACTCGTCCAGAATCTCCCGCAAGGACAGCACCTTGGGCTGCAGCACCTTGGGATGGGCGGGGTTTTTCACCAGAGCGATCATGTTGATGGCAAAGGTGGTCTGCAGGCTGGTCTGGCTGTACAGACGGTTGAGCACCACCTGCGCGTTGGCATCCCGCTTCAGCTCGATGACGATGCGCATGCCGTTGCGGTCGGACTCGTCCCGGATCTCGGAAATGCCGTCCAGACGCTTGTCGTTGACCTGATCGGCCATATGCTTGATGAGCATGCGCTTGTTGACCTGATAGGGGATCTCGGTGACGATGATGCGGGTGCGGTTCTGACCGAATTCCTCGAAATGGGTCCTTGCCCGCATGGTGACACGGCCCTTGCCGGTGGCATAGGCCGCCCGAATGCCCGCCCGGCCCATGATGATGGCCTTGGTGGGGAAGTCGGGGCCGGTGATATGCTCCATCAGGTCCGGCAGCGTGGCCTCGGGATTGTCAAGCACACAGATGCAGGCGTTGATGACCTCCGTCAGGTTGTGAGGCGGGATGTTGGTGGCCATGCCGACTGCAATGCCCGACGAGCCGTTGACCAGCAGGTTAGGGAACCGAGAGGGCAGGACAAGAGGCTCCTTGCGGGTCTCGTCAAAGTTTGCGTCCCAGTCCACCGTGTCCTTTTCGATGTCACGAAGCATCTCGTTGGCGATCTTGGACATTCTGGCCTCGGTGTAACGGTAGGCTGCAGGGGGGTCGCCGTCCACGCTGCCGAAGTTGCCGTGGCCGTCCACAAGCATGTAGCGCATGGAGAAATCCTGAGCCAGTCTGACCAGTGCATCGTAAACAGAGGCATCACCATGGGGATGGTAACGGCCCAGAACGTCACCGACGCAGGTTGCGCTCTTGCGGAAGGGCCGGTCAGCGGTCAGGTTATCCTCGTACATGGCAAAGAGAATGCGCCGGTGTACGGGCTTCAGGCCGTCCCGCACGTCAGGCAGAGCACGGCCCACGATCACGGACATGGCATACTCGATGTAGCTGTCCTTCATTTCCTGAACAAGCTCGGAGTTGATGATCGCCTGATCGGGGAACATAATGTCTTCGGGTTTATAGTCCTTTTTATGCTGCGCCAAAACGATCCCTCCTTAGTAGTCCAGATTCTGGGCAAATTTGGCATTTGCCTCGATATATTCTCTTCTGGGCTCTACCTTTTCGCCCATGAGAAGTGTGAAAATCTCGTCTGCCCGGGCCGCATCCTCCAGCTGGATCCGCTTCAGGGTGCGCTTTTCCGGGTCCATGGTGGTCTCCCACAGCTCGTGGGGGTCCATCTCGCCAAGACCCTTGTTCCGGCTGATGTCCACCTTGGCGTTGGGGTTGTCCCCCCGCATCTCGGCGCTGATCCGGTCACGCTCTGCATCCGAGAAGGCATAGCGTGTGGTCTTGCCCCGAACCAGCTTGTAAAGGGGCGGCATCGCCGCATATACATAGCCATGCTCGATCATGGGCCGCATGAACCGGAAGAAGAAGGTCAGCAGCAGGGTGCGGATGTGGCTGCCGTCCACGTCGGCATCGGCCATGATGACCACCTTGTGGTAGCGCAGCTTGGAAACATCAAAGTCCTCGCCGATGCCTGCGCCCAGAGCGGTGATGACCGGCTGGAGCTTGTCATTGCCGATGACCTTGTCCTCACGGGCTTTCTCCACGTTCAGCATCTTACCCCACAGGGGCAGGATGGCCTGAAAGCGGGAATCCCGTCCTTGGGTCGCAGAGCCGCCTGCGGAGTCACCCTCGACGATGTACAGCTCTGTCAGGGCTGCGTCCGTCTCGTTACAGTCACGGAGCTTATCGGGCATTGCAGCGCCGCCCAGGGCGGTCTTACGGCGGATGGACTCTCTTGCCTTCCGGGCGGCCTCTCTGGCGCGGTTTGCCATCATGGCCTTCTCCAGAATGGTCTTGGCGGTCTGGGGATGCTCTTCAAAGTAGGTCGCCAGCTGCTTGGTGACCACCGAGTCCACCAGCGTGCGGATATAGGCATTGCCGAGCTTGGCCTTGGTCTGGCCCTCAAACTGGGCATCGGTCAGCTTGACGGAGATGATGGCGGTGATGCCCTCGCGGCAGTCGTCGCCGGAGACCTTGTCCTCGCCCTTGATGATGCCGTTTTTGGTGCCGTAGGCATTGAGCACACGGGTCAGCGCAGTCTTGAAGCCCACCTCGTGCATGCCGCCCTCGGGGGTGCGGACATCGTTGGCAAAGGAGAGCATGGTCTCGCTGTAACCGTCGTTATACTGCACGGCGATCTCCGCCGAGGCGTCGTCCTTGCTGCCGCTCATGTAGATGACATCGTCGTGGATGGCGGTCTTGTTCCGATTGGACCAGACGGCAAACTCCCGGATGCCGCCCTCGTAGCACATGGTATCGGAAACGATCTCGTCCTCCCGGCGGTCCTCGATGGTGATGGAAAGCCCTGCGTTCAGGAAGGCCTCCTCCCGCATGCGGGTGTGCAGGATCTCATAGTCATAGATCAGGCTGTCGAACATCTCGGGGTCGGGCTGGAAGGTGACGGTGGTGCCGGTCTTGTCGGTGGTGCCCACAACGGTCATATCCTGGGTGATCACGCCCCGCTCAAAGCTCATCTGGTAGATCTTCCCGTTTTTGTGGACCTGGACCTTCAGCCACTGGGACAGGGCGTTTACGACCGACGCACCCACGCCGTGCAGACCGCCGGAGACCTTGTAGCCGCCGCCGCCGAATTTGCCGCCGGCATGCAGCACGGTAAAGACGACCTCCATGGCGGGCCGTCCGGTCTGGGCCTGAATATCCACAGGGATACCGCGGCCGTCATCGGTGACGGTGATGGAGTTGCCGGGATTGATGGTGACAGTAATGTGCTTACAGAATCCGGCCAATGCCTCGTCGATGGCATTGTCCACGATCTCGTAAACCAGATGGTGAAGGCCGGAGGCAGAAGTAGAACCGATATACATACCGGGGCGCTTCCTGACTGCCTCAAGACCCTCAAGGACCTGTATTTGACTGGCGCCATATTCTTGTTCGACTCTTGTTTCGTCAGACATGAATTGACCTCCTTAGAAAATGGATTGGTTATAGGATCTGACCCTTGCGGATCTGAATGGTTTGGCCGAGCTTTGTGAATCGACCGGGCTCACAGCAGGTGATGAACACCTGCCCCGAGGTGATCTGGTTCAGGACGAAGTCCTGTCTGCCGGGGTCCAGCTCGGAAAGCACGTCATCCAGCAGCAAAACCGGCTCCTCGCCGCTTTCCCGGCGCATCAGCTCCCGCTGGGCAAGCTTGAGACTGATGGCCGCGGTACGGGTCTGCCCCTGAGAGCCGAAGCTCTTCACCGACAGCCCGGAAAGGGTCACATCGAAATCATCTTTGTGGGGACCGGTCAGGCACTGACCGGACTCAAGCTCCGCTTTTGCATGAGATGCAAGATGTTCTTGCAGATCCTGCGTGAGTTTTGCAAGTGGAGCCATAGAATCCTGCACGGTAGACACGGTCTTGTATGTCAGCACAAAATCCTCTGCGCCTCCGGAAAACTGTCCGTGGTACACGGACGCCGCCTCGCCGAGGCTTGCATAAAATCTTGCACGGTAGGAAATCAGCATCGCCCCCACCTGACACAGCCGCTGATTATACTCCGGCAGCAGCTCCAACAGCTGGGGATGATCAAAGCGATCCTTTAAGATCTTGTTCTTCTGCTCCAGAATCCGGTTATACTCGGTCAGTGCCGCGTCATAATTGGGCCGCAGCTGACACAGAGCCTGATCCCCAAGCCGCCGGCGGGCGGCGGCCCCCGTTTTCAGGACCATCAGATCCTCCGGACAGAACAAAACCGTACTCAGAACGCCGCTCAGATCCGCGGCGGTTTTCTTTTTCACCCCGTTGCGGTACAGCTGCCGGGGCCTGTGGCCGGAAAAAAGCACCGCCCGCAGGGTCTGTTCCCGCTCCTGTGAATAAACTTTTCCGGAAATATCTGCAAAATCCGCCCCAAAACGGACCAATTCCCCGTTCTTTTGGGTGCGAAAGCTTTTTCCGGAGCCTAAATAGACAATGGACTCCAGCAGGTTGGTTTTTCCCTGAGCATTGTCGCCCACGATCAGGTTCACCCCCGGCTGGGCGGTGAATTCCAGCTGCTCATAATTGCGGAAGCCCCGCAGGCTCAGCTCACACAGGTGCATGGATGCAAATCAGATAGCTCTGACCCATAAAGGAAAAACGGTCGCCGGGATAGAGCTTTTTTCCCCGCATGGTGCAGACCTCGCCGTTGACCGAGGCCTCGCCCTCTTGGATCAGGATCTTTGCCTGCCCGCCGGAGGGGACCGCATTGGCAAGCTTCAGTGCAGATTCCAGCTTGATAAACTCGGTGCCGATGACCACGGGGATATCATCGCCGGGATTTTTTTTGGTTACGGTAACTTTCATGGAAAAACTCCTTACGTTTGGACGCTGTTTCCACAGGACCTGTGGAAACAGCAGAAAAATCACTCATTTTTCAGCCGGACGGGAAGGACCATGTAGGCAAAATCCTCCTTATCATCCACGGGGGTCAGGACGATGGGGCTCAAGCCGTTGGTCAGCTCCAGTGTGACCTCCTCGGTGGGGACGGCCTTCAGCGCATCGGCAAGATAGCGCACATTGAAGCCGATCTCCAGCTCGTTGCCGTCTCCGGCAATGGAGCATTGATCCTCCGCCGCACCGATGGTAGTGTTGGTGTGCAGCAGCAGGTTCTGATCCGAGAACACGCAGCGGACGGGACTTTTGAACTTTTCAGATACGATCAGGCCGACACGCTCGATAGAACTGGACAGATCCGAAACATTTGCAACCAATTTGATGGGGCAATCCGTGGGGACAACCCGCTTCCAGTCCAGAAAATCACCCTCAAGCAGCCGGCAGACCAGTGTGGCTCCGGCAATCTGGAACAGGATGTGGTTCGTGCCAAGGGTGAAAACGGCATTGTCGTCAGAATCGGTGAGGATCTTTTCGACCTCCTTCAATGCAGCAGCCGGAACGACGAAGGCCATGGTCCGTCCGGTATTTTCCTGAGGATGGAAGGTCCGGCGGGCAAGCCGGAAGCCGTCAACTGCGATGGCAGAAATGGCACTATCCTCCACCTCGAACCGGACGCCGGTATGGATGGGACGGCTCTGATTTTCAGAAACGGCAAAAATAGTTCCGGAAATCATGCGTTTCAGGGCATTTTGCGGGATTTTGACCCCTCGCCCCTCCCCAACATCGGGAAGCTCCGGATAATCCTCGGCAGATTCGGCGGCAATGTTGAAGGAGGCAAAGCCTGCACGGATGGAAACCTTGAAGGCCTCGTCCACAACGACGGTGACAGGACCCTCGGGCAGACGGCGAACGATATCGCCGAAAAGCTTTGCAGGCAGGATGCATTCACCGGGATCGGAGATCTCAGCCTCGATTTCATAGGTGATCGCCGTTTCCATGTTGTAGCCGGTCAGAGCCAGATTCATTCCGGCCCTGCAAAGAATGCCTTCGATCACGCTCAGGCTGCTCTTCTGGGCAACCGTTCGGCTTGCAATATTCAGTGCAGTGACCAGCGCACTTTTTTCACAGGTAAATCGCATAAGCAAACTCCTTTGGTAAAAGAATAAATAAAAATATATATAAATAGATAATAAATTTGTAGCAGTAGAAGTAGTAGAGGGATTTTATGTGGAAAAGTCCGATTTGCTTTAGAGCCGCAACGGCTTTTTATCCACAACGATATGTGTGGAGATCAAAACTTTTACACAGGCAATGTGGAAGGATTTTGACCCTGACGGTTATCAACAGAAAAGTTTTCAACTATCCACAGCCTCTGTGGATAAAAATCAGCGTAAAAAATTTTGATTTTCTCCCCCATATACGGGATCAAAGGCAGCTGTTGATGTTGGCCGTGATGTCCCGGATGTTGTCCTGAAGGGTGGTGTTGCCCCCCTTCAAAGCCACCTCTACCTTGCGGATGGAATGAAGGACCGTGGAATGATCTCGACTGAATTCTCGTCCGATATCTGGTAAACTCAGATTTGTCATCTGACGGATCAGATACATTGCCACCTGACGGGCTTCGGCGGTGCCCTTGTTTTTCAGGGTGCCGCGGACCACGACCTCGTCGATGGAATAGAATTTGCAGACCTGACTGATGATCAGGTTGGGGGTGGGCAGGGCATTGCCCTCGGACTTGAACATATCATCGATTGCCCGGGAAATATTGGGCAGATCCAGAGGCATATCCGTCAGATTCCGATAAGCCATGATCTTTTTCACGGTGCCCTCGATCTGCCGGACGTTGTTGGTGATGTTGATGGCGATGTAGTTGCAGACATCGTCACTCAGCTCAAGACCCAGACTTTTTGCCTTATTTTTCAGGATCGCCATACGGGTCTCGTAGTCAGGGGGCTGGATATCTGCAAGCAGACCCCATTCAAAACGGGTTTTCAGCCGGTCCTCCAGAGTCAGCATATCGCTGGGCTTCCGGTCGGAGGTCATGACGATCTGCTTGCGCTCTTCATACAGTTTATTAAATGTATGGAAAAATTCCTCCTGAGTGGATTCCTTACCGGCGATAAACTGGATATCATCGATCAAAAACAGGTCAGCTTCCCGGTATTTTGTGCGGAATTCCATATTTCGACCGCTTTGCAGGGCGGCGATCAATTCGTTGGTGAACTGGTCGCCCTTGATGTAGACGATCTTTGCATCGGGGTTGACCTTGCGGATGCCGTTTGCAATGGCATAAAGCAGGTGGGTCTTGCCGACACCGGCGGGGCCGTAGATAAACAGGGGGTTGTAGACCTCGCCGGGACTGTTGGAAACGGCAATGGCAGCACCGTGGGCGAAGCGGTTGGAGGGGCCAACCACGAAATTTTCAAAGGAAAACTGGGGCGCAAAGTCCAAAGTGGTGTTGTTTTTGCCCTTGGAGCGGTAGGCAGACAGCTCCTCGTCGTCAAAAACCACCAGTTTTGCGTCGGAATTGAAGATCTCCTTCAGGGCGTCCTGAATATACTCGGTGCAGCGGCGGCGGATGATTTCCCGACGAAAATCGGAAGGGGAGTAGATGATCAAATGCTCATCATTCAGCTCGATCACTTCGGCATCGTCAAACCAACTGGAAACGGTGACTGCGCCGAGCCGTTCTTCCATATTGATCAAGACTTTCGCCCAGACGTAGGCGGATGAATACATAAGTGCGGCTCCTTTCATCGAAAACTTATGTGAAAGCCCGGATCACTGTGGAAAAACGGGCATAAATATACACCTTAATTCTAGCACAGGGCTGTGGAAAAAACAAGAGACTTTTCCACAATTCGTCCATCAACTTTCCACAAGATAACAGATTTATCAACAGAGGGCGACAAAATACAAAAAAGGAGCGGCACAGCCGCTCCTTTTTCAGGGGATTCAGGGCTTATTTTCGTTTTCGGGGATACGGGCATTTGTCCTGCCCTCGGGCCGGATCTCGCCGGCGCTGATCAATGCCCGCTTGGTAAGCTCGGGACCGACCAGCTCATAGATCAGCACGGAAAACAGCACCACATTGCGCACCATCGCCCCATCGCTGAGGGCTGCGGCGGTCTGGGCCATGCCCAGAGCCACACCTGCCTGGGGCAGGAGGGTGATGCCGATGTGCTTGGTGACATTTTCGTCGCAGTGGGTGAAATAGCAGCTGATGGAGGAGCCGAAGTATTTACCCAGAGAGCGGAACAGGATGTACACCACACCGATCAGGGGGATGATGGGGTTGCGGAAGATGTTCAGATCCAGCTCCGCGCCGGAGATCACGAAAAACAGGATGCTCAAGGGGGTGGTCCATCCGTCCACCCGATGCATCAGCTCCTCGGAAAAATCGCAGACATTGCAGAAAACCGTTCCGGTCATCATGCACACAAGCAGCAGGGAAAAGCCCAGATGAACAGGCCCGAGCCGGAACTTCATCATGGAAAGACCCACGGTCAGCAGCACAAAGGCAACGGATATGGACATACGCTTACTTCTTGAGTGGAAAAATTTCTCCACCCAGTGCAGGACAAGACCCATCAATGCGCCCAGTCCCAGAGACAGGATGATCTCCAAAAGGGGCTCCACCACCACGCCGATGATGCTGATGCTGCCCTGCTCCAGTGCTTCGGCAATGCCGAAGGAGGCAGAAAACAGCATCAGACCCACGGCATCGTCGATGGCTACCACCAAAAGCAGCAGCTTTGTCAATGGGCCGTCGGCCTTATACTGCTTGACGACCATCAGCGTGGCTGCCGGAGCGGTTGCCGCAGCGATGGCACCCAAGGTGATGGCAGAGGACAGCGAAAGCATGCTCGGGTTGATAAAATGCAGGACAATCAGTGCGATATCCACCAAAATCGTGGTAAAAACCGCCTGAAAAATACCGACGGCTATGGCCTGATGGCCCATGGTTTTCAGCTGGCTCAGGCGAAATTCGTTGCCGATGGCAAAGGCGATGAAGCCAAGGGCTGCCTGAGAGAGGATGCTGAAGCCTTCGGCCTGCTCCAGAGAATGAAAGCCCAGACCCGTGATCTTCAGCTGGCCCAGACAAAAGGGGCCGAGGATCAGACCGGCGATCAGATAAGCGGTGACCGCAGGCAGAGACAGTTTCTTTGCAACACGGGACATCATCAGTCCGCCGATGATGCAAACAGCAATCGTAATCAAGTATTGCTCCATAAAATACACTCCTTCTTTCACAAAACACTATAATGATAGCACTTTGAAAAGGGTTCCTCAACGGCAATTCTGAACAAAATATGAACGGCCCGTTGGTGCAGAACTGCCCGTTTTGACCATGGGAAGGAGGGGGGAGAGCAGAGGCTTTATCATTTTCCTTATTATATATAGTAGGAGGCGGCGAAATATGCAGAAAAACCGGAAGCGAATTTCTCCGCTTCCGGTTCGGTATCCATTTGTATCCGAAGCCGTATCGATCAAGAGGGGGATCTAAATCGATGCAGACTCCATCGTGAGCAGGCTGTGCCCGTCACATGGAATATTATACAAAATCGAAGCTGTTCCGAGCCAATTTGGCTACCGACTCGGAACAATTTCCGAAATGTATCAAAATAGGGTAGGATTAGTTGAAGTAACGCTCCAGCAGACCCTTCAGAGCCTTGCCGTGGCGAGCCTCGTCACGAGCCATCTCGTGAACGGTGTCATGGATTGCGTCCAGACCGTTCTTCTTAGCGCAGGAAGCCAGATCGAACTTGCCCTGAGTTGCGCCGAACTCGCAGTCAACGCGCCATGCCAGGTTGTCCTTGGTGGTGGCCTTCATGTTGGGCTCCAGATCCTCGCCCAGCAGCTCTGCGAACTTGGAAGCATGCTCAGCCTCTTCGAAAGCTGCCTTCTCCCAGTACAGGCCGATCTCGGGGTAACCCTCACGGTGAGCGATGCGAGCCATGCACAGGTACATGCCGACCTCGGAGCATTCGCCGGTGAAGTTAGCCATCAGCTGATCGAAGATGAACTTCTTGTCCTCTTCGGAGATGTCGGGGTTGTTCTTAACGGTCTTTGCGTAGATGCCGTACTCGTGCTCGGCAGCCAGCTTGGTGGTGTCCATCACCTTGAACTTGGAAGCATCGACCTTACATACAGGACATTTGAAATCGGCGGGCAGAGTCTCGCCTTCGTAAACGTAACCACATACAGAGCAAACAAACTTCTTCATAATATTATCCTCCATTAAATTATCTATTTTTGTCATTTACAGGTTAGGGAATCTCAAAATTTGTGATCAGTCGACCACTTCTTCGAACACATCGGTGCCCAGACCGCACAGGGGGCAGATGTAATCCTCGGGCAGCTCATCGCCCTCGTAGATGTAACCGCATACGGTGCAAACAAACTTCTTCATGACATGACCTCCTTTCTGTTTTAAATTTTACTAATTACGATTCATGTTCAACTTTCCTACTGCATTCGGAACAGGTTCCATAAAATGTCAGCATACATTGTTCCACCACCGCACCTGCTTCAGATGCAGCTTTGTTGCAAAGCAACTCGGGGACATTCAGCTGATTCAGATCACGAATCTCACCGCAGGTACTGCAAATAAAGTGGACATGGGGGACTACCGTGGCATCGAAACGCTCCACACCGTTCACATTGCCGAGACTTTGGATCAAGCCCTTCTGCTTGAACAGTGCAATGTTCCGGTAAACCGTCCCCAGGGACAAATCCGGAATTTCTTTCTTCAGCTCAGCGTAGATCGTCTCGGCTGAAGGGTGCTGGTCCGAATGGCGCAGGTAGGAAAGAATGGCATCCCGCTTGCGGAAATGCTTGGTATTCTGTTCCATAAAGACCTCTCATTCAACTTGTTGTTTGGATCAGCTTTAAATAAGAATGATTCTTATTCACGCCTAGATAATATCATGTCCATATCCATTTGTAAAGAGGTTTTTTAAAAAATTTTTTCATCGGTCCTATTTTGTATATTTTGATGAAATCCCTGCTTATAGGCTAGGATTTGCTCTTGATTTTTGTTAGTATTCACACTATAATGATTACATACTGGAAAATGAGAGGAGTATTGCAATTGGGCGAGTTGATCGCGGTGCTGTCCGGCAAGGGCGGGACCGGTAAAACTTCAATTTGTGCAGGTGTATCCACCGCTCTTGCCAGAGACGGCTTCGACGTTCTGGACATCGACTGCGATATGGGCCTGCAAAATCTCGATATTTCTCTTGGAATGTCTGACAGCGCCGCACTTTCTTTTATAGATGTATGTGAAGGCGGGTATAATCTGGATCAGGCAGCCAAGCACATGAAATTCGAGCACCTCCGTTTTCTCACGGCTCCGGTGAATCGCAGCGCCGAGTCGGTGGATGCAGCGGCCTTCGGGCGGATGCTGCATGAGGCCAGGGAAAAATTTGACTACGTGTTTCTGGATGCTCCGGCGGGGATCGACGCAGGCTTTGAGCTTGCGGCCAGATTTGCCGATCGGGTGCTGCTTGTGACCAGTGCCGACCCTGCCGCCGTGCGGGACGCGGCAAAAACCGGACAATGTCTGGAGCAGATGGGCAAAACCGATGTCCGTCTGGTGGTCAACCGTGTCAACAGCAGGCTGTTTTCCAACATGGCGGTCACCATCGACGATGTGATGGACACGGCGGGGCTGCCGCTGATCGGCGTGGTCCCCGATGACCAGAACGTGACCTTGGCGGCGGCTTTTTCCAAACCGCTTTTGACCCAGACCAGAAGGGGAGCGGCCCGTGCCTGTGTCAGTATCGCAAAGAGAATACAGGGGCAGCGTGTGCCTCTTTCTATTTAATAATAAGGAGTGACGACGAATGAACATTGCTTTTTTGGCCCACGACAAAAAGAAGGAACTGATGGTTCAGTTCTGCACCGCATATAAAAGCATTCTTTCCAAGCACAATTTGTTCGCAACGGCAACCACCGGCAGACTGATCGCCGACAACACCGGCCTGCCCATCACCATGCTGCTCAGCCACAAGCAGGGCGGCCATCAGCAGATCAATGCCCGCATTGCCTATAACGAGATCGATCTTGTGCTGCTGTTTACCGATCCCAACACCACCGACCCTTGGGACGATGCGCAGATGATCGAGACCATTCGTCACTGCGACAAGCACAATGTACCCATCGCCACCAACCTCGCCAGCGCAGAGATCGCCATTATGGGTCTGCAGCGGGGTGATCTGGACTGGCGCGAAATGCTGCACACCAAGCCCAGATACTAATGCATGCTCAACCGTTAAAAGCCGCCCACCGTTTTTCAGGCGGGCGACTTTCGTTTTCAGTGAAAGGAATTTGATAGTATGGATATGATCAAGCCACGGACCTTGTCCGGTTTTATGGAATTGCTTCCCGAGAAACAGGCGCAGATGGAGCGGATGATGGAGATTCTGCGCAGGACCTATGCACTTTACGGCTTTGCGCCGCTGGACACCCCCATTATCGAGGATGCGCAGATCCTGCTTGCCAAGGGCGGCGGCGAGACGGAAAAGCAGATCTACCGCTTTGCCAAGGGTGATTCTGATCTGGCGATGCGCTTCGACCTGACGGTGCCTCTGGCAAAATATGTGGCTCTGCACTATAACGATCTGGCCTTTCCCTTCCGCCGCTACCAGATCGGCAAGGTCTATCGGGGTGAGCGTGCTCAGCGTGGACGCTTCCGGGAATTTTACCAGTCGGATATCGACATCGTGGGTGACGGCAAGCTCGACATCCTGAACGAGGCGGAGATCCCCTCGATCATTTATAATATTTTTAAGGCATTTGGCCTGACCCGTTTCCAGATTCGGGTGAATAATCGGAAGATTTTGAACGGTTTTTATGCCATGCTCGGCTTGTCGGAAAAGTCCGGTGACATCATGCGCACCGTGGACAAGCTGGACAAGATCGGCCCGGATAAGGTGCGCACGATCCTGATGGAGGACGGCGGTCTTTCTCAGGAGGATTCTGACGAGATCCTGAAATTTATCGGGATTTCCGGCTCCAATGCTCAGGTGCTTGAGGCACTGGAAGGCTATCGGGGCAGAAACGAGGTGTTCGATCTGGGGCTTGACGAGCTGCGGGCGGTGACGGAAAATCTGGCGGCCTTCGGCATTCCTCAGGAGAATTTTGCCGTTGACCTGACCATCGCCCGGGGACTTGACTACTATACCGGCACCGTTTACGAGACGACCCTTCTGGATCACCCCGAGATCGGCTCGGTCTGCTCCGGCGGTCGATACGATAATCTGGCCGGATACTATACCGACAGACCTCTGCCCGGTGTGGGTATTTCCATCGGACTGACCCGACTGTTCTATGTTCTTGACGAGCAGGGGCTGCTGAATCCCGAGATCAATCGGGCTCCGGCGGATGCTCTGGTGATCCCCATGACGGCGGATCGGGGTGCGGCCATCGCCGTTGCTCAGAGCCTGAGAAATCGGGGGATTCGGGTGCAGGTTTACGGGGAGCAGAAGAAATTCAAGCAGAAAATGAGCTATGCCGACAAATTGGGCGTTCCTTATGCGGTCTTGCTGGGTGAGGACGAAATTGCGGCAGGGAAGTGCTCGGTGAAGGATCTGCGCTCCGGTGTTCAGGTGACTGTGACTGCAGAGGAAGCGGCAGACCTCATCTGCGCTGACATGGAAAAGACCGCAGCCAGCGCCCTGATTTTGGAGAAATAACATGTATCTTTCCATCGGACAGGACATGGCGGTGCGTGAAAGCTCCATCATCGGCATTTTTGATCTGGATAACACCTCCACGTCCTATAAAACCAGAGAATTTTTAAACGCTGCGGAGCGGGAAGGGCAGGTGGTTCCCTGTGATGAGCTGCCGAAATCCTTCATTTTGACGGCAGAATACGGGATTCCCAGAGTCTATCTCACGGAATACAACGCAGCGACCCTTGAAAAACGCCTGAAATAAGCGATTTTCAGCCCATCGGATCGATGTCTGCCCCATTATTCCATACAGATATCGCCAATGTGAGACTTCACATTGGCGATTTTTTCACGTGAAACATTTTTATTGGGGCAGCTCGTTCAGGGATGCGAAGCGATAACCCATCTCCTCCCACTTGGTCAGCACCTCGTCCAGAATCTCTGCGTTGGTTTTTGAGGTGGAATGGAGCAGAACGATTGCGCCGTTGTGGATTCTGCCCATGAGTTTTTCCATGGCGTGGTCATGGGTGGGCTGTTTGTTGTTGTCCCAATCGGCATAGGCAAGGCTCCAAAAAATGGTCTTGTATCCCAGTTCCTGCGCCATTTCCAGATTTTCCTGACTGTAAATCCCCTGAGGCGGGCGGTAAAACTTCTGCATTTCCTGTCCGGTTGTCTCCTTGTACAGGGCGGCCAGATCGTTGATCTCCTTGGAAAAGGACTCAGGATCTTCCTTTTTGCTCATATCCGGATGGTGCATGGTGTGATTTCCCACGATGTGCCCCTCGCTGACCATCCTGCGCACCAGATCGGCGTTTTGTTCGATGTAGTTGCCCACAAGGAAAAAGGCCGCAGGGACATTGTGTTTTTTCAGCGTGTCCAGAATCTGGGCGGTGCATCCGTTTTCATAGCCGGAGTCAAATGTCAGATATATGACCTTTTCCTCGGTATTCCCCAGATAATATCCGTCAAATTTCTTCAAATTCGACACGCTTGCAGGTCCCACGGGGGGCTGACCCTCGGTCTGGAAGGACAATCCCCAGTTTCCTGTCTCCAGAACGGCGCCGGTCATGTTGATGATGAGCAGAACGGCACACAGCACCACCGCCAGAATGACGATGAGTATATCCACATACTTCATAAAAAATCCCCTCCCGGTTGATTTTACGTCCGGAAGGGGATTTTATGCATATTAGCTTACTTTCTCAGGAAAGCATCGATGGAAGCTGCGCCCTTCTTACCTGCACCCATTGCCAGAATGACGGTTGCGGCGCCAGTAACAGCGTCACCACCGGCGAAAACGCCGTCACGGGTGGTCATTTCGTCCTCGTTGACGATCAGACAGCCCTTGCGGTTGGTTTCCAGACCGGGGGTAGTGGAGCGGATCAGGGGGTTGGGGCTGGTGCCCAAGCTCATGATGACAGTATCCACGTCCAGAACAAACTCAGAATCGGGGATCTCGATGGGACGGCGGCGGCCGGAAGCATCAGGCTCGCCCAGCTCCATGCGGACACACTTCATGCCGCAGGCACGGCCGTTCTCATCACCGATAATCTCGGTGGGGTTGCACAGGGTCTTGAATTCGATGCCCTCGGCCTTTGCATGGTGCTGCTCCTCCAGACGGGCAGGCATTTCGGCCTCGCCGCGGCGGTAGACGACATAAACATGCTCGGCACCCAGACGCATTGCACAGCGTGCGGCATCCATTGCCACGTTGCCGCCGCCGACAACGGCAACGGATTTGCTCTTGATGATGGGGGTATCGTAGTCCTCGCTGTATGCCTTCATCAGGTTGGTACGGGTCAGATACTCGTTTGCGGACATGACACCCTTCAGGCTTTCGCCGGGAATGTTCATAAACATGGGCAGACCTGCGCCGGAGCCGACGAAAACGGACTTGTAGCCCATTTCAAACAGATCGTCAATGGTAAGTACCCGTCCGATGACCATGTTGGTCATGACCTTTACGCCCTGAGCCTCCAATTTTTTGACCTCGTTTGCAACGATGGCCTTGGGCAGACGGAACTCGGGGATGCCGTAGACCAGAACGCCGCCTGCGGTGTGCAGTGCTTCGAACATGGAAACCTCATAGCCGCGGCCTGCCAGATCGCTTGCGCAGGTCATGCCGGCAGGGCCGGAGCCGACAACGGCGACCTTGATGCCGTTGGATTCGGGCTTGGCGGGCATTTCGTTGATATTTTCACGGTACCAGTCTGCAACAAAACGCTCCAGACGGCCGATTGCCACGGGCTCACCCTTGATCCCGCGGATACAGCGGGCTTCGCACTGGGTTTCCTGAGGACAGACACGTCCGGACAGTGCGGGCAGGGCATTGGTGGAGGTGATGATCTCATAAGCGGCCTTGAAGTCGCCCTCTGCAACCTTGCCGATGAACTCGGGGATGCGGACATTAACGGGGCAGCCCTCGACACACTTGGGCTTCTTACATTTCAGGCAGCGCTCTGCCTCTTCCATAGCCATTTCGGGGGTGTAGCCCAGAGTAACTTCCTTAAAGTTGCGGGCTCTGACCTGAGGGTCCTGCTCAGGCATGGGGGTTTTCGTCAAAGTCATGTTAGCCATTTTGCAATTCCTCCAATTACTTGATCAAAGCCTTGCCCATGGCTTCCATGCGGCAGGCGTGCTTTTCGGTGACCTCAGCCTCACGGCCGCGGTAAACGCTGTTGCGGTTCATCAGCTCGGCAAAATCCACCTGATGGCCGTCAAACTCGGGGCCGTCAACACATGCAAACTTTGTCTCGCCGCCCACGGTAACACGGCAGCCGCCGCACATGCCGGTGCCGTCGACCATGATGGGGTTCAGGGAAACCATGGTCTTGGTGCCGAAGGGCTCGGTGGTTTTGCATACGAACTTCATCATGGGGATGGGGCCGATTGCCAGGACCTCGTCGTACTGAACGCCGGATTCCAGCATTTCCTGCAGGGGCTGGGTAACCAGACCGTGGCGGCCGTAGCTGCCATCATCGGTCATGAGGATCAGATTGTCGGCAACTGCCTTGAATTCTTCCTCCAAAATGACGATATCCTTGCTGCGGAAGCCGACGATCACATCGACCTGTGCGCCTGCTTCTTTGAATGCACGGGCAGAGGGCAGTGCGATGGCACAGCCGACGCCGCCGCCGACCACGCATACACGCTTGTGACCCTCGACCTCGGTGGGCTTGCCCAGAGGGCCGACAAAGTCCAGGATGTAGTCGCCTTCGTTCAGATTGCCCAGAGCGATGGTTGCGAAGCCAACCTTCTGGAAAATAATCGAAACCGTTCCTTTTTCACGATCATAGCCCGCAATGGTCAGGGGAACGCGCTCGCCCTGCTCATCGATGCGGAAGATGATGAACTGACCGGCCTTTGCCTTCTTGGCAACGAAGGGGGCTTCGATTTCCATCATTGTGACAGAGGGATTTAACTCTCTCTTGGATACAATCTTATACATAATCTGATCCTTCCTTTTTTTGATGACCATAATATTGGATAATAATTTACCGATACAAGCATATCATTTTTTTGCGGATTTGTCAAAGAAAATCTATATAATTTCCTTAATATTTGTATAAAAAGCAGGGCAGAAATGGCTTCTGCCCTGCAATACGGAAAAATTTACTTTTTTGTGATGATTTCCATGCCGCCCATGTACTTGCGCAGGCACTCGGGGATGACGATGGAGCCGTCGGCACGCTGATTCTGCTCCACCATAGCAGGGAAGATACGGGAGGTGGCCAGACCGGAGCCATTCAGGGTGTGCAGGAACTCAGGCTTGCCGGTGGATTCCCGGCGGAAGCGCATGTTGCCTCTGCGTGCCTGATAATCCCGTGCGTTGGACACGGAGGAGACCTCCTTGTAGCCGTTCATGGAGGGAATCTGGATCTCGATGTCGTAGGTCCGAGCCATGGATGCAGAGCAGTCACCGGCAGCCAGCTTCACGGTGCGGAAGTGGAAACCCAGATTTTTCACCAGATTCTCTGCCTTGGCGACCAGTTCATCAAATGCGGCGTCGGAGTCCTCAGGCTTGGTGAACTGGAACATTTCCACCTTGTTGAACTGATGTCCGCGGACCATGCCGCGCTCGTCGGCACGGTGGGAGCCTGCTTCCCGGCGGAAGCAGGGGGTGTAGGCGAAGAGCTTCTTGGGAAGATCGGCCTCAGAGAGGATCTCGTCCCGATACATGGAGGCCAGAGCAGCCTCGGCGGTGGGCAGCATGTAGTGGACACGGTCATCGGTGGGGTTGGCGATCTTGTAGACCTCGTCGGCAAACTTGGGGAACTGGCCTGCGGTCTCGCCGCACTGGTACTCCAGCATGTGGGGCGGCAGGATAAAGTCGTAGCCGTCGTTGGTGTGGGTGTCGATGAAGTAGTTCAGCAGGGCCCATTCCAGTCTTGCGCCCAGTCCGGTGTACATCCAGTTGCCGGAGCCTGCCAGTTTGGTGCCGCGCTCGTAGTCGATCAACCCCAGATTGGAGCAGAGATCCACGTGGTGCTGAGGCTCAAAGTCGAACTTGTGGGGCTCGCCGAAGTAGCGCAGGGGCTCGTTGTTCTCTTTTCCGCCGGGCTTCAGGTCGGCATCGGGCAGATTCGGCAGGCTGAGCATCAGGGTATGGTATTCTGCCTCTACGGCATCGAGCTTCTCGGCATCGGCGGCAATGGCATTTTTCAGCTCTGCCATCTCGGCAAAGATGGCTGAAACATCCTGTCCGGCCTTTTTCAGGGCAGGGATCTGCTTGGAGACCTTGTTCTGCTGTGCTTTTTTGTTCTCGGTGTCGGTGATCAGGGCCCGACGCTGTGCATCCAGCTCCAGAATACGGTCAATGGCTGCGTCGCAGTCCACTTCCTTTGCGTGCAGTCCGGCCTTGACTGCATCGGGATTCTCTTTGATTCGTTTAATATCCAGCATGGTTATGACTCCTTCTCGTTACTCCATCATCGGCACGGGTGTCCGACGATACATTATAATATATAATTCACTCAGTTTTGGCGGCGCTGACCGCCGCGCAGGGTCATCAGGGCATCCAAAAGCACCTGTAAATCATCTTCCCCATAAAATTCCAGTTCAAACCGACCCTTGCGCTTGCCGTTGACGATCTTGACCCCTCGACCAAGCTGCTTGGAGAGGCTTTTTTCGCATTCGGCAACGTAATCGATAGCCAGAGGTGACTTTTTCGGCTCCGGCATAGGCTCACGGGAGAGATTGCGGCACAGCAGCTCCGCCTGACGGACGGAAAGGTCCAGTGCGGAGATTTTCTGAGCAGCCTCCATCATTTTTTTCTCTGTTTTCAGGGAAAGAATGGCACGGGCATGTCCTGCGGTGAGCTTTCCGTTGCGGAGCATGTCCAGAATGCCCTCCGGCAGATTCAGCAGTCTCAGGGCATTCGCCACGGCAGGACGGGATTTACCCACCCGCTCGGCAGTTTCCTCCTGAGTCAGACCGTAATCCTCGATGAGTGCGTGATAGCCTAAGGCCTCTTCCACGGGGTTCAGGTCCTCACGCTGAAGGTTCTCGATCAGCGCCAGCTCCATGGCCTTCCGGTCATCGGCTTCGATGATCACCGCCGGAACCTCGCTGAGACCTGCCATTCGGCTTGCCCGCCAGCGGCGTTCGCCTGCGATGATCTGATAGTAGCCGGAGCCTGTCTCCCGAACGGTGAGTGGCTGAATCAGACCGTGGACGGAGATGGATTCGGAGAGGGCTTGCAGCTCCTCCTCGTCAAAATCACGTCTTGGCTGATTTTGGTTTGGTTCGATTTTATGAATCGGCAGGATCTGATAGGGGGACTGTTCCCCTACGGATTCGGGGGTATCTGCGATGATGGCCCCCAGACCCCTGCCAAGTCCCTTTGGTCTTGCCAAGTGGATCACCCTTTCTTAGAGTTTAGATTTGAATTCCTCAGCCAGAAGCCGGTATGCCTGTGCGCCCCGACTGGAACGGTCATAGTTCATGACGGGGATGCCGTGACTGGGAGCCTCGGCAAGGCGGACGTTTCTGGGGATGGCGTTCCCGAAAACCTTGCCGGGAAGATGGCGGCGGACCTCCTGAGCCACCTGATTGGAGAAGTTGGTGCGTCCGTCGAACATGGTCAGGATCACGCCGAACAGCTCCAGATTCGGGTTCATTCTCCGCTTGACCATCCGCAGGGTGGTCATCAGGTCGGACAGACCCTCCAGAGCATAGTATTCACACTGCACGGGTACCACGATCGCATCGGCGGCGCAAAGGCTGTTTAATGTAAGCAGCTCCAGAGAGGGGGGACAGTCGATGAAGATGACGTCGTAGTTGTCCTTTATGGAGCCAAGCTTATTTTTCAGCTGATTTTCCCGATCCTCCGTGGCAATCAGCTCCACGGCGGCACCGGCCAGATCCGCGCAGGCAGGCAGGATATCACCGAAATCCGTTGTGACGATAGCCTCTTCCACGGGGACCTCATTCAGCAGCACGTCGTAGATGCTTTTTTTGATCTTCCGTTTTTCGATACCCAGTCCGGAGGTGGCATTTGCCTGAGGGTCAAAATCGCAGAGCAGCGTTTTCATTCCAAGCTCGTGGAGTGCAGCGGATAGGTTGACAGCGGTGGTTGTTTTGCCGACACCGCCTTTTTGGTTTACGATTGCAAATGTTTTTCCCATTCCAGTACCTCCAAGTTTTCTATGACCCATTATAACAGTTTGTTCCCAAAAATCAAGAGACATTGCCGGATATTCTGCTGTTTCACGTGAAACATTTTCAAAAAACACCCCTCTTTGAAAGAGGAGTGTTTCACGTGAAACAATTTTCGGTTTTTCAGACGCATTTTGTAAAAACTCAGGGGATGGGCAGTTCCGCCGGAGGGGTGGTATTTGCCGGGACAAGAGGCATCTGTGTCTCGGTAACATAGTTCTGCCCCAAGGGGAGATGACCGTAGTCCCAGTAAAGCTTGCAGGCTAGACCGATGGAGGTCAGGGCAAGCAGGACACTCAGGGCGATGACCCAGGAGACAAGCCGTTTGTTCTTCTTTTGGTATTTTACCAGGAGTTCCTCTGGCTTTTGCTGCTTTTTCCCGGGGGATTTCGCGGGAGCCTCAGGCCGTTTGAAGATGGTGACCGGGGTTCCGGGCTTCACCGGATGCTGACGCATGTCCTCGAGGCATGCATCGCAGAATACATTGGATTGCTGGGTTTCCCGCCCGCATTTGAGACATGGCATATGGTCCTTGCCCCCTTTCTGATTTCTTATGTGTATTCTACTCTATTTTTGTTGATTCGTAAAGTGGAAAATAAAAAGGGGAGAGAGAATTTTGAGATAAAAATAATTATATAATTCCTATTGACAATCACATGATTGCGTGATAATATCATGTTATCACAAATCCATGGAGGTGATGACAGTGCAGTGGAAGATTCCGGGTACGCAGCTTTCGGCTGACCGCAGCAGACCCGATGCCATGCAGGAGCAGATCTGCTCGATGTTTCTGGCAGGGGGGATGGTGCGCAGTCAGGTGGCCACGGTCACGGGGCTTGAACCCCACGCGATACAGAACTGGGTGAAGCGGGGATTTCTGGCGCCGCCTGTGGACAAACGCTATACCTGTCGGCAGTTTTGCAGAATATTGATCATCAATATGCTGAAAAACGCCCTGCCGATGGAGAAGATCTGCGGATTGCTGTCGTATATCAACGGAAATCTGGATGATGAATCCGACGATTCCATCGACGACACACAGCTCTACTTTGCGTTTTTGCAGGTGGCGGCGGTGTACGATGGGAAAATCTCCGACCATGAGCTGCTGAGCCGGTGTATCCGTGAAAGCTTGTCTGACTACCGGGAGCCGTTTCCCGGTGCAAAGGAACGTGTGGAGCAGGTGCTTGAGATCATGCTGATCGCATGGTGGGCCTCTCAGCTGCAAAACAAAGCCCAGAGCATGCTTGCAACACTCACTGAGAAAGGAGAATAACAAATATGGATGAAAACGGAACCTATCGCTGGTCCGCAGGCGGGAATAATCCTCCTGAGCCTGAGGATCACGGGGAAAAGAAGGGGAATCCCATGGGAAAGAAAAAATTTCAGTTCGGCAAATTCAAGCGCTCTGCGTGGATGATCCTGCTGGCTGTTGTGGTGGTGCTTGGGGCGCTGACCAGCTTCTACACCGTGGACGACAAGCAGCAGGCCGTGGTCACCACCTTCGGAAAGGTGACCGGCGTCACCGATGCCGGTGTGCATTTCCGGCTGCCCTTCGGCATCCAGAAGGTCCAGAAGGTCAATGTCAATGTGTTTCAGAAGATCGAGCTGGGCTACCGCACCGACAGCTCCAGTCCCGATGGCTATCAGGTGGTCACCGATGAAAGCTCCATGATCACCGGCGACTACAACATCGTAAACGTGGAATTTTTCGTGGAGTACAAGATCTCTGACCCCGTCCGTTATCTCTATGCCTCCAATGACCCCCAGCTGATCCTGCGCAACCTGATCCAGAGTCAGGTCCGCAACGTGGTGGGCTCCACCTCGGTGGATGCGGTGCTGACCGACGGCAAGGAGAACATCCAGATGCAGGTCAAGGAGCTTGTCACCCAGATCCTTGAGGAATACGACATCGGCCTGACGCTGATGGACGTGAAGATCCAGGATTCCGAGCCTCCCACGCAGGAGGTCAACGAGGCCTTCAAGGCGGTGGAAACGGCGAAGCAGAAGGCCGAGACCGTGGTCAACGATGCCAAGGCATACCAGAACGCCAAGCTGCCCGATGCCCAGTCCGAGGCCGACAAGCTGCTGCAAAACGGCGAATACCTGAAGCAGAAGCGCATCAACGAGGCCACGGAGCAGGTGGCAATGTTCAACGCAATGTATGAGGAATACTCCAAAAACCCGGAAATCACCAAGTCCAGAATGTACTATGAAGCAATTCAGAACATTCTGCCCGGTGTAAAGGTCTACATCGATACCGGCAGCGCCGGCTCCACCCAGAAGCTGCTGCCCCTTGACCAATTTGTACAGGGAGGAAATGCGGAATGAAAAAATCGGTAAAAGTAACCCTGATCGCTCTGGCTGCGGTGGTTGTGCTGGGGCTGACACTGGGCACCTTCTCCGTGAAGGAAAATGAATACGCCTGCACCGTGCGCTTTTCTAAGATCATCAGCACCACCGACAAGCCCGGTCTGCATTTCAAGGTGCCGTTTCTGGATTCTGTAAAGTATTTCCCAAAGGCGGCCATGCTGTATGATATCCCTCCCAGTGAGGTGCTGACCTCCGACAAGCAGAACATGACCGCCGACTGCTACATCCTGTGGCGGATCGAGGACCCTCTGAAGTTCTATCAGACTCTGGGCAGCACCTCGGTGGCAGAGCAGCGGCTCAATGCCCTGACCTACAACGCGCTGAAAACCGTCATGGGTACACTGGCTCAGGCGGACATCATCAACATGGAGGACGGAGCCGAGCGCAACCAGATCTATGAGGGCATCGCCACCAACGTGGACAAGCTCTCCGACAGCTACGGCATCGCCGTGGACGATGTGAAGATCAAGCGCTTTGACCTGCCCGAATCCAACGAAAACGCCGTGTATTCCCGTATGATCTCCGAAAGAAACCAGATCGCCGAGAAGTTCACCGCCGACGGCAACTACGATGCCTCCATCATCCGCAATGATGTGGACAAGCAGGTGAACATCATCGTCTCCAACGCAAAGGCAGAGGCTGCCAAGCTGGAGGCCGAGGGTGAGGCGGAGTACATGCGCATGCTGGCAGAGGCATATGACTCCGGGGACAAGAAGGAATTCTATCAATTCACCATCGCACTCGATGCCCTGAAGCAGAGCCTGTCCGGCGGCGAAAAGACCATCATTCTCGACGCAGATTCGGCACTGGCCAAGATCCTTGCCGGAGCAAACTGATCCCTACCGTAAAATGCCGTCCCTGCTCGGGGCGGCATTTTTGAGACTGCCCGAAACCCCTAAACGGTCTTTCGGGCAATTTTTGCAGCCTGACCCGCGCATAATTTCCCCGTCACTGACGGGGAAATTCCACACGCTCAGGCTGATATGTATTTTCCCCGAGGTACACGCCCCCGTGGAAAATGATTTGATCTTTTTTTCCGCTGAGGCGGCAAACGCAGGCAGACTGTTTGACACACTGAAAATGCCGTCCCTGCTCGGGGCGGCATTTTTTCTGTCGCAGACAGTAGCAAAAATCCGGCCGGTGAATAACATGGAATGAGCGGCATGAAACCGCTCCACGAAATCTTTCAGGAGGTATCTTTTATGTATAACAATGGCTTCTGTGGGAATAGCTGCATGTGGATCATCATTCTGCTGGTTCTGTTCTGCTGCTGCGGCAACGGCTGCGGTTACGGATACGGCAACGGCGGCTGTGGCTGCGGCGGTAACGGCGGCGGCTTCGGCGGCGGTAACGGCTGTGGCTGCGACAACAACTGCTGCTGCTAAACTCTCCGGACCTCCCCATCTCGGGGAGGTCCTTGCCATTCATTGACAAATCCCTTTCAACCGTGGTAAAATGAACAAAACTATGTACATTTTTGGAGGAATTGCAAATGATGTATGTATGGATGGGACTTTTTGCGGCGGCGATCGTTGCCGTGGACCAGTGGACGAAATTCCTGACCGTTGCCAATATCGGGCTGTATCAGGACGTGCCCTTTTGGGACGGCCTGTTCCACTTTACCTATGTTCAGAATCGGGGGGCGGCCTTTTCCTCCTTTGAGGGGGCCCAGTGGCTGTTTGCGCTGATCTTTCTGGTGTTCACCGGAGCGGTCATCTATGACATGGTGAAAAAAGCCATGCCCTTTACCAACTGGGAGCGATGGTGCATCGCGGCCATCTACGGCGGAGGCCTTGCCAACATGATCGACCGGCTGCGCCTTGGCTATGTGGTGGACATGGTGGAGGTGGAGTTTGTCAACTTCCCTGTGTTCAACGTGGCCGACTGCTTCATCACCTGCGGCTGCATTCTGCTGTTGGTGCATCTGGTATTTTTTAACAAGGATTTCTGGAAGGAAGAGAAAAAATGATTTTCACAGCAGATCAGCAGGGGGAGCGTCTGGATGCATTTCTGGCCCGGGTCGTGCCGGATATGAGCCGCTCCGGCGCCCAGAGGCTCATCGAGCAGGGCAATGTCCTGCGAAATGGAAAGCACTGCAAGAAAAACGACCGACTGGAGGTGGGGGACGAGATCTCCGTGACCGTGCCGGAGCCTGTTCCCACGGACATTATTCCCCGGGAAATGCCTCTGGAGATCGTGTACGAGGACGAGGATGTGCTGGTCATCAACAAGCCCAAGGGACTGGTGGTGCATCCGGCGGCAGGGCATCTGGACGATACACTGGTCAACGGGCTGATGTATGCCATGGGGGATAATCTGTCGGGCATCAACGGGGAGCTGAGACCCGGCATCGTCCACCGGATCGACAAGGACACCTCGGGGCTTCTGGCGGTGGCGAAGAACGACTACGCCCACACCATGCTTGCCTCTCAGCTGAAGGACCACTCTATGGCAAGGACCTACGAGGCCATTGTATGCGGCTCCTTCCGTGAGGATTCCGGCACCGTGGATGCCCCCATCGGGCGGCACCCCTCCGACCGGAAAAAAATGTGCATCAACGAGCGCAGCGGCAGAAATGCCGTCACCCATTGGGAGGTGGTCAAGCGCTATCGGGGATATACCCATGTGCGGTGCAGACTGGAGACCGGCAGGACCCACCAGATCCGTGTCCACATGGCATCCATCGGACATCCCATTTTGGGGGACATGGTCTATGGGCATAAGAAAAAGGAATTGGGGCAGGATAGTCAGTGCCTGCATGCAGGAGCCCTGTGCTTCAGCCACCCCAGAGACGGCAGGCCCGTCCTTGTTTATGCGCCCCTGCCGGAGTATTTTACACAAGTGATCGAAAAATTGGAGAAATTGAATGGCTAAATTTTCAGATATATTGCTGACGGTGGATTTTGACCGGACGCTGACCGCGCCGGACTCCACCATCCCGCCGCGGAATCTGGAGGCGATCCGCTACTTTATGGAAAACGGCGGCGCATTCACCGTCAACACCGGCAGATCCCTGCCCATGATCGTCAATCGGATGCATGAGATCCCGGTCAATGCGCCCCTGCTGCTGTATAACGGCAGCGCCGCCTATGACTGGCAGAAGAGGGAATTCACCTTTCAGCACCCCATCGATCTGAAGTGGCAGGATGCAGTGATCCGCTGCATGAATATCGTGCCCAATCTGACGGTGGAAATTCAGGGGGTGGATGCCCACTATTCACTGGGGGAAAATCCTGTCTGGCGGGATTTTACCAAGGCCAACGACTGCGCGTGGGCCTATGTCACAGAGGAAGATGAGCTGGACCCGTTTTTGAAATTTTCCGTCTACGGACACATCCGGCAGAAGGGCGTGGGCCACCTGTTCGATGCCACCGACGAGGAGGTTCGGGAGCTTGACGAGGTGGAGGCCATCCTCAATCGGGAATTCGGGGATAAGACCGTGGTGTTCCGGGCAGGCAAGCGCATCATCGACCTGCACTGCAAGGGCGTCTCCAAGGGCCGCAGCGCAAGGGAGCTTCAGCAGAAGCTGGGGCGGAAGATCCTCATCTGCGTGGGAGACGGGGAGAATGACGTGAGCATGCTGGATCAGGCCGATTACGGCTACTGTCCGGCCGATGCGGTCATCAGCGATCGGTATGAAAACGTGTGCAGCTGCGCCGAAGGGGCCGTTGCGCAGGTAATTTACGAAAAGATTCCGCAAATTTTAGAATAAGACTTGACATAGATTTAAAACTGTGATAAAATCTCAGGGCTGAGATGATGTTACAGTTTTGATCTGCGGGTGTAGTTCAATGGTAGAACACCAGCCTTCCAAGCTGGATACGCGGGTCCGATTCCCGTCACCCGCTCCATTCAAAATGCGCCAGTAGCTCAGCTGGATAGAGCAACTGCCTTCTAAGCAGTAGGTCGGGGGTTCGAGTCCCTCCTGGCGTGCCATTATCTCAAAACTTCATATGGTGGGTGTGGCCTAGTTGGCTAAGGCGTCAGATTGTGGCTCTGAAGATCGTGGGTTCGAGCCCCATCATCCACCCCATAAAGCAGTCTTTGCAAAAAGACTGCTTTTTTTGTTTGCAAAAATGCATCATTTATGGCAGCCTGAACCATAATATGAACACAGTTTTCAAAACGCTGTGGAAAACTTTTCTGATTTGCCAGTTGCTGCATGATTTTTCCCCTTTTCCATGGACTATTTCCGGCGCATCTGCGGCATATTATGTTTGCAGACCAAATGGAGGGAGAAAGAGAAATGAAGCGAAAACTGTTTTGCACCGTTTTGTCAGCGGTGTTGATTTTCTGTATGAGCCTGTCGGCGTATGCCTCGCAAATGCTGATCCCCGTGGGGAAAGTGGTGGGGATCTCGCTTGCCGAGGGCTCGGTGACGGTGGTGGCCTATGACGATACCTACGGTCAGAAGGCAAGGGAAGTGGGGATACAGATCGGCGACGAGATCGTGGCGGTGGATGCAAGACCCGTGGACTCCGCGGCAGATCTGCACGAGGCACTGCGCCGCTCCGACGGCTCGGTCAGGATCGATCTGAGCAGAGACGGCAAGCCCCATCAGGTGAAAATGGAGCCTGCCCTGACGGAAAACGGCCCCAAGCTGGGCATTTACATCCGTGAGGGGATCACGGGGATCGGGACCGTTACCTATTATGACCCGGGCACCGGCAATTTCGGCGCACTGGGCCACGGCGTCAGCGATCAGCAGGGCAATCTGGCGCCCATGAAAACGGGAAATGTCTACCGTGCGGCGGTGTCCGATGTCAGGCAGGGCCGGGTGGGCAATCCCGGGCAGCTGAAGGGCTCTGTTGCGGCAGAGGACGTGATCGGCAGTCTCAGGTGTAATACCTCCTGCGGTATCTTCGGCTCTTGCAGTGCCTTCCGGGGAGAGGCCCTGCCGGTGGCGGAATATGCCGAGGTGAAGGAGGGGCATGCGGAGATTTTGTCCAATATTTCCGGCGATGCGGTAGAGACCTTTTCCGTGGAGATCATCAAGGTGTTTGATCCGGAGAAGAAAAACGGGCGGGATATGATGCTGAGGGTCACCGATCCCGACTTGCTGAAAGCCACGGGGGGCATCGTAGCAGGTATGTCGGGCAGTCCCATTATTCAGGACGGCAAGCTTGTGGGGGCCGTGACCCACGTTCTGGTCAATGACCCCACTCGAGGGTATGGCATCATGGTGCAGAACATGCTGAAGGCAGCAGCGTAGCGGGCGGCGAGCCGCCGCAGGCAATTCGTGACGAAGATTTCCGTATTCGTTGCACCATTGTCCACCGCTCGATTCGTTATAAGCAAAAGCGGCAGGGGATTTTCCTCTGCCGCTTTTTGCGTTTGTATGATATAATGCGGTTAGATTGATACAGTTTTTTTGATTTTCAGGATAATCGAAATCTACGATGGGAGTATACGATGGAAATACGGCTCCCTCCTGCCAGAGCGGAATGATTAAAAATGGCAATCAAACAAGCCGTTAATTGTAAGAAATAGGAGTGATTAAAATGCATGAAATCTACAATGTGAAATCGTCAGATGCAATCATCTTCGGGCCGAGACCAATCAGGGAGATCATCGAGGAGCTGAAACATGATTTTCATGGGCAGGATATCGATCCGAAGTCATTTCCGCCCCATACATGTCGAATGCAGAAAGATAATGCATACTTCTATGCTCAAGATGAGCAGATGGATATCCGGATAGAGGATATCTCGATCAAAGCGATCCGGATACCTGTCAGTGATCTCACTCGAAAATATACGGAAAAAGATTTTACTGTGTGGAGCATCTGTGAAGTATATGACAAAAACAGCATCATTGTAGTATATGAGGAGAATACGAATTATTTTTACTGCAACAGCAGTATGCTTCATTTGGAAATCAAGTTAGCCCGAGGGATCTCGCAGGAAGATGCGGAAAATCAAACAGAAAAGTACAGCGAATACATCGGTCTGCGGAAGCGGTATCAGGATGCATATGCCGGATAAGAGGGATCATTTTTTAGGGTATGAGTGATATACCTGCATATAGAGTGTGTGATTCTGTTTATCAGATGAGGGGAATATACGATGTGAAAAACGCAGATCTGCATCCGCAGCTTTGTTGGAACAGCACACAGTATATGGGGCAACGGCGGTGCGTTCTGCGATTTTGAGGTCTGTGTAAGAAAACAGAAAAAGTAATCCCACTCACGCCGCATGGAGCCGACGGACTCGGGGATCGGTTTCCGGCTCAGCCGGAACAAAAGCGCAAAGAGCAGCGCCCCTTGCCCTTTGCTGCTGAAAAATATGGAAATCCTGCGCTGATTTTCGGATGTAAAGTCTTGTTGCGGGATTGTAAAGCCCTGTTTATTGTACTTTCACAGGAGTTATGATACGATAAGCGTACCGAAAGGAGGCAGACGGATGAAACTACACGAGAAGATCTATCAATTACGCAAAGCGTCTGGAATGTCTCAGGAAGAAACGGCCGAGCGTCTGAACATTTCCAGACAAGCCCTTTCCAGATGGGAAAACGGCTCTGCCCAGCCGGCAGCCAATAACATCGTTGAGATCAGTAAACTCTTTTGTGTCACCACAGATTATCTGCTGAATGATGATGCGCATAGGGGGGATGATATCCCTGTGATCGCCGAAACGAAAAAGGTAAATCATATCCGAAGAGCGAATCTGATCAAATTGGCAATTATCCTACAGGCGGTTGCGCTGAATGTTGCGATCCAACCGGTGGCAGAGGGGATCGATCCGGCTGTCATGCTGTGGTTCAAGGGGTTCCCGCTGTTGGCGGCATCCATATGGATGGCATTCAACCTGAGATTTGAGCCGGATGCGCAGCAACGGGCAAAGAATGCAAAAATTGAACTGCTGTACTGCTGCATTCAGGCAATCGCTGCGTTATGCGCATATGTTACACGGATGTATTTCCCGGGCATGGTGCTGATGATGGTCGTCTGTGGGTATTATCTGCTGAAGATCAATCCGAAGTACATGAATCGCAAATTGACAAAATAGGGATGGCTCCGTATTGGATGCCGGCAGTCCTGTTAGGAAAAAGTGGGGATCTTTCAAATTGAATGGGGAGCGGCTGTGATCTATAATAGCATTACAAGCTTGTGAAACCACAAAACAGGAAGGGGAGACTTGTAATGTACACCATCGACCAGCTTTCGCTTATGACCGGACTGACGACCCGCACCCTGCGCAATTATTTGAAAGGGGATATACTCCACGGCGAAAAGGAAAATGGCATCTGGCGATTCTCAGAGGAGCAGGTGCAGGCATTCCTTGAACACCCTGCCGTCCGACCAAGCATTCGGGCAAAGCATCACGGCATTGTCTATGATTTTCTGGCGGGACAAAACCGCCATGAAAATGAAATGTGCTTTCTTCTGGATCGGGCCATGGAGGAACGGGAGGCAAAGCAGATCGCGGATTTTTTCTGCCATGCCGTGGCTCCGCTGTCCCACGTGCGCTTTGCGTATTCCTATGAATCCGGCACGGCCCGCTATATCCTGAAGGGTGCAGAGGAGGATATCAGAAGAATCCTGCAAAGTCTTTATGCCGGATGACCGTCCCCTGAGGGCAAAATACACAAAAGGCGGACAGAAATTTCTGTCCGCCCTTTGGTTGCGGAGAGAGGGCGGATGTGATAGCATATGAAAAAGCGCGGAAGGTCAAAACTGCCGCCCCGTGGCTTCGGACCAGACGGGGCAGTACGCTTTTATATCCATTCAGGAGGTCACCCATGGAGCGTAACAGAGAAACATTTCCTGACAAACAGGGCTCGGCGGCAGATGCCGGGAGCCAGAGAAGATGCCCCAATCCGAAATGGATCATGTATGGGATCTGCGGCATCTTTTTTGCGGTGGGGCTTTATCTGACATTGATGAAAACCTACGTATTTCACAGCACCAGTGTCATGGGCATTGCATTTATGGTGCTACCGGCTGTGATGGTGTTCAAAATTTCCCGAGACACGAAACGGCGCAGGGAGAAAAACAGGCGCAGGAATAACCCCTGCGAGCTGTAAGGACCATCGGAAAGCGCAGGCGCCGGAGGCGTATTTTGGCAGAAAGAAGGGACAGAGGCGATCCTCTGTCCCTTTTTGATGGCTGATTTTCTCCACAGGAAGTGCAAGGATTGTGGACAAAATCTCAGATTTGGCTGTGCAGAAGGGGCAGATATCCCCAGAACACCCCACGGAACGTGGGATATTATCCACAAGATGGGTGGAAACTGTGGATAAAATTTCGGGATCGGACAGCGCCCTTGTGTACAAGCGCAATAAGAAGATCAAAAGACCGTCTGGATATTCCAGACGGTCTTTTGGTTGGTCAGATCATGCTTCCCACAGCTTTTCGGGGTACAGGCCCTTTTCACGCAGGGAGGCCAGTGCCGCCACGACGGTGGGCTTATCCTCCTTGTAGGTGACACCGTACCACTTGTCGTTGCTGCGCAGGACCTTGACACGGGCCTTGCGCTGGCTGAGGAGATTGGACACGACGGTGGGCAGGAAATACTCGCCCTTCAGGGGATTCTCCACCAGAGCCTTGTCCAAGAATGCGGGGAATCCGGCCCATGCCTCCTCCAGATAGCTCTTCTGGAAGCCCCACAGGTTCATGGAGACAACGTCATCGCAGCTCAGGTCATGCCAGGTCTGGCCGTCATCCTCGGTGTAGCGGGGGTTCAGCTCGCCCTTGACGATCTTGGTGCGCTCCACCACGCTGTGCAGGTAGCCGTCGGCAGTCTCGGTGCAGACACCGCGGGCCACGGAGCCGTTCTCGGTGACGGTGTTTTTCAGCAGGTAGCCCACCATTGCATACTCATAGCAGTCTGCGCTGTCGGGGTGGTTGATCAGATAGTTATAGATGACCTCAAAGCCCTCGGGGCCGTAGTAGTCGTCGGCGTTGATGACAGCGAAGGGACCGTCCACCACGTCACGGGCAGCCAGAACTGCTTGAGCGGTGCCCCAAGGCTTCTGGCGTCCCTCGGGGACGGAGTAGCCCTCGGGCAGGTCGTCGGGGCGCTGGAAGGCGTACTTGACATCCATGACCTTGCTGAGGCGGTTGCCGATGCTCTCTTTGAAGGCCTCCTCGATTTCGTGCTTGATGACGAACACCACGGTTTCAAAGCCGGCCCGACGGGCATCATACAGGGAGTAATCGATGATCAGATGACCGTTGTCATCCACAGGGTCCAGCTGCTTCAGACCGCCGTAGCGGCTGCCCATGCCGGCAGCCATAACCACAAGAACAGGTTTATTCATAACAATCTTCCTCCAAATATATCATTTACTTTGGTAAAACTATGGATAAACAAATAAAAGGGGGTATTATGCCATCGCCATTTTTACAGCGAAGTAGACAAGGACAACAGAGCCAAGCACGATGCGGTACACGCCGAAGGCGGAGAAGCTGTGCTTGCGGACATAGGCCATCAGGGCGCGGATGGCGACCATGCTGACAAGGAACGACACAAGGGTGCCGACGATGAGGACGCCCACCTCGGTGCCGGTGATGGACACGCCGGAGAGCATGAACTTGAGCAGCTTGATGCCGCTGGCACCCAGCATGGTGGGGATGGCCATGAAGAAGGAGAACTCAGATGCAGCACTGCGGCCCACACCCAGAATGATAGCGCCCAGAATGGTGGAGCCGGAGCGGGAGGTGCCGGGGATCAGGCTCAGGCACTGGAATGCGCCGATCAGCAGGGCGGTGCGGTAGTCGATGGACCAGACCTTGTTGACCAAGGGGGTCTTGCCTGCGTGCAGGCGCTCCACATAGATAAAGGCCACGCCGTAGATGATCAGCGCCAGAGCGACCACGATGCCGTTGTGCAGGTGGGCATCCATCCAGTCATCGAACAGCACGCCCACGATGCCCGAGGGGATGATGGCGATGATGACCTTGAACCACAGATCCCATGTGTCCTTTTTCTTTTGGGGACTCTTTTTGGGAGAAAAGGGGTTCAGCTTGTGGAAAAACAGCACGATGACCGCCAGAATGGCGCCCAGCTGAATGACCACGTCAAACATGCTCTGGAATTCCTCGGTCACGTTCAGGGTGAGGAATTCGTTCAGCAGGATCAGGTGACCGGTGGAGGAAACAGGCAGCCACTCGGTGATACCCTCGACAATGCCGAAAAGCACGGATTTTAACAGTTCAATTATCATGTAGAAACTCCTTTCGGAAATGCGTGTAAAGCAAGCTTACACAAATCCATTCTACTATACATTGAAACGACGGTTTTTTCAAGTTTTATTCTTCTTATGATCGCTTTGGATAAAAATAGGGTAAAAAATCATCCCGTTCACAAATTGGGGGGATAGTCTTTACAAATTGTTCACTCCATCTGCGGTTTTTCGGCTATAATGAGTAAAAAGGGAACCTATCTCATATTGACAGGAGGATATACAACCATGGCTGTATCTGTTTTAGTTGTAGAGGACGACAAGAATATTGCAGAGCTGCTGCAAATGTATCTGGAGAAGGAGGGCTATGCAGTCACCGTTGCCCACGACGGCGGCGCAGGCCTGAGCAAGTTCCGGGCCATCAAGCCGGATATCGTGCTGCTGGACGTGATGATGCCGGTGATGGACGGATGGAGCGTGTGCAAGGCCATCCGCATGGAGTCCCAGACCCCCGTGATCATGCTGACAGCCAAGGGAGAGACCGACGACAAGGTCACCGGCCTGAAAACCGGTGCCGATGACTATATCACCAAGCCCTTTGAAATGAAGGAGGTCCTTGCCCGGATCGAGGCGGTGCTGCGACGGGCCGCCGGGATCACCGCCGAGAAAAAGGTGCGCCGTCTGGTCTTTGACAAGCTGATCATCGACATGGATGCCTTTGAGCTGACCGTGGACGGCAAGAAGATCGACACGCCGCCCAAGGAGATGGAGCTTCTTTATCATCTGGCCTCCTCGCCCAACCGGGTCTACACCCGCAATCAGCTGCTGGACGAGGTGTGGGGATTTGACTATTTCGGCGACAGCCGAACCGTTGATGTGCATGTGAAGCGTCTGCGTGAAAAGCTGGAGGGGGTCTCCGAGCAGTGGTCTGTCAAGACCGTGTGGGGCGTGGGTTATAAGTTTGAGGTGGTGTAATTCATGAAAACCACCTTTGCCCGCCAGTTCGGCGCGACCATGCTGGTGCTGCTGCTGGCTCTGGTGATGATGGGCACGGCCTTCCGGGTTCTGGTCAAGCAGTATCTGGAAAAAAACACCTATGAGCAGCTCTCCACCAATGCCGCCGCCATCTCCGAGCTGGCCGCGGCCTATGATGCGGTGGGCCAGCTCCACGGGGACTTTTTGCGGACGAACCTGACCCTTGCCTCACTGGTCAGCGGTGCCGATGCCATCATCTGCAACGCGACCGGCACGGTGGTGCTATGCTCGGACCGGAACCTGCGGTGCGAGCATCTGGGGATGAAGGTCAACGAGGAATATCTGGAGAAGGTGTTCACCAAGGGCGTGGATTTCGACTCCGGCAAGATCCGCGGGCTTTACAACGAAGCCCGCTATGTGGTGTCCACCCCCGTGGTCAGCCGCAAGACCAATGCTCAGATCGGCATCGTCATGGTGTCGGTTCCGGTGGAGGATACTCTGGGCATTCTGGACGGCATCATCGAAATTCAGGTGGCGGTGTCCCTGCTGGTCATCCTGATCGCGGTGGTGACCATGAGCATCTCCGTGCGCAACCAGTGCCGCCCCCTGCGTGAAATGGCGCACATGGCCCGGGAATTCGGCCACGGCAACCTGAAAGCAAGGGTGTACACCGGCAGCAAGAACTCCGAAGAGGTGGACGAGCTGGCGGTGGCCTTCAACAACATGGCGGCCTCCTTGGAAAAAAGCGAGTATCAGCGGCAGGAATTCGTGGCCAATGTTTCCCATGAGCTGAAAACCCCCATGACCACCATCGGCGGCTATGTGGACGGGATCTTGGACGGCACCATCCCTCCTGACCGTCAACGATACTATATGCAGATCGTCTCGGATGAGACCAAGCGGCTGAGCCGACTGGTGCGCAGCATGCTGGATATTTCCAAATTGCAGGACATGGGCGGCATCCCCGATGAGAAAAAGATCCGCTTCGATCTGGAGGAATGCGCCGGACAGGTGCTGATCACCTTTGAGCAGAAGATCAACGAGAAGCATCTTGACGTGCAGGTGGATTTCCCCGAGCATCCGGTCTACACCCGGGCCGATGCCGATGCCATCACGCAGGTGATCTACAATCTGGTGGATAACAGCGTAAAATTCTGCACCGAAGGGGGCAGGCTGGGTCTGCGGATACAGGAGGGCGGCAACAAGCTCTATTTCTCCGTGTCCAACGAGGGCAAGACCATCCCCCCCGAGGAGCTGCCTCTGGTCTTTGACCGCTTCCACAAAATCGACAAATCCCGCTCGGAAAATCGGGATGGATGGGGTCTGGGCCTGTATATCGTGAAAACCCTGATCTGCAGCCACGGCGAGAACATCAGCGTCGCCAGCCGGGACGGAAAAACGGAATTTACCTTTACGCTGCCCCTTGTGAACTGACGGGGCAGAAGATCTTAGCATGACGAGGATAGGACTATGGCAGAAAACCGAAAGGATGATTTGGATATTCAGGAGCCGGAATTCGAGTGCGCGGCAAAGGAGCAGAACCAGTGGGAGCAGGGCTATTACGGCACCGGCTGCACCACACCACCCAAGGACCACGCCGGTGTCGTGGCTTTGGTTCTGGTGCTGCTGATCCTGTGCAGCGGGCTGACCATGGTGCTGAGTATGCTGGACATCCATCTGTTTGGGACAACACAGCCCACGGAACCGAAAACGCCTGCAAGCTTCTCTGCCATATCCGGCACCATCCCTCAGGGCTTGGAGATCGGGGAGGCGGAGACTACGGAGCCTGCACAGGAATCCACCGCACCGATCAGTCCGGAGCAGCCCCACACGGATCTTCAGCTGAAGCCCTCTCCCGACGACGGGAAGGAGGAGACGCCCGAGACAGGGGAGCTGTCGTGGCAGGATGTCTATGAAAAGGTCATCCCCAGTGTGGTGTCCATCACCACCACGCAGCCCAGCGGAAAGAGCAGCGGCACCGGCGTGGTGATGAGCAGCGACGGCTACATCATCACCAATGCCCATGTGGTGGAGGGGGCCCAGACCATTCAGGTGATGCTCACCGACGGCAGAGTGTTCGATGCCGGTCAGGTGGGACTGGACGGGGTATCGGATCTTGCGGTGCTTTATATCGAGGCCAAGGATCTGACCGCTGCGGAGTTCGGAAACTCCGACACCCTGCGGGTGGGGGATCAGGTGGTTGCCATCGGCGACCCACTGGGCATTCAGCTGCGGGGAACCATGACCGACGGCATGATCTCGGCCATCAATCGGGATCTGAAGATCGGCGGAAAGACCATGACCCTGCTGCAAACCACCGCGGCCCTGAACTCCGGAAACTCCGGCGGACCTCTGGTCAACAGCTACGGGCAGGTCATCGGCATCAACACCATGAAGATCGGCGACTATGCCAGTACCTCCGGCGTGGAGGGACTGGGCTTTGCCATCCCTATGACGGCGGTGAAGAGCGTGGTGGAGCAGCTGATGACCGACGGCTATATCTCCGGCAGACCCACCCTCGGCATCAAGGGACAGATGGTGTCGAGCTTCTATCAGTATTACTATCGGCTGCCCGTGGGGCTGCTGATCACCGAGGTCACTCAGGACTCCGATGCCGAGCATGTGGGCATCCGCCCCGGGGACCTGCTGCTGTCGATCAACGGCAGCAAGATCTCAAGCTACCATGTGCTTGAGGAGCTTCTCTACGGCATGAGCGTGGGGGACACAGTGGAGGCTGTGATCTACCGCAGCGGCAGACAGTATGATGTGGAGCTGACGGTGGAGGAGCTGAAGCGCTGACGGATCTGAAAACAACAAAATCGGGATGTATCTCAAGGGATACATCCCGATTTTGTTATGTATTGGGGCTGCTGTCCAGACGGTAGGTCAGACCCTTTGGGTAGAAAAAGCGGATTTGGTTTTTCCGCAGCTGAATGTTCAGCACCTTTGCGTGCTGAAGCTCGCCGTCCAGATTGACAGAGGCCTCCTGCCGGCAGCGGATGCTCAGATGATCGGTGCGGAAGTGGCGGATCAGATGGGGCAGGGTGCGGTACTGTCCGGTCTGGTATTTTCGCACGAGCCTTGCCACCTGAAGGCGGGACACCTTGCTCACAAGCAGAACGTCCAGCTCCCCGTCGCAGGGGTCGGCATCGGGCACGGCATAGAAAGAGCCGCCGTAGCACCGGCCGTTGGTGACGCAGATCATGGTCTGGTCTGCGTCGATATGCTCGCCGTTGATATCCACGGTATAATGCTCCGACACCCCGCGGATCACGTTGACCAGTGCCGACAGGATATAAGAGCCGGAGCCGGTGACCAGAGGCAGACGCTTGTAGTCTGCAATCTGGGTGCCGATGCGGGCATCCAGACCCACGCTGCACACATTCAGGGCCAGATGGCCGTTGCAGTCGATGATATCGAAGGGGGCCTCCTCGCAGTCCAAAAGCCGCTCCAGATCCCGAAAGGCCTCGGGATCGTCAAAAACCTTGATAAAGTCATTGCCGCTGCCCCCGGGGAAGTGGGTGAAGGCCGCGTTGGGAAAGCCCACGCAGCCGCACATCACCTCGTTGAGCGTTCCGTCGCCGCCGCAGGCGTAGATGCGAAGCTCTTTGCCTGTCTGGGCGGCTTCCCGGGCGATGCGGGTGCAGTCGCCGGCCTTTCCGGAAACTGCGATGCGGTAGTCAAGCCCCCTCGGGGTGCAGACCCGCTTGATGATCTTGGAAAAATCCTCTGTTTGGTCACGCTTTCCGGCAGCAGGATTTATGATAAACAAATGCTCCATGAAGTCATGATTCCTTTATATTTCTTGATTACTTCTGTCTGCCGTTTGGCTGTTTTTTCCGGTTCTGTTTTTCTCCGGTGAACATATAATAATCACACTTGATCATGCCGTTGTAGAGCTTGCGCTTTTTGTCGGCGCGCTTGCCGAAGTAATGCTCAAACTCAGGCTCGGAGGTGATGATGAACTTTTTCCAGCCGTCGGCATATTTCAGGTGGCGGCCCAGTGCCTGATACAGCCGCTGCGCGCTCTGGCGCTCCATCATGCGCTCGCCGTAGGGGGGGTTGCAGATGATGCTGCCCTGATCGGAGGGCAGGCTCATTTTGGTGGCATCGCCGTCTTTGAAGGTGATGAGCTTGGCGACACCTGCTTTTCTTGCGTTGGACATGGCAAGAGAGACGCTCTTGGGGTCGCAGTCGGAGCCGAGGATGCGGTATTCCCCGTGGAACTCCTTGTCAAAGGCCTCGCTGCGGACGTCCCGCCAGACAGCGGCATCCATCCATGCAAATTTTTCGGCGGCAAAGCCCCGGTTCACACCCGGCGCACGGTTGATGGCGATGAGGGCGGCTTCGATGGGGATGGTGCCGGAGCCGCAGAAGGGGTCCCAGATGAAGTCCCGTCCCCGATAGCGGGTCAGCTGCACCATGGCCGCAGCCAGTGTCTCACGCAGGGGCGCGTCGTTGCCGATGGCACGGTAGCCCCGCTTGTGCAGACCCACGCCGGAGGTGTCCAGATACAGCGTTACCTGATCGTGCATGATGGAAAATTGCAGCTGATACTTGATCCCGTCCTCGGGCAGCCAGGAAATGCCGTATTTGTCACCCAGTCGGCGGGAGGCGGCCTTTTTGATGATGGCCTGACAGTCGGGGACGCTCATCAGCTGACTGTTGAGGCAGTGCCCCTTCACGGGGAAGGCGCCGTCTTTGGGGATAAAATCCTCCAGAGGGGTGTTCAGCACACCCTGAAACAGCTCTTCAAAGGTTTTTGCAGGAAAACTGGAAAGCACCAGCAGCACACGCTCGCCGGTGCGCAGGTTCACGTTGGCCTTTGCCAAGGCCCGCTCGTCACCGGTGAACAGGACACGTCCGTTTTCTACCTGAACATTTTCAAGGTCCATCCGGCGCAGCTCGTCACCGGCAAGTCCCTCAAGACCGAACAGACAGGGGACGGAAAATTGCATTTGATTCATATGACCTCCAAGCCCACAAAGGGCAATTGTATCGTTTTGACAGATATTATAACGCAAATCAGGCCAAGTTACAACGGTTTATTGGGGATTTTATCGGAAATTTTACGTTCCTTTCCCATTGCAGGACGGGCTTCGGCAGGGTGGATGCCCCCCCCATCCCGTCCGGCAGACAGCGCATCGCCCAATCGTGGGGACCGATTCGGCAAAAGGGCAATCTTAATTTGTGAAATTTATGTGTAATATGCCGTAAAATAATTGACGGATTTGAAAGAATCTGCTAAAGTTAAGCTACGACGAAAACAGTCGTTTCCATGAAAAAGGAGGGTTAACAATGAGTGGAGAAGCTATGTTTTGGCTCATTGCGATGATCGCGTTCATGGTGGTCGAGGCCGGCACGGCTGCGCTGGTGTCTGTCTGGTTTGCCGCGGGTGCGTTGGCTGCCCTTGTGGTGGCGATGCTGGGCGGCATCCTACCGATCCAGATCGTGGTGTTTTTGGTGGTTTCGATCGTCCTGCTGTGCATCCTTCGGGGCTTTGCACGTAAGTACGTTGATCCGCACATCGTCCATACCAATGTCAACAGCGTTGTCGGTACCACCGGTGTGGTCAGTCAGGCTGTCAACAATCTCACTGCCGAGGGTCGTGTCACCATTGACGGCATGGATTGGAGCGCCCGCTCCAGTACCGGTGAGGCACTGCCTCAGGGTGCAACGGTCCGCATCGACCGGGTTGAGGGCGTGAAGGTTTTTGTATCTCTGGCAGAGGTGTCTGCTGTGAAATAACAATTCAGGAGGTAGAAGTTTTATGTGGATTTTCATCATCGCCGTGATCGCGATTTTGCTGGTCATCATTGCGTCCAACATCATCGTGGTCCAACAGTCCCGTGCCTACGTCATCGAGCGTCTGGGCGCATTTCATGAGGTTTGGGGCGTGGGCCTTCACGTGAAGGTTCCGTTTTTGGACCGTGTCGCCAAGCGTGTCAGCCTGAAAGAGCAGGTTCTGGACTATCCCCCTCAGCCCGTTATCACCAAGGATAACGTCACCATGCAGATCGATACAGTCGTTTACTTCCAGATCACCGACCCCAAGCTGTATGCCTACGGTGTCGAGCAGCCCATGATGGCAATGGAGACGCTGACTGCAACCACCCTGCGTAACATCATCGGCGATCTGGAGCTGGATCAGACCCTGACCTCCCGTGATGTGATCAACACCAAGATGCGCTCCATTCTGGATGTGGCAACCGATCCTTGGGGCATCAAGGTCAACCGTGTGGAGCTGAAGAACATCCTGCCTCCTCAGGACATCCAGAATTCCATGGAGAAGCAGATGAAGGCCGAGCGTGACCGCCGTCAGGCGATCCTGCAGGCCGAGGGTCAGAAGAAGTCCGCCATCCTGATCGCAGAGGGCGAGCGTGAGTCCGCCATCTTGAAGGCTGACGCAGAAAAGCAGGCTGCCATCCTGAAGGCTGAGGCTGAAAAGCAGGCCGCCATCCTGAAGGCTGACGGTGAAGCTCAGGCGATCCGCTCCGTGCAGCAGGCACTGGCCGATTCTCTGGCTCTGCTGAACGAAAAGGCCCCCAACGAGCAGGTGCTGAAGCTGAAGTCCATCGAGGCCATGGAGAAGGTCGCAGACGGCAAGGCCACCAAGATCATCATTCCCAGCGAGATTCAGGGCATGGTGGGTCTGGCAAACGGCCTGATCGAGGGTGTGAAGCACTAAGCCTTCCCAAATCTGTTTTACGGCATCAGAAGAGACCGCCAAGTCTGGCGGTCTCTTTTTTTGGTGGGGAAAATGCTGCAAAACCCTTGTATTACAGGGAATAATATGGTAAAGTAAAATGATTTAATACGCTTAAAAACCTGATTTATGGAGTGAAAATACGATGGCTAGTTTACAAGAAGAAATCAGCCGCCGTCGAACCTTTGCGATCATCTCGCACCCCGACGCCGGTAAAACCACCCTGACCGAAAAATTCCTGCTCTACGGCGGCGCGATCGCTCAGGCAGGCGTGGTCAAGGGCAAGAAAAATTCCCGTGCCGCCACCTCTGACTGGATGGAGATCGAAAAGCAGCGCGGTATTTCCGTCACCTCCTCTGTTATGCAGTTCCAGTACGACGGCTTCTGCATCAACATTCTGGACACCCCCGGTCACCAGGACTTCTCTGAGGACACCTACCGCACCCTGATGGCGGCGGACTCTGCGGTCATGGTCATCGACGGAGCAAAGGGTGTCGAGCCTCAGACCCGGAAGCTGTTCAAGGTCTGTGCCATGCGCCACATCCCCATTTTTACCTTCGTTAACAAGATGGACCGGGAGACGAAAGACCCCTTTGATCTTCTGGACGAGCTGGAGCGTGAGCTGGGCATCGAGACCTATGCCATGAACTGGCCCATCGGCTGTGGCAAGGATTTTCAGGGCGTTTATGACCGGGAGGGCGGTCAGCTGCTGTTTTTCTCCGGCGTCAACGGCAAAAGCCGTGCCGGAAAGCAGGTGGTGGATCTTTATGATCCTCAGGTGGCGGAGCTTCTGGACAGCGAGGCAAAGCATCAGCAGCTGATCGATGATGTGGAGCTGCTGTCTGCCGGACGGGAGATGGATCTGGAGGAGGTCCGCAACGGCCGCCTCAGCCCCGTGTTCTTTGGCTCTGCGCTGACCAACTTCGGCATCGAGCCGTTTTTGGAGGCCTTCCTGAAGATGACCCCGCCCCCTCTGGCCCGTGTGGCAGACTGCGGCGAGATCGACACCTTTGACCCGGGATTTTCCGCATTTGTCTTTAAAATTCAGGCAAACATGAACAAGGCCCACCGGGACCGTCTGGCCTTCATGCGCATCTGCTCCGGCAAGTTTGAGCGTGACGCGGAATATTTTCACGTGCAGGGCAACAAGAAGATGCGTCTGTCTCAGCCTCAGCAGATGATGGCGGCAGACCGTGAGATCGTGGACGAGGCCTATGCCGGCGACGTCATCGGCGTGTTTGACCCGGGCATCTTCTCCATCGGTGACACCATCACCACCCCGGGGAAGAAGTTCAAATATTCCGGCATCCCCACCTTTGCCCCCGAGCATTTCTGCCGGGTCTCTGCCAAGGATTCCATGAAGCGCAAGCAGTTTGTCAAGGGCACCGAGCAGATCGCGCAGGAGGGTGCCATCCAGATCTTCAAGCTGCCCAACTCCGGTATGGAGGAGGTCATTGTGGGCGTTGTGGGTACCTTGCAGTTTGACGTGTTCCAGTACCGCATGAAAAACGAGTACGGCGTGGATCTGCGGATGGAGTTTTTGCCCTATGAGGAGATCCGCCGGATCGATGCATACTCCGGTGAGCTGTCCGACCTGAATCTGGGCAGTGATGCAGAGCTTTTGGAGGATTACCACGGCAACAATCTGTTGGTCTATTCCAGCTACTGGGCCATCGACTTCACCTGCCGCCGGAATCCCGGTCTGGAAGTATCCGAGATCGTCGTCGAGGAAGGCTAAGCGGCGAGTCGCCGCGGACAATTTGTGACGGGACTGGTCAATAATCGATGGGCCATAGGCTAAGGCTCGGTATCGTTTCGCTGTGCGGAATTAGCCGGTAAGACCGGCAGCTGATCCGTGCATGGTGCGGTGGCAATTGACACGCTGAAAAGCGATATAAAATGCATTAACAAAGCACTCCCACTCGTTTTGAGTGGGAGTGCTTTCGGTGTGTCAAACAGTCTGCCCGAGTTTGCCGCTCGAGCGGCAAATAAAATGAACTGTTTTACGGGCAGGCAGTAAAAACAGCGTGTGTCGAAATTCGACACACGCTGTTTGCGTTCCTGTAACTTGGAATCCTGCCGGATTACTTTGCGTACTCTACGGCTTTGGTTTCCCGGATGACATTGATCTTGATCTGACCGGGGTATTCCAGCTCGGACTCGATCTTCTTGGCAATGTCCCGGGCCAGAATGATCATGTTATCCTCGTTGACGACCTCGGGCTTGACCATGATACGGATCTCACGGCCGGCCTGAATCGCGTAGGACTTCTCAACGCCAGAATAGGAGTTTGTCAGCTCCTCCAGCTTTTGCAGGCGGCGGATATAGTTCTCCACGTTCTCGCGCCGTGCGCCGGGACGTGCGGCGGAGATGGCATCGGCGGCCTGAACCAGAACGGCAATGATGGACTTGGGCTCTACATCGCCGTGGTGGGCCTCGATGGCATTGACAACGATGGGATTTTCCTTGTACTTGCGGGCCAGCTCTGCGCCCAGCTGCACGTGGCTGCCCTCCATCTCATGGTCAACGGCCTTGCCCAGATCATGCAGCAGACCTGCACGCTTTGCCATGGCAACATCGACGCCCAGCTCGCTTGCCAACAGGCCTGCGATGTGGGATACCTCAATGGAGTGATTCAGGACGTTCTGACCGTAGGAAGTGCGGTACTTCTGGCGGCCCAGGATCTTGACAAGCTCAGGGTTGAGGTTGTGGATGCCGGTTTCATAGCATGCACGCTCGCCCTCTTCCCGAATGGTGCGGTCCACCTCGCGGCGGGCCTTTTCCACCATATCCTCGATGCGGGTGGGGTGGATTCTGCCGTCAACGATGAGCTTCTCCAGTGCCAGACGTGCGATCTCACGGCGGACGGGGTCAAAGCTGGAGACGGTGATGGCCTCGGGGGTGTCGTCGATGATCAGGTCAACACCGGTGATGGTCTCGAGGGTGCGGATGTTGCGGCCCTCACGGCCGATGATCCGGCCCTTCATCTCGTCATTGGGCAGGGGCACCACGCTGACGGTGGTTTCGGCGGCATGGTCGGCGGCACAGCGCTGAATGGCGGTGGCGATGACCTCCCGCGCCTTGGTCTCGGCCTCGTCCTTGAGCTGAGCTTCGATCTCCTTGATCTTCATGGCAGTTTCGTGGCGGACCTCGGTCTCCACGGTCTCCAGAAGGTACTGCTTGGCCTGATCCTGTGTCAGCTGAGAGATCTCCTCCAGCTTCTCGGTCTGGGCCTTGCATAGCTCGTCGGCCTTTGCCTGAGTCTCGGACACCTTGGCGAGCCGTCTGTTCAGCTCCTCTTCCTTACGCTCGAATGCGTCGGTTTTCTTGTCCAGAGATTCTTCCTTCTGCTGCAGGCGGCGCTCCTGCTTGCTCAGCTCAGAGCGGCGCTCTTTCACTTCTTTTTCGTATTCTGTGCGAGATTTATGGATTTCGTCTTTTGCTTCCAGCAGCATTTCCTTTTTCTTGTTTTCACCGCCGCGGATGGCATCGTTGATGATGCGGGTGGCCTCTGCCTCGGCAGAGCCGATTTCCCGTTCAGCAACGCGCTTGCGGTACTGGATACCGACGACGGCACCGATGGAAAGACCTGCCACAGCGCAAACTACGGCAATTAAGATTTCAAAAGGTCCCATAATTCTGCAACACACCTCCTTGTTTGTATTGGCAAAAGCTGCGGAGGGTGACGCAATGGGCCGCATGGGCATTCCATTTGAACATGATTGATGACCGGGGTCGATACCCGGCAGCAAATTTTGAAACAAAATAAAAACGCCATGGGGCGAGTCTTGCGTAAAACCAACCGGCAGACCTTGCCGGATATCAGCAAACGCTGCCACCGACGTGGCAGGCATACTATTCCTAACCTATTTTACCGATTTCCCCTGCCAATGTCAAGAAGATTTGTACAAAAAACAGAAGCAAAAGCCCCCTGCATCTGTTTTCCTCGACAAATGCCCCAAGGGGCGGCAGCCACGGGTCTGTTTCGGCGGAAAAAAACCGCCTGACCGACAGGTCAGGCGGGGCAGAGGGGCTAGTTAAGCTTTTTACTTCTGCAAAAAGCAGCGATGCCTATCAGCACAAAGCCGATAATCCGAAAAATATCTGACCACAAGGTGCTGTTCAACAGATCTCTTACAGGAAAACTGCCAATCAAGAATGCTGCCGCAAGTAACGATAAAACAACAGATAGTGTTTTTTTCATACAAACCATCCCTTCTATTTATCCCTGGGAGGTAAACCAAATCGATTGCCTCCCGTATTCAACATTGTTTTGAACATGCATCATTGGAAGCGCTTCTATCTATCTTTGATTTGCGCATATCATAGCATACAATGAAACAAAATATCAAGGGTCATTCCCCAAAAGGATTCATAAAAATTGCACAAAAACAGAAGCAAAAGCCCCCTGCATCTGTTTTCCTCGACAAATGCCCCAAGGGGCGGCAGCCACGGGTCAGCCTCGGCGGAAAAAACCCGCCTGACCGACAGGTCAGGCGGGGTAGGCGGGCTAGTGCTGATCCATCCACTGACTGGCACGATCCTTCATTTTATCCAGCATTTTTGTCATGAGAGCCTGCTCCTGCTCGGTCAGATCCTGAGCCACCAGACCCTCCCAAGCCTGAAAAATCTCCTGAAGCTTGGGCAGGCATTCCAGTGCCTTGTCCGTGGGGAACACCTGCATGGCGCGCTTGTCCTCGGGGGCGCTGCTGCGCCGGACGAAGCCGTCCTCCTCCAAAATCGCAAGCTGACGGGCCACGTTGCTCTTGTTGATAAAGATCTTCCGTGCCAGCTGATCCTGCGTGATGCCGGGGTGGTTGCAGATGACGCACAGATAGCTTGCGTGGCAGGCCTTCAGCCCCAGCGGCGCCAGCTGTTCCGACCGGAACTGGGCGGCGCAGCGGGCAATATCGGTAATATTGCGCATAATATAAGACATACAGATCCCTCCGAGGTGCGCAGTTGCATATGCAACTATATTAACAAATAGCAGGCCGATTGTAAAGCGGTTTTCTGGGGACGGGGATTTTTTCATGGGTTTAGGTTGCAGAGTATGGGGAATTGTGGTATGCTATTAGATAGGAAACCAGTACAATGTGTAAATGGAGATCGATTGATATGTACGAATTGATTGGAGATAATACGATAAACGAATACGAGGCGTTTATCCAGTCCCACCCCAAGGGCCACTTTGCCCAGTCGGTGCTGTGGGGCAGACAAAAGACCGCATGGAAGTTTCAGGCGGTGGCGGTGCGCGACGATCAGGGCAAGATCAAGGGCGCACTGGGGGTGCTGATCCGCAAGGCCCCCATTTTCCCGGTCAGCATGCTCTACATCTGCCGGGGTCCTGTCTGTGATCTTGACGATCGGGAGACACTGGAGGAGCTGATGCGGGGCGTTCGGGCCCTTGCAAAGCAGTACCACGGCTACGTGGTGAAGATCGACCCGGATGTGAGCATCGAAAACACCGCCTTCAAGGCCGAGCTTGAGCGTCTGGGCTTCCACTGCATGCAGGAGGGCAAGAATTTTGAGGGCATTCAGCCCCGTTTCGTGTTCCGCCTGAACGTGGAGGGCAAGACCGAGGAGGAGCTTCTGGCTTCCTTCACCCAGAAGCACCGCTACAACATCCGTCTGGCCACGAAAAAGGGCGTGGAGGTCAGGGTCTGCGGTCAGGAAATGATCCCCGAATTTACAAGGATCATGGTCGAGACCGGACTGCGGGACAACTTCGTCACCCGTGACGAGGCGTATTTTTCCAATATGCTGAAAAATCTGGGGGAGCATTGCCGCCTGTATATGGCCTTCCACGAGGGTCAGCCCATCGCCGGAACACTGGCCATCTGGTACGGTGACAAGGTGTGGTATCTGTACGGTGCCAGCTCCAATGCCCACCGCAACCTGATGCCCAACTACCTGCTCCAGTGGAACATGATCCAGTGGGCGGTGGAGAAAAAGTGCCGGATCTATGACTTCCGGGGTGTTTCCGGCGACCTGACCGAGGACAACCCCCTGTACGGACTGTACAAGTTCAAAAAGGGCTTCAACGGGGACTTTACTGAGTTTATGGGCGAGTTTGATCTGGTCATCAGCAAGTTCTGGTATCAGACCCTGAAGATCGCGACCAACGCATACCACAAGCTGGCGATGATCCGCTATATGAAAAAGAACAAGAAGGATTGACGATCCGAAAGACAGAGAGGACGAGCCTATGAAAGCGTATATGGTGGATAAGAGCGCCCTGGCCCACAACGTCGGCCTGATCCTGGCCCGTGCCAAGGATGCGGCCGTGTGGGGCGTGGTCAAGGGGGACGGATACGGTCTGGGGTGTGTGGATATGGCCCGGGTCCTCAGCGCTTACGGGATAAACCGCTTTGCCGTCACCGATGTGGGCGAGGTCCGTGCCCTGCGGGAGGCGGGCTTTGAAGAAAGCCCCATCCTGATGATGGAGGGCACCTGCAACCGGTCGGAGATCAACGAGCTGCTGGATCACGGGGCGATTTTGACCATCGGCTCCCGTGAGGATGCACAGGCGGTGAATCAGGTGGCCATGGAGCGTGCCACTGTGGCAGAGGCCCATCTGAAAATCGACTCCGGTATGGGCCGCTACGGCTTCCTGCCGGAGGAGATCGAGACGGTCTACGGTCTCTACACCGACCATGCAAACATCGCCTTCACCGGAATCTACACCCACTTTGCCTGTGCCACCGATGCCGAGGCCACCCAGAAGCAGTTTGACCGCTTTCAGCAGGTGGTGCAGGAGCTTCGGGCGGCCGGATTTGAGACGGGGATGGTGCATTGCTGCAACTCTACCGCATTCTTTAAATATGAGCATATGCACTGCGACGGGGTGCGCATCGGCTCGGCCCTTCTGGGCAGAGTGGCCTTCTCCGGCAGCCACGGGCTGAAAACCGTGGGATACTGTCAGGCAGAGCTTGAGGAGATCCGTACCATTCCGGCGGGGCATTCGGTGGGATACGAGGCAGGCTGGGTAGCCAAGCGGGAGACCCGCATTGCCGTGCTGTCCATCGGCTACTACAACGGCTTCGGCGTGGATCGTGGCTTTGATCTTTGGCGGTTTCGGGACTGCGTCCGGGGCGTTGCCCGGTATATCAAGGCCTTTATCAAGCACAAGTCGCTGTATGTCCATGTGAACGGGAGCGCATGCAAGGTCTTGGGGCATGTGGGCATGGTGAATATGGTCATCGATGTCACCGACTGCGATTGCAGGGTGGGGGACATGGCCCGGGTGAATATCAATCCGCTGCTGCTCAAGGGCGTGGAGATCGTCTACTTCTAAAGAAAATCATAAAAGCCGCAGATTATATCTGCGGCTTTTTAGAGACTGCCCGAGTTTGCCGCTGAAGCGGCAAACTCGGGCAGTCTTTTTATTGACCAGATGATTCGTGCTGCTGTAAGGCACGGATTTTTTTGTTCAGATAGTAGTTATATCCGGCATCTGCCAAGGAAAGGACGATGAACACCCGAACAATATTGGTGACGGTACTCTGCCATTGAACATGAGTGCCGGCATATTGGATCAGGAACAAAATCCCAATTGCGATCACGGTGAAAGCGATCAGGGATATGCGTCGGATTTTTTTCAGCTTGCCCAGCTGTTCTGATTGGGATCTTTCCATATAACAGCCTCCCTCCGTCGGTACAGGAATGTGGATACGACACAAATATAGCATCGTGAGATCCGAGAGTCAAGACGGTGCCGTCGGAAATTTTCCGGTGACATGGAAGATCCTGCCCCGTCACAATGGCGGAAAAATCGCCGGACAAAGGATGACGGCAAACATGAAAGAATGATGATAAATGCGATAACTACGGAAATCCATCAGAAAATACCGTAAAAATCAAGGTTTATGTTCGGAAATTATTTCCTGCACGGTTCTTGCTTTCGTGGGTTTTCCCGAATTCCGATGACTACAATGGTCATACATTCTACCAAGGGGGAGCACCTATGCACTGTGCAAAACTGAAAACTTACATGGAAACCGGACGGGTGGTGTTCTTGCCGGCCCGCTCCATCAAACCCAATCCGTCTCAGCCTCGCCGCATTTTTCATGAGGAAGCCTTGCAGGAGCTCAGCGAGTCCATAAAAAGCCACGGGATCATTCAGCCGCTGTCGGTGCGGCGGGTGGGGACAAATTATGAGCTGATCGCAGGAGAACGGCGGCTCAGAGCCGCACAGAAGGCAGGTCTGACGGAGATCCCATGCATCGTGATGAGCATGGATGATGCGGAATCCGGCGTGGTGGCACTGGTGGAAAATTTACAGCGGCAGGATCTGGATTTTATCGAGGAGGCTCTGGGTATTTCCCGGCTGATCCAGCTGCAAAACCTCAGTCAGGAGCAGGCGGCGAAGATGATCGGCAAGAGCCAGAGTGCCGTTGCCAACAAGCTGCGCCTGCTGAAGCATTCGCCGCAGGTTTTGGAGGCGCTGCGGGCAAGCGGATTGACCGAGCGGCACGCAAGGGCGCTGCTGCGTCTGCCCTCTGAGCCTCAGAAGCTGAAGGCCATCGAGACCATCACAAAGCTCGGCATGAGCGTGGCCCGAACGGAGCGCTACATCGAGCAGCTGCTCAGCGGCGGAAAGGATGCGTCGGTGGCCCAGTTCAATTTGAAGGGATTTTTGAATCATCTGGGCCAGTCCCTCAGCCGCATCCAGTCCTCGGGCATCGCCGCGGTGTCAGAGCGGCGGGAAACGGAGGACGAGATCGTGCTGACCATCACGATTCCGAAATGAAAAATATCCACAGGGATTGCACTTCCTGTGGAGAAATTTGAAAGGCTGTAAGTCCTTGAGAAAAAACAAAATTTCACAAAACTTGGAAAAACATCGAATTTTACAGGAAAAATCAAAGTACCGATGGGATAATGAAATCTCATCGGTACTTCCTTGTGGTATATCTGTGGACAGAATTTCGAAAATCTTTCCACAGCCCGGTGAAATGGCTGTGGAGGATATGCGGCTGTTACAGGGCATCAAGCACCTGAGGCAGCTGACCGAAGGTGTCGATCCTTGCGTCGCAGGTCTCCGCCGAGCCGAAGCCGTAGGTGCAGAAGATGAAGGGGATGCCGGCGGTCCGGCAGGCATCCAGATCCCCCTGGGTGTCGCCGATGTAGACGGCCGAGCCGATACCGTGGCGCTGCATCAGCAGCTTGATGGTTTCGCCCTTGGGTGCGCCGGTGTCGCCGTAGCACAGGTGGCCCTCGATCAGCCCCTCCAGCTTCAGCTTGCTGATCAGCAGCTCGGGGTAGCCCTTTTGGGAGTTGCTGACGATGAACAGCCGATACTGTCGGGCAAGCTGCTCAAGGGTTTCTACCACCCCGGGAAATTCCATCTGGCAGGGGTCGGATTCCAGAACGGCCTGCTGGCACTCCATGCAGCCGTCCAGAATCTCATAGCGCCGAGGCGCAGGGATGGACGAGAGCATGATATCGGCGATCTCCTGCATGGTCTTGCCGAAAACGGTCTTTAAAAATTCAGCGTCCACCTGCAATTCCGGATGGCCGATCCGGCACAGGTACCGGTTATACCCCTTGGCGACCAAGGCACGGGAGTCCCAGAGGGTGCCGTCAATATCAAAAATCAGGGATTCCGGCTTCATAGGTTACGCTCCTTCAGATAGTGTTGGATCTGCAGCATGATCAGATCGATGGCGATGCGGTTCTTACCGCCCTCGGGTACAATGATGTTGGCATATTTTTTGCTGGGCTCTACGTACTTTTCGTGCATGGGCTTGACGGTCTGCTGATACTGCTCCAGAACCGACTCGAGGCTCCGGCCCCGCTTGCTCACATCACGCTTCACCCGGCGGCACAGGCGGATGTCGGCATCGGTGTCCACGAAGATCTTCACATCCATCAGGTCCCGCAGCTGCTTGTTCTCAAAGATCAGGATGCCCTCGACGATGATGACCTTTTTGGGCAGGATGTGGATGGTCTCGTCGGAGCGGTTGTGCAGGGTGAAGTCATACACGGGACATTCGATGGCCTGCCCCTGCCGCAGGAGCTGCAAATGCCGTGCCATCAGGTCTGTCTCCAGAGCCGCCGGCTCGTCATAGTTGAGCTTGCAGCGCTCCTCAAAGGGCAGATCGTCGTGACGCTTGTAGTAGTTGTCGTGGCTGAGAACAGTGATCGAATCAGAAAACTGGGCGATGATGTTTTTCATCAGGGTGGTCTTGCCGCTGCCGGTGCCGCCGGCAATGCCGATAACCAATGTATCCTCCATGGGGTAATACCTCCATCTATATTTTCACCATTGTACCCCAATTTACACGAGATTTCAACGGATAAAGAAAAAAGTCTCACAGAGTTTGCCGCCTCGGCGGAAAAAATGCCCGAAATCCCTGAGAGGGGTTTCGGGCAGTCTCAAGTCCGCCCGAAAATTTCCGGGCGGACCGATCAGCAAGTCATAGGGTCGGGCGGGGCCTTTCCCCTTGGGGCAGAGCGGAGATCACATGGTCTCGGCGATGGCATCTGCCATGGCGGCGATGGCCTGACGCTGCTCCTGCTTGACGCTGGAGAAGATGGTGACGGTGTTGTCAAGCAGCCGGACGTTCTTGCAGCCTGCCAGCTTCTTTGCCATCTGGTTGGCGGCGGTGGGGGACCAAGTGCCGTTTTCCATCAGGGCAACGGTGCGGTTCTGGAAGGCATGGGCCACCAGATCGTTCAGCAGATCCTCCATCTTGACGAAGATGCCGTTGTTGTAGGTGGCGGAGGCAAAGACCAGATGGCTGTACCGGAATGCCGCGGCGATGATCTCGGAGGCATGGGTCATGGACACATCGTACATCACGGTCTTGATGCCCTTTTCTCTGAGCATGACAGACAGGATCTCGGCTGCATTCTCGGTGCCGCCGTAGATGGAGCCGTAGGCGATGACCACGGCCTGCTCCTCGGGGGTGTAGCTGCTCCAGTGCATGTATTTGTCGATGATATGACCCAGATTCTCTCTCCAGACAAAGCCGTGGAGGGGGCAGATCATCTTCACATTCAGGGTGGCGGCCTTTTTCAGCACGTTCTGCACCTGCATGCCGTATTTGCCCACGATGTTGCAGTAGTAGCGGCGTGCCTCGTCCATGTAGTCGTGGTCGAAGTCCACCTCATCGGCAAAGATCGCGCCGTTGATGGCACCGAACACGCCGAAGGCATCAGCGGAGAACAGGGTGCCGGTGGTGGTGTCGAAGGACAGCTGGACCTCGGGCCAGTGGACCATGGGTGCCTTTACAAAGACAAATTCATGGTGTCCGGTGGAGAAGGTGTCGCCGTCGTTGGTCTGCACCCAGCGGTCATCGATGCCGCAGGTGAAGAACTGCTCGATCATCTTCTTGATGGCGGCGTTGCAGACCACCTTGACCTCGGGATAGTGCTGAATGACCTGCTGCAAGGTGGCGGAGTGGTCCGGCTCCATGTGCTGCACCACGACATAGTCAAGGGGACGGTCCCCCAGAATGTCCTCGAGGTTTTCAAACAGGCGCTCGGATACGGATGCGTCCACGGTGTCGAACAGGACGGTCTTGTCATCGGTGAGCAGGTAAGCGTTGTAGCTGACACCCTTGGGGACATCATAGACCCCCTCAAACATGGCAAGGCGCCGGTTGTTGGCACCCACCCAGTACAGATCTTCTTGGATTTTACGGTAGCAATGCATGAAATTTGTCCTCCTAAATGTGGTATGTAGGGTGATTAACTGCCAAATTGGTCCAGCGCCAGCTTGAATGCGCCATAAGCGCCGGCGTCGTTGCCCAATGTGGCAAGGGTAATGCGGGTGCCGTGGCAGGCATGGAATGCGTATTTTTCAAAATACGGCGCGATCCCGTCTGCCAGAATCTGTCCGGCCTTGCTGACGCCGCCGCCCAGAACGATGACCTCCGGGTCCACCACGGTACATACGCTGGCAAGGAACTGGCCCATCAGGTCGTACATCCGGTCGGTGATGGCCAGAGCTGCCGGATCTCCGGCCTTGGCTGCGTCGAATACATCCTTGCAGGTGATATTTTGCAGGCTGCGCAGGGTGCTGGGCTGATCGCAGGAGTCCAGATACCGATGGGCAAGGCGCACCACTCCGGTGGCCGAGCCGTACTGCTCGATGCAGCCGTGGTTGCCGCAGCCGCAGGGCTCGGTCTCCTGCTTGTTGACGATGATGTGACCGATCTCGCCGCCTGCGCCGTGGGCGCCTGCGATGAGCCTGCCGTTGCTGACGATGCCGCCGCCGATGCCGGTGCCTAGTGTGGCAAGGACCATATCCTTGGCCCCCTGACCGCCGCCCTTCCAGCATTCGCCCAGAGCTGCCACGTTGGCATCGTTGCCTGCCTTGACCGGAAGGCCTGTGAGGGAAGAAAGCTCCTTATGAAGATCCAGGATCTCCCAGCCCAGATTGATGCAGCGATTGACGACGCCGTGGTCGTTGACGGGGCCGGGAACACCGATGCCAATGCCGATGATCTGATCCCGGGGGATGCAGTGGGCAGTCAGGTGATCTGCGATGGAAGAGGCAATGTCGGGAAGGATGAAGCTGCCCTGAGCCTCTGTGTTGGTGGGGATCTCCCATTTGGTCAGCATCTCCCCGGTTTCGTTAAAGAAAGCGATTTTTATGGTGGTACCGCCCACGTCTACGCCAAAACCGTATCTCATCGGTGAGTTCCTCCTGTTTTATATCGATAAAATGCAGTAAAAAAGCACTGCCGCCAAATTAACTATTCTTTATTATACATAAAAGTCGAAAAATTACCAGTGTCAATCCACATAAAATTTTAATGAACAGGAAAAAGTTTTTTGCACCCCCTCTTGCGTTTGAACACAAGATGCGATAACATTATGATGTCAAGCTGTGAATTTGAAAGGATGTGTCTTTTTCATGATTAAAGTTGATATTTCCAATGTGTGGGGTCAGCTGACCCTGCCGGAGCTGCTGGCCACCGAGAAGGATGTGGCGGCTGCCCACATGACCCTGTCTCAGGGCACCGGCGAGGGCAATGACTTTTTGGGGTGGATGGATCTGCCCAAGACCGAGATGACCGACGAAATGCGCCGCATTCGTCTGGCAGCCGACCGAATCCGGGAAAACAGCGACGTGTTCGTGGTCATCGGCATCGGCGGCAGCTATCTGGGACCCAGAGCGGCCATTGAGCTGATGCAGGGTGCAAACCACAACATCGGCAAGGGCAAGGGCAACCCCCAGATCTTCTACGCGGGCAACAGCCTGTCTACCCGTCACTGGAACGAGCTGCAGCGGCTGCTGGAGGGCAAGGATTTCTCCATCGCCATCATCTCCAAGTCCGGCACCACCACCGAGCCTGCCATCTCCACCCGGGCCCTGCGCTGGATGCTGGAGCGCAAGTACGGCACCGACGGCGCCAAGAAGCGCATCTATGCCATCACCGATCCCTGCAAGGGCGCCCTGCGCCAGATGGCTGCCGAGGAGGGCTGGGAGACCTTCGTCATCCCCCCCAACGTGGGCGGCCGCTTCAGCGTGCTGACTGCGGTGGGTCTGCTGCCCATGGCGGTTGCCGGCATCGACATCTGCAAGGTGATGCAGGGTGCGGCTCAGGCCAAGAAGGACTATGACCTGCGCAGCTTTGAAAACCCCGTCTGGCAGTATGCCGGTGTGCGCAATGCGCTGTACAAAAAGGGCAAGGTCATTGAGCTGTTTGAGTCCTATGAGCCGGGCTTCAAGATGTTCGGCGGCTGGTGGCAGCAGCTGTTCGGCGAGTCCGAGGGCAAGGACGGCAAGGGCATCTTCCCCGCCACCGCGGAGCTGACCCCCGACCTGCACTCTCTGGGCCAGCTGATTCAGCAGGGCGAGCGCAACCTCTTTGAGACCATGGTGCGCTTCGATCCCCCCGAGGAGAAGATGGTCATCGGCGAGGATGTGAAGAATCTGGACGGACTGAACTATCTGGCCGGCAAGACTCTGGATTTCGTGGATGAGAATGCATTCCTCGGCACCGTCGCGGCCCATGTGGACGGCGGCGTTCCCGTCATGACCATGGACATGGGCCGTCTGGACGAGTGCAAGCTGGGTGAGATGTTCTATTTCCTTGAGCTGTGCTGCGGCGTTTCTGCCTATATTCTGGGGGTGAATCCCTTTAATCAGCCCGGTGTCGAGCTTTATAAGCGCAACATGTTCCGCCTTCTGGGCAAGCCCGGCTACGAGGACAAATGATCCCGTGAGGAAAAATTCTTTTTGCAAAATGCATAAAAAAGGTTGAAAAAATATTCATGCAATGGTAGAATATCAACACAGCCGAATACGGCATAGCAAAGGAGGAGTTTCCTATGATTAAAGTGATTATGGGCCTGAAGGGTTCCGGTAAAACTAAGAAGCTGATTTCCGCTATCCAAGATGCAGTCTCCACCGAGACCGGCGATATCGTCTGCATCGAGTACGGCAAGAAATTGACCTATGACGTCAATTATAAGGTTCGCTTGGTTGATTCGGAAGAACTGGGCATTGATAATGTGGATAAGCTGAAGGGTATGCTGAGCGGTCTGCACGCCGGCAACTTCGACATCACCTGCGTGTTCATCGACAACCTCTACAAGACCATCGGCCATGACCGCGCCATCGGCGAGGAGTTCATCAGCTGGTGTGCCGAGTTTGCCGAGGCAAACAACATGAACATCACCATGTCTGTCTGCGACGATCCCGAGGCGGTTTCCGACCACCTGAAGCAGTATCTGTAATATCACAACAACACTACATAAAAGCCGTCATCTTGCAAAAGGTGGCGGCTTTTTCGGTTAAGAATTATTAAGCCGGACATCGACTGGTTTTTCTTGACAAAGGGGTGGGGGCTTTGGTAAAATACGCCCAACAAGGCAGCCGCAGCACGGTGAAGGCTGGGTCATTGCCGGCGGGGCTGTGCCTGATGCCGGATGGCCGATCCGCACCGCGTCGTTTTTTGTCGGCGCAGCTCTCCGGGTCGATCAACCATGGGCTTGGGGGCTTTTTATGGGACTTTTTGATCTGGTATTTCTGGCGGTGGGGCTGAGTATGGATGCCTTTGCCGTCTCTGTCTGCAAGGGGATGTGCCTGCCCGGGGCCGACCGCAGGGCCATGCTTGTGTGCGGTGTCTGGTTCGGCGCGTTTCAGGCGCTGATGCCCCTGCTTGGATTTTGGCTCGGTGCTGCCTTTGCCGATGCCATTCAGGCCGTTGACCACTGGGTCGCCTTTTTCCTTCTGGCGGTCATCGGCATCAATATGCTCAAGGAGGCGCTTTCGCCGGAGGAGCCTGAGGCAGACGGGGACCTTTCCCCGAAAACCATGCTGATTCTGGCGGTTGCCACAAGCATCGATGCTCTGGCGGTGGGGATCTCCCTTGCCATGGCGGGAAACGTCAACATCCTGACTGCCGTTGGGCTGATCGGCGGAGTCACCTTTGGGCTGTCGGCGGCAGGCGTGAAGGTGGGCGGACTGTTTGGCAGCCGCTTCCGGAAAAAGGCGCAGCTGGCAGGCGGCTTGATTCTGATGCTTCTGGGGGCAAAGATCCTTCTTTGGCATTTGGGGGTAATCGCTTGAACAGAAATACAAAACGGGGTCTGCTTACGGTGCTGATCCTTGTGAATCTGGCCTTTATCTGGGGCAACTCGCTGATGCCCGGGGACGAGTCCTCGGCGGTAAGCGGCGGAGTGATCCAGCTGCTGTATCGGATCTTTCCCTTTCTCCCGACGGGGGAGGGCTTTCACATGCTGATCCGAAAGCTTGCCCATTTTTCGGAATTTGCGCTTCTGGGGCTGCTGTGCAGCGGCCTGTCCATGATGGAGCTTGAAAAATTCCCCATCGGTCTGCTTGGTGCCGGATTGGCATCGGCCTGCATCGATGAGACCATCCAATTGTATGTACCCGGTCGCGCGTCCAGTCTGATGGATGTGTGGATCGACACCGCCGGCTTTGCAGTCGGCGCGGCGATCCTGTATATCGGTTACAGATTTATGAAAAATAAACAAGTATGGAGGAAACCTCAATGAAGAAAATCGCAATGATCCTGGCATGCGTCATGACGCTTGCAGCACTGGCCGGCTGCGGCGCCGGAAACGGCGGCAACGGCGGCACCGATGCAGTCAAGGCACCCGAAGGCACCTCTGCCGAGCTGATCGACAAGATCTATGAGAATGTGACCGTTGACCTGCCTGTCAACACCATGCCCATCGACCTGAACGACGAGTACCTGCGCTCCAGCCTGCTGGGTGTGGAGTCCCCCGACGGCATCAAGGAGGCATCCGCTTCCGAGACCATGATGGGCGCTCAGGCCTATTCTCTGGTCGTTGCCCGGGCAAACAGCCCCGAGGAGGCAGACAAGCTGGCCGAGAACATGTTCAACAACATCGACACCCGCAAGTGGATCTGCGTGGAGGCCAACGAGAAGCAGGCAGTTGTCTGCGGCGACGTTGCCATGTTCATCATGGTCAACACCGAGTACGGCGTGACCGCACAGCAGATCGCGGATGCATTCACCACCGTTTGCGGCGGTAATGTCAGCCGTGTCATCAAGTGATTTATCAAAATCCACAGAGCCGTCGCATTTGCGGCGGCTCTTTTTTACAGATAGAGGTGATGGAGGATGCTTTTTTCCAGTATTGAATTTTTGTTCTATTTTCTGCCGGCGGTGGTGCTGGTGTATTTTTGCCTGCCAAATCGGGGGCGCAACCTCTGGCTGCTGATCGTCAGCCTGTTTTTCTATGCGTGGGGTGAGCCTCGGCTGGTGACGCTGATGGTGGTGTCGATCCTGCTGCACTATGGGTGGGGACTTGCCATCGGCGCAAGCAAGACCCCGAGGCTGCGGAAGCTGTTCCTGATTTGCTCGGTGGTCACGGGACTTGGCATGCTGGGGTACTATAAATATGCGGATTTTGCCGTGGAGAATGTCAACGCTCTGTTCGGCACGGCGTTCCCTCTGCCCAAGGTGGCCCTGCCCATCGGCATCAGCTTTTACACCTTCCAGATCTTGTCCTATACCATCGATGTGTACCGGGGCCGGGTGGAGGCGCAGAAAAATCCCATCGACTTCGGCTGCTATGTGTCCCTGTTCCCGCAGCTGATCGCCGGACCCATCGTGCGCTATATCGATGTGGATCGGGAGCTGAAAAGCCGCAGCACCGGAATGGAGGATCTCCGTCTGGGGCTGCGCAGATTCCTGATGGGTCTGGGCAAAAAGGTGCTGATTGCCAATCAGCTGGGAGCCTTTGTGGCGGTTTTTCGGGACTCCGGTGAAAAATCCCTGCTGTTTTACTGGCTGTATGCACTGGCCTTCAGTCTGCACATTTATTTTGACTTCTCCGGCTATTCCGACATGGCCATTGGCTTGGGACGGATCTTCGGCTTCCACTTTCTGGAGAATTTCGACTATCCCTTTGTATCCAGATCCATTCAGGAGTTCTGGCGCCGGTGGCACATGACGCTGGGCGGATGGTTTCGGGATTACCTGTACATCCCTCTGGGGGGCAGCCGTGTGGGCAAGGCCAAGTGGCTGCGCAACGTGCTGTTTGTGTGGCTGTTCACGGGGCTTTGGCACGGTGCGGCATGGAATTTCGTCCTGTGGGGACTGCTGTTTGCGGTGCTGCTGCTGATTGAAAAGTGGGTCCCCGGTATCCAGAGGCTGCCGGATGCGGTGCGCCATGGGTATGTGCTGCTTCTGGTGGCGGTGAGCTTCGTGCTGTTCAATGCAACGTCCCTGTCTCAGGCGGCCGGTGACATCGGCGGGATGTTCGGCTTCGGAAACGTGCCCCTTGTCACGGCGGAGACCCTTTACTACCTGCGCAGCTACGGGGTGGTGTTTGTGCTTGCCATCGTGGGCTCCATGCCCTTTGTGAAGCAGTGGGGACTGCGGTTTGACGGCAGGTGGATCGAGCCTGTGGTCATGGCGGCGCTGCTGCTGCTCTGCACGGCAAGTCTGGTGGACGGAAGCTTCAATCCGTTCCTGTATTTCCGGTTCTGAGGGGGTGGAACGCATGAAAAAAACATGGAAACAGTATGCCGGCCTCTGGCTGGTGATCGCCCTGTGGGCAGCTGTCGCGGTGCTTGCGTGGGCAAAGCCTGCGGACAAAAGCTCCGATTCTGAGCGCCGTCCCTTGGCGCAATTCCCGAAAATCACGTCAAAAGAGGTGCTTTCCGGCGGTTTTTCCAGAGATTTCGGGAAATATGCGGTGGATCAGTTCCCCCTGCGGGATTCCTTCCGCACCGTCAATGCATACCTCAACTACTACGGTCTGATGAAAAAGGACAACAACGGCATTTATCTCCATGACGGCTATGCCGCCAAAATGGAGTATCCCCTGAAATCCGGCATGATCGACTATGCCGCCGCCCGATTTAATGACCTATACCGGATGTACCTTGCCGATGCGGATGTGAACATCCGCTTTGCGGTGGTCCCCGACAAGGGATATTATCTGGCCGAGCCTGCCGGAGCGCTGAGAATGGACTATGAAACGCTCTTTTCTTCCTTGCAGGAGAAGCTGCCTTGGGCGGAGTTTATCGATCTGACAGACAGCCTTGGACAAGGCAGCTACTACCGCACCGACACCCACTGGCGTCAGGAGCAGCTTCTTCTGGCGGTGAAAACCATCACCCAAAGCCTCGGAGTGGAGTTTCCGAAAAATTTCACGGAGAACACACTGGAAAAGGAATTCTACGGGGTCTATTACGGTCAGGCGGCCCTGCCCATGAAACCCGATACCCTGAAATATCTGACGTGGGAAGGCTGGGAGGACTGCGAGGTTTATTCCTATGACACCCAAAAGACCACAAGGATCTATGATATGGACAAGCAGAACAGTCGGGATCTTTACGACGTGTTCCTGTCCGGCGGCATGGCGGTGCAGACCGTCACCAATCCCCATGCCTCCACCGATCGGGAGCTGATCGTGTTTCGGGATTCCTTTGGCTCGTCACTGGTGCCGCTTTTGGTCCAGTCCTATGCAAGGATCACCCTGCTGGACACCCGGTATATTGCACCGGCAGCCCTGAAGGAATATGTGACCTTCACCGATCAGGACGTCCTGTTTTTGTACAGCCCCCTGATCCTGAATGCAAGCAGCATCCTGAGAAGGTAAAGAAAAAGGCACGCATCAGCGTGCCTTTTTTGAGACTGCCCGAAAACCCTCTTAGGGCTTTCGGGACTTTTTTACGTTTTCCATGAGCTGTTGGAACAGGGGCAGGCTGTTTTCGATGCAGCTTTTGCTGACACAGTAGCACAGCCGGAAATATTCGGGACAGCCGAAATCATCCCCGGGGACCAGTAAAACATCCAGCTCCTTTGCCATATCCGAAAAAGTCTTTGCATCGCCGTTTGGTGCCTTGACAAACAGATAAAATGCACCGTCAGGACGTGCCGTCTCATAGCCGAAGGACCGTAAACCCTCCCACAAAAGCCTGCGGTTTTCATCGTATGCATTAAGATCCGGCCGCAGATGGGCGCATCGGGCGATGACCTTCTGCCACAGAGAGGGGGCGCAGACGTGACCGGAGACTCGGGCGGCGCCGCAGATGGCGGAAAAAAGTGCGTCGTGGTCATCGGCCTGACGGGGCACGTACACGTATCCGATCCGCTCGCCGGGCAGGGACAGGGACTTGGAATAGGAATAGCAGATGATGGTGTTGGGGTAGATATTGGGGACGAAGGGGACCTCTGTGCCCCCGTAGACCAGCTCCCGATAGGGCTCGTCGGCGATGAGATAGATGGGGTGTCCCACCTGTCTGGATTTTTCCGAAAGGATCAGGCCGAGCTTTTTCAGGGTCTGCTCGGTGTAGACGGTGCCGGAGGGATTGTTGGGGGAATTGATGATAACGGCCTGAGTATGCTCCGATAGGAGGGCCTGCAAGGCCTCAAGGTCGATCTGGAAATCGGGGATATCTGCCGGAACCACCCGAAGGGTGCCGCCGCAGCCGGTGACAAAGGGACTGTATTCGGGAAAATACGGGGCGATCGCCACAAATTCTGCCTGCTCCACCGCCAAAGCACGGATGACGCTGACCAGCTCCGGCGCCGCACCGCAGCCGAGGAACAGATCATCAGGGCGGACACCTGCCTGATAGCGGCGGTTTAGATCCTCGGCGATGGCGGTCCTTGCCTCCAGATCCCCTGTGGCAGAGGTGTAGCCGTGCAGCTGAAGGGAATCCATCTGGGAAATCAGGTCCCCGATGGTCCGGCCCACCTCGGCAGGGGCGGGGATAGAGGGATTTCCCAGGGAATAGTCAAAGACACGGTCCTTGCCCACGGCTTCTGCCCGCTTTCGACCGTATTCAAACAGCTCCCGTATGCAGGAGCGATTTGCTCCCAGATCGTGCATTTGCGTGTTCACCATAGTGGTCACCTCCCAATAGATGATAATGAGTATAGCACAGGAATTTTTCCGGCGCAATGTAATTTCGTTGCATTTTTTTACAAGTGCTGATATGATAAAAGAAAAAGGAGGAGAGAAAATGGCAACATTAGGATTTATCGGCATCGGCAACATGGGCGGTGCGCTGGCCATCGCCGCATCGAAAAAGGTCCCCGGCAAGGAGATCCTGGTCAGCTCCAAGCGTTGGGAGCATGCAAGGGATTTTGCGGCGGAATACAGTCTGGTTGCATCCACCAATGAGTCGGTGGCGAAAGAGGCAAAGTTTGTGGTTCTGGGTGTGAAGCCCCAGTATATGGAAGAGGTTTTGGTGGGGCTGCGGCCCCTTTTGGAGTCCCGCACCGATGCGATCCTTGTCACCATGGCGGCGGGGCTGACCATCGAGAATATTGCGAATATGGTCGGCGGCGGCTATCCCGTCATCCGCATCATGCCCAATACCCCCGCAGGCGTGGGGCAGGGGCTGATTTTGTACGATGCAAACGATCGGGTGAACCAAGGGGACCTGAATGAATTTATCGGACTGATGAGCGAGGCCGGCGTGTTTGATCGTCTGCCGGAGGAGCTGATCGATGCAGGCACCGCCGTTGCCGGATGCAGCCCCGCATTCTTCTGCCAGATTCTGGAGGCCATGGCCGACGGCGGCGTTGCCTGCGGTCTGCCCAGAGACAAGGCCCTGACCTATGCCACACAGGCCATGCTAGGCACGGCTGCACTGGTGCAGCAGAGCGGTCAGCACCCCGGGCAGCTGAAGGATGCAGTCTGCTCCCCCGGAGGCAGCACCATCCAAGGTGTGCGCGCGCTGGAAAACGGCGGTCTGCGCAGCTGCATGATGGAGGCCGTCATCGCCACCTATGAAAAGAACAAGGAGTTTATCAAATGAGTGAAGAAAAAGAGATGACCTTTGTGATGCACACCCCCGAGGGGGATGTGACCATGCAGGTCCTGTTCACCTTCTATTCCCCGGAGACCAAGGCAAATTATATGCTCTACACCCCCGATCAGCTGGGGGGAGATGCGCCGGTGGCCCTGTCAGCCTGCCGGTATGATCCCAACGATCTGACGAAGATCCTGCCTCTGGAGGGGGAAAACGACCGCAAGGTGGTGCAGGGCTTTATCAACTATATCTCCACCCACACCCCCGAGGAGATCGAAAAAGCAGCACCCAGTATGTGACATGTGTGCATAACAAACAGGGAGCGTATCGATGCGATACGCTCCCTGTTTATTTTTGTGAAACCATTCGGGTTCAGTGTGTTCCGGTCAGGATGAAATCGATGAGCTTCTCCACGTCGTCGAAATCATCGTAGTCACCGTTGATGCCTTGCCGATGATAAACAACGCCGTTTTTCTCGTTCCGTTCCAGACAGTCCAACAGCTTGGCTTCCCCATAGCGTTTGATGAAGAGGTTGAAACCGTAGGGCTTGATCTTAGTCAGCAGCCCCTTTTTGCAGTCCTGCTGACATTGATAGCAGTGCGAAAGTCCTTTGGACTGGCAGCAGATTCGGTTCATGCAGGTGTCCTGCCCGGGACAGCCGCCGGAGTGACAGCCGCTGCACACTGTATTTTCCGAGCAAAGGCAGCAGGCAAGCCCGCAGCTTGCGATACCGAGTTCTCTTTTCATGTTATATCATCCCTTTTTTATTATATTACAGGGAATGCAGCACTTCTAACGCTTCCTTGACGGCATTTTCATCCGTATATTGCCGATCAAATTCCGATGCCATGGGCAGACCCATGGGCACACCCTCCCGACGGAACACCATGGGGCCGTGCTCTGAGCGCTTGCCGGACAGGTGGAAGTGGGTGATGCCGGTGGATTCGTAGATGGGACGGATGTTGCCGGCGTTGACTCCGCTGCCGGCAAGCAGATGGACCCTGCCGTCAGACTGCCGGTGGAGCTGCTTCAACAGGGGGATGCCCTCCGGCGCAGAGGCTGCCTGACCGGAGGTCAGAACGGTGTCGAAGCCGAGGGAAACGGCGGTCTCCAGTGCCGAAACCGCATCCCGGCACACGTCAAAGCAGCGGTGCAGGGTAACGTGCAGGCCCTTGGCCCGACTCATGCAGGTCTGCAAAAATTCCGTGTCCAAATCCCCCTCGGGGGTCAGCGCACCGATGACGACACCGTTGACACCCAGAGCCGCGCAGCTTTCGATCTCCCGAAGCAGCACCGCTTTTTCCTCTGCTGTGAAGCAGAAGTCCCCGAATCGGGGGCGCAGCAGCACGTTCACCGGAACCGTCAGATTCTCTGCGATCTGCTCGATCAGGAATGGACTGGGGGATGTGCCTCCCACCAGAAGATCGGCGCACAGCTCGATCCGGCTGGCTCCGGCGGCGGCGGCACGGCGGGCGGATTCATAGGAATCCACGCAGATTTCCAGTAGTTTATCCATGGTGTTCCTCCTCAAGCTTCGTCCAGGGGGCGGGTGGGGTTGTAGCTCTGGGGTTTGTATGTAACCGAGCCGATGGGCTTGCCGCTGATGCCGAATTTGGGGTTATAGCCGAAGAGGTTGACATAACGCTCCAAATCGTTCTTTTCCTTTTCCATCTCCTCCATGACGGCCACGGTGGCGATGACATCGTCAATGGCTCGGTGGGAGTTGACCACCTTGCCGGAGAGGCCGTAGACCTCGATGGCATTGCACAGCTTGTGGGGGAAGGGGTGGCGGTCTTTGTAGACGGTCAGCAGATCCAGCTTATCCTTGCCCTTTAAGATGGCAGGGTCCCCGTCCCGCAGGAGCATGTAGAACAGAAAGCTCAGGTCAAAGTGGGCATTATAGGCCAGAAGCAGGGTGCGGCCTGCCACCATCTCGGCAATGTCCCGGCAAATGCGGGTCTTTGGCAGGCCCCGCTCCCGGATGTCCATGGTGGAGATCCCGGTTAGCTGCTCGATCTTCGGGGGGACGAATCCGCCGGGGCTCAGGGTCACCAGTTCGTCATATTGCATCACGACCTTGGGCTGACCCTCGGCCTGCTCCAAGGCGACGGCGGAAAATTCGATGATCTCATCCCGGGCAAAATCCAGTCCGGTGGTTTCGGTGTCGATCAGCAGCAGCCGGTCGTATGCTGCAAACAGAGTTTCAAGAGCCATGGGCAACCTCCTGTCCCAGAGCATTTGCCCGGGCAAATTTACTGCGCGTCTCCCGAGGGAGCCGATAGGTCTCAGAGAGCTTCTGAGCAAAGGACACAACATCCTCGGGACTGCCGGATTTCAGCTCCACCTCGCACTCGCACAGGGGGGCGGTCCGGCTGCCGTTGATGAGGACACCCTGATCCAGAGCGATCTCTGCGGTGGTGCTGCCGAGGGTCACGTGGATGGCGGTCCGCTGAAATTGGGCGCCGCAGGTGACCGTCAGCCCCGAACGGGTCAGGTCTGTCAGCTCTTGAAGGCCGGATGCCTCTGCCAGTGTGGGCAGGGCAAGCAGGATATCGTCACATTCGCACTCCCATTCCCCGCAGGACATCCCGTCGGCGCCCGGGGTTTTCAGGGTGCAGACATGGGTCTGCCCCTCCTGCCGATGGCGCAGGGTCCACTTCCTGTCAGCAAGGGCCCGATCACGGGTATCGTAGTACACGGTGGTCATGGGGATGATCGTTCCCCCGGGGTATGCAGAATCGATCTGTTTGACAGCTTCTGGGGTGGCTAGATATTTTAATTCAAATTCTGTGGCCATTCGTCTGCCTCCGTTCTTTCTCATTTGGGTTCATTATACACGTCTTTTCGGTGTGAAGCAAGAATATTTCATGCTGTCTTTGTTCCGACAGCATTATCTTTTTCACCGTGATAGGATTTGTCTACACATATGGGAAAGGCAGTGATGTACAAATGATGGGTAGCTTGATGACATTGCAGCAGGGAAAACGGTTTCTGGTGCGGCTGAACCAAAATACTGCCGCGGTGCAGCTAGCAGGATATGCATTGACGGGGTTTTTCCTGTCGGCGGCGGCACTGAATCGGGACTTTCAACCCATTGTCATGGGATTTTGCTGTGCGGTGGGCAGCGGGTGGCCCGGGATTGCCATTGCACTGGGGGGATGCGCAGGGTATCTGACCTTCTGGGGCGCCCAGGCGGTGCAGGGGCTTGCGTGGCTCATCGGGGGGCTTCTGGTGGGGAGCTTTGCGGCGGATCGGGAGATCTGCCAGAGGCAGAGGCTGCTGATCCCGTCTCTGGCGGCGCTGATCGTGGCAGCGGTTGGGGTGGTGTTTCAGCTCCGGTTTCACGACATCACCCCCATTCCGGCCCACCTGCTGCGCATTGCCTCGGCGGTTGGGTCTGCGGCGGTGTTTCAGGCCTGCCGCCAATGCCACGGGACCGCCGCCGACTGGCTCGGTCAGGCGCTGATGGTGCTGGCACTGGCTCAGGTGATGCCCATAAGGTTTCTGGGCCTTGGGTATATCGCCGCAGGATATCTGGGGGCAACGGGAGGCTTTCCGGCGGCGGTGCTTTCGGGACTGGCTCTGGATCTAGCGCAGATCACCTCCATTTCCATGACGGGGGCCATGTGTCTGGGGTTCTGCCTGCGGCTGATCCCTCAGAAAAGCCGATGGATGAGCGCCCTTTGTCCGGCACTGGGGTTTCTGCCCATGGCGATCCTGACCAATCACTGGGACATGCTGCCCCTGCCGGGACTGGTACTGGGGGGCATGCTCGGATGGGTCCTGCCGGGGATGGGTGGAAAGCAGCGCATTGCCCACCGTCGGGGGGAGACGGCGGTGGCACAGGTGCGTCTGGAGCAAATGGCCATGATTTTCGGGAAAATGGAGGAGAGCCTGCTGATATGCGAGCCTGCTATGGACTGCGGCGGTGTGCTGCTGCGGGCGGCGGATGCGGCCTGCGACAGCTGCCCCGAGCGCAGGCAGTGCAAGGGCCGCTCGGCGGTGCCGGAGCTGCCCCCGGGAATACTGGAGCAGCCGGGACTGTCGGCGGCGGATCTGCCCAAAGGCTGCCGGAAGCAGTCGAGGCTGCTGCATGAGCTGCATCGGGGACAGGAGCAGCTGCGCAGGATGAAGGCAGACCGCAGCCGCCTTGCCGGATATCGGACGGCGCTTCGGGAACAATATGGCTACATATCCCTGTATTTACAGGAGCTTTCTGACGAATTGGCGGAGGCAAGGCCCTTTCGCCCTGCCCGCTTCCAGCCGGATGTGGGCATGAGCAGCAACGCAAAGGAGGAGGTAAACGGGGATCTGTGCATCTGGTTTGCAGGGACGGGGAATCGGTATTTTGTCCTGCTGTGCGACGGCATGGGCACGGGAGCGGCGGCAAGGAGCGAAAGTCAGGAGGCATCGGAATTTCTGCGGCAGATGCTGACACTGGGGTTTCCGGCGGAGTATGCTCTGCGCAGCCTCAACTCCATGGCGGTCCTGAGGGAAAAAGGAGCCTGTACCACAGTGGATCTGCTGCAGATCCAGCTGGATACAGGCAAGGCGGAGCTGTATAAATGGGGGGCGGCCCCGTCTTATGTGCTGAGCAGGGGTCAATTGCGAAAAATCGGGACAGCCGGGCCGCCGCCTGGCTTGTCACAGCGCCAGAGGGAAACGGTGGATCGGCTGTCCCTAAGCGGGGGAGAGGTGCTGATTTTACTCAGCGATGGCGCCGGAGAGGAAATTCTGCTGCGCAGCCGATGGGAGCCCCGGCAGCTGTCGCCGGGGGAAATGGCGGCAAGTATTCTGGAGGGGGGTTCAGACGGCGGGGATGATGCAACAGCAGTGGTTGTCAGACTAAAGCCATCCGGCTTGTCTACACAATAACACACGAACCGAAAAAAATTTGTCGAAACACTAGATGTGGGATAAGAATTTGAAGATTTCACACAAAATCTAGTGATTCACGCTGTCACAAGGGGGGATATCCCGGCGAATCAGGTTGGTTTTTCCGTGGGGGGTCACGGTCAGCAGCAAAACATCGGAGCAGGGGCAGCGTTTGCCTGACAAAAAGTCCTGAAGCCAGTGGAGGTCTTTGCCCAGAAGGGCCAGATTGTCCGATAAAATCTGCCCGTCGGAGACGATGGTGTAGGGCAGCTCCTGCCGGCTTGCCTCCACACCGGCATCGGCGGCGGAGGCCGGACGGAACTGGGGGAAGGGGAACACGGTCATGGCCCCGTTGGTTTCCAGAATTGCATACTGCACCGTTTCGATCTCCAGAATGCCCTGCACCCGCAGCTGGGCGGAAAGCTCGTCAAGGGTGATGCGGGTACGCTGAAGATTTTTCCGCAGGAGGTGACCGTTTTCAATTAAAATCACAGGTTTTCCGCACAAAAGCCGGCGGATTCGGATGTTTTTTAAGCTGATCCAGCTGAGAAAACGTCCGGCGATCAGTATGATCATCATGGGCAGCAGCCCCGACCAGACCGAATGCTCCGGCTCTTCCAGTGGGATCGACGCAAGATTTGCAATCAAAATCGCCACAACGAACTCGGTGGGCTCCATCTGGCTCAGCTGCCGCTTGCCCATGATGCGGATCTGAATGATCAGCACCAGATAAAACAGGATCGTCCGAAAAATCATAAGGCCACCCCTTTCCTTGGTAGTATGACCAGAAAGGGGCGGGATATGCAAAAAGCGGGCTTCCGAATGGAAGCCCGCCTGAGGGGGTGTGAAATTAATCCTTGGCGCGCTTTTTCATGGTCTGGCGCATACGCAGACCGTGATCCAGCTCCCGCTTGCGGATACGCAGGCTCTTGGGGGTGCATTCCAGCAGCTCGTCGTCTGCAAGGAACTCAAGACACTGCTCCAGAGAGTAGTTTCTGGGGGAGACCAGACGCAGGGCCTCGTCAGAGCCGGAGGCACGCATGTTGGTCAGCTGCTTCTTTTTGCAGACGTTGACGGTCATATCCTCGTTCCGGCTGCAAATGCCCACGACCATGCCCGCATAAACGGGTACGCCCGGCCCGATGAACATGCTGCCGCGCTCCTGTGCGTTGAACAGGCCGTAGGAGCTGGACTCGCCGGTTTCAAAGGAAATCAGGCTGCCCACCAGACGGCGCTCGATCTCGCCCTTCATGGGGGCGTAGCTGTCCAGAACGGAGCTCATGATGCCCTCGCCCCGGGTGTCGGTCAGAAATTCGTTGCGGTAGCCGAAAAGACCACGGGAGGGGACCAAAAACTCCAGACGGTAGCGGTTGCCCACGGGGGTCATGCCCAGCAGATCGCCCTTGCGGCGGCCCATCTTCTCGATGACGGCACCCATGCACTCCTCGGGAACGTCGGCGACCATGCGCTCGATGGGCTCGCACAGCTTGCCGTCGATCTCCTTGGTCAGCACTCTGGGGGTGGAGACGGAGAACTCATAGCCCTCACGACGCATGGTCTCCATCAGGATGGACAGGTGCATCTCGCCTCGGCCTGCCACGTTGAAGGAGTCGGAGCCCTGCTCGGTGACCCGGAGGGAAACGTCCTTCATCAGCTCCTTGTCCAGACGGTCACGCAGGTTGCGGGAGGTGACGAACTTGCCCTCCTTGCCGGCGAAGGGGGAATCGTTGACGGCAAAGGTCATTTCGATGGTGGGGTCGGAGATCTTCACAAAGGGCAGGGGCTCCACCGCCTCGGGGGCGCAGATGGTGCGGCCGATGGTGATGTCGGCAATGCCGGACAGGGCGACGATCTCGCCGGCGCCGGCAGACTGGATGGGAGATTTGCCCAGACCGTCGTACTCGTAGAGGGCGACGACCTTGCTCTTCTGGCGGATCTCGGGGTTGTGGTAGTCACAGATCATGACTTCCTGATTGACCTTGATGGTGCCCCGCTCGATGCGGCCCACGGCGATACGGCCCACATACTCGTTGTAGTCGATGGAGCTGACCAGCATTTGCAGAGGCTCGTCCTCGTTGCCCTTGGGAGAGGGGATGTAGTTGACGATGGTCTCGAACAGGGGGACAAGGTCCGTGCCCATTTCGTCGGGACCGTAACTGGCGGTGCCCTGTCTGCCGGAGCAGAAAACCGGGGGGGAGTTGAACTGCTCGTCGGTAGCGTCAAGCTCCAGCAGCAGCTCCAGCACCTCGTCCATGACCTCGTGGATGCGGGCATCGGGCTTGTCCACCTTGTTGACGGCAACGATGACCTTGTGTCCCAACTCCAGAGCCTTCTGCAGAACGAAGCGGGTCTGGGGCATGGGGCCCTCGGCAGCGTCAACCAGAAGGATAACGCCGTTGACCATCTTCAGGATGCGCTCCACCTCGCCACCGAAGTCGGCGTGGCCCGGGGTGTCAACCACATTGATCTTGATATCCTTATAGTAGATGGAGGTGTTTTTTGCGAGGATGGTGATACCACGCTCACGCTCCAGATCGCCGGAGTCCATGACACGGTCAACGGTGGCCTGATTTTCACGATAAATACCGCCCTGCTTCAGCATTTCATCGACCAGGGTGGTCTTGCCGTGGTCAACGTGGGCGATGATGGCAATATTACGAATATTTTCCTGTTTTGGCATAGGAAACGTCTCCTTTTCGACGTAAATTAGTTAAAATACTCTTGCAACTTCCAAATATATCATATACACAGAATGATTGCAAGGATTTTGTTGAATATTTCTAAGAAAATCCAACTTTTTAAAGGTTAAAAGGGTGCTGCCTCGGCGACAGCACCCTTTTGAAAGGTCAATTCTCCTCGTGGATCAGCACGGGGGTCAGCTTTGGCACGTGGAACCGCTGAGTAAAGCGGATGCACTTTGCCAGAAACGCATAGTAGACATTATAGCCGTGGCCGGTATCCATCAGGGTCTCGGCATTGGCCTGCCCCTTGGCGATGACTACGTCGGCCTGAGCAATGGCATCAAGCAGCTGACTGCTTGCCTGAGACAGCACGGTCCCGGGGATCAGGCTGCCATTGTCGATGACGGGGAAGGGGATGCCCACAAGGGCTGCATCCTCCCGGGTGGCATCGTTCAGGGTGGGGCCGCCTCGGACGCAGAACGTGATGGCAAGCTCCGGGAACTGGCGGTGGATCTCCTCGGCGAAGATCCGGTCAAAGCCGATCTCCCCTGCGTTGTCGGTGAGGTAGAGCAGCTTTTTCCCCCTTGAAAGGTCTGCACGCAGCCGGGCAAAGGCATCTGCATCCACGTGGAACTCCTTTGCCTTTTCCAGCATGCCGTCCAGTGTGTCAAAGCTCAGCTCTCCCTGCAAGGCGGAAAAGTCGATGTAGTTGCCCAAAATGGCGAACTGGAAGGCGGCATAGAGCCTGTCCTGAGAAGCCTCCACCAGTGCGGTGATCTTTTCCATGCGCTCCAGAACGAAGCGGTTGGAGACGGCTTTTTCCTCGGCATAGCGATCCTGACCGAGCCCGAAGTGTTTGGTATAAAGCCGGGAGATCTGAGGGGCAAGGTAGGGGGAGCTTGCCTGCGGGGGGCTGTCGGTCAGCAGGCGCATCAGATCCATGATGAAATCCGTCACCTGCTCGTCACTGCCGAGGAGACGGGCCGTCTCGATGTTCCGGTTCAGGATGCACTTGATGCAGTCGGCGTTGATCCTCATAGGCGCACCAGCTCGTAGCTGTCCTCACCCAGACCGATCTTCTTGCCGTGGGTGATCTGGGTGCGCCAATTGGTGGCGGGGAAGTCAGCGGTCAGGTTGTCAAGCTCCGGACGGTTTGCCTTTGCAAGCTTGGAGCCGGGCATGACGGGCTGGGCATTCACTGCGTCGCAGCAGGCGAGGTCGAGGGCCACCGGATCGAAGGAGGCGAACATACCCACGTCCGGGACGATGGGGATGTCGTTGCTGCCGTGGCAGTCGCAGTAGGGACTGACATCCTGAACCATGTTGATATGGAAGTTGGGCTTGCCCTGCACCACGGCCTTGGCGTACTCGGCCATTTTGTAGTTCAGGACGTTCACCGCCTCCTGATCGTCATAGTAGATGGCGCTGACGGGACATACGTCCACACAGCGGCCGCAGCCCATGCAGTTGCTCCAGTTGATCTCCATGGCGGGGCCGTTCATCTGGGGGCCGTCATGGGCGCAGTTTCTGGCACATTCGCCGCAGGCAACGCATTTTTCCCGATCGATCAGTGGGCGGCCTGCCGAGTGCATGTCCCGCTTGCCCTCGTTGGAGCCGCAGCCCATGCCCAGATTTTTCAGTGCGCCGCCGAAGCCGGCGGATTCGTGGCCCTTGAAGTGGTTCAGGGAAATGATGATATCGGCATCTGCCACGGCTCGGCCGATCTTGGCGGACTTGATGTACTCTGCGCCCTCGACCTCGATGGCCACGTCATCGGTGCCCTTCAGACCGTCGGCGATGATCACGTGACAGCCGGTGGAGAAGGGGGAAAAGCCGTTGAGATAGGCCGTTTCCAGATGATCCAGTGCGTTCTTTCTGGTGCCGACGTACATGGTGTTGGCGTCGGTGAGGAAGGGCTTGCCGCCCAGATCCTTGACAAGATCCACGATGACCTTGGCGTAGTTGGGGCGGATATAGGACAGGTTGCCCAGCTCGCCGAAGTGGATCTTGATCGCGACGAACTTATCCTGAAAGTCGATGCGGTCGAGGCCTGCGCTCATAACCAGACGAGCCAGCTTCTGGGGCAGGGATTCAGCGGTGTTGGTGCAAAAATCGGTAAAATAAACCTTGGATGCCATGGGGATACCTCCTGATATAGATATCTTTAGTTTATCCGCCTGAGGGGGTTCTGTCAAGACGGGGCGGCAGAAAGGGATGGGGAATATGTTCAAATGCCGCGGAACGGATCGCCGCTGCCGGGGAGAAAAACCGAAGGAATGCGGACAAATGCGGATCATTTCCCGGGCAGTTGCCTTGACAGGTTTCCAAAATTGTGCTAAACTCCTAAAAGTTGAACACATAAGGCGGCAAAATGGGAAAAATTGTTCCATAATACTGCCGAACCTGCCGGAATCGATCTTGCATTTGAATGGATGCAGCTATATATAGAATAACAGAAAGTAGAGAAGATATCATGGAAATGACGTTAACCCGGAAGCAATTCGATATTTTGACCTGCATGGAGCGCACGGAGCATGAGCTGACCCAGCGGGAGCTGTCGGAAATGACCCAGATGTCTCTGGGATCGGTAAACCGCACCATCACCAGCCTGATCGAGCAGGGACTGGTGGAAAACGGCGCATTGACGGAAAAGGGGCTTGCCGCTCTGGAGCCTTATCGGGTCAGACGTGCGGTGTTTATTGCCGCGGGCTTCGGCTCCCGTCTGGTCCCCATCACCCTGAACACCCCCAAGCCCTTGGTCCGTGTCAACGGCAAGCGGATGATCGACACGCTGCTTGATGCGGTGACGGCGGTGGGCATCGAGGAGATCTATCTGGTTCGGGGCTATCTGGGGGAGCAGTTCGATCAGCTGCTGTACAAGTACCCCAACATCCGCTTTATCGAAAATCCCCTTTATAATGAAGCAAACAACATTTCCTCTGCCATGTGCGTCCGCCACCTGCTGCAAAATGCCTATGTTCTGGAGGCGGATCTGGTGCTGTACAATCCGGAGCTGATCCAGAAATATCAGTACACCTCCAACTATCTGGGTGTGCCGGTGGCAAAGACCGATGACTGGTGCTTTGAAACCAAAAACCGCGTCATCACCAAGGTCATGGTGGGCGGCACCGACTGCCACCACATGTTCGGCATCTCCTACTGGAACGCAGAGGATGGCGCAAAGCTGTATGAGGATATCAAGACCGTGTATGACATGCCCGGCGGCAAGGAGCGATACTGGGACGAGGTTTCCCTGCGCTACTGCCAGAAGCACTATCAGGTGGAGGTTCGGGACTGCACCATGGAGGATATCATCGAGATCGACAGCTACTCCGATCTGAAAAAACTGGATAAGACCTACTGCTGATCCGGAGGTGGCTGTATGAAAAAATGGTTTGCCCTCCTGCTGGCGGTCACGCTGGTCTTTACCCTGATGGCGGATTTCGGCGGAAAAGAGAGCATCGTCATCTGCTCCTCTGCCGAGCAGTTCCGAAACGACGAATTGCAGGAGCAGCTCAATGAGCGTTTTCCCCAATATAATATCGTTGTGATGTACATGTCCACGGGAAAGGCCGCCGCCAAGGTACTGGCAGAGGGGCCGGGTTCCGAGGTGGACATCGTGATGGCACTGGAAACGGGCTATCTCAACAAGATCAAGGATTCTCTGGAGGATGTCTCCGGCATCAGCACCATCCCCTATGTGGAGGGGCTGACCCCCGAGGACAACGGAAATCTCTGGGTCACATGGGAGCGTCAGGCCGGAGCCATCGTGGTGAATAAAAATGTTCTGGAAAAGCACGGTCTGCCGGTCCCCACAGGCTATGACGATCTGCTCAAGCCCGAGTACAAGGGTCTGATCGCCATGCCAGACCCCAAATCCAGCGGCACCGGCTACTTCTTCTATAAGACCTGGGCCAACACCATGGGCGAGGAGGCGGCCCTTGCCTATGTGGATCAGCTCTACGGCAATCTCAAGCAGTTCACCGAGTCCGGCTCCGGCCCCATCAAGCTGCTGAAGCAGGGCGAGGTCGGCATCGGCCTTGCGCTGACCTTCCAGGCCGTCAACGAGATCAACAACGGCCAGCCCCTTGAGATCATTTTCCCCGAGGACGGCTCCCCGTTCTCCCTGACCGGAAGCGCAGTTGTCAAGGGACATCTGCAAAATCCCGGTGTCCGTGAGGTTTTTGACTTTGTCGTCAACGAATTTTTGAAGTACGACAAGGAAAACTTCTCCCCCGAGACGATCTATGAGGGGCAGATCAACGGGATCGAACATTATCCCCAGAATATCGTTTATGCCGACATGACCGGTATTCAGGATATCCAAGAGAAAGAGAGGCTTCTTGACCTATGGAAGTATTAAAGCCCAAGCTGTCTGTGCGCAGCATTAAAAAGAGCTTTGACGGCAAGTGTGTATTGAACGACCTGTCCTTTGACCTGATGGAGGGCGAGTTTCTGTCCATTCTGGGCCCCAGCGGCTGCGGCAAGACCACCCTGCTGCGCATTCTCATCGGCCTTGAGACGGCGGACAGCGGACAGATCCTGAAGGGCGGGAAGGATATCTCCGGCCTGAGCAGCTTTGACCGGGGCATGGGCATCGTGTTCCAGAACTATGCGCTGTTTCCCAATATGACGGTGCTGCAAAATGTGGAATACGCCCTGACCCTCCGCAAGGAAACCAAAAAGGACGCCCGTAACATTGCCCTGCGGACACTGGAGCAGGTGGGGCTTACCGACCAGATGAACAAAAAGCCCAATCAGCTCTCCGGCGGTCAGCAGCAGCGTGTGGCCATCGCCCGTACTCTGGCGACCAATCCGGACGTTATCCTTCTGGACGAGCCAATCTCTGCACTGGACGTGACCAATCGGGAGATCATGAAGGCGGAGCTGAAGGCCCTGCAAAAGAAATTCAACGTGACCATGCTGTTCATCACCCACGATCAGGAGGAGGCATTTTTCCTGTCTGACCGCATCATGGTCATGAACGGCGGCAACATCGAGCAGATGGACACCCCTCTGGGGATCTACCAGAAGCCTGCCAACGACTATGTGAAGGAATTTGTGGTGGAGCAGCTTGACAAAAAGTACACCGATCTTTTGCGTTATACAGGACGGGACGGCCATGAGAAATAAGAGCTTTTACTCCCTGAAATACCTGCTTCTGGTGTATCTGGGCGTGACGGTGGTGTATCCGCTGCTGTCGCTGATCGGCACCATCCGCGGCGGGGATGTGTCGGAGGTGCTGACCTCGGCCCAGTTCCTGCCCATGCTGACAAACTCTCTGGTGACCACCCTGATGGCGACTGTCATCTCCGTGGTGCTGGCATTTGCACTGGCCTATGCCCTCAACCGCAGCAATATCCGCTATAAGTCGGTGTTTGTGATGCTGTTCACCCTGCCCATGCTGATCCCCAGCATCTCCCACGGCATGGGTCTTGTGCTGCTGCTGGGCGATAACGGTCTTGTGACCAATCTTCTGGGGTGGAACATCGGCCTGTACGGCTACAAGGGCATCGTCATGGGCTCGGTGCTGTATTCCTTCCCCGTGGCGTTTCTGATGTTCAACGATTCTCTGCAATATGAGGATTTCACCATTTACGAGGCAGCCGGGGTCCTTGGTCTGTCCAAGTGGAACCAGTTTGCCACCATCACCATGCCTGCCATGCGCCGGACCATCGTCTCGGCGGTTTTGGCGGTGTTCACCATGGTGTTCACCGACTACGGCGTCCCCCTGATGACCGGCGGCACGGCCATGACTCTGCCGGTTTACATGTATCGGGAGGTCATCGGCATGATGAACTTCTCCGGCGGTGCGGTCATCGGCGTGCTGCTGCTGCTGCCGGCGGTGGCTGCGTTTTTGATGGATCTGCGCAACAGCGGCGCGGCAAGCTCTGCAAGCACCGTCACCAAGGCCTACCGCATTGAGGAAAACAAGCGCCGTGACCTACTGGTCTACATCTGCTTCGGCATCGTGCTGTTTTTGCTGTGCCTGCCCATCTTTGCCTTCATCTGCCTGAGCTTTGTGAAGAAATATCCGGTGGATATGTCGTTTTCTCTGCTTTCTGTGAAGAAGCTTCTGGAAAACAACATCGGCATGTTCTTCGTCAATTCCATGGCCGTGGCACTGCTGACGGCTTTGGTCGGCACCTGCCTGAGCTATTTCTCGGCATATGTCACCGCCCGCTCCGGCAAGAAGCTGTCTAACAAGGCCATCCACTTTGTCAGCATGCTTTCTCTGGCGGTCCCGGGTGTGGTTCTGGGTCTGTCCTTTGTGCTGTCGTTTCAGGGTCTGCCCATTTATTCCACGATCTTCATTCTGGTGGTGGTCAATATCGTCCACTTTTTCTCCTCGCCCTATCTGCTGGCATACAACTCCCTTTCCAAGTTCAATTCCAATCTGGAGGACGTGGCGCAGACACTGGGCATCAGCCGGATGCGGATCTTGTTCCATGTTTACATCCCCTGCACCATGTCCACCATCGTGGAGATGTACAGCTATTTCTTCGTCAATGCCATGATCACCATTTCTGCGGTCTCCTTCCTTGTGAATTTCCGCACCATGCCTCTGGCCCTGCTGATCCCTCAGCTGGAAAGCCAGTCCTTTATCGAGGGTACGGCACTGGTATCGCTGCTGATTCTGGTGATCAACATTCTGGAAAAGACGGTTGCCTTCTTCATCAAGCGCAGCCTGTCCGGCGGCGTAAGCCAGCCCCGGCCGGAGATCCCCGTTGACTGATCAAAAAGCTCCCGACCTTGGTCGGGAGCTTTTTTCAGCCTGTCGAAAAAACCTCTTAGGGCTTTTCGACAAGTTTTTGCAGCCTGATCCGCGCATAATTTCCCCGTCACTGATGGGGAAATTCCACACTCTCAGGCTGAGCAGTATTTTCCCCGAGGTACACGCCCCCGTGGAAAATGATTTGATCTTTTTGCCGCTGAAGCGGCAAACTCTGGCAGACTGTTTGACACACTGCACCTCCCGACCTTGGTCGGGAGCTTTTTTGCGTAAAACGCACATTTTTTTACACAAAATACCGGGAATTTGCCGAGAAGGAAATTCTATATTGTAATTATCGGGGGAAAGTGCTAGAATGAAAAAGAATATCCACTGAAAGAGGAGAGAAAAACATGCGATTTTACATCGATCCCGGTACGGGCAGCATGCTGTTCACCATTCTGGTGGGCGTGCTGGGCGCAGGTATTTACGCCCTGAGAAACGTGGCGGTGAAGGTCCGCTTTGCCCTGAGCGGCGGCTCTAAGGAAAAAGCCAATTCCAACAACATCCCCTTTGCTATCTTTACCGACAGCAAGCGGTATTGGAATGTATTTGAACCCATTTGCAGGGAATTTGAAAAGCGGGGGCAGGACGTGGTCTACATGACGGCGTCTCCGGATGACCCTGCGCTCAACGAGGAATTTCAGCACGTGAAGTGCCAGTTTATCGGCGAGGGCAACAAGGCCTTTGCCAAGCTGAACCTTCTGCGGGCAGACGTGGTGCTGTCGAGTACCCCGGGTCTGGACGTTTACCAGTGGAAGCGGTCCAAGGATGTGAAGTGGTATGTCCACATCCCCCATGCACCCAGTGACATCACGGTCTACCGCATGTTTGGCATCGACTATTTTGATACGGTGCTGCTTTCCGGCGAGTATCAGGTCAAGCAGGTGCGTGATCTGGAGAAGATCCGCAAGCTGCCCGAGAAAGAGACACAGATCGTGGGCGTGACCTATCTGGACGAGATGAAGAAGCGTCTGGAAAATGCCCAGCCTCTGACAGACCATGAGACCACGGTCCTTCTGGCTCCCTCTTGGGGCCCCAGCAGCATTTTCAACCGCTACGGCGGTCAGATGATCGAGGCGCTGCTGAAAACCGGCTATCATGTGGTGGTCAGACCCCACCCCCAGTCCTACACCTCTGAAAAGGAGATGCTGGAGGGACTGATGAAGAAATATCCAGACAGCGATCAGCTGGAGTGGAATCGGGACAACGACAATTTCGAGGTGCTGAGACGCTCGGATATCCTGATTTCCGACTTCTCCGGCGTGCTTTTCGATTTTTCTCTGGTGTTTGACAAGCCCATCATCTATGCCGACACCTCCTTTGACAAGGCACCTTACGATGCCTGTTGGCTGGATGAGGAGCTGTGGACCTTCCGCATCCTGCCCAAGATCGGCAAGCAGCTGACCAAGGAGAACATGGGCAGCATCAAGGAGGTCATCGATACCTGTATGAGCGATCCAGCCTATCGGGCGGGAAGAGAGCAGGCCCGTCAGGAGACGTGGCAGCATATGGGTCAGGCCGCGGTGCGGACGGTGGACTATCTGATGCAGAAGCGCCGCCAGATCCTGGAGCAGACCGAGGAGGCCAAGGTCTGAAAATACCGAGCAGGTAGTTTGAGGAGAGAAAAATGTCGATATTGACTGTGTTATATAATCTGTTGATCGGGCCGTTGGAGCTGCTGTTTGAGGTGATCTATTCCCTTGCAAACAAGCTGATCGGCAATCCCGGCCTATCGATCATATTTTTGAGTTTGGTAGTGAATTTTCTGGTCCTGCCCCTTTACAAGCAGGCTGATGCCATGCAGGAGGAGTCAAGGGACACGGAACAGCGGCTGAGCCACTGGGTCAAGCACATCAAAAAGACCTTCTCGGGTGACGAGCGGTTCATGATCTTGCAGACCTACTACCGACAGAACAATTACAAGCCCACCGATGCGCTGAAGGGCTCCATGTCCCTGCTTTTGGAGATCCCGTTTTTTATGGCGGCCTACAATTTCCTGTCGGAGCTTCAGCTGCTGCACGGTGCGTCCTTCGGCCCCATCGAAAATCTGGGCAGTCCCGACGGGCTGCTGGTCATCGCCGGAGTGACGATCAATGTTCTGCCCATTTTGATGACGGTCATCAATCTGGTTTCCGGCGCAATTTACACAAAGGGGTTCCCCGCAAAGGCGAAGGTTCAGCTTTACGGCATGGCAGTGATTTTTTTGGTCCTGCTGTACGATTCCCCCTCGGGATTGGTGTTTTACTGGACGCTGAACAACCTGTTCTCGTTGGGAAAGAACATCTTCTACAAGCTGAAAAACCCCAAGAGGGTGATGAGCATTCTGTCCGCAGTGAGCGGCATTTGCTTGGGGGTCTACGTTCTGATGAACCCCATGGGCAGCCTGCGCAGGCAGGTGTTCGTGCTGGCACTGGCGGCGATGCTGATCCTGCCCGTGGTGGTGCAATTCGTGGGGAAAAAGGGCGGCGTGAAGCCTCCCGTGGAGGTCACGAAGCAGGATCGGTTCTTGTTCCACGCAGGCTGCGTGCTGATTGCCGTTTTGACGGGACTTCTGATCCCCTCGGCGGTCATCAAGGCCTCGCCGGAGGAATTTATCAACGCGGCGACCCTGAACAATCCGCTGATGTATGTGCTGAACGCGGCATCCATGGCGGCGGGGCTGTTCCTCGTGTGGTTCGGGATTTTCTACATGCTGGCAAGCCCCTCAGGGAAAAAGTGGATGGGTCTTGGCATGTGGGCCCTGTCCGGCATCGCCGTGGTGAACTACATGTTCTTCGGCACGGATTACGGCACCCTGTCTGCATCACTGCAATTTGACACACTGCCTGCCTTTGAACTGCGGTCACAGATGGTGAATCTGTTGGTCGTTGTAGCAGTTGTGGCTGTTTTGTACATTATCTGGAAAAAGAAGGCTGAGCTTGTCAAGGCTGTGTATATTGCCCTGACACTGGCAGCAGTTGGAATGGCAGTTGTGAATGTCTATGGGATTCAGTCCGTGGTTCCGGATAAAATCGAAGCGCTGAAATCAGAATCCAAGGACGATATCAGCATTTCTCTGGATAAAAACGGGAAAAATGTTGTTGTCATCATGCTAGATCGGGGCATCAACAGCTATATCCCCTATATTTTCAACGAAAAGCCGGAGGTTGCCCAGCAGTTTGCCGGATTTACCTATTATCCCAATGCCGTCTCCTTTGGCGGACATACCAATTTCGGCACGCCGGCCCTTTACGGCGGCTACGAGTATACCCCTGAGGAGATGAACAAGCGGGATCAGGAATTGTTGGGGGATAAGCACGATGAAGCACTCAAGGTCATGCCTGTGATCTTTGATCAGGAGGGCTATGACGTAACGGTATCCGATCCCACCTATGCCGGTTATGGGTGGATGCCGGATCTGTCCATTTATGATGATTACCCCAATATCAGGACCTTCAACACAATGGGTAATATCGGCATTGCGGATTCGGATTTTTCCGTTATGACCGAAAAGACCATCAGCAGAAATTTCTTCTGTTACAGCATTTTTAAGGTCAGTCCGGTGCTGATTCAGGATGTGCTTTATGCCGATGGTACATACAACAATCCCAACAATGTTTTGAACCAAACGATGGATGGCTTGTCAAAGGCATCCGGTCTGTCTGAACGGTTTATGAGAGGCTATGCCGTATTGAATCAGCTGCCCTCGCTCACGCAGATCAAGGATCAGCAGAAGAACACCTTCATGATGATCAGCAATGACACGCCCCATGACCCGGTCCTGCTTCAGACCCCTGAGTATGAGCATAAGGCAGTGGTCGATAATACCGAGTATGATGCGGAACATAAGGATTCTTACGTTGTAAACGGCAGACAGCTGCATATGGACACCGTGTCACGGGTGGTGCATTACCACGCAAATATGGCGGCCATGATCCAACTGGGCAACTGGTTCGACTATCTGCGGGAAAACGGTGTTTATGACAATACCCGTATCATCATCGTCTCTGACCACGGACAGGAGCTGGGGCAGATCGATGATTTGAAGTTCGGTGATGAAAGCGGAGAGGATGCCATGTATTTTCAGGCTCTGCTGATGGTCAAGGATTTTGATGCAAAGGAACTCACCACGGATAACACGTTTATGACCAACGGCGATGTTCCCACACTTGCAACTAACGGATTGATCGAAAATCCCACGAATCCGTTTACGGGCAATCCCATCAACAGCGATGCAAAGAACAAGCCGGAACAGCACATCTTCTTCTCGAAAGAGTGGTCTATCTTCTCGAATAACGGCACCACCTTCCTTCCCGGTGAGTGGTTTGCTGTCCATGACAATGTTTGGGAGAAGGATAACTGGAGAAAACTGGATTAAGTTCTGACAACGGGATAAAATACCGCATTTGAGGCTTCGGCTTCAGGTGCGGTATTTTTGCGGGGCGGAACCTCGTTGCAAATCCCGGGGGATTGTGGTATAGTGAAAAATACCCGACGAAAACGGGTCAGGCCGCAGTGGAGACGGTGGACTATCTGATGCAGAAGCGCCGCCAGATCCTGGAGCAGACCGAGGAG